>JBEBPN010000017.1:0-74178 GCA_040395895.1 Dysgonomonas hofstadii
CGGTGAAGTTGTAATCTACAAACTCTTTGTCTACTCCTCCCAGATGGTTGGTGGATTTGGTTTGTATCACACGTCCGCGATTGTCGTAGCGTATAACGGTAGCGATGCTTTTCAGGTCATGGTTACAAAGGTTTGTATTTCCTCTTTCTTCATTATAATATACAAGGGTTCCTGTCAACAATCCTTTTGCTGAGCTGTACTCCTTTCCTGTGAATCCTGTGGGCTGAGCCTCTACTACCTTAATATCAGCAAATTCCCCTCTACCAACATACCAATAGCTGTCGTAGTAATTTACCAGCAATACTTCATTGGCTATTCCATTGCAACGCTTATAGTTGTAAGGTACTGCACCCAGTTGATTAAATAATAATAGTGAATAGCCATAGAACCAGCCGCTGGTTTCTTGTATTACCAGATCCTTAAACTGGTTTATCAGGTAGCTATGTGTGCGTCCTGCACTTGGACCGTAATGGTCTTTGTGAATGCCTGAATAGATTACCCGCCCTAATTTATCATAGGCATTGAATGCCCACTGGCTGTTAGCGCGTTGTTCGCCATCTTGTGAGAGTATCAGCTGGTCAGCTTTGTCGTAGACGTAGTATATTGGTTCGCATCCGGGAAGTTTTTTGGAGATACAGCGTTGATATTTATCATACTTGTAGATGTAGGCATAGTTTTTCATCATAGCACCGGCATCTGTAAGGTCTGCCAGATTATCAGAGGCCAGTGGTGGCAATACATAACTCAGGTTTCCGAAGATGTCGTAGACATAATAGGTGTCATGGTTTTGGCCGCTGTTTACCTGGCGGGTCAATATCACCTGACCGAGCTTGTCCTTAAACTCGAAACTGACATTGTCATCTTCATCTTTTGTCTGTATTACGGATAACATGCCATCACTATAGTGTCCCGATCTTGTCAGCTTGGTAGCTGTGCCTGTTCCTGTTACTTTAAATTTTGCACAGGCATATAGCCCCGATGTCCCTTTGTTTGAAAGATAATCGGTCGATACTGCTTTGTTATTGTCATGCCAGTCTTGTCCGGGACCGTATTGTTTCAGGACACGGTTCAGCGGGGAGTTTTCGTAGACAGTCTGCGAATAAGCTGCATTGTCGTTATATTGATTTGCCGCAAATTTGCTAATTGTTTCATTGCTTACGTATGCCCCGTTATTTTTTTGAAGATATACAGGCAGGCTCTTTCTCGATTCACGCCCGAACACATCGTATTCGATAGATTTATCAATAGTGATTTCAGTCGTTTTTTCTTTATTGAATACTAACCTGAAAGTCACCCGTAAATATTAGTTATCAGATCATAAAATTCCATTTCATCCATCGCCTTTTTGGGTTTACCTAATGCTTCGATCATATCTTTAGGAAAGTCCACCTCGACGCCGTCTTTTAATATAATCGAATAAAGCCCATCAGGCGCATAAAGGATGAAATTGCCCAGTTCCATTATTTTATAAATAATAGCATACAGTTCTACATCTTTTTCTGGTCTTGAGATCATCACTCCGGGCATTTCTTTTTCGGTAGCATCAAAGAAAAAACTAATTGTGGTATTCGACAATTTCACAAGAACGAGCCGAAACTCTTTATCAATCTCATAACTCGGAAATATCGCCAACACATCCTTTACCGGAACATTCTGTTCTTCCCCGTTCTTATATGCGCCAATAAACCATTCAGTTGCCATAGTATTGCTGTTTATAGTAAATATGTAAAAATAATATTTTTAGCTTAACAGCTGAATATTATATTTCATTTTATCTATTTGCAGAAATTTTATCTATACAGAATAAAGCAATCTTTAAATTGATAAATCAGCGAAGTCAAATAATAGGGAAAGTTGTATGGTATGTTTTAGTTAAAATCAGTATTACAGAGAAGGTGAAAAGTAATGACAAATGTGTTACCTTTGTAACCTTTTATTATAAAAGCAGTAATTATAAAATATGTGGTTAGCGCTAGCCTTTGTTTCGGCGTTCTTTCTGGGATGTTATGATATATGTAAGAAGAAATCGGTTCATGAAAATGCCGTTATTCCTGTACTGTTCCTCAACACGCTTTTCTGTTCCCTGCTATTACTGCCTTTAGTACTTATATCAAAAGTATCGCCCGATACGCTGGCCGGTACAATAGGATATGTACCTTCGGTTTCGTGGGAAACACACGGATACATTTTTATAAAGTCGGTGATTGTGCTCACGTCGTGGATTTTCGGGTATTTCGCTATCAAGCATTTGCCGCTTACCATCACAGGCCCTATAAACGCTACCCGTCCGGTGATGACACTTGTGGGTGCATTACTTATCTTCGGCGAAAGGCTCAACCTGTACCAGTGGATAGGGGTAATTATTACAATCATTTCGTTCTTCCTGTTGTCGCTGTCGGGAAAGAAGGAAGGGATCAGCTTTCACAAGAACAAATGGGTTTTCTTTATGATACTGGCCGCTATAGCCGGAGCCGCCAGTGGATTGTACGATAAATACCTGATGCAGCGGTTCAGCTCGACAGCAGTACAGTTTTGGTTCAATAGTTACCAATGTCTACTGATGCTCGTTGTAGTAGCCGTATTGTGGTATCCTAAACGGGAGAAGAATACCCCCTTCAGCTGGCGATGGAGTATCGTACTGGTTTCGGTATTCCTCACTATTGCCGACTTTGTGTATTTCTATGCGCTGACAGACCCCGATGCTATGATCTCTATCGTGTCTATGGTACGGCGAAGCAGTGTTCTGGTATCATTTGCAGGAGGAGTATTCTTCTTCCATGAAAAAAACTTAAAAGGGAAAGCTATCGACCTCGTTTTAATAATTGTAGCAATGTTTTTCCTATATTTGGGGACTGTATACAGTTAACAATGAATAGAATTTGACAATAATGAGAAAATTAATATTTACAATAGCTTTTGCTATAACGACCATACTTTCAGTTTCAGCACAGGATATAAGCAGCGTATTGCTCCCAATGCCCGAAAGCATCGTCTTCGGACTGGAAGCTGCACAGAAAAATCTACTGATAGGCGATACTAAAGATACCACCCAAATAGTTGTAGACAGAGGAACATACGGAGACCTGAAAAGACTGGCTATATCGCCGGACTACATTGCTTTGCAGACATCGGAAGCTGGCACAATACAGATAAAGCTATTGCCTCTCATCAATGATTCAAAAATAGTATGCCTCGTAAAAACCGTATGCGGCAGCAACGGTGTGTGCGATAGCCAGATGCAGTTTTACACTACTACATGGATACCTATTCCGCAAGCAGACCTGTTCCCTGCAAAGAATAAGGACTGGTTTATAAAACCGGATACCAACAGGCAAAGTGAGGATTTTATAAATGCGTATGCAGCACTGGATATGACACCAATGAAATTTACCCTGTCACCCGACACAACAAGCCTGACAGTAGAATACGACATTAAGGACTACCTCTCGGAAGAAGATTACAAGAAGATACAACCATATTTGACCGGAGAACCTAAAGTCTTCACATGGGACAAGTCTTCGTATAAATAAGCTGTATGAAACGCTTGACACAACTGGCTTTACTATTCCTTCTTACAATAAACCTGTATCCTAATGACGGAGCCTATTATGTAAGTGGCAATCAGTTAATTCCCGTTACAGAAACCGACATAACGGTCAAGAAAGAGATACTGACCATCAAGCGGAAAAATAAAAAGCAGGTAGAGGTATCGGTGTATTACGAATTCTATAATCCGGGTAATGCTAAACAGGTAATTACAGGCTTTGAAGCCTACTCTCCGGCTGGTGATGTAAACCCTAATCCCAGAAACGGACAGCACCCTAATATATATGATTTTACTGTAGAAATGAATGACATCCAGCTACCATATAAGGTCGCTATGGTGCGGGATACCATGTATTATCAGAATGGGAAATTTAAAGCCATTACTTCGGAAGAGATGAAGCAATCAATGGAAGATTACGGATGGATGAGCGCCGATTTCTTTTATGTATATCATTTCTATGCGAATTTTAGGAAAGGACTGAATATTGTCAAACACACATATACCTGTGATCTGTCGGGTAGTGTCGATTACTCGTACTCTTTCGATTATGTGCTGACTGCTGCTATGCGCTGGGCTAACAAACAGATAGATGATTTTACCCTGATCGTAGATATGGGAGAATTTCAGAGTTTCTATATTGATAACACTGCCTTTGGCGGTCATCCGGAATGGACAGCTAAAGGGCGGAAACTAAGTATAACTACAGACGATTATATCGACTACAGTTCCGATGACGAGCAGAGAAGAATGCGAACCAATTTTCTTATAAGAAGCGGACAGGTTATTTATAAAGCCCGGAATTTCAAACCTAAAGGAGAACTGGCGATCAGGTCTTTCCGTGCTATAGCATTCACTCCGCAGCCTTTCGATTATAAAGAAAGTCCTTCGATATCTTTTACACTTATGGATGTCGAAGATTACACGATAGAGACCACAGACGAGACATCGAAAAGAATACTTAAAAATCTGCCTTTTGCCCGCAGGGGATATGTATTCTCCTCACGCGATCTGCAAGAATACTACTCTGAACAAATCTGGTATAATCCTGATCCGAACTATAAAGCAGAGCTTTCAGGCTTACCAAAGGAGGAGCAGGAGTGGGTGATGCGTTATTCAAAATAAAGAAGATGCCCCAAAAGTGTTCATCTGCTTCATTGCCTGCTTCATCAGTCGTAGGTCACATACTTTAGTATGCTCCCGTCCTCCTGAGAATTGGCGGTTTCGCATCTAAACATTTTTTGAACACTTCTAAGTAAAATAGTAAAGGGGCAGCCCCTTTTACTTTTGAGACAGCCCCTCTATACATTATTTTGAAGTGATTATCCTTCGTGTCCTGCTACAATATCGTTGTACTCGGGGTGGCGTTGTATATATGCCTTTGTGTACGGGCATACAGGACGCACCTTAAACCCGTTTTCGCGGATATAATCCAGTAAGGCCTTTGTCAGAGCGGCAGCTATACCCCTACCCTCCAGTTGCGGGGGAACTTCGGTATGTGTTACCAGAAAGAGGCTATCCCGCTTTCTGTAGTCCACAAGGGCAGTAAGTCCCTCTACCTGTGTCTCGAAACGGCTTTCAGCCTCATTGTGTACAATATTGTATTCCATAAGACAGTGAATTTATAATGAGTAATTATTTGCTGCCGCCAAAGCTAAAGCTTACAGGGATATACACAGGAGAAGTGATATTCTGTCCGCCGATATTGAACGATGGTTTTAGCTGAAGGCTTACATTCGATGCTTTAGAGCCTATTCCCAAGAAGTTTTTTGCGATGTCTACCACTGCGTCTTTAGAATTACTCTTCATCAGAGAAGCAAGATCTACCCCGATGTTCAATGGCAAAGTCTGAGTTTGGCCTGCACCGATGTTCAACGATTGGTTCAATGAGCCGGTAGTAAACTGTATACCGTCGATACTTAATACATATTGTAAACCCTGAAGCATTGCTGCCGACTGATTTGGATTCTCTACATTCAAATTCAGTGTAAAGTCTAACGGAATAGACGATGCGCTACCAGTCAGTATAGATGTCAACTTTGGAATAGACGTCAATGACAAGCCATTAGACAGATTCATACCCGAAACGGTAAGCCCCGATATAGATTTATAATTATACTTACAATTTATCATGTTGTAAGTACTTGTCAACCCCTGCTGAACACTATCGCAGCTAATGAGTGTAGCCACTATTACCAATAACGCTAAAATTCTTTTCTTCATTTTTGTTTTGTTTTTGTGTAGTAAAAGCTTTATCTGATTGTTATCATCGTAGCCCCATACCCGTATTCGCGAAAAGACGCGTCCTGATAATAGGCCGATTTATAGTTTGTTTTCAATTCTTTCAATATAGCGTTTTTTAGCACTCCGTCTCCCTTGCCATGTATGAAGACGATCTTCTGTCCTTTGTTGCGCTTATTTTCATCCATTGTATCTCTGAATGTCTTTAGCTGATATTCGAGAATATCACCAGCAGATAAACCATTTGTATTATCCAGAAGTTCATCGGCATGCAGGTCTATTTCGAGAATAGCACTCTTCTCCTTCTTAACGATAGGCTGTATACGGGGACGCCCTTCTTTTTGTTTCATTGCTATTTCCAATTCCTCTGCTGACACGATCAGTTCTTTTTCTGCCAGATCGCGGCGTACAACAGGATAAACAATAGCTTCGTCTTCAAAGTAGTCATTTTCCTTGAAGCTGTGCAGCTTATAGAATTTCACCGTATCAATGCGTATCTCTACAGAATAGACATTTTTAATGGCAAAAGGTTTATTCTGCTTATAAGCAAAAAATTGCAGGCAGATATGTTCCATAGCATTAAGCTCCGTCTTATCAAACTCTTCCAGAAACAGTTTGGTATTGGGTTCAATCAGTCCGGCATTGCGGCTTGTCCATCCCTCATCCGAACGGCTCATATAATTGAACGACAAGTAATAATTGCTGTCATTCACCAGATAACATTCAAATGCGGTAGTGCTGAGATTCTTTATATCGACAGGCAAATAGGCCAACTGAACAGAAAGTTGCTCTCCCTCCTTCGTTTCTTCGGGTATATATACTTCTCCTACCGGAACGGGTTTAGCCGACACCCTTTGTTGAAGTTCATCTGTCAGCTTCGACGACTGGCGCACTTGCGCATCATTAGCGGGTTCTATAACTACCGTCTCACGTATAAGCACAGGAATATCGAATCCGTCCCCGTCCTCTACCAATACAACATCTTTTCCTTGAAATCCTTTTACGACACCGCCTCCTGTTGTGTTCAGAAAGCGAACTTTATCCCCTATCTTCATAATATCTCCAAATTCTTATTCTAACTCTTCGCAAGCTTTTATATTCACACAAAGTTGCTTATTTTTGTCGAATAAAAAAAGCAAATCGTGGAAATATCGAACCCCAAATCAATACATATAGAGGACTACAACTACGACCTCCCCGACAACAGAATCGCAAAATACCCTTTAATAAAACGTGATAACTCGAAGCTTCTTGTCTACAGAGGCAAAAAGATTACGGACAGCACATTTACGCACCTGCCGGACTATCTGCCTCAAGACAGCCTGATGGTATTCAACAATACAAAGGTTATACAGGCACGCCTGCACTTTCGCAAACCTACAGGGGCAGAGATAGAAATATTCTGTCTGGAACCGCACAGCCCGAACGACTACCTGCTCAACTTTCAGCAGACACAACATTGTTCGTGGGTTTGCCTGATAGGTAACCTGAAAAAATGGAAAGAGGGTGAGCTGGTGAAGGAAATTATTATCGGAGAACAAACGATCAGCGTAACGGCAAAAAGATTGCAGTCGCACGGCGATGCGCACATTGTAGAATTTGCATGGGACAATGCAGATTTTGCTTTCTCGGAACTACTAGAAGCATTCGGTGAACTGCCCATCCCCCCTTACCTCAACAGGGACACAGAAGAACGGGATAAGCAAACATATCAGACCGTATATTCAAAGATAGACGGATCGGTGGCTGCACCTACGGCAGGTCTGCACTTTACGCCGGAAGTATTCGCCGCACTGAGAGATAAAGGGGTAAAGACTGCCGAGATCACATTGCATGTAGGGGCAGGCACATTTCGCCCCGTAAAGTCGGAGCAGATAAAAGACCATGTGATGCACTCGGAGTTTATATCGGTAAGGAAAGAAATTATCGAACAGCTGCTAAGCCATAAAGGAAAAATTATAGCTGTAGGAACTACATCGGTGCGCACACTGGAGAGCCTGTATTATTTGGGAGCACTATTGCAAAACAACACAAATCCGGAGATGAAGGTATCTCAATGGCAACCTTATCAGGAAGGACAAAACGTACTATCACCACAGGAGGCTTTATCGAATCTGCTTGGCTATCTGGAGAAGAATAACCTGACTACACTTATTGCCGATACACAGATCATCATTGCACCGGGATATGAATTTAAGATCGTTGACGGAATAGTCACTAACTTCCATCAGCCGCAAAGCACGCTGCTATTACTGGTGTCGGCTTTTGTAGGTGGTAACAACTGGAAACAGTTATATACACACGCTTTGGAAAATGATTACCGTTTTCTAAGTTATGGAGATAGTTCGCTGCTGTTGAGAGAGTAAACCTCAGAAATATATCACTGTTTATATTGAGGATTCGGGTTTAATGATTAACTTGGAGTGATGAAAATAACTACTAGATTACATCTTTATTTCAAAAACAGTAATAATGCAGCAAAAACACACTCTAATAATCCTTATTCTAGTCTATACATTCATTTCATGTGCAACGAAGCATAACAGCTATGTTTCCGTACCAATGTATGATGCTTATTCGGATATACCTAGAATTACCCATCTTTGGACAGAGAAAGAAAATCCGATCTATACACCCAATGATCTATTGAAAATATGGACTGACAATGGTATTGTAGATAAGACTAACAATGGTGTTGTAGATACGACAGACCATTATTTTATAGAATATTATATAAAGCCTGATAGAAACGGAACAGTTAATATATACACTATACATACAGGAGCTGGAGAGCAACTGGATACCATAAAAGGTGTCTCTACTTTTAAGGCAATTACCCCTCCTGAACTGAAAACAGTGATCGGCACCAAGCTGCTCAAAGACAGCTCTGTATTAGAGTATGACATTGTGTTTGAGAGAGATTCAAAATCAATAACAGGAACCCGCTATTCTATAGGCGCTCTTCCACCTTCAGTAAAGATATTTATGGATGAAAGCCTTACCGGCGAGATTGAGTTTTATATGGATGCCGAAGAAAGAAAAGAGTTGCTCCAAAAAGGGAACAGGCTTATATTTCCATCTCTTTTAATAAGAGATATGAAAACAGGCTTATGGGTATCAACCCAAGAAATCGAATACAAGTACAGATAAGCCGAAGAACAGAATTCAGTTAACAGTGATCAGTCAACAGTTAACAAATAGCGATCTTTGATAACAATACAAAATCTGTCAGGGTTATCAGGTTTTAGTTAAAAACAGATTGCCGATCGTTCTCTGAAAAAGTTATCTTTGGAACATATAGTTTCGGATATTGAACATAGGATTATCTATTTTGTTTTTAATATAATTCGTATGGTTTTGTGGTAGAAAGTTGGAATAGATTCAAAAAAACATAAGGTAATATGCTGATACAATTTTTGTTTATCCTTGTTGCCATTATTATAGGAGCCCGCATTCAGGGTATTGGTTTGGGAGTTATGGGTGGCTTGGGGCTAGCTATACTGGTTTTCGGCTTCGGGCTTGAACCGACTTCTCCTCCTATCGACGTCATGTTGATGATAGTTGCCGTAATAGCGGCAGCAGGTTGTATGCAGGCAGCCGGTGGTCTCGATCTGATGGTCTCTCTGGCAGAAAAATTCCTACGGAAGCACCCACAACGCATCACATTGTTTGCCCCTATGGTGACTTACCTGTTTACCTTTGTTGCCGGAACGGGGCATGTCGCCTATTCGGTACTTCCTGTAATAGCTGAGGTGGCACACGAAACGAAAATCCGTCCCGAGCGCCCTCTTTCTATTGCAGTTATCGCATCGCAGCAGGCAATAACGGCGAGTCCGATTTCGGCGGCTACAGTAGCATTGCTAAGCATGCTGACAGGGTTTAAAATCTCTCTTCTCGATATATTGATGATTACGATTCCTGCCACATTGATCGGGGTTCTGTGTGGTGCATTAGTCAGTATGAGACTGGGAAAAGAACTGCACGAAGATCCTGAGTACCTGAAAAGGCTAGAGAACGGCGAATTTGCAAATCATTCGACAGCGGAAAAGATCGATTATAAACTCAAAAGTAAAGCCGGACTATCAGTCCTTATCTTTATTCTGGCTACCATTCTTATTATTCTTTTCGGTTCGGTAGAAAGTCTGCGAAATATAAGTGGTAAGGAAATAAATATGCCTGTGATCATAGAGATACTTATGCTTTCGGCTGCTGCGCTTATTCTGCTAACGACTAAAACCAATGGTATAAAAGCTGCTCAGGGTTCAGTCTTTGTTGCAGGTATG
Source organism: Dysgonomonas hofstadii (assembly GCA_040395895.1). Lineage (GTDB taxonomy): Bacteria > Bacteroidota > Bacteroidia > Bacteroidales > Dysgonomonadaceae > Dysgonomonas > Dysgonomonas hofstadii_A. The sequence goes on from JBEBPN010000017.1 coordinate 10,069, forward strand.
CAGGCCGTAGTGGCTATATTCGGTATAGCATGGATGGGAGATACATTCATCAACGGAAATATGGAACAACTCCGCACATCTATCGAGGGTGTGGTCAGGTCTATGCCATGGATATTCGGTGTAGCTCTGTTTGTAATGTCTATTCTGCTTTATAGTCAGGCAGCTACAGTAAGGGCACTAATGCCTTTAGGTATCACACTGGGCATTTCCCCCTGGATGCTTATCGCACTTTTCCCTACCGTTAACGGATATTTCTTTTTGCCAAATTATCCTACAGTAGTAGCTGCCATAAACTTCGACCGTACAGGAACAACACGTATTGGCCGATGGGTACTGAACCATTCATTTATGCTGCCGGGACTGGTTGCTACTATTGCAGCTGTGTGCGTCGGATTACTCATTATTACCGTTATGGGATTGTAAAATGGGGTGGAGATAAACAGAAGTGTTGATAATCGCGAAGTTATAAAAAATATAAATATTGAGTGCTGTGTTAAAAATTAATGCTTACTTTTGAAAAATTTAAAATCGGCGACAGTCATAATTTAAGGAACTAACACGAAAGGAAATATTTGACAGACTGTCGTTTATGTAACCCCAGAGGCGCATGCGAGATATTTTGAGACTAGCACTTACAGGACTATTCATTGTCTTTTACTTATTTGTTGCAGGACAAAACGGCGATAACGCTTTATCTTTATCGGAAGGTCTGTTTACAGCAAATCAAGCTGTTCAGAGCTACGATGAACACCTGCTAACTGATGATAAGAATGTAGTATATCCTGAAAACTGTTCATCCCGAACTGTTGTAACATTCCACGATTCCACATATATAAATCGTATAAATGCTCTGAATACAGAGATGGAATTGACGTTTAACCCTATTGTGCGCGATCATATAGAGAAATATGCAAAGCACGGGCGTAAGCAAATAGGAAAGATACTGAGAGACAGCAAATATTATTTCCCGCTGATAGAAAATATACTCGATAAAGAAGGGCTTCCTGCCGAACTGAAATATATACCTATCATAGAATCGGCTCTTAATCCGACTGCCCGCTCGAGAATGGGTGCAACCGGACTGTGGCAGTTTATGGCCAAAACAGGTAAAGCATACGATCTGGAGATAAGCAATCAGGTAGATGAACGCCGCGATCCGGTGAAATCGACTTATGCCGCCGTAGAATACATGAAAGAACTGTATGCCACATACGGAGACTGGAATCTGGTTATTGCTGCATATAATTGTGGATCCGGGAGTGTCAACAGGGCGATACGCCGCGTAGGAGGTAAAAAGGACTACTGGGCGATATATCCTTATCTTCCGAAAGAAACGAGAAACTATGTGCCTGCATTCGTTGCTGCGGTATATATTATGAATTACTATAGCACACATAATATTTATCCGGCTGAGAGCAATTATCCCGAATCGATGGATTTGTTGCGTGTGAATCAGACGGTCCGCTTCAAACAGATTGCCGATGCTACCGGTATATCAGTCGATGATCTGCGCAAATACAATCCGCAATTTAAGAATGATATTATTCCCGGAGCAAAAAGAGAATATGTAATCAGCCTGCCTACACAGTGCGCTTCGGCTGTTTCTGATAACAGCAATGATAATATGCTGGCGGAGCTATCCTTTAAGTCTAAAACTACTGAAAACGAAAATACACAGGAATTGTTTTCGGTCGACGAGGCTGTGACTTATGGTATGAAACAGGCACAAATGGTAGTTACATATCACAAAGTTGCCAAAGGTGAAACATTACAGGCAATAGCCCGAAAAAATGATGTAACATTGGCAGAACTTAAAGGATGGAACGGATTGAAATCGAATAAAGTGCGGACAGGTTCAGAACTTGAAATACGCCGCATAGAATTTGTTGCCATTCAGGAACCGGAAAAGCCTCAGTTGCCCGAGCCTGAATTGTTAGTAGTATCAATAGATGAATCTCTGACCTCCGATGTAATCGATGATTATCTGAAAGAAATAGAGGTTGAGCCAGCCATGCAAAAAGTATGGGACAACGAAGATGCTTACAAGCAGATACAACTGCTTGCTGCCACTAACAGCTACGAGTTCAAAACCATTACTCATACAGCAAAGAAGAAAAATATATGGTCGCGCCTGACTAACAGTGTGAACATTGCCCTCAATACAGTAAAAGATTGGGGAGACACTGTTTCCGATAAATTCAGGAACAACAGACAGCCTAAAGAATATCTGGCAGACAATAACAAAACCGAAGCAGTAAAATCTGTAGCATCGGCAGAGCCTATAAAAGAAGTGATATCGGAAAGCAAACCGGAAGCATTAATTCAGGCAGTCTTATCTCCGGCAGATGCGGCATCTAACGATGATAGTTTAATAAAGATATATCATAAGGTAAGGATTGGCGAAACGGTAACCAAGATCGCTTCGCGCTACAAGGTTTCCAAAGACGATATCATAGCATGGAATAATTTGAACACAGGTACGGCAAGAATAAGCCAGAGATTGCTTATCTTTATACCAAAGGATAACCGATTGGCAGAAAACAGAGCCTCGTCCTTAGTCAGTTTGTAATCATCTATTATTAATATACAGAGACCGGTTCACTCCTTATGGGAATAGACCGGTTTTCTTTTATCGATACTTTAGTAACTCTTAATGAATAGCCATTATGAAAAAGACAGAAAAAGAGAAAATGCTGGCAGGAGAGTTTTATGATACAGGAGATACCGAACTGATCACCCGCTGGCATCTGGCAAAAAAGCTGATGAAAGAATACTTTCTTGCTGACACTACCAACAAGTCTTTACTCGACAGTATATTAGATAAACTAATCGGTTCGAGAGGCGAAAATGTATGGATATCTGCACCTATACATGTAGACTACGGAAATAATATCCATATCGGTAACAACTGCGAAATAAATATGAACTGTACTTTTCTCGATTGCAATACGATCACAATAGGTGACAACTCCGGTATAGGCCCTAACGTACAAATATATGCAGTAACTCATCCTGTAATCCCCGACGAACGGTTGACGCGTTCTGCCAATGACGGCGATGCACCATCTTTCTGGAAAACATATTCGGCTCCTGTAAAGATCGGTTCTAATGTCTGGATCGGTGGCGGAGCCATCATTCTGGCAGGAGTTACTATCGGTGATAATACGACTATAGGAGCAGGCAGTGTGGTGACTAAAGATATTCCGGCTAATTGTCTTGCTGCAGGGAATCCGGCACGGGTGATAAAGTATCTTAAATAAAATCATCCGTTTTCATATTCTGTCAAACTATACTAAATGGAGAAGTGTTATAAAAAGAAACTAATTTAAACAGAACAATATGAAATTTATAACATCGGAAAAGCTCACAATAATGGGAGCAGCGGGTATGATCGGGTCTAATATGGCCCAATCGGCTATTTTAATGGGATTGTCTTCAGACATTTGTTTATATGACCCTTATGTAAAAGGGCTGGAAGGCGTTGCGGAAGAATTGCTACAATGCGGATTTAATGGTGTAAACATATCTTATACCAGCAATATCGGGGAAGCCTTAAAAGGCAGTAAATACATAGTTAACTCAGGAGGAGCTGCACGCAAAGAAGGAATGACACGTGAAGACCTGCTGAAAGGCAATGCCGAAATTGCTATCCAATTCGGGAAAGATGTGAAAACATACTGCCCCGATGTAAAGCACATTGTAGTCATCTTTAATCCGGCAGATATAACAGGCCTTCTGGCACTTTTATATTCAGGATTGAAGCCGTCACAGGTAACGACTCTCGCTGCTCTGGATAGCACCAGATTGCGTAACGAACTATCAAAACATTTCCATGTAGATCCCGATAAGGTTGAGAATTGCCGGACGTATGGAGGACATGGTGAACAGATGGCTGTATTTTCATCTACAACTAAAGTCGATGGTAAACCATTGAATGAACTGATAGGAACACCGGCTTTGACTACTGAACAATGGAATGATATAAAACAGAGAGTGATACAGGGAGGAAAGGCAATTATGGAACTTCGCGGACGCTCTTCTTTCCAAAGCCCTTCCGTACTTTCACTGGAGATGATATGTGCGGCAATGGGTGGTACCAAATTTGACTGGCCTGTGGGTGCATACGTGTCCGATGGAGAGTATAATCATATTATGATGGCTATGGAAACCACATTGGATAAAGCGGGTGTACACTATAAAATCATAAAAGGAACACCCGAAGAGCATAAGGAACTAAACGAAAGCTACAAACACCTTTGCGATTTGAGAGATTCGTTGATCGACTCAAAAGTCATCCCTCCTATCAGCGAATGGAAAAACATTAACAGTAACTTATAGGATATATCCTTATACTATATCTCATACAGTGCATCAAAATGATTTTGATGCACTTGTATTTTTTCCCTGTAGGTTTATCTATATAGCAGTTGATAGTCAACAGTGATTAGTTGACAACAAAAGCGGTCTTTGAAATAACATTCAGCGGAGCTAATTGATGATGAGTGTACTAGTTTTAAGTCTACTAGTGTACTAGAAAAAGAAACATCAAACTAGCAAGCTAGTAGACTAAAGACTAATAAACTTGTAATCTTTGTAAGGTTTTAGTTAAAATTGGTATTGTAGGGGCAGTGGCTTGTCCCTGCCCGTTTATCAGGTATATCTTCGGGCAACCACAAGGGATTGCCCCTACAAAATAGAAAAGTAACAGAAACAGAAAATAGTCACAGATGCGTTACCTTTGTTACCTTTTCCGTTTTTACAAGTGTTTTTAATTCTGCTATTGTTGTTAACTGTACAACTTTGTCAGGTTTTAGTTAAAATATTTCATGCGTTTGTTTTTAACTACGTATCTAAACTAAAGTGCTATATACAAAACTATTTCTTATTTTTGTACCCTTATTAAAGTTTTATTTAACCACCTAATATGGAAATTGCAAGTAAATACAATCCTGCCGAAGTAGAGAGCAAATGGTATAAGTTCTGGCTCGAAAACAAATTGTTTCATTCCGAACCCGATGGTCGTGAGCCTTATACGATCGTTATACCTCCGCCAAACGTCACAGGTGTCCTGCACATGGGGCACATGCTGAACAATACTATACAGGATATACTTGTCCGCCGCGCCCGTATGATGGGTAAAAATGCCTGCTGGGTACCCGGTACAGACCACGCATCTATTGCTACCGAAGCAAAAGTTGTGGCGAAGCTTGCTGCCGAAGGTATTAGTAAAAACGACCTCACCCGTGAGGAGTTTCTTAAACATGCGTGGGACTGGACTCATAAGCATGGGGGTATTATCCTAGAGCAGTTGAAAAAACTGGGAGCTTCGTGTGATTGGGACAGGACTTGCTTCACAATGGATGAGAAGCGCTCCGAAAGCGTATTAAAAGTCTTTGTAGACCTATATAATAAAGGGCTTATCTATCGTGGTATCCGTATGGTGAACTGGGATCCTGCTGCACAGACTGCCGTGTCTGATGAGGAAGTGATCCATAAAGAAGAGCATGGAAAACTATATTACCTAAAATATAAAATAGAGGGAGAAGATGGCTACATTGTAGTAGCTACCACCCGCCCCGAAACTATCTTCGGAGATATTGCCGTGTGCATTAATCCGAACGATCCTAAAACAGCCTATATGAAAGGCAAAAAGGTAATCGTACCTATTGCCAACCGTGTAGTGCCTATTATCGAAGACGATTACGTGGATATGGAATTCGGAACAGGCTTCCTTAAAGTGACTCCTGCACACGACGTAAACGACTATATGCTCGGAGAGAAGCACAATCTGGAAGGTATAGATATACTGAACGATAATGGTACACTCAATGAGCACGGACTCCAATATGCCGGAATGGATCGTTTCGATGTGCGCAAGAAGATCGAAAAAGACTTACAAGATCAAGGCTTACTTGAAAAAGCCGAACCATATACAAACAGTGTAGGTTACTCGGAACGTACGCATGTACCCATCGAACCAAAATTGTCGATGCAATGGTTCCTGAAAATGGAGCACCTTGCTAAACCCGCATTGGATGCAGTAGAAAATGACACTGTTAAGTTCCATCCTGCGAAGTTCAAGAATATGTACCGTCACTGGATGGAAAATATCAAGGACTGGAACATCAGCCGTCAGCTTTGGTGGGGACACCAGATTCCTGCCTATTATCTTCCGGAAGGCGGATTTGTAGTAGGTGAAACGCCTGAAAAAGCTTTAGCAGAAGCACAGAAGAAAAACCCGGCACTCAAAATGGAAGACCTCCGTCAGGATGAAGATTGCCTCGATACCTGGTTCTCTTCCTGGCTGTGGCCTATCTCTGTTTTCGATGGCATCAATAATCCTGACAACGAAGAGATAAATTATTACTATCCGACAAACGATCTGGTGACTGCACCTGAGATAATCTTCTTCTGGGTAGCACGTATGATCATGGCAGGATATGAATATCGTGGCGAGGCTTGTTTCCACAATGTATATTTCACGGGTATTGTACGTGATAAGCAGGGACGTAAGATGTCAAAATCGCTTGGCAACTCACCCGATCCTATCGAACTGATGGAAAAATACGGAGCCGATGGCGTACGTATGGGTATGCTGTTAACATCACCTGCCGGAAATGACCTACCATTCGATGAAGGTCTTTGCGAGCAAGGACGTAACTTCAATAACAAGATATGGAACGCTTTCCGTCTGGTAAAAGGATGGGAAGTAAGCGATAGCATAGAGCAACCAGAATCGGCACAAATAGCTATAAAATGGTTTGAGAATACTCTTGCAAAAACAGTTGCGGAGCTGGACGACCTGTTTGGCAAATACCGCCTGTCGGAAGCTTTGATGTCTCTTTACAAACTGTTCTGGGATGAGTTTTCATCATGGTATCTCGAAATGGTAAAACCGGCATATCAACGGCCTATAGACAGGAAGACTTATGAAGCGACATTAGGTTTCTTCGACTCCCTGCTTCGTCTGCTTCACCCGTTTATGCCGTTCATTACAGAAGAGTTGTGGCAGGCACTGAGCGAAAGAAAAGCTAACGAAAGTATTATGGTCGCAGCCATACCAACAGAAGCGGCATTCGACAGCAACCTGATAGATACTTTCGAGAAAGTGAAAGAGACCATTGCCGGAGTACGTACAATCCGCTTACAGAAGAATATACCTAACAAGGAAGACTTAGCGCTTGAAGTCATAGGTAATTATAATCCGGCATTCGATAGCGTTATTTCCAAGATGGGTAACCTTTCGTCTATTAAAACAGTAAACGAAAAAGATGCTACAGCCGCTTCATTCCTTGTCGGCACTACCGAGTTCTCGGTACCGTTAGGTAATAATATCGATGTAGAAGCCGAACTGAAAAAGCTGAATGATGAACTTGTTTATCTGCAAGGTTTCCTCAAATCGGTAGCCGCAAAGCTAAGCAATGAAAAGTTCGTAGCGAACGCTAAACCTGAGATTGTCGACAACGAGCGTAAAAAGCTCGCCGATGCCGAAAGCAAGATCAATACTATAAAGGAAAGCATTGCCAATCTGAGCAAGTAAAAGTATTTTCTTAAAAAAAGTAAAATATGTAGTACAATATCACTACATAAACTGTATTACTAATAGCTTGTCAGTCATAATAGCCGGCAAGCTATTATAGTAAGATAAACTTAATAACCTAAATGACGCACCATGAGAAAATGCTTTTCCGTATTGATTTTTTTTGTATTCTTTGCTTTCCAGACAAAGGCACAGACTGAATTTATACGAATTTCTACAAATGAAACGGATTTAGTTCTGCGAATTGCTCCGAAGACTAAACGTCTATACCAATCGTATCTGGGAGCAAAGCTGATGAACGAATCCGAGTTTAAATCCCTATCCTTTAGTATACGCGGAGGATCGGAAGGAAGTGTCGGCGACCGTGGCTGGGAAGCTTATCCTGCATCAGGAGCTGAGGATTTCTTTGAGCCTGCTTTTGCCATACAGCATAACGATGGTAATCTGACTTCCATTTTCCGTTATGTATCACATACAGCGAAAGCCATCGACGGGAATGTAACTGAGACTATTATTAATCTGGCAGATGATGTGTATCCGGTAGAGGTAAAACTACATTATATAACCTATGCTAAAGAGAATATCATAAAGATGTGGACAGAGATACTTCACAAGGAGAAGAAGCCCGTAACAATAAGCCGCTATGCATCAGCTATGCTCTATGTCGATGCCTCCAGATACTATCTGACAGAATTTAGCGGAGACTGGGCAAAAGAAGTAAACATGTCTACTCAAGAACTCCAGTTCGGAAAGAAGATCATAGAAACAAAACTCGGTTCGCGTGCCGCGATGCACGCTCAACCGTTTTTTCAGCTGGGATTGGGACAGGTAGCACAGGAGAACCAAGGTATAGTGTTGATGGGAACAATAGCATGGACAGGGAATTTCCAGTTCACGTTTGAAGTAGATAACTCTGACAATCTGAGAGTAATATCAGGAATAGATCCTTATGCTTCAAATTATGAATTGCAACCGAATGAGGTATTTACTACCCCTGAATTTATCTTTACTATCAGCGATCAGGGGACAAATAAAGGCAGCCGCAACTTCCACACATGGGCACGCGAGTACCAGTTGAAAGATGGTAAGGGTGACCGCCTGACATTGCTGAATAACTGGGAAGCTACGTACTTCGATTTCAATGAAGAAAAGCTGGAAGACATCATCAAAGAGGCTAAAACGCTTGGCGTGGATATGTTCCTGTTGGATGATGGATGGTTTGGAAATAAATATCCGCGCTCGGCAGCTAACGCAGGGCTTGGAGACTGGGATGTAAACAAAGCAAAACTACCTAATGGTATTGCTAATTTGGTACAGAAATCGAAAGAGAACGGGGTGAAATTCGGTATATGGATCGAACCGGAGATGGTGAATCCGAAAAGTGAGCTTTACGAGAAACATAAAGACTGGGTAATTACCCTGCCCAACCGCGATGAATATTATTACCGTTCTCAGTTAGTACTCGACCTGAGCAATCCGAAAGTGCAGGATTATGTATTTGGTGTTGTTGACAAGATTATGACCGAAAATCCGGAAGTAGCATTCTTCAAATGGGATTGCAACAGCCCCATCACAAATGTCTATTCCCCTTACCTGAAAGAGAAGCAAAACCAGCTTTATATTGAGCATACACGCGGGATTTATAATGTATTTAAAAGGGTAAAAGATAAATATCCGAATATCCCGATGATGCTTTGTGCCGGCGGCGGCGGCCGTTGCGACTATGAGGCATTGAAGTATTTCACCGAGTTCTGGTGTAGCGACAATACAGATCCGATCGAACGCCTGTTCATCCAGTGGGGATTCTCCCAGTTCTTTCCGTCCAAAGCAATGGATGCACATGTAACAAGCTGGAATAGCCGTACAAGCGTTAAATTTCGCACCGATGTGGCTATGATATGTAAGCTTGGCTTCGATATCCGTACACATGAAATGAAAGAAGCCGATTTGAAATACTGTCAGGGAGCTGTGGCTAATTATAAGCGTTTGAAGAAAGTTATTTTGGATGGAGACCTGTACCGCTTGGTTTCGCCGTATGAAGGGAACCACATGTCTGTAATGCATGTGGATGGAGCTAAAAATAAGGTAGTGCTATATGCTTATGATATTCACCCGCGTTTTGGAGAAAAGCTGTTTCCAGTGAAATTGCAGGGATTAGATCCGGATAAGAAATATAAGGTAGAAGAAATCAACCTGATGCCTGACGGAAAGTCTTCTTTAAAGAGTAACGGACAAACATTCTCAGGAGACTTTCTAATGAAAATAGGCCTGGATGTATTTACTACTCGCCAGACCAACAGTAAGGTGATTGAGTTGACAGCCCAATAAATAAGCTGTTACAACAATATTATACAAGAGAGCTGCTCCAGAAGAACAGCTCTCTTTTGTTTTAAGAGGAAAGAGGTTATTCTTTCCCTTTTCTTATAGAAAATCTCTATAATTATAACTACTTTTGCACCTTATTAAAAAATTGTACCTATGCGTACACTGCAAGAACTTATCAATACAGACGATCCGGCTTGGCCACTCGTGGAAGAGTGGATCGGACTAGCCAAAAACAAGGTAGAGGTACTGCCTTGCGATCGCGAGCGAGCCGAAAAATGCCTGATCAATACACAAGTTACTACCCGCTCGCCAATGGGCGCTATAATCTACGAAACAGGAGGTTTGCTGATAGACAACGGCTGGATACGCATACTGGGTTCGGGAAGCGACAGACTGAAAAGGATACTGCCCGACTGGAACAAAGGAAAGACATTTCATAACTTCGGAGAACCCGCCCCTTATCTTTTGGTAGCAGATGATGCCATCGGAGGATTTTATGCGATCAATGGGGGATTTTTCGGACAGGATGCAGGCAACCTGTACTACTTCGCCCCCGATATGCTGAAATGGATTCCGTTGGAAATGGGATACAGCCAATTCCTGTTGTTCTGTTTCGAGTCCGACATGAACGATTTCTACACAGGAATGCGATGGAAAGGATGGGAGCAGGAAGTAAGCAACCTCAATCCTGATCATTCTATTAGTTTCTTCCCTTTCCTATGGACAGAGCAGGCTAACGATATCGAACAAATTCATCGAAAAGCGATCCCCATAGAAGAGGTCTACAACTTCAACATGGATGCAGCGAATACATTTAAATAAACGATAAATACAGTACAAAGATGGAAATGACGGAAAGAGAAATGGATGAGATCATTCAGCCCATACAAAAAACAGATCTTATTTATGGTATAGAAGATAAACCGCCTTTCCGCGAGGCAATGTTCGCCGGACTGCAACACCTTCTGGCAATATTCGTTGCTATTATAACCCCTCCACTCATCATTTCCAAAACACTCAACTTCTCCGCTGAAACCACAGGATTCCTTGTCTCGATGGCCTTGCTTGCATCGGGTATCTCTACCTTTATACAATGCCGCCGTTTCGGGCCTGTAGGTTGCGGACTGTTATGTATTCAGGGAACAAGCTTTTCATTTATCGGCGCACTCACCGCCAGTTTTGCAGCAAAGGGGGATATGGGAGAAGCAGCCATACTTGCCGCTATATTCGGAGTTTGCATTGCAGCTGCACCTGTAGAGATGATTGTAAGCCGCTTGTTGAAATACACGAAAAAGATCATTACACCGCTTGTTTCTGGCATTGTGGTAACCATGATCGGGCTTTGCCTTATCAAAGTAGCCATCGTATCGTGTGGCGGCGGATATGGTGCAATGGCTGTCGATCCTGCAATCGACCCCGCAAGGACATTCGGTAGTTGGCAAAATCTCGGACTGGCAGCGCTGGTACTGGTTTCCATATTGATATTGAATAGCATAAAGAACAAATATATCCGCATGAGTTCTATTATTATAGGATTGGTTATCGGATATACGACTGCCTATTTCATGGGATGGGTAGATTTCTCCAATATGGGAGAGGTAGGGGCAATAACAATCCCTCAACCGTTCAAATACGGATTAAGCTTCGATTTATCCGCTTTCATCGCAGTTGCACTCATTTATTTCATCACATCCATCGAGGCTTTCGGTGACATTACAGCTAATTCGATGATCGGGGGAGAACCGATAGAAGGTCCTAAATTTATGAAACGGGTACAGGGTGGAGTATTGGCAGATGGTATCAACTCGGCCGTTGCCGGAGTATTCAACTCGTTCCCGAATTCCATTTTTGCCCAAAACAACGGGTTGATCCAGTTAACCGGAGTAGCGAGTCGCCGTGTAGGATATTACATTGCCGTATTCCTCATTATACTCAGTGCATTTCCATTCATCGGAGGCATATTCTCCATTATGCCCGAACCGGTTCTCGGCGGTGCTACATTATTGATGTTCGGAACAGTTGCTGCATCGGGTGTACGGATTATAGCATCGCAAAATATCGATAGAAAGGCGATTCTGGTACTCGCGGTTAGTTTTGCCTGCGGACTGGGAGTAGAACTTGTACCGAATATATTATCACAAATGCCGAGCACTATAAGCGGTATCTTTTCATCGGGAATTACTACGGGAGGTGTTGTGGCAATCATAGCAAATGTTATAATCCGTATCAAGGAGTAGGACTACTAGTTTTTAGTTGATAGTTACTAGTTTACTAGAAAAAACGCCAAAAAATCCAGTACACTATGAACTAGTAAACTAAAATACTTGAATAGAAACCAATAAACAATATAGTCATGAAGCTACTAAAAGATCGTATCCTGAAAGACGGGAAAAGTTACGAGGGGGGAATCCTCAAAGTAGATAGTTTTATCAATCATCAGATGGATCCTATTCTGATGAAATCCATAGGTGTGGAGTTTGTCCGCCGGTTCGGAAATATGCCGATAAACAAAGTGGTAACAATAGAGGCCAGCGGTATAGCTCCCGCTATCATGCTCGGCTACCTGTTGGAGTTACCGGTTGTCTTTGTAAAAAAGGCTGTACCCAAAACCATGTCGAACATGCTATCCACTACGATTCACTCTTTCACCAAAGACAGGGAATACACGGTATCGGTAAGCGGTGACTTCCTTACAGCGAACGATAAAGTCGTTTTTATCGATGATTTTCTTGCAAACGGCAATGCTGCCATCGGGGTTTACGATCTGATAAAACAATCGGGAGCACAGCTCTACGGTATGGGATTCATCATCGAAAAAAGCTTTCAGGATGGCGGACGCAGACTGCGTGAATTGAATATACATGTGGAATCTCTGGCAAAGATTAAGGAACTGGGAGAAAATAAGATTATCTTTGAAGAGTAAAAATCTAAACCTTAAGCAATGAATAGAGAACTGAAAGAAGCTACAGATGAGTATATCAGGGTAATGTCTGACGTATTGTCTACTAACGAAGAAGTAAATGCCGCCCTGCAACCTTGTTTCAAAGCCTTACCGGACAGTAATGAGGATGATATAAATGAATTTATGAAGCGTGTATTTTCGCTTAGCTCACTGCAGGATATAGAAAGAGCCTCACTTGCCACTACTATCTGCGGCTATCTGGTAGAAAGAGGATTTCCCGGTGAAGCGATTCTGAACGATTTCATCGATCTTTACGATGGCTTATTAAACAAGACTCTTCCATTCTATAAAATACTTTTCTATCAGCTCAGCAAAATAGATCCGGAGGACGAAGAAAGAGATGAAAAAGTAGATGAGCTATACTCCGATCTTATCAATGATAAAGAATTAGTAAGTGACGAAGTCTATACTGCCATTACAGGCCTCGATAAGTTTTATGCGTGTGGAATCTCCTTATTTTCTATTAACAAACAAAACTTCTATAAAGCAAAAGAACGACTACAGGAGAAAGTTGCCTATGTAGGAAACTATAATCAGGGATGCTATTGGCTTAGTAAGTTGTTCGATGTGCTATTCGATGAACCGGTTGTGATTATAGATATAGATAATAAAGTCGGATTCACTGGAAAAATAAGCGGAATAGCCGACAACTACCAGCTACAACATTTGCTAATGAGCATTCCCCAACTCAACAATGGAGGAAAGGCCATAAACGACGAAGATCTCGCTGTAGTCAACGGCAGTGGCGAGCAGATCACCGAAAGGTCGATAGAAAGCAAGTGGAACATGTACAACCTCGAGCTATGTTCAGAACCGGAATGGAAATCAATCGTTGGAAATAAGGAAAATCCTGCTCTGTCTATCGCATACCGCGATTCGTGGATATGGAGTGAAGGAACGCCTAAAGATATTACCATTCATAACGGTTATCGTGTCATATTACTTGGCATTCCGTCTGTGAGCCGGAGTAGCCGCGTACAGCGAACATTTAAGAATCTAAAAGCAGGTATTGAGATAGAAAAGGAACTATCTGCCGATGAAATCGATAAATGGCTCAACCATACAATCTGATGATATGGAAAAAACAATCTTCTATACACCCGATATATTAAGTAATCCTGAACTTCCTGTAGAGGAGGGGCAGCATTGCATAAAAGTGCTGAGAAAGAAAGAAAGTGACGAGATATTTCTGACCGATGGAAAAGGATATTTCTACGATGCAGAGATAATGCAGGCTAACCCAAAGCATTGCATTGTAAATATCCTGAAAACCATAGATCAGCCAAAAGGATGGGATTTCAATTTGCAAATTGCCTTTGCCCCTACCAAAAATATCGACCGTATAGAATGGTTTGCCGAAAAGGCTACTGAAATAGGGATAGACCGTCTGTCACCATTACTTTGCCGCCATTCAGAACGAAAGGAAATAAAGCCTCAGCGTATAGAGAAAATACTGGTTTCAGCGATGAAACAGTCGCAAAAAGCATTATTGCCGCAACTAGATGAAATGCAGGCATTCTCAAAATTTATCAAACAGGATTTCAACGGGCAGAAATTTATAGCGCACTGCTATTCGGGAGAAAAACCACTATTGAAAGAAGTATATAAAAAAGGACAGAATGCCCTTATTCTGGTTGGCCCCGAAGGCGACTTCTCCGAAGAAGAGGTAAGCGAAGCCATACAAAACGGATTCATTCCTATTTCACTGGGAGAAAGCAGGCTACGCACCGAAACGGCAGCACTGGTTGCCTGCCATACAATACATGTGCTGAGCTAAATCAATTTATGGTTATATTTACCTGTGCAATATTCCCGTCTTTATCCATAAGTAGAATTGTTCCACTACCAAACATATCGGGAGCCGAATCAAGCTGTAAAATATCATATCCATCGGCTTTTTGTGATGTTAGGATTACTGATTTACAAAATGGACTTTCAGATGTAATTTTCCATCCTTTACCCCACAAACATTTGATGGAAGCCCTTTGATCGCTGTTCATTGTTATATTTAAGACATTAGATGTAAGTTCGTGAATAGCAACTACAATTACCGTAAGTGGCATCTTTGTGCCTCTGCTATCTACAATATCGCAATATGTATTGCCAAAGTTATTCGCTGCGATCACCAGTTCTGTTTCGCTTATAACAAGCATTACACTACCTCCCTTCATATTATCTACCTTATACCCTGTCCCTGATCCGAAGAAAGACAAATCACCAATAGAAGTTACCTGTCCCTTTTCCATAAAAACAGTATAATTACTAGAAACAAGGGTTGGATTGTACACACTGAATGAGAGCTCTATACTTCGCCCTGTAACATCGGTTACTGTAAGTTTGGTGTATCCATTACGAATAAAATTAATGTGGACAATGGAATCTTCGACACTTACACGTGCAATATCTTCATCGGCTATGACCGCAGTATAACTACCATTACCACTCAATATATCAAAGTCAAAATCAATATCTTTAATCCAATGAATTTTATTGTGATCAATAGATAGCTTCAAATCATATTCGGGAGCCGGTATTTCTGTTGCGTCATCATCCGAACCACATGCTGTAAACGAAACTGACAGGCATAAAATCAGTAAACTTTTCAAATATTTTTCCATAGTAAAGTCTTTTAAGATAGAGTTGTCAGATATATTGAATATAAACAAAGATAGTAATTTAAAGCAAATAGTCAAAACTTATACTCGTCAAGCTTTTTCACTATTTTCACCGCTTCCACCGCTTCTTTTACATCATGTACCCGCAGTATGTTCGCTCCGTTCTCCAGAGCAAAAGTATTGAGTATGGTTGTGCCGTTCAGGCTATCAGCAGGAGTAACGCCAAGCAGATTAGCGATCATTCTTTTGCGCGATATACCGACAAGCAGAGGCATCTCGAAGATGGAAAAGCCACGCAGGACAGCCATCAGTTCATAGTTTTGGTCTATTGTCTTGCTAAACCCAAAACCGGGATCGATGATAATATCATTCAAGCCCAATCCATGTAATTCAACAATCTTTCGGGAGAAATAAAGGAAAATATCCTGTATCAGATCATCATAATCGGTCAGATCGTTCATTGTCTGAGGCGTTCCGCGCATATGCATCAGTACATAAGGCACATTGAGTTGTGCAACGACAGGGAACATCGTTTTATCCATTTCACCGCCTGAAATATCATTTATAATAGCTACGCCATGCTCTTCGACACAGAACCGCGCTACATCACCATAGAATGTATCTACAGAAAGGATGGCATCGGGAAATTCGCGTGTAATGAGTGGCAGGGCAAACTTGAGCCGTTCTATCTCCTCTTTTGCTGACAACAGAGTAGATGACGGGCGTGTCGATTGCGCACCTACATCTATTATGCTGCCTCCCTGATCGAGTATCTCACGTACCCGTTCAACAATTTCTGTTTCCGATTCCTTCCTGCTACCGGAGTAAAAAGAATCGGGTGTAACATTCAATATCCCCATTACAACGGGAGAAGACAGATCGAGCAGTTCGCCTTTTATGTTAATCGTTTTATTCATTTTCTTAACAGGTGAAATAATGTGAATCAAAGGTAGTATTTTTCAGGGAAGTGGATAACAAAGAATCAATAGCCTCTATTCTCTTTTAACCATACAGAGTCTCTGGCTTTATTCGTAAAATTCCACATTAATTCCTCTTCTAAATATTCCTTAGAATCAATATAGATTTTACCATCTTCTACAAAATAGTCAGCCTTATAATTATCCAGAACATACTTGAAATTCCCGAACTCGGATTGAGGTATAGAATCTTCCTGAATAAAGCTAGGGGAACGAGGATGATCATCTCCTTCAACAACTGGCTTAAAAACAACATAATCTTTTAGCTTGTTCCTGTTACCACATGATAAAAGGAGGAGAATTATGATGGGTATAAATAGTTTTAGTTTCATATTAGTTAGTTACTATATTAAATATCATCCCTTCACCTCATAATAAAAATCCTCCATTACCTCCCCTGTCAACAATCTTTTTCGGAATCGGACAAAATAATAGGTCTGTGGAATCATAAACGGAAGTGCAATAAGCAATATAAACAATGTTCCGAGCATTTCACCGTAAAAAACAACGATAAAAAAGGCTATAATCACCGGAAAGTAAAAAGACAGGAAAGACAGGAAAAAGTTTTCGCGTACCGACCTATACAAATTAAAACAGATAGAGAATGATCCGAGAGAAAACAAAATATTAGGAAAGATCAAGTATGCATAAACCATCAGATACATACTTTCTCGTGCATCCCTTTCCATAATCTTAGCCGAAATAAACGCAACAATAAATGCAATGATAAAAGATATTACCAGCATCTTCAATGGTGTATATATGCAATATTTATAGAGTTTGGTCATTTGTGGATCAGTTAACTATGTGTCTTTCTTCTGATCGCAAATATACATTTTATTTTTACAGATAAGAACTCTGAAATATTATTCGTTCGGGAATTTACAGCTCTACAATATTCTCTTCCAATATGGTAAGCTTCTCTATTCCGTCTCCGGTAATCAGATAAGTGTTTTCCACACCCACAGCACCCACTTCGGGAATTACAAATTTAGGTTCGAGTGCAAAAACAATATTCGGTTCAAGTATTTCTTTCGAGCGCGGAGTCAACACAGGCGGTTCATTTATCTCCAACCCTACCCCATGCCCTACAAATTTAGCCTGTTGTTTTGTACCCATAAAATACGGTTCGAGATTATGCTTTTTCACCATTTCCATCGAGATATTATACAATTCGGCACAACTCACACCGGGCTTAGCCATATCCATTATATGATTGTGTATATCTATAGATACCTGATGCGCATCGTAAGCAATTTTTAACGTTTTTCCGGCAGAGAACACACGCGTCATATCTGTCATCCAAGGGGTATAGTTACCTGCCATATCCACCATGATGGTTTGTCCGTCTTTTATTTTCTGACCCGAAGCACCAAGCGGAATAATCGGGGTAGTACCTGCCCCACCCAAAGCAAAATCGAACGGAGAAGGGACTTCGGCATTTTCGCCTACCAACAGGCTACCCATGTAGATATCCATATTCTCTCCGTAACTGCGGAACAGACCTAACGAACCATACTGACGCATTACCTTCTCAATTTCAATCTGCAATTCCACATCGGTCATCCCCTTACGGTAAAGCGACGGAATAAGCTTATACACGGCTTCGTGACGGCGTGCGCATAATCTGATCTGTTCCAGCTCAAAATCGGTCTTCACACTGCGCAAGCGGCGTAGCAATACCGAAGCATTCGCAGCCTCAGTCAGGCCGAAAGTACCGAGTAGGCGGGAGCATTCTCCATAGGGAATAACGTCTGTTTCCAGCAATAAAGTTTTCGGAAGAGAGAGCCCCAGATTTTGAAGCTCTTCTGTTATTTGTTCCGGTTTACGGACATACATCGTATTGTCAAAGTCGATTCCTTCCGGTCGTTTTACAAAGTGTACAGGCTTTCCTTCGGCAGGCAGATAAAAATAACCGTTATATACCTTGCCTGTCATGTAAAACACATTTACCGCAGTAGTCAACACACATGCTTCTATATTCATTGCCTGCATAGCTTGTTGCAGACGTGAACGACGTATCTCCAAATCGTTTGACAATGCTTCCTGATAATTCATCTTCTTATTTCTGTCTATATAGTTTGTTTTCTATAATATAATCATACACTCCGGCGGGTAAAAAAGCCCGTACATCTTTATCTCCGGAAAGACTTTCGCGTATGAAAGTGGACGAAATCTCCACAATAGGAGAATCTAACGCCTCTACTCTGTTTTTCAACTTATTGGGGATAGATATGCGTGAACCCAGACGCGGATAAACTTTCAGTTTATAATTATCTAAAATCGAATTAGATTCTTTCCAGTTCTCAAAGATATTCCAGTTGTCTGCTCCGATGATCAGTGTAAAATCGTGCTGCGGATAAGCCTTATTCAAAGCTTTCAGCGTATCTATCGTATAAGATGGTCTTGGCAGTGAGAATTCAAAATCGCTTGCCTTGAGTTTCATATAATCTTTCAGTGCTATATTCACCATTTCTAAACGGGTATGCTCGTCGGAAAGTTCATTTTGTGATTTCAGCGGGTTATGCGGGCTGACAATAAACCACACTTCGTCTATTTCGGTAAACTCCACAATGTAGTTTGCAAGTATTACGTGCCCTATATGGATAGGATTGAACGAACCGGAGAATATACCTATGTTCATTTCGATAAAAATTCGGTTACAACTTTCAGTGCTTTAGCTTTAGCTTCTTCCAGATCATTATTTACTATAACAATATCAAAATGCGGTGCAAATGTCATTTCCAGTTCTGCTTTTGCCACACGGGCATCAATAACTTCGGGTGAATCAGTAGCTCTTTTTTCCAGACGGTCGCGCAGTGCTTCGATGGAAGGCGGCTCTACGAAAATAGACAAAGCCCTGTCGCCGTAATAATCCTTTATATTGCATCCTCCGACCACGTCTACATCGAAAACAACATTTCCTCCACTATTTAATATTCTTTCTACTTCGGACTTCAGCGTACCGTAAAACTTGTCTTTATATACTTCTTCGTACTCGAGGAATTCGTCATTCACTATTTTTTGTCTGAATTCGTCAGGACTATGGAAATAATATTCCACACCGTGCTGTTCCGTCCCTCTGGGTGGACGACTGGTCGCTGAGATGGAAAATTGCAAGTTAAGGTTTTGCGACAACAAATAATTTACGATTGTAGATTTACCGGCCCCCGATGGTGCGGAGAAAATAATCAGTTTACCCATTCTATATTTTATTACTCTCTTTACAGTAAAACTAACATTACAATACGTTCAACACCTGTTCCTTTATCTGTTCCAGTTCGTCCTTCATGCGAACAACGATCTGCTGCATATCGGCATGATTAGATTTTGAACCCATCGTATTGATCTCACGTCCCATTTCCTGAGCGATGAATCCCAGTTTTTTACCTTGTCCGGTACCTGACTTCATCGTTTCCAGAAAATAACCCAGATGGTTTGTCAGACGTGACTTTTCTTCATTTATATCGAGCTTTTCGATGTAATAGATCATTTCCTGCTCGAAACGGTTCTTATCATAATCGAAATCTTCTATTTTATGCAATGCTTCGGTAATACGGGCTTTTATTTTTTCTACCCGCTCAGCCTCGAAAGGCTCTATGTCCGTCAACAAAGAAGATATATTTGCAACCTTTTCTTTAAACAGATTTTCGAGCATCTCACCCTCCTGTTTACGGAAAGCCAGCAGTTGTTTGACAGCTTCGTCGATCACCTTCGATACAGCACTCCACTCCGAAGCGTCCACTTCCTGCGATTCATACTTCAGTACATCGGGCATACGCAATATAACCTGATACCAGTCAGCCGGCGTATCTATACCCAGTTTGCGTGCCGATTCCTTTATCTGGTTGTAATATCCTTCTACTATATTCTGGTTTATTTGGCTAGGAGTTTCATTTCCTATATTCTCCACATATATAAGAAAATCCACTTTTCCCCGTTCTAATTGGCGGGAGAGCTGGTTGCGGATCTCCATTTCGTGTTCTTTGTACAAGTTAGGCAGGCGCACAGACAAATCGAGCTGTTTGCTGTTAAGGGATTTTACTTCTACGGTTACCTTCCTTCTCTCAAGTTCGGTAGATGCTTTACCAAAGCCTGTCATTGACTGTATCATGTTGTTATTTTTTTGATTTTAAATTACAAATTTAAACAAATATTGTGCGCTTTGACTAAAAAGGAAGAACTTTCCACACTGAAACAGCGTTATTCAGTAGTAAATCTTTAAATTTGTATATTGTTAAAATAAAAAACAACATATAACATGGCGGATATCCTCTTTTTGCAATACCCAAAATGCAGCACATGTCAGAAAGCAGCCAAATGGCTAAAAGTAAATAATATAAGTGTAAACAGCCGCGATATATCGAAAGATAATCCGACTAAGGCGGAACTGAGCGCATGGATAAAAAAGAGTGGATTGCCCATTGCGAAGTTTTTCAATACTTCGGGTAAAATATACAAAGAAGAGAATCTGAAAGATAAAGTGAAATCGGCGCCGGAAGAGGAACTGATCGGAATATTATCGTCGAACGGCATGGTTGTAAAACGCCCGATAATTGCCGCAAAAGACTTTGTACTGGTAGGGTTCAACGAAGAAGAATGGAGCCACAAACTGAAATAACGACGACGCAACGTGGTAAAGCACTTAGATGAAAGATATACAGTTCCTGTAATGGAACTTATACGGGGCGTTGTGAAAGCAATGAGAAAAACCGGAATAGACCAGTGGGACGATGTTTATCCGGCCGAAAACGATATAACGGAAGACCTGAAAAGCGGTACCGCATTCGGCTTTTTCGACGGAGACGAACTCGCCGCATACGTTGTCCTCAATGGCAGTTACTGGCCCGAATACGACACGGTGAACTGGACTATGGGAACAAATCCGCTGATAGTACACCGGTTGTCGGTGAAAGCAGAAAAGCAAGGACAGGGAATAGCAAAGAAAGTAATGCTGTTTGCCGAGGAGCATGCAAGAAACAATAATTACGATGTCATACGCCTGGATGCTTTTCCTCAGAATCAGGCAGCACTGAGGCTTTACGACTCGTTAGGATACAAAAAAGCCGGCGATGTATATTTCCGTAAAGGCTTATTTTACTGTTACGAGAAAGAAATAAAATAAAGAGAGAAAGGTAAGATCAAAGAGAACAGATGGAAGCGGAAGAAAAAGTTAAGGAAGAGATACAACAACCTAAGAAGAAGAGTTTTGCGAAAAAACTTTTCAAGGTACTTTTATATATAGTCCTGGGGATAATAGGACTAAATGTACTTTTGTATGCCTTACTCTCTATTCCTTCCATACAGCAGAAAGTAGCAAACTTTGCCATAGATGAGTTGAAGAAAACCCTAAAGACCGAAGTCTCTGTCGACGAAGTGCGTCTCAGCCTGTTCAACCATGCAACACTTAAAGGTATCTATATAGAAGATCAGGCAAAAGACACCCTGCTCTATGCCAACAGCCTCGATGTAAGCCTCAGCCCATGGGAACTGCTGAAAAGCAGTAAGCTGGCGATAACGGGAATTACTGTTGACGATTTTCTGATCAATGTAACGCAGAAAGACAGCATCAGCGATTTCAACTTCCAGTTTATCATAGATGCTTTTTCGAGCAGTGATACAACACAGGTAGACACCACAAAAAGTTCCCTCGTCATCGTCATAGAAGATGTAAGCCTCAACAGAGGACGGCTCAATTATGATGTACTTTCCGACACTGTTACTCCGGGCGTGTTCAATGTCTCACATATCGCTTTATATGATGTAAATGCAAATCTCGACCTGAATTCGATAGATACTGACAAACTCGATATTGCGCTCAACAATCTGAGAGCAAAAGAAAAAACAGGTGTAGAAATAAAAGACCTGAAAGGACATCTCTATTCAGAAAAAGACCAGATGTGGGTAGAAGGGCTTGCTCTCACCTTGCCTCAATCGCATCTGATTACAAATAAAGCGCGGTACAATCTGGCTACAAATCAGTTTGAAGTAGGAACGGAAGACGCTGAGATTACGCCGGAAGACCTTATTGCTTTCATGCCGGAACTTAAATTTCTGAAAAACAAGATCGGATTGCAAGCCGATATAAACGGTACACTACCGGCAGTACAGATAGAAAGTATTAACCTTACTTACGGCGAAGACTTTTACCTGAGCGGAAAAGCAGGCATAGCCGATTATGAGAAATATGGCACCTCCGAAATTTTAGTCAAAATAGACAAAGCCAAAGCGAGCCCCGAAGCCATCAATTCCTTTGCAAAGTTGGGCGATTCTACATTCGTTTCTCCTGACATACTGAAAGACATGGGAGATATCTTCCTGAAAGGGCAACTGACCGGACAGCTAAACAAATTCAAGCTGGATGCCGAAGCATGGTGCCGGCAAGGTTCCATAAATATGTTGGCTACGGGTAAGGTAGATACCACCTTCACCAATTTTGATGTACTGGCAGGGCTGAAAACACACGGATTCAGTCTGGGGAAACTGTTGGGTGAAGATACAGGGCTTGGCAATCTTACTGCCACCGTAGATGTGAAAGCGCATCAGAGCGAGAAAGAACCGTTATCGGCAGAGGCACAGGGAAGAATAGAGGCTTTGGGTTATGAAAAGGAAACGATTAAAGACCTGCCGTTCGAGGCTTACTATAATGCCGATGAAATGGGTATTTCGGCAAATGCGAACTGGAAAATCGGCAAGATAATGGCTGTAGCGAGTATGTCACAGGACGAAGTGCCCGACATAAATGTAGAGCTCAAAGTAGATACATTGCATGTAGACTATTTCTATAAAAATCCGGACTGGGTAAATCCGCGCCTGAACCTTTCCCTGAACGGGAATATAAAAGGGCTCGATATAGACCAGATAACAGGATTGGTGAATGTAGACAGTCTTCGTTTCTATGATGCCAATTTTAATTTCAATCCAGGAAAGTTCACACTGGAAGCAATCAGGAAATCAGAGAACGATAAAACTATTAACCTCACATCTTCGCTGCTTACGGCAAATATATCGGGACGTTATGCGTTTATGACTCTTGCCCACGAAATAGCGCATGTAATGCACGATTATCTGCCGAATGTATTCCCGCACGAACATAAAGGCAAACAAAAGCCTGATCAGAATGACTTTTTATTTAGCCTCAAGACTAACAATACAGAAGAACTTGGACGCATTTTCGCACTGCCTGTAGATGTGATAGAACCGGCAAGTATAAGCGGGCGCATCAGTACGATAGATAATATTATCAAGATAGACGGAGATGTTCCTTATATCCGTTACGGAGAATACGATATAAAAAACACTACGCTGAATATGTCGAATGTAGATTCTGCATTCAACGTTACCGGCAACAGCCGTATGCTGATGGATAAAGGCGAATATAAACTATCGCTGCTTGTAGACGGTGCTCAGGATGCAATACATGCCATTACGAACATTTCCAGCGCCAATACCGACATCGGTATCAACGGATATATAGAAGCTCTTGCCGAGTTTAGCCGAAATGAACAGAACGAGCTGGTATCGTCACTCAAAGTATCGCCGTCAGACCTGATGATAGATAAGCTGGCATTGAACCTGCTTCCTGCAGAAATAATAAATACAGGTACCCGCACCGAAATACATAATGTGGGTATCGGACTGAATAAGAAGAGGTATTTCGGACTCGACGGCGTTGTTTCCGATCTGAAATCAGACAGCCTGAGGGCTTATTTCGACCATGCCGAGATCGGTGATCTGCTCGAAGCTTTCGATATAAAAAATATAAGAGGCTCTATTCACGGAAATGTACTGCTTACCAACCTGCTCGATCAACCCGAAGTGTACACACGCGGACTGGAGATGTCCGACATTGTAATGTTTGCCGACACACTGGGAACCATGCACCTCGAAAGCGCGTGGAGTGACGAATTCGGCGGAGCCAGACTAAATGCCACCCTCGTAAACAAAGGTGAGACAAATGCTGAAATAGACGGAACGGTATATACAAATCAGGATTCGCTCGACCTGCAGATACGTATGCTGGAAATGCCGCTACGCTGGATGCAGCCTTTCGTAGCCGATATGCTGAACAAACTGGACGGAAGCATCAGTACCAACCTGATGATAGAAGGCAGCACAAAAGCTCCTAAGATAAAAGGTTTCTTAGGATTCAACAATACGCAGATAGGGGTAGACTACACCAATGTGACATATACTATATCGGACACTATACGGGTAAGCCCCGACAGGATAGGATTCGACAATCTTACCCTGAAAGATAATCAGGGAAATACGGCTAATGTAAGTGCAACGCTCACGCATAAAAACTTTGAGCAGATGAAATATTCGCTCAATATGCAAATGAATAAACTGATGGTATTGAACACAGAGCATCGCACCGACAGTTTGTTCTACGGAAGAGTTTTTGCTTCGGGTTCACTCAATATCAATGGCGATGACAACGGCATCAACATGAAGATGAACGTAACGAATGACAAAAATTCGAGACTGAATATATTGCTGCCTCAACATTCCGAAGCCTCAGACTATAAGAGTGTGGTGTATATAAACGTGCCGGAAGAGAAGTTGAAAGACGAACTGAAAAACGCTATAAAATCGAGGGTAAGCGAATCGTTACCGCTGAAACTGGATGTAAATCTGAATGTAACTCCCGATATATTGCTGGGGGTAATAATAGATCCTAATACCGGCGACGAGCTACAGGCACGGGGTTCGGGATCGAATATCAGGTTCACCTACGACATGCAGACCGAGAATATGACTGCACGTGGTGATTACGCCCTGTCGGACGGATTCGTCAAGCTGAACCTGCAAAATATAAAGAAACTACAGTTTAAGATACAGCCGGGAAGTAAACTCTTCTTTGAGGGAGATCCGTTGAAAACAAGGTTCGACATCACAGCCTACCGCAGGGTAAAAGCCGACCTTAAAACACTGGATGTAAGTTTTGAGAATCAGAATTATTCATCTAAAGTAGATGTAGATTGTATATTGGAAATATCGGGTAATCTGGACGGCATGGAAGTTAAATACAACATAGCCCTGCCGAGTGCCAATGACGATATCATGACCAAAGTTGCGACTTTCATCAGTACAGATGAACAAAAAACCGTACAGTTTGCCTCTCTGGTTGCCACCGGATCGTTCTACGCCAATCTGGGTAATGCCGGAAGTAATTTCGGAAACGGTATATGGACTAATATGGTGTCTACTGCCTTGTCGAGCGGGCTGACTGCTCTGGTAGGAAATATGCTGGGCGATAAATGGACGATCGGCGCAAATATAGATTCAAGCGATGGCTCACTATCCGACATGGATATGAGCGTGAGTGTATCACGTAAATTTTTGGATGACAAGCTACGGTTCAATACCAATCTGGGATATCGCACCGATCAGACAACTTCGGCTGAAAATACATTCATCGGCGATTTCGATCTGGAATATCAGCTAAACTCTATGTGGACACTGAAAGCCTACAGCCACACCAATGACCGCTATTACCGTCAGGCTCCGACCACTCAGGGTGTCGGCATTGTTTATAGCAAAGAGGCTGCCACGCTGAAACGCCTGTTCCAATCATTTAAGCCGAGACGAAGAAGGACAACAACGAATACACAGGACAGTATACAGCAACCTCAGCCACAAACTCCGGAAGCTGCTGCCAAAACAGATTCGTTGCCGTCTGATTCTACACAGACAACGGTAGTGAAACAACCTATGATAAATGATGAGAGGAAAGACTGATTTTACAGGAAGAGATGCCAAGTCATTATTCTAACTTATTTACTCCAAAATCTATAGCCAACCCGTATTACCGGAGATAAATCAACATTTGGTATCTCATATTGTATTCCATCAAAGTCCAGACTTTTACTTTTGCGATAATAAACATGGAATGCAGGTTGAATATAGAAATGTTTTCCAATAAAGAATTGATATCCTACCCCGCCTCCATAATCCAGACTGAATAAATCCTTTTTCATTCCTGTGCTTTTTTGCTCTATCTCGAAAGTATGGAACTCAAAATAAGTATATACCTCCAGATTTTTCCAGATGTTATATCCCAGAAAAATACCGGGTGAAGTTTTATAATGACGCTTAAATTCTTTAGACGAGTTATTAACTCCTGCCTTTTCTGCATTATAGCCTCCTCCGTTGATAATACTGCCTCTTACTCTGAATTTATCATACCGATATCCGACGCCAATATGGAAACCTCCTGTTATAAACATAGGGAACAAACTTTCAACTTCTAAAGCCTGTTTTGGAATGCTTTGCTGGTTGACTCTTTCTTGAGCAGATAAATCAAATGATAATAAAACTAATGCAACAACGCTGTAAATAATTATTCTTTTCATTTCTGATATTTGTTTAATTTGAATTACAAATTTCAGAAAATGAAAGTATTTAGTTCCTCCTCATTTGTTACCAAATTATTTTCCGGGATAAAAAATAGAATTACGGATTCTGCTTAAAGATTTAGGTGCTATCCCCAAATAATTTGCGATATGATAAAGTGGTACTTTCCGGAAAATGGCGGGGTAGGATTGTAGAAGTTTCAAATACCGCTCTGTTCCCGATAGGGTTTGTAAATCAATACTTAGCTGAATGAGCTTAACAAAAGCCTGTTCCATTAAGATACGGCTAAACCGCTCCATTGCAGGAACCTTGTCATATAAACTTATCAGGTGGCTATGCTTTACGATAAACAATTCGGAATCTTCTATTGCTTTTATGTTAAGATGAGAAGGCGAGTTGTTTAATCTGCTGTGATTGTTCGTTACCCATTCTCCCTCAAATGCAAAATCAGTAGTTATTTCATCAGCATTATCGAGTGTTTTATAATAGACTAAAACGCCACTGTCGACAAATGCGAGGAAATCACAGATTGATTTTTCCTTTAAAAAGATATCGTTTTTCTTAATAGAGACTTTTTCAATCACCCCTTCTATGAATTCCCACTCGTCAGTAGTAACAGGTGCGATTGAGTCTATGTTATTCTTTATTTTATCTAGGCCTGTCAAAACAAGAATCTAATTTATTGCTGTGATACTACTATATATCAAATTGTTACAATATATCTTATCCTATCTTTACCAATCAGTGTAGCAAGATACTTTTCAATTTTTGCCTCTTTTCGGGAGTGAGTTTCAGCTCATTCAGCATATATTCGTCTACCGAGCCGCTCTTTTTTCTTATACACGATATTCCATACCGGAGATAAGCCAGATCCGTTTTAGCAAGCATTGTAAACGCTTCCTGACGCGACTCCGACAGGCTGTCGGCATTCCTTACCATCTTGCGTTTATCAATCTCCTTATCGGATGCCATGTAGTCGTTTTCTATATCATCCATAGGCACATCCAGTGCCTTGAGCAGGAAATATGTTGCCAGACCGGTTTGGTCTTTTCCCAGAAAGCAGTGATAAACAATCGGATAATTCTTTTCATCGCAGAGGTAATCGAAGAATCCTGCATATTCATCTGCAAAATTGTTTATCATATCCCTGTATGTGTCCTGTGTAAAAATAATAGCATCTCCTCTCAGAAACTGCCCATCCAGTACTTTCTGCGATATAGCGCTATATCCGCTATACGCAATCGGTAGCCTGATGTTGTTGACAGCAGTATAACGATTAAGATTTTTATTTTTCACATCTTCCGGCCTCAGGTCTATTACAGTCTTTATATTCAGGTTATTCAGCTCGAGACTATCGCGAGTAGTCATTCTCGCAAAACTGCCCGAACGGAAAATTTTACCCCAGCGCACAGTTTTTTTATCATTAGTTACATATCCGCCTATATCTCTGAAGTTCTGTATACTATCCAGTTCAAAAAAACGATTGGTTATAACATTCGAGGTTGTGCCTCCTATCCTGATACGAAAATAACGACGCCCCACAACTGTATCCGAGTCATTTTCAAAAATTGCTATATAATCATTGGAATTGACTGTAAGAGAAGGGCTGGAAGGAAAAATACTATCATTGTCGGACACGAATATTTCTGCAGGAATATTATCCACTTCGGGATACATCTCCCATCTGAGAATATAATTCCCGTCCGGATCTTTTTCATATAAAGCTGTCACTGATGGTTTAGGAGAACAGTTATACAAAGTAAGCAGGCCTGCAATACAGGCTATGAGTTTAAGTTTCATATATAAAGTCCCTTCGTTTAAATTGATACCTTACTAACAAAGATACATTAGTCTCGATAGCTTTTCAATAGTCTACAGGCTTTTTGCATAGATTTACCTTTTTTTCACACTTCACGCTATTTAACTATAGATTAGAGGATATACCAACTAATTCCGTATATTTGTATGTTTTTGTATACGATGAATTTGGAATTGGATATTCAAAAAGAAGGGAAAGCTCCGCCGTCTATGGATAAGGGTATACAGATGATAGCCCGAATAATACGGAATAAATATACGAAAGAGGCCAGCTTTGAAATAAATGCAGAAGGTAATTGGTCTTTGTACGCCGGTCATACTGAGGAAAGCATCAACCGCAATACTCCTATACTGACGGGTAACGGAAGTGGCATTTTCCATCTGAGTGTAAGCACCTCGATACGTATATATTTTGAACTCGTCCTGAACAATGAATCCATCATACTAGCCGAAAAACATCTGCCTATGGCCGGAGGATACAATTTCCGCGATCTGGGCGGCATCAAAACAAAAGAAGGACGCACCGTAAAATGGGGCAAACTCTTCAGAGCCGACGAACTGTCGAACCTCACAATAGAAGATATCAAATACCTCTCGAGCATACCCATCACATCGGTCATAGACTTCAGGGCACAAAATGAAACTAAACGTTCACCGGACAAACTACCGGCCACTGTACACTTCACCTACCCCATCGCCATCACTCCGGGAAACCTAAGCACGGAAGGCATTCAGGCAAACCTGCTAAAAACAAATATAGATACACATATGAAACACATGAACAGGTTGCTGGTAAGCGATCCGGCATGTGTGAGGGCTTTCCGCATATTTTTCGCTATTGTGCAGAACAACCTGAGCGCCCCGCTTATTTTCCATTGTTCGGCAGGGAAAGACAGGGCAGGTATGGCAGCAGCACTGATACTGTTTGCACTGGGTGTGGACGAAGAAACCGTGATGCAGGACTATCTGATTTCTAAAGTATACCTGAGCGACAAATACGATGCTTTTATAGCCAAATATCCCCGGGCCGAATCTATCTTCACCGTAAAACGCATGTTCCTGCAAGCGGGAATCAACCAGATAAAGCGTGATCACGGATCGATAATGAATTTCCTTACAAAAGAACTGAAAGTGGACATCGTAAGAATGAGACGGCTATATCTTGACTAGGCTTTATAAACTACTGCATTATTTTTCTACATTTTTATCTATAGAATTTTAAACTGTCAGGTAACGAGAAAGAGAGAAAGTTACAGATAAGAAAATAAAGCAAATGTGTTACCTTTGTTACCTTTTCCACTGATAGCCGTTCTCTAAAAAACAGTATGGGGTACAACATAGTAAATAAGATAAAATCGTATATGATGCCTATTGCCATGATCACAGGTGTGCTCCTGCACCGGTATATGGATGCACTGGGCTTTCTTACCCCTTATCTGATAGCTACAATGTTGCTTATCACTTACTGCAATATTTCATTCAAAGACATAAAGTTTTCGCGCCTGCATCTATGGCTTATCCTTATACAGGTATTCGGCAGCATTACCGTCTATCTGCTGCTGCTTCCGGTAAACCCCATCATCGCGCAGGGGGCTATGATCTGCGTACTGGCTCCTACGGCAACTTCGGCTCCGGTGATAACGGGCATGCTCGGCGGGAACGTGGAGAGCCTTACAGCATACAGCCTGCTCAGCAATATGACAGTCGTATTTGTTGCACCCATTCTGTTCGCCCTCACAGGGGAAGTGGATGCATCATCATTCGCCCACTCATTGTGGGTTGTCTTCCAGAAGATATTCATATTGCTGTTTCTACCTTTCTTTGGAGCTTTATTACTGCAAAAGCTATTACCGAGAGTGCATTATGAAATACAGAAGGCCAAAAGCCTTTCATTCTACTTGTGGACAATCGCTTTGGTCATTATCACAGGGAAGACGGTACAGTTTATTATCGATCAGGAAAGTCCCAACTATATGGTAGAGATAACGGTTGCAGTTGCTGCATTGGTAGTTTGTGTGGCACAGTTCCTTACAGGGCGGAGGCTGGGCAGCCGCTATGACAATACTGTTGCCGGAGGACAAGGATTGGGGCAAAAGAATACTATTCTGGCTATCTGGATGGCACAGACTTACCTCAACCCTATTTCATCTATCGGGCCGGGAGCTTATGTGCTATGGCAAAACATAGTGAATTCATATCAGGTGTGGCGCAACAGAAAGAATCTAACGTAGATCAGTTTGCGTGTGCCTGTTTCATAATATCAGAAGGAACAAGCACCATATTTTTGAGATATTCGAACTCCAACTCGAAGCATTCGCTGAATATTTCATCGGCAAAACCTTCTTCAAGTTGTTTCACTGTCCAGAATTTTCCGGTCATCTTCCCATCCCGCTTTATCTTGCTTTCATCATCGAGATTGGCAACGAACAGGAATATCAGACGCTTGGTATCTTCGTTCTCAAACACATATTTCAACAGGAACGATATGGAGATGTCTATATCCTGACCTACCATCTGCCGGATACTGTTGCGTGCCGCCAAATTTATTTCATGATTGAACAGCATGTACTTCTCGAAAGGATAATCGAGTTTTCCGGGATTGAGAATATCATTAGCCGGTCTTTCCTGCAGGTATACTTCCGACTTGGAGATCAGCGCAACGCGCACCACCGGATGAAGAAATTTATTCTTCATATTGAAGGAGACGCTTTTGGCTATTTTCCCGGTCACTTCGCCCTTTTCAGTCACTATAGGAAGCCATTCCTCGTGTTTCAGCTTCGATGACAAGGCGCTTACCTTAAATGCCTGATAGGCTCCGATAAGCAATATGATAAGTACAGGCAGCACGGAGAAGATGATAGGATCTATGATCCGTTCGGCAGGATTGGCCAATGTAAACTGCCGATAGAGCAGTATACTAAATACATGAATAGTAAGTCCGTATTGCAGGAATGTAGCCGAATCGAAGAACTCGTTCATCAAAGCCTTTTGCAACAGGTTCTTCTGACGGAAAAACCGTGCCGCTATATATGTTTTACTGGCTCTGAGTACCATAAACAACGTGATAATGGATACTTCACATATCACTATGTATGTATTAGGCTTCCAGACATACTTATATGTAAGAAACCATATTATAAGGGTAATCGCAATAGATATACCCGAAATATAGAAGGTAACACTGAATCCTCTGCTCTTGTAGTAATTTCTGATCAGTATTTCCCCTATGACGGCAAACACAAATCCGGCAATCAGTGCATACTGATCCATAATGTTTATTGTATGCAACACAATAAACAAAACAAACGGCAAAAGTCCGATAGCAGGGTTTGACAGATATTTTCTTATTCCTTTATTAAGCATCTTGATCTATTAATACGAAAAGTAGTTATGTATAAGTTTGTTGTCTCATGATAGCTATGCTATTTATTCAATAAAAAGCATATTCTTGTTGTCTATACAATTAAAACAAATAAGTATAAGTTTTGTTTGATACTTTCACGTTAAATCTTCCTGTTTATGTTGTTTGAAGGTAAAAAACTTGTTGATAAAAAACTGTATCGCTACAACAATAACGAGTGCCAGTGCCTTCGACAACATCTCGTCGAGCTGGAATTTACCGACAAATATAGTCATAAGGGTAGTACTGATAACGAGTCCCACTGCTGCCACTCCGAAGAAAGTGAAGAAGCGCCTAACCTTATGGTCTGTGACTTTGAATGTGAAGTAGCTGTTGAGTATAAAATTATTAGTGATAGCCAATACCGAGCTTATGATGTGTGATATATCTGTATCTATGAGCGCTACAGACATTTTACCATTCAGCAGGTCACTGATGAATCCTGAGAAAGGATAATGAACCGAGAACTTTTTGGCAAGCAGGTAAAACACGGTCATCTCTATTACCAGACCGGTCATCCCTACCAGACCGTACTTTATAAGCTGTCTGACAGATTCTTTTTTAGCAAGGTTGCTAATTTGCTGTTTCATGTATGTAGTTCAGTTTGTTACTCAAAGTCATTTCTTCTTCTCTATTTTGAAGAAGAGCATATTATCCTTGCAATCGTTCAACTTGTCGCTGGATTCGAGTAAAGTAAAATTATAGTTATTATATTCTTCCTGTATCCGGTCAATATCTTGTTTCAGAGCAACAAAGAAACCCTTTTCAGGTTGTTCGGTTGCAATGTTTCTAAAGTTGTTGTGTAAGTAAAAATTCAGACCATACAGGTTTCTGTAGTCTTTCAGATAGTTAGTAACATAGACGTTATTCCTCAGTTCATATTTATCGGAAAGTTTGGCAGCAAAAGGTTTAGCTGAATATGCATCTTTAAATCCGGCAAGCAGATACGCATCCAGAAATATATTCATGGCAAACATAAGTCCGAATCCCGCCATCAGTATTTTTACGTTTATCTTCTTCCGCAACAAATAGATGCTATTGGCAACGGCACACAGAAGGACAAATATGGCAAACAGCCCGTTCCAACCGGGATTTATAAACATATCGGAAAATAGTTTTATATCACGCAGTGTTCGCTCCCGCTTTGATATATGGTGGGATAATTCTTCCACATTGATAATACCTGTATAAGCCAGTCCTACAATAATCAGCATCAGAATACCGATTGTTACCAATATAGAGGTCGAGATACGTATTGCCAGAGGCTTCATCTCAGTAAGGTAGAGAAAGAAGCGGGCAATAAATATGGCGATGAAAGGATAAACAAGCATAATGTACACACTCCGCTTCGAGGTAGGAATGGTAAAGAATATCAGCGACACGACGATTACGGTCAGGCTGAACAGCAATATTTTGTCCATCGAAAGTATCTTTTCAAAGAAAGACTTTATTGTTCCCGACGGCTTTTTATATTTTATAAAGAACAGAGAAATAGCCAGCAACAACGTCCAAGGAAGGAATCCGGCTACAAGGGTTATCGGATAATAATACCATGGATTTTCAACACCCAGCTCGTAAGTTATATCTAGATTGTCTGACTTCATACTCAGGAATCTTCCGAAATTCTCAGCAAATACCTTATCCCAGAAAGCTTCACCCTGAATCTGATAGGCAGCATAGTACCAGATGAAAGGTATAATGAGCGCAGGAACTCCCATCATCAGGCATTTCAGTGCAGCTTTAAAGAAGTTTTCTTTCTGTGTAAGCAGGTATGTCCCAAAGATCAGACACGGAACAAGTATGCCGACAGGGCCTTTAGCCAATGTGGCAAAACTCATCAGCAACCATATTGAAAGTAACTGTCCGAACCGCCGTTTCTCGTACCAAGTGTACATCTGTATCAAAGTACATACCATCAGAGCCGTCAACAGCATATCTATACGGGTAGTCATGGCAGCCCGGTGTATCTCGAAACAGGTTATGATAATAAGACACGAAACGAAGGCTTCCAGTACAGGACGACGCCGAGCAAAGAACATGAAGCAGACTCCTATCATAGCAATAAAAGCCAGCGTAGACGGCAGTCGCGATGTAAAGGGAGTTACTTCTCCTTTATTTATAGCTAGTGAGAATCCGGCAATCAGCCAGTGATTCAATGGCGGTTTGTATGCAAATTCGTCGGCATAACTGGATGGGATCACCCATTCTCCTTTTTCGATCATCGAAATCGCTAAAGCGGCTTCACGCGGCTCTCCTTTTGTATAGAAATCGCCCATACCTATCCATGGCAGAGTAGATATTATGGCTATAAGCAGTATAAGAAGGAGTGGCTTTTGTAGATAAAGCGTTTGCAAAAAATGCGACTTTCTCATATCTCAGGTAAATATTTGGTGCAAAGATAAGTTTTTATTCTTTTTTAAATTATAATTTCTCTTTATTAACAGGCTGGGCAGACGAAATATTATATATACGGACATTATTTTTTTGAGATATGTTTATCTATATAGTAGTTGACAGGCAACAGCTAGTAGTTAACAAACAATGATCACAGGAATGTAGCGTATACGGTTTAATGACGCTGCAAAACTGCAAGTTTTGTCAGGTTTTAGTTAAAATATAAATGTTGTAGGAGCAAAAATAACAGTGATAAAAATAGCGCAGATGTGTTACCTTTGCCTCGCCTTCGCTTCGGCGATCGTTGATTGTTACCTTTCTGAAAGCAGTCTTACATAAAGACCCAAAGGTAAAAAGCGATAAAAGATTGCATACTAATAGAAAAATGCACTATTTTTGGCTTTGTTTTGCATCAATGGATTTAGATTAAATATGAAAAAGAAAATATTATATATTGTACTTGTACTAATCGCCATACTTGCGGCTTTGGGCATATACGGTTATCGCATTCTGTCTACCGGATTCGATATAGACAAAACAGTTTACATCTACGTAGACCAATCGAAGAACTATGACACCTTGCTAAAAGAAGTAGAAGATAGTGCTAAAGTAGAAAGCTTGTCAAATTTCAAGTTACTGGCTTCCGCTCTTGGTTACGAAGGCAATCTAAAAACGGGACGATATGCAGTAACCCCCGACATGAAAGCCATCGATCTGATAAGGAATCTCCGGAGCGGGCATCAGACACCGGTTAAATTGAAATTTAACAATATCCGAACAAAAGAAGATCTGGCCAAGCGCATTAGCGAGCAACTGATGATCGGTAAGGAAAGCCTGTTGTCTGCTTTAGATGATAAAGATAAATGTCAGGAGCTCGGATTTACTCCTGAGACTGTAGTCGCCATGTTTATTCCCAATACGTATGAATTCTATTGGGATGTAAGTCTTGATAGCTTTCTTAAACGTATGGAAAAGGAGTATAAGGCTTTCTGGACAGATCAGCGAAAGAATAAGGCAAAAGAGATAGGACTGACAGAAGTGGAAGTCTCCACGCTGGCATCTATTGTGGAAGAAGAATGTACCTATTCGGACGAATATCCAATGGTTGCCGGTCTTTATTTAAACCGTCTTCGGCTAGGGCAAGCCTTGCAGGCCGATCCGACAGTAAAATTTGCGGTAGGTGATTTCAGCCTGCGCAGGATACTGAACAAGCATCTCGAGGTAGATTCACCCTATAACACATACAAACATACGGGATTACCTCCGGGACCTATTCGTATTCCGTCTATAAAAGGGATCGATTCTGTGTTGAACTTTTCGGCACACGATTATCTGTATATGTGTGCCAAAGAGGATTTTTCAGGGTATCATAATTTTGCAAAGACATTTGCCGAACATCAACTGAACGCAACGAAGTACAGAAAGGCTTTGAGCGAAAGGGGTATTTTTTAATAAGGCGGATCAATAGGCGTTTTCCTCACCCTTGACCGCATTGCGTACAGTAAGGTAGATAATTTTCAGATCGAGGAAGAATGTCCAGTTTTCAAGGTACCACACATCGTGTTTTACCCTGTCTTCCATTTCTTCCACTGTCTTGGTTTCGCCTCTGCATCCCGAAACCTGTGCCCATCCTGTAATACCGGGTTTGACAAGGTGGCGCACCATGAATTTATCTATAATGGATGAATACAGAGCTGTATGCTGAAGCATGTGAGGGCGAGGGCCTACAACAGACATATCATTCTTGAATACGTTGATAAACTGCGGTATTTCGTCTATACTGGTACGGCGCATAAAGGCTCCTATCTTGGTAACACGCGGATCTCCCTGTACAGCCTGTAGTGTATTGGCTTCATTGTTCATCCGCATCGACCTGAATTTGTAGCAATAGAACTCTTTTCCCTTAAATCCCGTTCTCTTCTGCTTGAAGAATATAGGACCGGGAGATTCGCTCTTTATGATGAGACCGAATATGAGATACAGGATAGGAAAGACCGTGATAAGCACCAATCCTGAGAAAATAAGATCGAAAGAACGCTTGACAAACCTGTTGGCAAAATGCTGCAATGGTTCGTAGCGGAGACTTAATACCGGCGTCGTCTCAATGAAATGCAAAGAGAAACGGCGCCTGAAGAACTTATAGAACTCGGGGATGAAATGGAACCGGATCATATTCTTTTCAGAGAACTGGATCAGGTCATATATTACATCCTCCTGGTTACTTGGCAAAGAGCAGAATATCTCATCGACTTTTATTGTCTTGGTATAGGCCTTGATGTCGGATAATCCACCTAAGTAGTTGGGCAGGTTATTCTTCTTCTCCGGATCATCTTCAAAGAAGCCAAGCACTTTATAGCCATATTCGCTAAATACAAGGGATTCGTATGCCTTTACACTATTGGTACCGCCTCCTATTATGATTACCTGCCTGTAATTATATCCCTTTCGCCTGTACGACTTTAGCAAGATGCGGAATAACACATGCCATCCGACAAATAATGTACCCAGAATAAAGACTCCTAATAGCCATGGCGTAATCGGGATACTTATAATATGCAGGATGGAAAAGCCAGCAGTAACGAGGATGGCGTACACCATGATAAACAAAGTTGAACGCTGTACGATCTTCTCAATATATACAACATTGGAAGATATATGGAAGCGGATGAAAGAGGCTGTTACAAAGTAGCATAAGTTAATAAAGAGAAGGGCTATTATCTTCTCCCTGTAATGCAGATGATTGATAACCAGCTCCTCATTACGGAATATTATATAAGCCAATATGAAGAATGCATTGATCAGCAATATATCACCAAGGTGAATGATCCAATCAATAAGAAATCCGTACCCTTCTTTTTTTTCTATTGTATCCATGATGCAAAAATGCAAATATAATAACTTACTCTCCGGATTTATAGCATGCTATCCTTTTTTTATAAAGAATAACCAATACAGCAGCAGATAATATGAAACTGGAAACAACCAACAGAGTACCCCGATCGAGACTGAAGTATTCCATCTGTTCATGTTCCGGGATATCATAATACATATGTATTAAGATCACATTTACTGCATTATGGACTGTGTGCGCAATAACAGGCACCCATATACTTCCCGACCATAAAAACAGATAGCCTAAAAGAGCTCCAAGCAATACACGGGGAACAAAGCCGTAAAACTGGAAATGCACAACACTAAATATAACAGCTGTTATCCATACAGCAGCATGCCCATTCTTCACTATCTTCTGAATAATCTGTTGCAGGCAACCTCTAAAGAAAAACTCTTCGGCAAGGCCTGCTACTACAGCTATTATCAACAGATTAAGGATAAGCGAATAAACACTCCTGTCTGCAAAGAGCACTTTCAATGTTCTTTCGGCTGCAGCCTCTCCGTTCTTTACCCACTGATCGAATGATGTCATCGACTCAGGTAATACTATCTGGTGATTGTAATAGCTGATGCAATTTATAAATGGCTGTATAACAAGAATAAGCAATACGGCCAGAGTAATCAGCAGAAGGCTCCGGTTCCCCTCTGTTTTCAGATAAGCCTTCGGTTTATTCTGGCAAAGATAAGCAAAAGCCAATGCAGGAACTAAGAATATGAAGATAGTCTGTATTGCCTGAGCCATCTGCATCGTACGTGCCGACTGATACATTTCTTCCGTATTTGTGAACAATACAAGTATAAAGCTACCTGTTATCAGTCCCATAAAAAACAGGAAGAAAAAGAAGAAAAACTGTGACCAGCCTCCCATACCGTGCAAGATACCCTTATTCTCCATATTTGTTCTCCGAGTTTATTCTGAGCACACTTATTCCTGTACAATTCCTTGAGTCCTTACAATAATTGAGCAAGGTCTTCGTCTCTATAACAACCTGTTTAGCCCTGCTCGAAGCATGGATAAAGTGCAATATCCCGTTTTGCCAATAAGCTATGCCCATGTGAGAATAATCGAGTCCGGCTATAGATGTGGCAAAAGTAATAATGTCACCATTCTCGATTCCCTTTTCATTTGGTGCAATAGCAGCCAATGGAATGATCCTGTATGAATCTCTTTTGTTTATATCCTTTTCAATACTAGCCATCTCTCTGACATTGGTAGGGTTGTTTTTAAGATGCTTGTACAGGTTCGGATGTGTCGACATAAAGTCAACAGGCTGCATAACCTTTTTTCCTCCCAGTTTAAGGCTCATATTTTCAAATACATTCTGCTTTTCGTTCTCGAAAATCCAGTCGGTAGTATAATGCAGGCGAGACAAATACCCGCTTATTTCGCCATTCCGATAGCGTATCTGCCTAAGTATCCGGCAATAGTTATCGAAAGAGTTATCTCCCGATTTAATCGTCTTTGCCAAAGCTATGCTATTCTCTACTAAAGTCGTGCAATCGAATTCTCTTAGGTTTATTATCAACTGCTCTTTATCTGACACTTCCAAAGTAGACGCTACATAAGGTTTCCCCAGAAAGAACCTGGCTGTATTCGCTATCAGTTCATCCAGCGGTTTATCCTTCTCTGCTTTAAACTCTTTTATATACTTCTCATAGATAACAGAATCCTGCCTGCTATATACAATATCTACACCCTGAGCCATAGAGGACAGGGAACAAAACAGCAATATAAGTGTAAACAAAGGTTTCATCATAACATAAATCTGTCAACTAAGTCCGTCTATCACTCCGTCTACAATATCGATATGTTTAGCCTGTGGATCGGCAGGCAATCCCGGCATGCGCATAATGCTGCCGGCAATAGCGACAATAAATTCTGCTCCGTTATTTATTACAATATCATTTATAGTGAGCGTAAACCCTTTCGGTGTACCATAAGCATGAGCATTGTCTGAAAACGAGTACTGTGTCTTTGCTATACAGACCGGATACTTTCCGATGCCCAGTTTAGCTATGAGAGACAATTTCTTCTTCGCTTTGTCTGCCAATACAACCTTATCGGCTCCATATATCTGCTTCGCAATTCTCTCTATCTTTTGCTCGGTAGAATCCTCATCTTCATATACAAACCGTAAAGGTTCCGACGGGGTTTGCTCTATAGCTCTTACCACCTCTCGCGCAAAATCAACAGCCCCGTCTCCACCATCAGCAAAAGATTCATTCAGAGCAAAGCCTACTCCCATACTTTTACAATGACTCCGTATCAGTTCGATTTCCTCATCCGAATCGAAACCGTATTTATTAAGGGCTATCAATACACTTTGCCCGAACGACTTCATATTGGCAATATGCTTATCCATATTGGCAAAGCCATTTTTGAGACCTTCTATATTCTTTTTCTTAATATCTTCCAACGGCACATTACCGTGCATCTTCAGCGCCTGAGTAGTGACAACAATAATAGTAAGCTTCGGAGTGATTCCGGCTTTCCGGCATTTTATGTCAAAGAACTTCTCCGCACCCAGATCTGCACCGAATCCGGCTTCGGTAACTACATAGTCGCTGTGCGACATTGCCATCTTAGTTGCAATAATAGAGTTACAGCCGTGTGCTATATTAGCAAAAGGTCCTCCATGTATAATAGCAGGGGTATTTTCGGTTGTCTGCACCAGATTTGGATTTATAGCGTCTTTCAGCAATACGGTGATAGCCCCCGCTACCTCCAGATCATTTACCGTAAAAGCACCACCATCGGCAGCATATCCGAGAATAATATTACCTACCCTTCTCTTCAGGTCATCGAGGTCTTTCGAGAGACAAAGGATAGCCATTATCTCCGAAGCGGGAGTAATCTCAAATCCCGATTCTGCCGGAGTACCGTTCTCCGAGCCGTTAAGTCCGGTAACGATGTATCTCAGGTTACGATCGTTCACATCGAGTACACGTTTCCATACCACCTCTTTCAGGGACTTGTCAGTTCCCCTGTTCCTGTATAGATAATTATCCAGCAAAGCCGTAATCATATTATGGGCTGATGTGATAGCATGGAAATCTCCTGTAAAATGCAGGTTGATATCTTCCATAGGCAGCACCTGTGCATATCCTCCGCCGGCAGCTCCGCCCTTCATGCCGAAACATGGCCCTAAAGACGGTTCACGCAATGCAACGATTGCTTTCTTTCCTATTTTGCTGAGTCCTAAGACTAATCCTATGGAAGTGGTCGTTTTACCGATACCGGCTTTGGTGGGAGTGATAGCAGTGACAAGTATCAGGTTGCTTCGTCCTATCCTGTCTGCATTTATCAAAGATACAGGTACTTTTGCTATATGCTTCCCGAAATGGTATATATATTCGGGGTTTATGTCCGCATTCTCTGCGATTACGGATATATTCTTCAGTTTTATACTTCGGGCTATTTCAATGTCCGTTTTCATAATCTGATTTGTGTCTTTTTATGGTTTGCAAAGGTATAAATTTTTAAACAACAAAGGCCATCTTTAAAGAGATAGCCTTCGTTATATTTTGTTTTTCGGAAGTTCTGTTCCGATTCTCAATTATTGAAGTCTTTTCAGGCGATACAATAATTGTTGGATAGCTTCCTGATAATCGTCAATAATTGCCTGAGTGAAAGCTTCTGCGAAAAGTTCTCTCTGAGTTTCAGAATATTTGAAGAAATCTTCTGCATGTTTTACAATGTCAGAAGGGTTCTTTGTTTCAGGAATAACGATGTTCAGGTCGCCTTTCAGTGCATAAGAAGTTTCTACCAGACGGTCTGTAACATCTAACAGGTCTTCTATAGCCTGATCCAGTGCAATGTGCTGTGCATAACTGGCTTTACCAGTTATGTGCCAGTGGTGAAGTTTCAGACTACTGTTGAATGAAAACATTTTACCGATAAATGTTGCAATTTCAGCATTAACTGATGTTGCTTTTTTTTCTTTTAATGTTGATGTACTCATAATGATAAAATTTATTTATTAGTTTTGTTTTTATATAGACAAAGTTAATCATAAAAATACCGATTGTCAAATTAAAACAATCGAATGTTTATATGTTAATATAGATTCTGTTTATTATACATTTCAATACTTTCATGCAGCCTATGTAATTATGTAAACAAACAGAATCATTAATTGTTCCGGAAAAGTTAAAATTTTATCATCGAAGTGGAAAATCCAAGAGAATAAAAGGTAACAATCAACGATCGCCGAAGCGAAGGCGAGGCAAAGGTAACAACTTTGCACTGTTTTTATTCCTGTCGCTTCCTGTAGGGGCAATCTTTTGTGGTTGCCCGAAAACATACTGGACGAACGGGCAGTGACTTGTCCCTGCCTCTACATTGCCCATTTTAACTAAAACCTGACATTCCCTTACACATTTTCCATTGTTTTCAAAGATAGCTTTTCTATCAATCGGGCGTAAGATTTTACACCCCTACATTTATAAATCTTTCCTTCTTATAGATAAACTTATAAACAATTCATAAAACAAAACGGCTCCAGAAAATATTCCGAAGCCGTTCAATAGCTTTAATTATCATTATATCGAAAACCTATTATCGTTTGATACCTCCGCCGCCCGATTTGTTGGCAACTACATTACCTGCCGTTAACTGACGAATATTGACATCAGCACCACCACTGGCAGAAATTACTGCGTTCTTCGCTTTTCCGCTGAGAGTCAGGTCTGCACCGCCACTGGCTGCCGCAGTCAGGTTATCAACATCTATCTGGTTAATATCGCCATCGCTACCACCGGAGAATGCAAGTGTCAGATTGTTTCCTTTAAATTGCTTGATTTCACAATCGGCACCGCCCGAGAATGCGATTTTACATTCATCTGCTGTCAGGTTACCTATCTCTACATCGGCACCGCCCGAAGCAGCGATATCCATAGACTTGCCTGCTGAAACTTTTTGTGCACTAAAATCAGCACCGCCCGACATTCCTATAGCACTAAGGCCGGGAGCAGTCACATAGGCCTTTATCTGAGTATTGCGTGCAAAGGTTTCCCCGTTTTTTCTTTTCAGCTCCAACTTACCGTCTTTCACCGTAACATCTATTTTCGGCATATTCTCGGCTTCAGTCTCTATCTCGAGCGAGTGCGAACTGCCTTGTGTAAAATAAACGTCTATTCCCGAACTGGAAGCGATCTTATCAAAAGATGCTACTGTTTGTTTCTCTTTTACCACTTGTGCCGAGATTCCCATACTCACAACACAACACATCATGAACAATACATTTCTCGTTTTCATCGTATCACATTTATTTAATTAATATATCTGCATAAGTACTTCTCATCACAATTTTGGCAGTCGGTGTACCCGAGCCTATTTGTCCGCTTTT
The DNA here is from genome assembly GCA_040395895.1 of Dysgonomonas hofstadii. Classification (GTDB taxonomy): domain Bacteria; phylum Bacteroidota; class Bacteroidia; order Bacteroidales; family Dysgonomonadaceae; genus Dysgonomonas; species Dysgonomonas hofstadii_A. Next base: position 52,699 of record JBEBPN010000017.1, read on the forward strand.
CATTACATTCGTATTTGTCTCCCTTTGCTGCACATTGCTCAATGTATGCTTTTTGGCAATATCTATGCTGCCGAAAGTAGCACTGGTATCATATATAGCCTTGATACCTGCCGGAAGCTCTATCGTCATATCGGTGTAACTTCCTGTCATATCTATCGTTTTCAGTTTTGGCGATATGGTTTTTATCTTGACATCTCCATAAGTAAGTTTAGCATCTATAGACGAAACAAGGGTATTGATAGAAACATCCGTATAGGTAAATTTCCCTCTTATATTATCTACTGTACCCACCCTAAGGTTCCCATACAGCAGGGATCGTTCTACAATTACATTTTCGACATCGCCAAATACGTAGTCACTGTAACTTCCCGACACCTCTACCGATTTTGCCTTCTTAACATTCACATTGGAGTATGCTCCGCCCACCTTTATATTCTGAACTTCATCTGCTTTCAGATCTGAATATTTTATATCGAACAGAGGAGTGGTATTTCCTGAAAGCTTTTGGGTATTGAAATCTCCATACATCAGATTCACTCTGGTCAGGTTTGTCAATTTATCAGCTTTTACGTCTCCATATTTCAGCTGTATATCCAGTGATACATTTTCGGGTATGCTGATTATATAGTTAATCTTTGCAACAGGGCTCGTACCGCTTGTAATTATCGATAATGAATTATTACTTAGATTTGCCAGAGATGTACCTTTCAAATTTTTTGAATCGAAGTATTGTATCTCCAGATCGATCTGTTTCTTATTCGATTCCTTTATAATAATGTTTCCGTACTTATGATTAATTTTCAGATTCGATACATTCGTGAAAGTTTTTGTTTCCACACGTGTCGGTGTACCGGATGTACGTATAGATACTCCTTTCTGGTAATCGCCACTATGATCTCTGTAGTTCAATCCGAAATCCTTAAGATCCTTTGCCGATTTACGAAGATCTTCTTTCATTGCAAGAAGGTCTTTTCCCAAATCGAATTTAAATTCTCTTTGTAGCTTGGAAAGTTCTTCAGAGTTCATCCGCATCGATTCTCTGAACTTAGCTATTTCGGCAGAATCGAATTTGAATTCAGGGATTTCCATATTTCTCAAATCCTCAAACATCTCGCCCATATCAGGCCAGGCAACCTTACCTTTATATGTATGGATCGAATCCTGTGGTGTCCCTGCATCGACCTTCAGCAAAGCAAGGCAAAATAATCCTATTAATAATATATACTTTTTCATAATGTCAGTTTTTAGCATTTTGTGTATTTTCCTAATTTCTCATTTATATTTTCAAGCACTTGTATATTCGTTCTATAGTGTTTCACCAGATAATGGATCGCGATCTCCTGATTATCGGACTTTTTCATTTCTTCTACAAATGCCGTATTGCTATCCACCAGTTTCTGCAAGTCGGTAGTCAGTTGTGCCTGATTTTCGGTATCGGTATAAGCCAGTTTACACATGATATCCGCAATCTGTTCCTGCATCTGCTGATTGTAATATTCATTTGTCGCTTCAAATTCAGTCTTTACGCCGCCGTTCTCCTGTGTCGGTAATACATCTATGCTTCCCGGAGCCAGAAATTTGACTGACACCGCAATGAGTATTGCGACAGAGGCGGCAACCGATATCAGGCTGAATAGCCTTACTTTACGTGCAGGCTTACTTTGTTTCTTTTCTTCATCCTGTTTCTCCAACAATGCCTCGAAACGCTCGAAGTGACCGGCATCGGGTTCTTTATCGTCGAAAAACGGTCTGTTATCTTCTATGTATTTTTTTCTGTTATCTTTCATATCACACTCCTTTCATGCAATAAGTTCCACCAGTTTTTGTTTTGCTCTCATATATTGTATCCGTACTGTACCCGGTGCAATATTCAGTATTTCGGCTATCTCTTCATGATCGTATCCTTCTATCAGATACAGGGTAATCACCAACCGCCCCGATTCGGGCAATTTTTCTATAGCCGCTTTTACTTGCTCCACCTTTTCCAGTACCTGTTCCCATTCTTCTTCGTCCTGAGTATCTTCTACCTCGTAATGTATATTTTCGTTCAGGTCTGTCAGTTCCAGTTCTTTCTTTCTGAGTTTATCGATAGACGTATTCACCGATATTCTCACCAGCCATGCTTCAAAAGGGATAGAATCACTATACGTATCGAGTCGTGAAAAAGCCTTCAAAAAACTTTCCTGCATAGCATCCTCAGCCTCTGCCGAGTTTTGCAACACACGGTAACATGTATTATACACTCTCTTGTAGAAAGTACTATACAGCTGCATCTGCGCCCGGCGCTCGCCTTTTCTGCATTGGTCTATTATACCGTGTTCAAAACTAATCATCTATTTTCGGTTACCCTTTCATATATAATATACGGACTAAAAAAAGAAGTGTTACAAAAGAAAGAAATATTTTTTCGGAAAAATAAAATATTTGGAAAAACAACTGCTTTTTATGGAAAAGAAGTGCTAGTTTTATCTATCTTATACAACAATACACTACTTGCTATGAGAAGAATATATACATTTTTCCTATCTATCCTCATTTTTACTTCGTGCAGCGAAAAAGAAAAAATAACGCTGGATGCTGAAAAGGTATATCTGGTACGGTATGCCGCTCATTGGCAAAATGATCTCAGCACAGAACTTTGGATCAATAGATTTGCAGAGATAGACAAGTCCTTCAACACAAATATATATACACGTGACTTTGTGGGCGACAAAGGTTATTACCAATGGCAAATTCCTCTTGATGATAGTGCCAAAATACGTATAAACAGGGTTATTGACAGCTATCCTGCAGACTCTTCTCTTTATGATGAAAATAATGTCTGCCTATATAGTGGATTGCATACTTTTCTGGTGATAAAAAAAGCCTATGGTAAACAGGTATTTCTCTATCTGGACATAAATGAACTTTCTGACGAACTAGGTATCCTGTATAACGAATTACCTAACGATGCCGAATCTACAGATACGAGTAAAGGTGTACTAGCAAACGACACAGAGGCAGTTTATAGCATTGTGGCAAATGAACTGGCTCAGTCGATACCCGGATGGATGCTATTGTCTGCAAATATCGTTTTACCGCCGCCGCCCCTCAAGTGGCGTGAACAAAATGCATACAATCCCAAACTAATTATTGCCGCCCCTACGGGTATAGTACCAGATACGATAGACTACCTGAAAATAATTGGCGATGACGAATAGAATAATGATAATTCCCATTATACTTATCGCTTTTCTTTCTTGCCAGAAGAATGAAATAAAGCCCCCTGCCGAGAAAATGTATTTGGTAGAATACTATTACGCATGGGGAGGCTCGCCTGATTCCGTATGGACATTCTATGTAAACGGAGTCGCCGAAATAAACAGAGACTTCGATCTGAGAATAACGAAAAGGGATAAATTCAAGGGAGATTTTTATACTTCTTATCCCAATCTGACAGACAGCACTAAACTCCGCATCTCGGAAATAATAAAAGAAGACAGGCAGACAAACATATTCGCACGACCGATAGGCGGCGACTACAACAACTATTTCTACTTCATACTTATGCAGGGTAAAAATACATCAGAAGAGAGCTTCATATTCTTTATACCGGATTGTCTTCCTCCGGATTTACAGTTTGTGTATGAAGCAGTATATAAAAGCCCCGTACATACCGGAGAGAGTCAGCTTGAAGCAAATCAGGATTCTATAATCAGTATGTTTTCTGAACTTGAAAAATATCCAAACAAGTATAATATAGTTGCGCCACCACCATTTCTCAAATCAAGTATAGAATTTATTCCTCCTTATTGAATAACATATATGAAAAAACTTGTTATCTCTATTATCCTGACATTTACAATCTTATCCTGCAACGAAAACAATAAACCACAACAGGCAGGTATAAAGAGAATGTATCTGGTAGAATATATCTTTGATGTACCCGAGCCACCGGAGACGAAATTTGCATTCTATGTGAACGGACTGAGCGAAATAGATCCGTTCTATAATGTAGTGACTACCCAACGGAGCAGATGGAGAGGCGACTACCGCAGTACAGCGTTTACACTCGCCGACAGTGTCAGAAACAGAATATCGGGAATACTCGACAAATACCCGCGCGATACCGCCTTCTATAACCTCAACAATGAGGTGACCACGCGTCTGTATGGCGGCTTCTACTACTTCTTATGGGTAGAGCGCAACGATAATTCGCGTATACTGCTGGATATGTATATACCTGACGATCTGCCCGAAGACATGCAGTATGTTTACCGAAAAGTATTTGAAGACTACAAAGGGCGGAAAACAGGTTATGTGGTTACGGATGTAGATTCATTACAGCAATACTTTTCCCGGTTTGAAAAATGCTTGCCGGAAAATCATATTTCGAAGCCTCCGGCCATAATCTGGGATCGGAATTCGGGTTTTCAGGCGCCTGAAATAACCAATACGGAAAGTAGCGACGACAGCGAAGATTCGGGAGAAGAGTAAAGCAAACAGCCTTAATCTCTGTATTTTTCACAAAAAATACTTAGCTTTGTGGATAAATATTTTAAAATAGAAGACTTATGAGGCATTGTATAAGTTTATTTCTGCTTCTTGCTATCGGCACAGCTACAGCATTTTCACAAAACACAGTAAAAATGAGTGCGGTGAAGGCTAACGACTTCGGCGTGACTTATTCGCTTCCGAAAACTTCGATTGTAATAACTATAAATTACACGAAAAAAGTACGAAAGACAGGTGAATTTTTCCAATATGCCGAAAGGTATTTAAACATATCCAACCCCATTACAGAGGATGCGACTATCTACACGCTGAATAGCATAGAATCGAGAACAAGAGGATTGGTAGACAAGGACAAATCGTATCTGGTAGAGTTCAGATCGAATACCACAGCCCCTTTTGTAACACTTACCAAAGATGGTATAATATGTGCTATAAACAGTGACTACACCTTCGAGGAAGATGGACTTCCGATGAAAACCCAGCAAGAATTACAACAGTCTCTAAATCCGAAAAGCTTTCTGTCGGAAGAAATACTTCGTGCAGGCTCTACAGCAAAACAGGCTGAACTGATCGCGAAACAGATATACCGCCTCCGCGAAAGCCGCACAAATATACTCACAGGAGAGGCTGACAATATGCCGCCGGACGGAAATGCTTATCAGTTGGTAATGAAACAGCTCGATGAACAGGAAAAAGCACTCACTTCTATGTTTGCCGGAACAGAAACAGAAGTACCTGCCACAAAAGAATTGGTGATAACCCCTGATGAAAAAAATATTGACAACAGGATTATTTGCCGCTTCTCGTCAAAACTGGGAATAGTAGATGCCAACGACCTGTCGGGTGCGCCTGTTTATCTCACACTGAAAAATAAAGACCCTAAGCCAGAGCAATTCCTTACTCCGAAGGAAGAGAAAGAACTGGAAAAGAAATTCTCTTCGGGCATTATCTACAATATTCCTGCTAAGGCTAGCCTGCAAGTAACATACAACGGCAGAAGCTATGTACAGAAAGAATGCGATGTTGTACAATATGGCATACAGGACGTGTTGACAAAACAAATGTTCGACAACGCCAAGCAGCCGATAAAAGTAATCTTCTATCCTGATATGGGAGCTATAAAGCAGATAATACAGTAAAGTCTGACTTATCATCTTGCCCACGCGATGCAATCGCGCGGTAGCGGAGGTAAATAGGGATGATTCGCAGATATTTGCTAAATTTGAGAACTTTCATAACAAAGAGATATATGAACCTCACAATAAAACAAATAACAACCGATTACCCCTACGATCTGCTCTTGTTGGCAGACGAAAAAATAGAAGGGATTAACAAATATCTTTTCGACTCGGAGGTATATGTTGCCGAGCTTCCTGAAACGAAACAACCGATTGGTGTGTTCTGTCTTTATCAGATAGATGCCGATACCATTGAAATAATGAACATTGCCATTGCGGAAAACCATCAAGGTAAAAGAATCGGCAGTTTGCTGATTGATAATGCCATTAAAATAGCTGGGAAAGCAGGATGTAAGCAAATAATAGTTGGGACAGCCGACTGCGGGATAAAGCAAATCCGTTTTTATGAAAAGAACGGCTTTGTTCAATATGGCATAAAGAAGAACTATTTCACAGATATTTACGATACACCAATCTATGAAAATGGCATCCAGCTAAAGGATATGGTAATGCTGAAGAGAAAAATCATGAAAATGGGCTAATTCTTTATTCACTCGCTCGCGCAGAAACAGCGTTCGAGGAGCGAATGCGACTCAATTCAAGTCTATGTGTTGTGAAGCAAAAAGATAGATTGCTCTCTGGATGACACGGACAAAATGTCCGTGCCCGCAGTGAGTTGTATCTAATATTTGTATCTTGCATTTGCAATCATAAAATGAAAAATTATGAAAACAAAATTGATTATACTCTTGAATATGGTGGTTTTATCGGTAAATACTTTCTCACAGACGTATGAATTAATGACTGTATTTGAAGACAGAAATAATGGGGCTCATCTGTCTTATTGGAATGAGATTGAAAGCCCGAATAAAACCGGTTCCCATATATTTTCATTATGGGGTAGTCTGAAATACGGCGATTCATGGTTGATAGCCCACGAAGTTGAATATCTAAAAAAGGATGCTGTGGAAATGCTTCATTTTTTAGAAGCTGTTGCAGAATTTTCTGAGAAATACAAAAATAAGGATAAAGTGGTAACCACTATTTCAGGGGTAAAGATCAAGTCTATGAAACATGGCCCATACAAACATACAATGGTATTTGACAAAGAGAATAAAGTCTCTTGCTTTTTCTCAGCAAAGCAATGGGCCAATATCCGTGATAAATTTGTTGCCTTCTGCCTTGAAAGGAATATTGATGTAAAATAGATTTTAAAATGGCAGAGCAATATGGAGCAATATTTATCTTTTTAGGTATACTATTTTTAACTTCCGGATCAATTTATTATTTGACTTTAAGAAGGCAAAGAAATAAATATCCAAAAGAAGCATATGCTACCATCTCTTCTTGTTATCAATATGAAGAGAAGGCAGAAGATTCTGAACGCATATATATAACGCGTATTTATTATGCCTTAACTCTCAATTTTATGGCAGAGGGTAAATCAATCCAAGTAAAACGAGACATAGGGATACATAAAAGGAATATAAGATCAAAAGATCCCAATCTCTATGCAGTGGGTGAGAAGTTGAAGGTGTACTATAATCCCAAAAAACCAAAAGATATATATGTGGAACTAAATAATTCTAATAAAGTGTCAAGTGTATTATCATCTGTATTTATTTGTATCGGTTTATTTAGTCTACTGATTGGCAGTTATCTAACCTTTGGTAATATATCGGATGAAGAATGAATTATTCATCAACTGACAAAAACTTTATCAATACCCAGAGGAGGAATATAAACGGAGAAATAAAAACCGAAAACTTGCGCAAAACTTGTAATTTTTGTCAGGTTTTAGTTAAAATAAAAAATATATGCCATTAGAAATAGAACGCAAATTCCTCGTAACAGGAGACTATAAGGCTGCTGCTTTCGCCCATGAAGAGATAGTACAGGGTTACCTCTCTTCTGTGCCCGAACGTACGGTACGGGTACGCATCAAAGGAGAAAAGGCATACCTTACCATCAAGGGGAAAGGAAATGAGTCGGGAGTATCGCGCTACGAATGGGAAAAAGAAATCCCGGTAGCGGAAGCCCGCGAGCTTCTCCTCTTGTGCGAACCGGGAGTGATCGACAAAGTCCGTTATTATATCACTAGCGGTAAACATACCTTCGAGGTAGATGAATTTCGCGGTGAAAACGAAGGTTTAACAGTTGCCGAGATTGAACTTGCCGATGAAAATGATAACTTTGAGAAGCCTGAATGGCTGGGCAGGGAAGTAACGGGAGATAAGCGTTACTACAACGCCTCACTTGTCAAAAACCCTTATAGTAAATGGGATTGAGATATGATTGATACCGAAGTAAAAGTACACGATAATTTTTCACTGGAATTCAAGATCGGCTTTATCACCAACAAAAATGGTAAAGATATTAATGAATTCAGGATCAACACGTGGGTATTTGTGCCCAACAGCCTCGATATCAATCGCTCTACATACAAGAAAAATGACTTCTACAGGGATGTGAAGACCAATATGCGCCTGATTACTCCCGTGTATTCGCTCGAAGAGATACTGAAAGCCGGACGTGGCCCCCTGCCCCGCCTGCAAAAAGCACTGGATGCCTTAGTAATAGCCCCTGCCGATGAAGTAAAAACCGAAAGTTTTGTCTATCAGGTAAAAATGCTTGTGTGTATTGTAAAAAGTGCATTACGCCGCCATGTACAGATAATAAAGGCAACGACTACCGACGAAAAAACACTCGAGCATGTAGAGTCTTATATACGCGACATCAGGGAAATAAATCTGCGGTACAGGGAATTATGGGATGAGTTAGATAAACCTGATATTACAAAGCAGCAACAGGAATACTTCCTGTTCGGAGACGATTTTCTCGGAAATATCACCGAGCAATATACTTTCCAGATCATACGACTGATGCGGACAAGTCCTCTGTTTGAAGAGGTAAGGCCTAAGTTGCATAAACTGGTAGAAGACGAAATCGCTCATAAAAGAAAAAGAGGTTTTATGCTTCTCGACAAAGAAAATGAGAAGCACAACAGTCTGGTTATCACGCAGCGCAACATTCTCAAGAAGTTTGTAGAGAGCGACCTTTTCCTGCAAATCATAAAGAAGAAGGACGGCTTCTTTGCCGAACAGTTCTATTACAGTATTGCGGCAGGGGTTGCCATGATTTTTGCCACAGTGATCTCATTCTTTGCCACGCTACGTTTCGGTAATTTTACCACCGACCTTTTCATTATCCTTGTGTTCAGCTATATGTTCAAAGACCGCATAAAGGATATGATGCGCTATTACTTCTCGTCCAAGTTGGGCAAGAAATATTTTGATACTAAGCTGAAACTAAGTATACGTAAACAGGAAATAGGCTGGATAAAAGAAGCATTCGACTATATAGAAGAGAATAAACTATCGGAAGAAGTACGCAACATGCGTGCCCGCAGTCCGCTTGTAGAAGCCGAGAATCAGGTGTATGACGAAAAGATTATGCTATACCGAAAATGGGTGAACCTGTCGAAAGAAGAGATAGAAAAATATAAGGAATACAGGCTTTCGGGTATCAATGACATAACGCGTATCAATCTGTTGAACTTCACGCAAAAAATGGATAATCCCCATATTCCGCTTTATATATCCGATGAAGAGAGAGGCTATATAAGTATCGAGGGAAATAAGATGTACTCGTTATACTTCATCTTACACTGCAAATCGGATGAAGATGAATATTACAAGAAGTACCGTGTGATGTTTAACCGCAATGGCATCAGCGATGTTACGGAGCTGAGTTAAATAAAGTTCAGCGGCAAGTTCCTGCGTCTTTCTTTCTTTTTCTTCCACACATAAGCATATATTGCCACACCGGCTACGGCAGCTACTAAAGTCACGGCCAGTACTTTTTTTGTCGTATCGTTTTGTGCCATTATCCAATAAAGTTTAGTTATAAGTAAAGATACTAACATTATCCGAAAATATACTAGAACAGCAGTTAATTAAGATTATTTTATAAGCCCAAAATGGCATGTCAGCACATCGGGTTCGCCTTTTACCCAGTAGTGCATACCATTGCCTTTACAATACTTATATTCCTTGCAGACAGCGCATTTACCCGTTTTTGTCCACTCGCGGTTGCGGTATTGTTCATAGCGGTTATTCCATACATCCGTAAAATTATCAGTATAGATATTCCCCTGTACAAAGCTGCGGTCGATATTCGGACAAGCGCCTATACTACCGTCTATCAGGACAGATGCCACATTCACTCCGGCACGGCAAAAGAAGAAACCTTCACTGACCTCTCCTTCGTAGCGGCCTGTATAGCCTTCACAGCTGAATTTCACTTCTATCTCTCCCTTTGTACGCTTTGCCTTGATAAACTCCATCAGATGTGTGAACTCATCTGCATCGAGTAACATATCTTTATTATCCTTTGCCCGCCCGATAGGTGTTATGGTGAACAACCGCCACGCTTTTCCTCCATTGGCAAGTATCAGATTGTATATATCTTCCAGTTGACGGATATTCTGCTTATTTACGCAGGTTACCACGTCCGACGTCAATCGTTCCGAAGCCGATATCAATCTGAGTGCATCGACCGCTCGATCAAAGCTTTTAGGTCTGTTGCGAAGCCAGTTGTGAGTATCTGCCAACCCGTCGAGACTAAGAGTAACCGATCCTATTCCGGCATTCAGCAGGGAGATATGGCGTTCTCTTGTATAAGCATACCCATTGGTGACAATGCCCCATCTGAAACCACGCCGCCGTATTGCGAAACCGCATTCTTCAAGGTCTTTGCGTAACAGGGGTTCTCCTCCTGTGATAATCACAGTAGTATGCCCGTGTTCGTATTCGTTGATATTGTCCAACACCTGCAGGAAATCTTCTTTGGGCATATCCTTGTAGTGGGAGTCGGAAACACAATCGCTGCCACAATGCAGGCACGAAAGATTGCATCGCCGGGTGCATTCCCAAAACAGGTAAAAAAGATCATGATTGTGGTGTTCCGTATCTCTTGCCTGTACATGCAGCAGTTGCTGTATACGTTTCTGCAACATATTCTTATTTCTGATCCAGCGTTATAGCTACTGAGATATCGCTATGCCGGTCTTCTACGGTAGTGTCTTTTTTCAGGACAATTTCATTCCCTACCGTATTGAATAAAGTAATCTTGTATTCATGCCTTCTGGGTACATATAACTGGAATTTTCCTTCGGCATCCGATTTGACATACTGAACAGAATCGTCATTTATCCTGATACATATATCCTGTACCGGATTCCCCTCGACATTCGTTACAACTCCCTCAATATACTGATCGAGACCGAAATCGCGCGGAGCTCCGTAACATGCCTGAAATGCAATAGCAACTGTAGCAAGGGATGCGCCTTTGAAAAGGCGGTTGAACCATTTATTTGTGTTTTGGAAAAGTTTCATAGCAATCAAAGTTTCTCCAAATATATAAATATAATCGGAAGAACCTGTTTCTCAATCCTTAAAACTCTCTGAGTCCCGATACTTTATATCTGCTCAGGGCTTCGAGCTCCACGTTTTTACCGACTATTCCTCCTTTTTGAGTTAAGGCTTCTTCGACAGTCTTACAGGCTATTTCGGGGTGGTTGTTATCCTGACTGAGATGGCACAGCCAGATATTCTTCATCTTTTCGTTATATATGCTTCCTAGAAATTCGGCAGACAAGCGGTTGCTTAGATGCCCCATACCGTTGCCGATACGTTGTTTCAGATAATAAGGATATCTGCCTGCCTGTAACATATATTCATCGTAATTGGCTTCTATTACCAGATGATTGGCACGGCAGGCGTATTCTTTTATGGTATCGGTAATGCAGCCCACATCGGTAGCAAGTACAAAAGTCTGGCTATCGAACTCGATATGATAGCCTACATTTTCTATGCTGTCGTGAGGTACATCGAATGCCGTTATACAGAAATCGTTTATCGTAAAAGCTTCTCCTTTTTTTATAATCCGCCGCGAATGAGTAAGGTGTGCCTGCACTACCCTGTTACGCAGAATGCCTTCGTGCACGGTTTCGGTGGTGTAGACAGGAATATTGTATTTATCGCCGAAGCAGCCTATTGTTTTTATATGATCGGCATGATCGTGAGTTACCAGTACAGCAACTATTTTGTGAAACGACACACCATATTCGCGTAATGCCTTCTGTACAGAGCGTATACCTATACCTGCATCGATAAGAATACCACATTCGTTAGAGCCCAGATAGTAACAGTTACCGCTGCTGCCACTCCCCATACTGAAGAACTTATATTTGTGTTGTGTAAATAAATCGTATTGCATAACCCTACAAAGGTATGGAGTATCGTGAATAAAAAAAGTGTCCGCAACGTTAAAGTTTTGAACACTTAGTATAAATTACCCTTTGCAAAAGGCAATTAACCTTTCTTCAAAAACTCGGTTCTCAGTACAATGCTCGATCCGTCTATTTTGCAATCCACTTCTTCGGGTTCTTCCGTCAGGCGGATACTTTTCACTTTTGTTCCTCGTTTGATCACCATCGACGATCCCTTTACTTTCAGGTCTTTAATAACGGTTACCGCATCACCATCCATCAGTTCGGCACCATTGCTGTCTCTGGGTGTCATGTCGTCTGTTTCTGTGCCGGCTTCGCCTGTCCATTCGTGAAAGCAGTCGGGACATACAAATGATGTTCCGTCGAAATACGTATTTTCCATGCTGCACACAGGACAATTCGGAGTTCCTTCCATTTTAGCTAGTTTTTTAGTGTTAAAGCTACAAAGATAAGGCAAATAGAAACAGGTTGCAAATAGACAGTATTTTACACTGAATTTAAGGACTAAACAGGGTAGCCTTATGACTAAAATACCAAAAAATGATGTATCTTTGCACTCATTAAATAATAACTCCCTCTTATCATTATTTCTTATGCAAGAGAAAATTATCATCCTCGATTTCGGGTCGCAGACCACCCAACTGATCGGGCGCAGGATCAGAGAGTTAAACACATACTGCGAAATAGTACCTTACAACAAATTTCCTTTCGGAGACGACTCGGTAAAAGGAGTGATCCTTTCGGGTAGCCCGTTCTCGGTAAACGATGCCGATGCTTTCAAACCGGATCTTAGTCAGATCAGGGGTAAATATCCTGTATTGGGTATCTGCTACGGAGCGCAGTATCTGGCATATACATCGGGAGGAAAGATAGAAAAAAGCGACTCCCGCGAGTACGGCAGGGCACATCTTACACAGATAAAACCGGGAGTAGCCTTACTGGACGGAATATCGGAAGGTTCGCAGGTATGGATGTCACACGGAGATTCGATCACCGTTATCCCCGACAATTTTGAGGCTGTGGCAGGTACGGAAGATCTGGAAACTGCTGCCTACAAGGTAAAAGGGGAAGAGACTTGGGCTGTACAGTTCCACCCTGAGGTATATCATACCACAGACGGTACACGCCTGCTGAGCAACTTCCTGAATATATGCCATTCTAAAAGAGGCTGGAGTCCGGCTTCGTTCATAGATACTACGGTTGCCGAACTGAAAAACCAACTGGGTGACGACAAAGTTATTCTGGCGCTTTCGGGTGGTGTGGATTCATCCGTTACGGCTGTACTGCTAAACAGGGCAATAGGTAAGAATCTGACTTGCGTATTTGTAAATCATGGATTGCTTCGTAAGAACGAATTTGAGAATGTACTGAAAGATTACGAACATCTGGGGCTGAATGTAATCGGTGTAGATGCCAGCGAACGCTTTTATAAAGAGCTTGCAGGTGTAACCGATCCTGAACGTAAACGTAAAATCATCGGCAAAGGATTTATCGATGTATTCGATGAAGAGGCTCACAAGCTGAAAGATATAAAATGGCTGGGACAGGGTACTATTTACCCTGACGTTATAGAATCATTATCTATTACCGGAACGGTTATAAAATCGCATCATAATGTAGGTGGCCTGCCTGAGACAATGAACCTCAAACTGGTAGAACCTCTACGCCTGTTGTTCAAAGACGAGGTACGCCGCGTAGGACTTGAACTCGGTATGAAGGAATCTCTGATCAGAAGGCATCCGTTTCCGGGTCCGGGACTTGGCATTCGCATACTTGGAGACATCACTCCCGAGAAGGTAGAGATCATACAGAATGCCGATGATATTTATATCCGCATGCTTCGCCAGAATAATCTGTACGATAAGGTATGGCAGGCAGGAGCTATCCTCCTCCCTATTAAATCTGTCGGTGTAATGGGCGATGAACGCACATACGAAAATACAGTTGCGTTGCGCGCTGTTACTTCTACCGATGGAATGACTGCCGACTGGGCACATCTGCCTTACGAATTTCTTGCGAAGGTATCGAATGAGATCATCAACAAGGTAAAAGGTGTAAATCGTGTGGTATATGATATTTCATCGAAACCGCCGGCAACGATTGAGTGGGAGTAACAATCCCGACTATTCTATATTAACGAATAAAGGACAGCATACTTCTTTGTAATTGCTGTCCTTTAATATTTAATTATACTGTTTTCTATAATAAAATGCTTTCCAGCAATTCTCTGTATTGTTCCGTTTTCCCATTGTACAGATGTCTGTTCAGCTTCGACGGATTCGGGATATTATATACAGGTATATTGTTTCGGAATGATTTTTCTATCTTTATATCCTTATAACTTAATACTTCTACCGGCTTGTTTTTCAGGTTAAAAAAAGGTGTTTTTCCCATTGTGATTATTGTTTCCGGCTGAATAATATCATCGATAAGCGTTCTTGTAAAACATCCACACAAACGCTCTGCATCCTTTGCATTCAGTTTATTCAGTTTTGAAATACTTCCTGTATTGATATAGATATTATTCATCGCAACAGCATTCTCAAATATTGTACTGAGTTTACCGTGATTCCTGTATCCAAAAACATCACATACCATGTTTGCAAAATCATTGTTTTCTACCAAAGAACCAGAAATATACCAGTTAGAAGAGTTCAGATTATTTTCGGTACAATATTCCGGTACGCAGGGATTAATAAGCGATTTCATACCTGTGAAATCGCCTCCCGGATTGATACCGACAAGCATCAGACGAGGATTATGACTGACTGTTGACTGAAAAATATAATAAGAAATATTATTCAGCCTTTCTGCTACAGGATCTAGTTCTTCCTGTACCTGTTGCCAAAATTTATCTAGCTTTAGATCAAAATCCTGTTCCATATATTGTTTTATTTTACTCAGAACCATCATTATACACAAAGACAAACCGCGGTAACAAAAAAAGCTGCTCTGGTCAGAACAGCTTATATTATTTCCGATAGTCATAGTCCTTATTTTATTTATAAGCCCTCAACTCAACACCCTCTATATAATTGAGGAATGCCGTGTTCACCATTCTGTTTCCGCCCGGTGTAGGATAATCGCCCGAAAAATACCAGTCACCATTATGATCGGGACTTGCTTTATGCAGGTTCTCTATACTCTGGAAAACGATTTCTATCTTGGCCTGTGTACCTTTCGGAGTCAGCATTTCAGCCATCTTAGCAGAAATCTCCTCGTCTGTAAACGGTGCATATATCTCTTTCACATAGTTTACAATCTCTTCTTTAGGCTTATCTTTCTGAGCCAACGATTTGCGGTACACTTCATCTATCAGCGATTGCATACCTCTTTCTTTCAAAAGCTCTATTGCAGCCCTGAAAGCGGCAAACTCGCTCATACGCGACATATCTATTCCATAGCAATCAGGATAACGTATCTGAGGTGAAGAGGAGACAATCACAATCTTCTTCGGATGAATACGATCGAGCATTTTAATTATACTTTGCTTCAAAGTTGTTCCGCGTACAATACTGTCGTCGATCACTACAAGATTGTCTTCGTAAGGACGGATAGAATCGTATGTAACATCATAAACGTGCGCCGCCAAGTCTTCACGGTTGCCGTCCTGCGCGATAAATGTACGAAGCTTGATATCTTTGATAACAACTTTCTCTGTTCGCACACGCATAGATAGTATTCGTTGCAATTCTTCCTCAGTAATAGAAGATCCTTTTTCGGTAATCTTACGCAACTTCACATCGTTCATGTGCTTGCTCAGCGCTTCCGTCATGCCAAAGAAAGCGACTTCGGCCGTATTCGGGATAAAAGAGAAGACCGTATGTTGAATATCCGAATCGATCGATTTCAATATCGGATTTAGCAATAGCTTACCCAGCTCCTTACGTTCATTGTAAATATCGGCATCCGAACCGCGTGAGAAGTAGATACGCTCAAATGAACAAGGTCTAATATTTTTAGGTTCCTGTATCTGAGAGAACATCACCCTGCCATCTTTCTTCACAATAATAGCCTGTCCCGGATTCAGTTCCTTAATATCTGGCACATCCAGCCCTAAAGCTGTCTGTATTACAGGGCGCTCCGATGCAACCACAACAATTTCGTCGTCGTGGTAATAGAATGCAGGACGTATACCCCACGGATCGCGGTAGACAAAGCCGTCACCGCAACCGATAAGCCCGCCAATGGTAAAACCTCCGTCCCATTTCTCACTCGCTTTGTTAAGCAGGAAATGTATATCCAGATTGTCTGCTATGAGCTTATTAAGTTCTTCACCTTTAATCTTGCGGTCTTTTCCATATTTATCGTACTGGTATTGTACTTCCCTGTCGAGATGATGCCCCAGCGATTCGAGTAAAACAAATGTATCGGCAAAGTCGCGCGGATGCTGCCCTTCGGCAAGCAGCTCGGCAAACAGTTCATCCACATTTGTCATATTAAAGTTACCTGCCAGTGCCAGATTGCGCGTCCGCCAGTTGTTACGCCTCATAAACGGATGCACATAAGATATACCGCTTTTACCGGTAGTGCTATAGCGCAAGTGTCCCAAAAACAGTTCTCCGGCGAATGGCAAGTATTGGCTTGCATATACCGGATCGTGCAGTTTTTCGGACCCTACTTTTTCATAATTTTTGTAGACATTGGAGAAAATCTCAGATATAGCACCCGAACCTGTTGCACGTTCTCTGAAAATGAACTCACTTCCGGGAGGCGAATCGAGCTTCACCACAGCCAATCCTGCACCTTCCTGTCCGCGATTGTGCTGTTTTTCCATTAGCAGGTACAGCTTATTCAGTCCATACTGCCATGTTCCATACTTCTCCTGATAGTAGTTAAGCGGCTTTAGCAAGCGTATCATTACAATACCGCATTCGTGCTTTAAAGGCTCTGTCATAGATAATCTCCTTCTTGAGAGTGTTTATTTGAGGCTACAAAGATAATATGATTTTCAAAGCAAACCTAAAAAAAGAGCTGCGACACTGAAGCCAAAAGTATGAAAAAAATAAAACGGAAATCGGGACAAAGCAGAAATAACAATCCGGATGAAAAATAAATAAGTTTATCTATATGATATCAATGTGCCAATTAGCAGATATGCTAATGTGCCAATGAAGTGATCTTTGAAATAACATTCAGCGGAGCTAATTGATAAATCGGCGGAGCCAAAGGAGTGTATTAGTTTTAAGTTTACTAGCTTGCTAGTTTAAAGCTCCTTTTTCTAGTACACTTGTAGACTAAAAACTAGTACACTTGTAATTAATGTCAGCTTTTAGTTAAAATTAGGATAACCCTGTAGGGGCGAATTGTATTCGCCCGCAGATTAAATAAATGGGCGAATGCAATTCGCCCCTACAGAAGATAAAAAGTAACAGAAGTAAAAACAGTGCAGATGTGTTACCTTTTATGTTCTGCTCACTGTTAACTGTAACCTTTACATACGCTGCGCCCTTATGACCGTTGTGAGTTGTGAGGTTTTAGTTAAAATACACCTCACCCCAGCCCTCTCCAATCAACGATCGACGAAGCGAAGGCGAGTTAAAAGGAGAGGGAGCAACAAAGCCCCGAAAAAACTGGAATTGAATGTAGGGGTAGCGGCTTGTCCCTGCCCGTCTATTATGCGAGCGGGCACCCACAAGGGATGCCCCTACAAAAAAGAAACATCAAGCTAGCAAGCTAGTGGACTAAAGACTAATAAACTTGTAATCTTTGTCAGGTTTTAGTTAAAATATAGAGTAATTCTGTAGGGGCGTAACATCTTACGCCCGATAACCTATAAACGCGCTAATGATTATTAGCCCCTACATATCGGAAAATTGTAATTTTTACATACGCTTCGCTCCTGTGATTGATAATTGTCAGGTTTTAGTTAAAATTAGGTTGCATGTACACTTTAGACAGAATATCTTACAATTTACACCGTCTGACTCAGGATGTCTGACGAAAGCAATAGAAATCATCAATAAAATATATATTTGATTAAATAATAAACATATTGATTATATTTTTAGATATTTTAAGTAAATTTGCCAACAATTAATTACTATATCATGCCTGTAACTCCAAACTATGCGAAAAGGATAGCTTCTTTGAAAGCATCTGAAATAAGAGAAATACTAAAAGTAACCGAAAACCCCGATGTCATCTCATTTGCCGGAGGTCTGCCTGCACCGGAACTGTTTCCTGTAGAGGAGATAAAAGAAGTGAACAGGATCGTACTTGAAGAATCGGGACAGAAAGCGCTGCAATATACAACAACAGAAGGCTATGCACCTTTGAGGAAGTGGATTGCACAGCGGATGAACAGCCGTTTGGGAACATCTTTCGATTCTGATAATATTCTCATTACACATGGCTCACAACAGGCGCTCGATCTTACGGGTAAAGTCTTTCTGGACGAGAATGATGTAGTGCTTTGTGAAAGCCCCACCTATCTGGCGGCTATCAGCGCATTTAAAGCATACGGATGCAAATTCATCGAAATCCCGACAGATGACAATGGTATGATAATGGAAGCTTTGGAGAAAATACTCGAAAGCACCCCCAATATAAAGCTGATATATGCGATAACCAATTTCCAAAATCCTACGGGTAAAACATGGAGCTTGGAGAGGAGGAAGCGATTGGCCGAACTTTCGGCAAAATATAGCGTGATGGTAATGGAAGACAATCCTTATGGTGAATTACGTTTTGAGGGGGAATTCCTGCCATCTGTCAAATCATTTGACAAGGACGGTTATATCCTCTGTACAGGAACTTTCTCCAAAATATTCTGTCCGGGCTACAGGATAGGATGGGTTGCCGGAGATAAGGAAATCATACGAAAGTACGTTCTGGTAAAACAGGGTGTCGACTTGCAGTGCAATACAATCGCACAGATGGAAATAGCTAAATATCTGGAATTGTATGACATAGACGAGCATATTGCCAAAATAGTGGAGACATACAAGGAAAGGCGGAATCTGGCTATAGAGGTAATGGAAAAGACTTTTCCCGAGTCTGTTACTTTCACCCGCCCCGAAGGAGGGTTATTTATGTGGGTAGAACTTCCGGCACACATCAATGCGCGCGACGTACTCGACGAATGTCTTAAACGAAAAATAGCTTTTGTGCCGGGCGGCTCATTCTTTCCTAATGGTGGCAGGGAGAACACATTCAGGATAAATTTCTCGAATATGCCAAATGAAAGAATTGCGGAAGGGTTGACTGTTATCGGGCAGGTATTGCATGAGTATATAAAATAGAACAGGTCTAAGAAAGCTCCAATCCGAATTCGTCTTTCAACTTGCGAAGGCTCTCATTCTCTTCCATCATCAGGTTGAATTTTTCGGCAGGGGTAAAGGCGAGCTTCTTTTCGTTATCCTCACTGATACGCACCTGCATCTGCAACTGTGTATTACGAAGCTGCGATTTCAGTTTGTACAGGATATCCATCTTATTTTCGAGTAGGCGTTGCTCCTGAACAGGATTATTTACAACTACCTCGAAGACCGAACTCTCTAACAAACTCGGGAGACAGTTCAGCATTGTATTTTTCAGATGATGCTCTTCGGTCAGCCCTTCAGCATAGGCTTTCCACTCATTGATAAGTTGTAATGGTGTAAACCGCTCGTTGAGTACCTCGATAGTCATTGCAGGTTTGTCTGCCTCCTGTTCTTTCTTCTGTCCTAAAGCCGATATGGAAATACCCAATCCGCCAGTACTGGTTTTTGGAGCAACAGATACCGAAGGTTCAGCAACTTTCGGCGGAGTAATTCTGGAAACAGGGCTAGCCTGCGGCGCAGTTGCGGCTACATTTGCAGTCGGTTGTGGCTGTGATGCCTGTTGTGATTGCGCCTGAGATTGAGCAGATTTGGATGGTGCCGTCTGAGCCGGAGCCTGATTTGAAAATACAGGTTCAATTACCTGCTTTTTTTTTTGATCTTCCAAACCGTTAGGGGAAGATAGCTGGCAGAGCCTTATGATCGTCAGATCGGAAAGTAATCGTTTATTGCGGCTGAGCCTGTAATTGAGATCACTTTCGTTGACTATATCTATAGCTTTATAGAGGAACTCGTTGCTACATTTCTTTGCCGTTTCTATATAGCGGCCACGGATAGATGCTCCCACCTCAAACAGTTCAGCCGTTTTGGGGTCTTTACACAGAAGCAGATCTCTGAAATGTGATGCGATACCTGTTATCACATTGTTGCCGTCGAATCCTTTGCTAAGGATCTCGTTCAGTATCAGTAGTCCTTCTACAACATTGTTTGTCAGAATACAATCTGTCAGTTTGAAGTAGTATTCATAATCCAGCACGTTCAGGTTTTCGATAACTGCCTTATAGGTTACATTCCCTCCTGTAAAGCTTACTACCTGATCGAATATAGATAAGGCATCACGCATACCTCCATCAGCTTTCTGAGCGAGCACATTCAGTGCTTCGGGTTCAGCCTGTACATTTTCCTGTGAGGCTACATATTCGAGATGTTCCACAGTATCTTTAATCGTGATGCGGCTGAAATCGTATATCTGGCAACGCGAAAGGATGGTAGGCAATATCTTATGCTTTTCGGTAGTAGCCAGAATGAATATAGCATGGTGAGGGGGTTCTTCCAGTGTTTTCAGAAAGGCATTGAAAGCCGCCTGTGAAAGCATATGTACCTCATCTATGATATATACTTTATACTTCCCTATCTGTGGTGGTATTCTTACCTGTTCTATCAGTGAACGGATATCGTCTACCGAGTTATTTGATGCAGCATCGAGCTCGTGTATATTGAACGAGCGTTGCTCATTGAAAGCTACACACGATTCGCACTGATTGCATGCTTCGCCGTCAGCAGCAGGAGAAAGGCAGTTTATAGTCTTGGCAAAAATACGGGCGCAGGTAGTCTTCCCCACTCCACGTGGTCCGCAAAACAGGTAGGCATGCGCCAGTTTACCCGATGCAATCGCATTTTTGAGCGTTGTGGTTAATGCCCGTTGTCCTACAACCGAATTGAAGTTCATCGGGCGGTATTTTCGAGCCGAAACTATATAGTTATCCATTCTTATATTTCCTCCTTTAGCAATACAAAGCTATGAAAAAAAACGGAAACTAAAAATGTAAAATATGTGAGACAACCTCAACTTTATTAACATTTAAAGCGTTAATATATATGATCAACTTAAAACTATCATTATGGAAAAAAAAGATTCTTTGTTAACAATCAAAGTTATTCCTAACGCCCCCCTTTTAGTACAGGGAACAGTAGAATTAATTTTAGCCGACGGATCTACTGTCGTTAAGGAGAATCCGCACCTCTGCCGTTGCGGTGTATCGAAAAATAAGCCTTACTGTGATGGGTCGCATGCCAAAATAGGCTTTAAAGACTGATAGGGCTTAGTTTGAAGAATAGGAGCACATAAGTTTATAAAGGAGCATATGTGCTCTTGTTTCATGATAAAATACTTTTTTTCTGTCGAATTTCATTGTTTTAAGAAAAATAATTATACCTTTGTACCCGCTAACGCAATTAGCTACGCGGATGTGGC
>JBEBPN010000018.1:0-70887 GCA_040395895.1 Dysgonomonas hofstadii
GCAACCAATAACAAAACAGGAAAGGTAACAACCCGCCGTATCAGGAATAGTGTGAGGGTGTTGAAAGATAGCCCCTCCAACCTCCCCGAAGGGAGGCTGCAAAGAGGATATTACGGGAGAGTAACAGCATAAAAAAAGTGTAAAATGTGTTACCTTTGTTACCTTTTCAGGCATAAGAGATAAAAAGAATATTGACGAAAAAGAAATATATCTCCGTAGATCAACACATTTTACTCATTGGTATTTATATTCTGACCAGCATCATTCTAGAGTCCATTTTATATACTTTTAAATAGTGTGACGACTATTTTAGCCCAATCTTAAGATATATATCCGATATTTCTTCTTTTTATTAAAATTAGGGGAAATTACCATCCGCATCTGTATTTTTCAGATTATAAATACAATTATACAACTGATAAACAGAGTATTATGAAATATGAATAATAATTTTTAATCTGCAAATATCACTACTCACTCTCCTTAATCCATCACAGGTTTTTATGAATAATCGTGTTGAAAAACTCATATAAATTCAGAAACCGAAAAATATAAATATCTGATAACATGATATATATAATTCATCAATAGCATTATAAAGTCATATCATGCCAAAAAAGCATTGATAATTAATAAAAAATTAATTAGTTTTGAACCGATGTGAATTAAGTCAAATAGACATAATAGCACCATGTGAAACAAGAACTCAAACGCGAATAATATACAAAGCTTAATAAATCACCATTAGTTAAAAACATTCTAAAACAAAACAGAAATCTGCTTACACAATAATGGTCGTTTCTTATAGTTTTTGAGTATCTAATTATAAATAATATATCATTACAAGGGGAAAAGGTAATGATACTGCTATTGGTATGCTTTGTCGTAGGCATATATAATTATGGGTAATAATTCATTATTCACTAAACTAAAATAACACTTGATATTAATATATCATTTTTACTAACTATTTTAAACAATTAACATTATGGCATTTAGAGCTACATTGAATCTGGGCGGAAAAGAATTCGACGTCCTGGATTGTGATTACAAACTGGAAAGAGACATCGATTCAAAAGGCCGTCCGGCATCTAACATTTATGGCGGTAGAGTAAGAGTACATATCGAATCTACAGATGATACTTCTATTCTGGAGTCTATGGTAAGCCAGTTTAAGCCTATTTCGGGCAGCATCGTATTCAAAAAAGGAGACGAAGAAGCTAAAATGAAAGAATTGTCTTGGGAAAACGGTTATATCATTTCTTTCGAGGAATCTATCGATGTAATCGGTTCTAAACCTATGACTCTTACATTTGTGGTTTCTGCCCAAGTGTTAAAGGTAGGTGGAGCTCAGTTTGAACAAAACTGGCCTGCAAACTAAAAACAGAACGGATGCGGAGTAGATGCCTCTTTCCCTACCAAAAGACTGAAGTATCTCTCCGTTCCGCTCCTTAATGTTATTCCCAAATGTTAGAAAAGTGCTGATATGAATTATCTGATATCAGAAGTCTCTTTTTATCATAACGGAAACAGATTCAAAGATAATCTTTTAAATTAAAATATATGATCAACAACTACGAAATCGGCGGTAACGAGGTAAAGATAGATGCCTCTGAATCTATTGCAGCTATTCCCGAGAACAGAACCATGCTCGTGGAGCAACTAACATCCGAAGAGCCTGTAAATCCTGAAGCTGTTGCAGGATTAACTTCCATAGAGCAAGTATTTGCTCACTATAAACCACAAATAGATGTAGAGTTCGCTAACGAGGAAGGACAACCGGTAGAGGAAACTTTCCATTTTACTTCTGTCGGTGACTTTACGGTAAAGAACCTTACAGAACAGAGCAAGTTCCTGAAAGGATTGGATACGCAAAAAGAATTTTACGATACATTGATCAAACAACTGCGTTCTAATAAAGTATTGCAAAGAGCATTGGAAAATGCTGAATCGAAAGCAGCATTTATTGCTGCCCTGCAAGGTGTTATTGCCGAGTTGGATGAAGCAGAAAACGCATAAACATTAGGTATTCCTTAAGTAAATATTTAACATATAAGTCTTAAATATATATGGCAAAAGAAGATATACTGCAACAAACGGAAGTTGTAGAAAAAGTAAAACCCGTAAAAAAATCCGGTGCGGCTGAAGCCGTTAACGAATCAGTAAGTAAGCTGGCAAAGTTTGGAGGATTCAATTTTCTGGAATCGGCTGTCGATGGCATAGCTGCTATGAACCCTGAGCGCAAAGCCCGTAAAAAGGCTTTTCTTGTAGAAGAAAACAGTAAGGCTCAACGTTCCGAGCTGAGAAGTAAAATAAACCTGTGGATAGACCTATTGTCTTCATCTTCGTCTATCAACGAAATGCTCGACAAGGCTCAGGAGAAAGCAGGTGTTGTATCTCATTTGTTATCAGACAATCAGCTTGCAGCAGTAGAAACGGTTCGCGACTTAGAACAATCCTATCGCAATGTGATGCTGTTCTATAAGAATACGGAAGAAGACAAGCTTACGAATGTAACGATCGTAAATGCTTCACACGACCAGATTACCGATCTGGACAATTCCCGTTTTATCGACTATGTAGCTAACGAACTGAAACAAAACTACGACAAACTGGATCTGAGAAAGAACTACTCATTGCTGGTTCTGCCCGGATATTTGGGAGGTTCTAAAGTTCTTGATAAATGGTCGAAAATAGCTTACGACAACAAGGCTATGCTTTATACCGACTTCATGGACTTAGACAGACCGGACGATGTTGTAGACATGTTCTTCAACGCTGATCTTTCGGGTGGCGATACATTCAAGGCAAATACCTGTATGGCTTGCAACTGGCTGGTAGGAAGAGGAAAATATAACGAGTTGGGTGAAGAAAACGATTTACACGTATCTCCATCGGCCGCTCTGGCAGGAAAGGTATACAGTACATTGATGTCTCAGATAACTGCCGGAAAGAAACACGGAGGTATCAATGAGGTAGACAGTGTAGTATTCCCATTGAAGAAGAGCGAAATATCACAGCTGGATAAAATGGGACTCATCCCGATGGTGAACGAATATGGTAAAGTAATGGCATTCTCGGGAAAAACTCTGTTTAATGGAGATAATCTTGGATTGCAGACTTATTCGGTAGTACGCGTGTTCGACTATATCATGAAAGTGCTTTTCGACTTCCTGAACCGTCGTGCATTCGAGAACTGGAGTTCTAAGACTGAACGTGACCTGCGTGCACAGATCATTAAATTCCTCGATGGAGTACAAGGACCAGATCGTCTGATTGAGAAATTCAAGATCGTCCGTTTCGAGCGCGATCCGAATCAGAAAGACCGTATCTATCTGGATCTTCATATCACTCCGTTCTTCCCTGCCAAGAGCTTTGTAATCAAACTCGACGGAACAAAAGGTGAAGAAGAAAACACCTGGAATTCGGAAGTAGAGCAGCAGTAACAGATGTAAAATATTGTTTAGATAGTACGCTAAAGCATTCATCTGTTTTAATGGATGCTTTAGCTGTTTCTAAATAGCACACTAAAGGTATGGACGGAAAAGCTTACTTAAAACTTCGTAAACCGAGTAAAGACAACACACAGAGTCTTTACTTTCACAACTATGATGTCATTCATTGTGAGTACTCTTTCGACAAAGGTATCACTAAGGAAGGGCAGGTTCGCACCGAAGTTTTGGCAGGTAATATCCGTGTAGCTCTACCGATGCTACCTACCGATGAACTGATGGCGTGGGTATTCGACAAAAGTAAGAAATATAACGGGGAGGTAACAATCAACGATGCCTACGAAGAGTCGCTGGAGAAGATCTATTTTGAAGAAGGACGATGTGTAGGTTTCCGCATGCACTACGAACCGGGTGACAACGGACAGAATGTAGTATTGCTGCTGACGATCAATGCACAGCGGATGGTTATAGGTGAGGTAGAATATAAAAACAGGTATATCTGATGGGGTTCTTCGATCGCATACGGAAAGGGAAACTTTTCTTTGGAAAGGCAGAAACGCCCTCCATGGTTGTGGAATTCCTTTTCAGAGGGAAGAAGTATATCCTCGAAGAGTTCGATCTGGAATTTCGTCAGGATGTAAATGAAAAGAATAAACCCGACAGTGATGTATATGGCGGAATTATAACCCTTACAATCAGTGAGACACCGGACGAATGGATCAATACATGGATGATGAATCCTTATGAGAAACGGGACGGTGAATTTCGGTTTCTAGTCAATGAAGGAAGAGTCGTAGAAGGAGCGGCCATACATATTGCTTTTAAGGAGGCATATTGTATCAGTTATCAAAAAACCATGAACCCGAAAGGAGCGGGATTATTGACAACATTGATCATTTCACCACACAAGGTAATAGTCGGTAACGAGGAATACGAAAACAGGTGGAAGAAGTAGTAAGATGGGAAAGGAGTATACATTACAGGAATTTTATCTGCGCCTTAAACTCGACATCTGGAGATGGGGACAAGTCGCCGGTTGGGGATTAGTAGAAAAAGTCACCATTGATAAAGATTCTGTTGATAAGAAAATGGATTTCCATACCCGTTCACTGAAAAGCTATCGTACATCTTCGCTGATAAAGAAACAACTGGGACTGGGTATCTATTTGTTGGATCTTATCTTACTCAGGCATAATGCAGAAAGCGGGGAAACGGTATCATTAGCCATTGTAGCTATCGGCAGGAATGTAATGGATAAAAAAGAGACTATACATTGCCTGAGAGTAACAAGCAAGATCGCATTTAATGATCTGAAAAATACAATATTAACAGGGCAACCTTCGCTGCCGGTACGGAAACGCAGATCCTCGCTAAGAAGAGCCTAAGAATAAACTTTTAACTCAACAAAACCTAATGAGAAACAACTTCTATAAGCTACCCATACGGTTCGACTCCATCTTTGATGAAAAAGGAGGGGATATGCCTATGTGCAGTGAAATAGAATCTATCGACCAGCATATAGAACTGTTATTGACTACCTGTCCGGGAGAGCATAAATTCGATAAGAACTTCGGATGCAGAATCTGGGATATGGACTTTGAAAGAGTGGTTTCACGAAAACAATGGGAGGATGACTTTAAGGCATATGTTTTAGAAAGCACACAAAATTATGAACCTCGTCTTAAAAATATATCGGTCAATATCAGCATAAAAGATGTGACCCGTCAGGACTATACGCTGCAAACAACTGCTATCAAGAAAGAAGTATTGGTTTATATCAATGCTTATCTGGTATCTAGTGGAGAACCATGTAGTTTTCATTTCTTATTATATCTAGGCCCTTTATCAATCGACTAAATAAACAGACCGGATGAAAGGTAATACAACAATACAAATGGATAAGCGAAGCATTCTTGACAGAATGATAAAAGTTGCGGCTAATTATTTAGGCGTAAAAAGGAATGAGTCGCTCGATTCGGTTGTAATGCTTTTTATCGAGTCGTTAGGAGAAGAGATTTATAAACTTTCGGGAGAGATAAACAATATTGAGAACCGTTTATCAGAGACTCTTCTGAATGCTCTTAATCCGGATATTTCCATCTCATCGGCTCCAGCTCATTGTATTCTGCATGCCACAGCTGAAGAAACCCAAACGACCATTACTAAGGAAACTTTATTTACAGCAGAGAGTAAGCAAAGCGGACAACTATCATTCTACCCTGTATGCAATACAAAGATACATAAAGGAGACATTCATTATATTATACGCAACGGATTGTGCTATTCTGTAGACATGCATCAGACTAAAACCTTGATCGCACGTTCTCGTGGCATAGAATCGACCGATAAGAAATCCTTCTGGATAGGACTGGAATTAGATGAAAACATACATACACTGGAGGGGTTGTCATTCTACTTCGATATACCTGTAACTACTGATAAGGATGAATATTTTAATCTGCTTCCATATACTACATGGCGCTTAAACGGCAATCCGGTAAATCTAAAGCAGGGAATCCCTACAATAGAACGAAAAACAGATAATGCCGTTATCAATACTTTTTCCCGTTTCGATATATCCAATAATCTGGATGATGCTATACTTTCTTTATATAAAGAACACTTTCTGACCATTACCGATGATATAGATATACAAAGAGAAAAGAAGGTATTTCCCGAAGAGCTAAAAAGCTTTTTCCCGCAACAGTTTATGGATGATTTCGTCAAACCCATTCTTTGGCTGGAAATAACTTTCCCATGGAATATTAAGCCTGCAATCGTCGAATCCATGAACATCAATATAAACGCATTTCCTGTAGCAAACAAAACATTGCATTCTAAGATTGTCGAATTAGACGAAGCATTGCCGGTAATCCCTATGGAAACAGGAAATAACGAATATCTCATTTCTATTCATTCTGTACTGGATTCACAGGGAAGGGAATACTATGAGTTGCCGTTCGAGAGTAACGATGAGAAAGAGTTCCGTACCTATTCGGTTCGACGTGGAGGATACGAACGTTACGATAAAAGAGATGCTCTGGAATATCTTTCAAATCTTTCAAACATACTGGAAAATCAGTATTCATCACGCTTCGGGGATTCTTCCGATAATGATTGGGCGGAAGAGATACAACAACAGATATATGATTTGGTAAAACAACTCAAAAAGTCTATTGCCGCAACCAAAGATAAAGCAGAAATACAAAGCTATATTCATATCGATCAATTAAAAAATGACGATATATTCTTTGTAAAATACTGGACAACAAGCTGTGAACAGGCAAATAACATAAAACAGGAAACATATATGAGTTGTGCATTACCGGATGCTCAAATCAACTCTGAATCAATCTTCTCTTTGTCTGTTACGAAGGGTGGGAAAAGCGCTCCGCAAGCTGTAGAAAAACAAAATTTACGAATGAAGTCCTTGACGGAGAGTGCAATCATAACCAATAGTAACGATATCGAACGTTTCTGCAAAATATCTTTTAAAGATACGTATCAAAAAATAGATGTAAAAAAGGGACTATGCCCACTTACTTACCCCGAATACGGGTTTATAAATACAATCGATGTATTCCTTACTCCTAAAAACGGATTGAACCATCTGTTTGGCGAGAAGGATGAACAGATAGTCAAACAATTATTAATAAAAAATTCTCCGGCAACATTTAACTACCGGATATTTATAGACACTCTAAAATAAGAAAACCCATATATGGAATTAGCTATTATTAAATTTGTCTTGTTATACCTATTACTCCCTATCATCGGTTTCATACTGGCTGGTGTGATGTTGATTATTGCCAAGAAAAATCAACTGTTGAGTAATAAAAAGCTGATTTTTTACTTTCTGGCAGCATGCCTTATATTGGCCTTACCTGCCTTATTGGGTTTTATCGATTACTGGTTTATGCCATACGTTTACATCGGCCTACAAATACTTTACCTATTTCTGGGATGGTACAATCTTAAAGTACTAAAGATGCTCATTAAGGATATAGACGAAAAACCTTATTATATAGAATTCCTTTTTGTCTTTGTTGTTATGTTCGTGGGTATGGCCTTGTTTTCACTTATATTCAACCTATGCAACGAATTACAATATGGAATCTGGGCAAGTACCTGCGTCCTTCCCTTTATTTTCCCTTCGATATTCAGGAAAGCTTATCAAAGTTATATAGATATTCCATTAGAGATATACAAGATATGGTCATATGAAGGACAGATCGACGATATATCAGATACTGACTATATAGACTACGATAAGATTACTGTAGTAGAAATGGAGCTTTTCAAACAGGTTTCAGATATGGAGCCTCTAAACATTAAAGCGAAGGCTTCGGAAGATATGCTTTTCGGCACATGGTTTAAGATTTTCATCGATGACTATAATAAAAAGTCTACGCATAGTCCGATTATCTATTCAGACTACGATAATTCTTATGGTTGGATCTTCTATACCATTACTTCGATTCTGGGACGCAAGAAATATATTGATCCGGACTTGTCATTTGCCGGGAACAAGATAAAAGAACACAGGGTAATCATCGCTAAGAGAACCCAGTACGAAGAGAGTGAAGAATAAATATTAACGATATAAATACAGGTAACAACCATGAATGGTAAAGAATATAAGAGAGTAAACTGGGTTGAGGGAATGGATGTCGGGCTTCAACAGTTCGAGCAGAGTGAAGACCATTTTACAAATGCACTATGTGATGCGCAAGCCGTGCGTTTAAACAAGAATAATTTTGGTCTGTTGCCCTCTGTCGATGGAAAATCAGATTCGAGTCAGTTTGATATTAGCGAGCGGGTAACCAACACAGTAGAAATCAAACTTCGCCGCTGTAATGCAATAACTGCCGGAGGATGCCGTATCTCTTATAATCCTGCCCTGATAGATTCAATGATATACACACATTCATTCGATCCGGATAAAGGACACGATCTATCTAAAACATATTATTGGGACGTGATTATTTCGGCAGACCCTTTTAGACGTATTCCGTCGGGCATCCCCGACATTGAATCGACTCCTCCTCATCATCCCGATGTAGATTCTTTCTACGGTCTGTCCATTACTCCGAAAGATCAGGTTAATCCGGAGCAGTTGGGAATGTATCACCTTATAATAGGAAGGATACGTCAACGGGGCGGACGTTATGAGGTAGACTCCAGCTTTATACCTCCTTGTACAAGTATGTCGAGCCATACAGACCTGATACGCTACTATGAACTGTTCGGATCATTATTGAATGACATAGAGAGAGCCTCAAAAATAATTATTGCAAAGATTCGTAACCGTACTCAGAACTCTCCTATTGCCATCCATATAGGATCACTGTGTGAAGATATGATGCGGTATATTGCTACAATATATTTCAATTACAGGAATACCGGAATAGAATCAACGCCTGTAAGCATTGTGAATTATTTTTCCACATTGGCGCATACGTGTTATGCAAGCCTCAACTTTATCAACAAGTCTGAAAAGGAGGAACTACTGAGATATTTCTACGAATGGAACGATGTAACTCCGGGCACCTTTGAAGAGCTACTATCTAATACTCTGGGAATTATTTACAATCATAACGATATCACAACTATCATGATTCAGGTAGAATCATTTCTGAGAATACTATCGGAGCTATGGCTCAAACTGAGTACCCTTGAATATATCGGACAACATAAAGACAACATCGTTGTATCGGAACGCGTACAGTATCAGGAACAGCCGAAGAAAGCCGGAGGCTGGACTATTTTGGATTAAAAGAAACATGGATATAAATAATACCTTAGACAATAATTTTACTGCCATCAATAAACTGGAAACAGACTATCGGGCAGAAGTTGTGGCCGCCGGAATGATAGAAGCCGGAATGGAGGCCGATAAGATACTTATTGTCCGGAAAGAAGGGGATAAACGACACGTATCGAAAGATATTTCTAAAATAGAAAAGGGATTCTCTAAAGAAGATCTGATGGAATATTTATACATCTATACCAACAGAACAAGCATCTATGATGCTATTCCCGAAAATATATTCCATCAGCCTTTCAATACCGCTAAGAAAAAA
This sequence comes from Dysgonomonas hofstadii, assembly GCA_040395895.1. Taxonomy (GTDB): domain Bacteria; phylum Bacteroidota; class Bacteroidia; order Bacteroidales; family Dysgonomonadaceae; genus Dysgonomonas; species Dysgonomonas hofstadii_A. Next base: position 9,536 of record JBEBPN010000018.1, read on the forward strand.
ACACAGGAGGACATAATAGATGAAATAAAGAAGCATCGCCAAGAAGAATTCTATGCACGAAAGTATTTTCAACCTTTCGAAATGGCTATAGATCAAATATTGACCGATGCACAAATTTATGAACAGAAATTCAATAAAAAGAATTTCCATAGCAATCTCAAAGATCTGTTTGCCTGTCACTGGCCAATGCTGAAACTGCTAAATCTAAAGCAAGCTGTATATTTTATCAGAATAATTCCGTGGATTTATCGGTTATCGACCGATTTTAAAGTTATGGGACAACTAATGGGTATTATCCTCGATGCACCGGTAAAGATAGAGTTAGGAGAATTGTCAAAGATACAAACGAATCTGACAAGGAAAGTCACATCAAAGCACTGGAAACTTGGAGTTAACACAACTATAGGCAACTCTTTTGTGGATGGCTACAGAGATATCAATATCACAATAGGCCCTATAAACCCCGAACAAATGAAACTGTTCCTGGAAGGCCTGAAAAACGACCTGATCCTTCAACAGCTGATAGGAATGATGCTTCCAGCAGATTGCCAGAAAGTCATAACATACAAGACACAAAAAGAGCACGCCAAATTTAGGCTATCAGATAGTACACATAGAACATACCTAGGTATAAATACAAAATTATAATTGTTTAATCCATAATACAAAACAATATGGCTACACAGAATTTATTAGATGAAAGACATATAGTCAATGCAATAGTTCGCGTCGGAGGTAAAAAAGTAAATATTGTATACCTGACTATAGAGCAGGAATATGGGCAACATCATCGCTTTGAGATGCAGCTAGATCATGATATTCTGGGAAAAGCTTTTATGAATGAGCCTACCGAACAAATAGACCTGATAGGTAAGGTAGTAATAATCGATCTCCAACATGGTAACGATATGGGGGGCGCCTATGTCTTCAAAGGGGTAGTCACTAAAGTAAAAATGACCGGTAAAGAAGGTAAACACGGATACATAGTGCTGGAAGGAGCCAGTCCTACTATTATGCTGGAAAGAGGCAGACGTATGGATATATACTCTGATATGACGCTTCGCCACGTCTTCAAAACACTGACAGAGGGGGTACACCACGATTATATGAAGTTGCTCAATGAGCCTACATTCAGCAATAAGGTAGATTTCCTGATGCAATACAACGAAACTGACTGGGAATTTATGCAGCGTATTGCCTATCTGTATGGGGAGAATCTCTTCTATAGTGGTAGTGAAATACTTTTCGGAGCCTATAAAGAATGGTCGCCTGTGAAGATGACTTACGACAAAGAAATAAAGGATATACAGTTCTGTTCACGGATGTTACCGAATCAGTTTGTAAGCTATCAGTATCTGGCTGATCAGGATAGCATGATAGAAAAGCAATCACCTGATAAGATAGAGGATTCTAATTCATATCTGGACAAGGTAGCTGAGCGTAATGCACCGCTTACATCCGAAAAACCAGCTAAAAATCTTGTTGGTGCTCCGGCTTCGGATCGCTCCGAATTGGATGAATTTGTAAAAAGGGACAAGACCCGCACGGCTGCTCAAACGGTTTATATCACAGGACAAGCTAAGACTTTTGAGTCCAGTATCGGACGGTTGATTACTGTTTATATGCCTGAAGGTATGGCAAAGAAGAGAGACTTGGGAACATATCGTGTAATCAAATCGATACACAGGATAGATCAGAATCACAGATACAGTAATGAATTCGAGGCTGTTCCTGCATCGTTGCAGACAATGCCGGTAGCTATGCCGAATATGCCTGTGGCTGAATCGGTATTGGGAAAGGTAACCAGCCATGAAGATCCGAAAGGTATCGGACGGATACAGGTCGATTTTCCTTTCGCAAACCAATATAACAGAATATGGATGCGTGTGATGACTCCTAATGCAGGATCAAGTGATCAGGTTGGCACAAATCGTGGCATGGTGTTCGTACCGGAAACAGGTGATCAGGTAATGGTCGGCTTCGAGCATGGTGACCCGAACCGTCCGTATGTGATGGGTAGCATGTTTCATGGAAGTAATGGAACAGGCGGAGGTGCGAACAATGCCGTGAAAAGTATTTTTACCCGTAGTGGTATACAGATAGTATTCAATGATGACGAGAAATCACTCCATATAGAAGATCCGAGTGGAAATACTTGGGATATGGACGGTAATGGAAATATTGCTGTAAATGCGCCTAAGAATATGACAATCACAGTAGGAGAGAATATGGATGTGTCGGTGGGTAAGAATATCACTGTGAATGCCGGAGAAAATATAGATGTGAGTGCGGGGCAGGATATTAGTGAATCGGCAGGGAAAGATATTTTCCAGTCTGCCAGCGGGAATTTCACCGAAATGACTAATAGCAAAACCGAGGTATTTGAAAATAATTTTCAACGTTCATCAAAGACTTCTATATCACAAGCTAAAAGTGTGACTATGTTCAGTTCTCAGGAAAATATGCTACTACAAAGCGGCAAAATAGTTGAAATAAATAGCACAGAAAAGACAAATATGTTCTAATCAAAAATACATCGATATGACTTCAGTTACAATGGGACCAACTGTCCCAATAACATTAAAGCCTATAGAAGAACCTAAAATAGGATTGGCTATTGCCAATTTCCGTCCAAAGCTCAACAGTCCGACAGAAGTTGGCTGGAAAGGAGAATTTGGCTTCGACTGGTTAAGAATTGGTGATGACGGTTACGACGGAACCACACGGCGCGACGTTTATCGAAGTACTATAAGAAGCGGTTACGGAAGTTTTAAGAAAAACCCGCCACCCCTTACTGTTACCAAAACTACTACTGCTACAATAGGAAACAGTACAGTGTATATAGGACGTCCGCCACAAAACATGGAAAAAGAAGATGCCTTAGAGCTATTAGGAAGGACTTATGGAAAAAGGAAGATCGAACGTCCGACCCCGGTTAACGGATTTGAACGTGAAAATTATTTTGTTTCCTATCTTAATATTTATCCCAGCGGAGCTGTTGAGAATATAGGTATTCAGGAGACACTCAAAAATCCTCCAGCAGGGGGAAGCATAGTCAGTACAGAAATTCCCCGAAGTGAGGCTGAGCTCCGTGTAGCAATAGAGGTTTTGGAAGATGTGAATAAAATAGAGTTGGAATACAACAAAAAGCACTTCACAATAGACAAACCCATATTGTTAAACACATTAACTGCCGCGGGAACAAAGATGGATGTAAATATCAAAATAAAATGTAACCCTGAGCCTCCAGCTCCTCAAATGAAAAATGGAAAACCGGTGATTACCCCTCCTCTACCACCGGTAAACTTTGACGGATTTGATATAAAGCAGGAGATAGTCGCACGAGCATATTCTAATGATCCAACAAAATCACCTCGTATTGCAGGGAAAATAGTAGTATTACCTAATAGTGCTAAGCGAAGAAAACATATAGATATTGTATATGTAAATGTAAGGATCAACCCAAGTGGAACATCTCTTAGCAACCTCTTACCTTTGACAGCTGATGGTATAACACATATACAGCATACACTACACCAATCATTAATAGATTGCACCATTGTAGAAGGTCCTAATTTAGATATGTCTAGTGATCCGATGTTCCTTCCCGGAGTGGCTATACCGGCTACAGGAGCCACCCCCTCTGTACCTACTAATACATTTATGTATCCTCCCATGGGAAATCCTCCCGAATATTACATTTATTCAACAGTAGATACTAAAACGGTCAATGTTGCACTATATGATCATCTTGAAAATGAATACATCAGCCAGTTTCCTCAGTATGCAGGTTATTTTTTTATTTTTTATATTGATGCTGAAGCTCTATTTTTCCCTGAAGGATTTGATACAAATGGTATCCCGACTGCTGATCCTGCTACGGGCTTAATCAAAAGTACAGTATTAAAAGGGCAAGGAAAAGAGATCGGCACACACTCTGTTATTTTATTCAGAAATTATCAGGTAGCACGAGATATTTCCAATCCGAATGCTGAAGTGGGCACAGTAAGTCATGAAATATTACATGGTTTGGGATTACACCACTCGTTTCCTAATGCTTCGTTAGATAAAGAATCTCTTTTCTCTGTACAGAAGTTTGTTTTTATTCCGAGTAGTTACGAAGATGATGCAGCAGGAAATATAACAAATCGACCAATAGCAACAGATAATGTGATGGATTACCCACCTGCTACACAAGTGGCCACCTGGCATTGGCAATGGAAAATAGTAAATCCTTAATAATATAAAGATGAGAGGCTTAATTTACATATTACTTACATTAGTAAATATCTCGGTTTGTTTTTCGCAAACAGATACTATCTCTATAAAACAAAAATCATCTATGAGAAAATTTGATATAGAAACTTACAATGAATATAGAACTGGTAATAGAACTTATTACCGCTACAGTAAAACTGATGATAATGGTGACAGTATTGAAATTACTTTGGAAGATTTTAATGCTAAGAAGTATTTAGAATATATCATTTATATCAATCTTCCTATAAAAAAATATTATGAATATAATAAAAAAACACTGAATATGATATTTGAAAGTGAAACATTTTATGATTGTGCTATTGGGTTTCGCAGAGAATACGACGATAATGGAGCATTGATCAAGGAAATCGACAATGATGCTCCTTTCAAATTTACATGGCAAGACCTTGTAGAAAAAATGAGGCAGGATTATGCTATTGAACTATGGGATAAACAAACAAAAGAATATAAAGGGGGCACAAATGTAAGCAGAGGAGGGCAGCCATTATGTTATGGTGTAAGTATATATCGAGAGTTTATCCCTGAATATGGGGGATGGACAAAAGAACGTTTTATAATAGATGGCACTACAGGTAAGCTAGTGGGGCACTCTGGGAATGATGCCAGAGAACATCCGGAGGATAAGAAAAAACAATAATAAAAACAGATTATGGCCATAATTAAAAAAGCAATAAATATGTTTTCGCAAATAGAAGAAGATTACAATTCTATTGCCGGAGATTTCAGAGAAGTCGCAGATTTAATCATTATTGACTCTTTAGAAGAGAATTTGTCTATCAATAGTAATAAAAAGATTCAGATAGAAGGAAAGGTAGAATCTCAAGAATAAAATATTATAGATATGAGGCGCACTATGTTGAGATTTTATTGAAGAATTGAAGAATTAAAGAATTTACTATTATAATGAAATATATAATACACATATTACTTCTATTAGTTTCTTGTAATACATTACTTGCTCAAAGATATTGGTTTGGAGATAATCTAAACATAGAAAAACCATTTCAGCATAAACTTATTATAACAGATTCTGTATATAGCTTCTTAAAATCTGATGGTTTTTTAAAAGGATTTACATGGAATAATAGTATTTATATATTAGATGATACACCTATTAACCAAAAAGCTGTGATAGAAAGTCGAGATTTTGGGGTATTTTTAAGTGATATAATACACTCTGCTCCAATAACCCCAAAAACCGGATTCAAGGAAGATAGTATAAAAATAGGCTCGATAAAAAAGAGGTATATTGCATCGACATTAATATCCAAAGAGGCCTATATTGACCTTTTTTCAACTGTAATCGATACCACTACGCACTATGATAAACCTATCACTCATTTTACGGCTAGTCTGTTTAATGATAGTGTGAATAATTTGCTATTATACAATGGAAATTATAATATTATAAGCAATCTGGCACCCATGCCACCCTATGGGTATAAACCGAAAAATAAAAGTGATGAGGGCTATATCTCGGCAAAACGGGAATTGGCAAAACGAGTAAGACGGATTAGTATTTCGATCCCTGTTTTCGACAGTACTTATACCTATGCTTTTGTTGCCATAGGCTATTACGAACCTAAAATAAATCTACTTTATCGCAGAGAAGCCGAGGGGTGGAAATTATTGATGGCAGGTAATCAGAACCAAATTAGAGTTGATATTTATGGGATGGATTTTTAAAAAGATTATTATTATGAAGTATTTAATACACATATTACTTTTATTAGTTTCTTGTAATAATTTATTTACACAAAATCACTGGTTTGTAGATAGTATAGCCACAACTTATCCACTTCAGAATAGAAGCATATGTATAGATTCGGTGTATCGTTTTTTTAAGTCAGATGCTTTTCTTAAAGGATTTACCTGGGATAACAGCATTTATATATTAGACAATACTCCGATTGATCAGAAAGCGGTAATTAAAAGTCGAGATTTTGCTTTATTTTTAGGTAATATAATACACTCTGCTCCAATAACCCCAAAAACCGGATTCAAGGAAGATAGTATAAAAATAGGCTCGATAAAAAAGAGGTATATTGCATCGACATTAATATCCAAAGAGGCCTATATTGACCTTTTTTCAACTGTAATCGATACCACTACGCACTATGATAAACCTATCACTCATTTTACGGCTAGTCTGTTTAATGATAGTGTGAATAATTTGCTATTATACAATGGAAATTATAATATTATAAGCAATCTGGCACCCATGCCACCCTATGGGTATAAACCGAAAAATAAAAGTGATGAGGGCTATATCTCGGCAAAACGGGAATTGGCAAAACGAATAAAAAAGATTAGAATTTCAATTCCTGTTTTTGATAGTACTTATACTTATGCTTTTGTTGCCATAGGACGCCACAATCCTAGAATAAACCTGCTCTATCGCAGAGAAGACGAGGGGTGGAAATTATTGATGGCAGGTAATCAAAATTCGATTCAAAGTTATATTGATGGAATGGATTTTTAAATATTTGACATAATAACTATAAAAAGATTTGTTTGATTCGGCATTTCCTTTATTATAATTAAGTATAGCTATGAAGAAATTAAATTTGATACTTATAGTTCTTTTGTTTTTAAGCAATATTTCTGCGCAACACAGCATGAGTGATGCAGAAATATATAGCTTAATAAACCAAGGTATACAACATCATATCGAAGTAGAGAAAGAGAAATATAGAGAAAGGATAGGAGGAATGTGCATGGAAGCTTTTGTTTTGCCCCAACCTTTAGCTATTAGTAGAAGGTATCTTCAAGATATACATTTCTTTATATATGATAAACTGAACAGAAACGAGAAAGAAACTTCTAAACTGACCTATTCCAATTCAGACAGCATAAAATATGGCTCATTTAGACAACAAATCTTGAAACAGGATTCTTTGCCTTGGAATTGTGACAGTCTCAAATGGGCTAAATGTATACAGGATATCAAATATGATTTTTATTATCGAACATTTTCGGATAGTATAGAGGCAAAAATAGCTTACCGATATTTTGATGATTACCCTCAAATAGATCCTTATGGTAGGTATTACGGCCCTCGATCAGCTTCCAACCACGAACGTTTAGCTTTCCGTTCGTCATATCCTTTATTTTTTGAATATGAAAAAGAACTATATGCCATACTGGTTATTCCTATCTATTTTGGACAGAATGGCTGGGAAAGTTCACGGTTAAACCGGATTAGTATCGACCTGTATAAAAAGGAGGGAGCGAATTGGGTTTGGATTATGTCCGAATGGTCTAGCCGTCGGGATTGGATAATGTGATAATGCTAGTTCTTTTATAATAATTAGATATAAGCCTAAAGCCTGCAATGCTACAAGATGTGGAAAAATAAGGTGCAAAACCAAGCAGCAATAAACCGCCTAAAAAAACGGACTATTATAGAACATACACACCACGAAGCTGAAAAATTAAAGAAAGAGCTTGAAGAAAAGGCAAAAGAAATTTTCGACTACTTTAATGATTAACTGTAAAGAAATATCCTTATGATAAGTTATCGGCTCGCATTATTCATTTTCGTATTATCAATAACATTTACCGCTTGCGGACAGAAGAAAATGAAAGAAATAGAATTAACAAATGCAACCATAAAGATAGATAGTTGTGGAATATACTATCAAGGAAAAAGACTTGAACTGGGACAAACCATAAAAGAATGGGAAGAGGTACTGGGCAAACCATCTCGGAGTACTTCATTAGGAGAGGTATGGGATAATATTGGTATAGCTGTGGATGATTGGCAAAATAGAGATGGACAGGTTGCACGGGTCTATATATTCTTTTTAAATCTGGATAGTCCAGAAGGAAAGGCCGGAAATCTAACTATGGCTAGAGACTTTGAATCAGTTGAACATGTTGTTGAAAGGAATATGGAAAATGGGGTATCTCTTATTATAGAAGAAGTAAAGCAAAGAATAGAGGAGCGGAATAACGAAAAACTAAGAACATATATCTATCCCTATACTACCTATCAAGGCTGTGTAGACCTTCACGGAGGGCCGGTAGGGGCAGGAATGAAAGTGGAAGAAATAAACGCTTACAGGAAGAAACTAGACCTGTCGTTCACAGGGCTATTCCGCTATCTGGATCAGGACGTAGATGGAATTGACCATACAGGAGTCACCGAAAAAACCTTCGGGGGAGAATACAGTACCTACGGAACGGCGTGTAAGGATGCGCGTATTATGGCCTATTCGTTGGTTTATAATTATGATGAAACACTGGAATACCTGCTATTGCGACGCGAAAGTATTGAGAGCTACCAAGACAGAATAGAACGTGAAGAAGAAAATAAAGAATAAAATCAAAAGTGAATAAAACACATCCAAAATACAAAATTACACCTGTTGATACCATTCAAAGCATTAGCTTGAAATTTGGTGTAGAAGAAGACATATGGAAAAACTACCACAACAATATGTGCCGTTTGAATGAAGTGGTAAGAGATGAATTGCCACCTGAATTAGAGATATACCTGTTACCCGAATTGTGGGAAAAAGCTGATGATTTGATTTACAGTACCAATGATATTGTAGAGCCTAAAAATAATAATAAAATATCTTGGGGGTATCAAAAAAGCTTTCCAATAAAGAAAAATCTATACATATCAAAAAAACATGGAATCAGCATACAGATTCATAATGGGAATAAATCAACTAATATCAAATATGAAATAAGTACAGAGTGGCAGACTCTGGATGAGAAATACACAGCAAGAGTAGAAAGGATCTCTCCTGTTTATATTAATAATTTGCTTCCAGACCTGATGATAACTCGTTTATCTGTGGATGTATTCAACATAATTAATCCTTTTATATTTGAGTTAAACAAGAACGGGCAGATCGTAGATATACACAACTTTGAAGAGATACAACAAAGATGGGAAAACAATAAGAATGAACTAAACAAAAAACGTCAGGGAGAAGTATTCGAGAAATATTTACGATTGTTTAGTCATACCCTATCCAGAAAAAGTCTGTTCTTAAACAAAATATCTAATGATTGGGCTCTCTACACATTATTCTTTGGCATATATCAAATATATGGTTCCCAATTTAGCCTTGAGAGAATAATCCATTTTCCCTTTATTCAAAATGCTAAAGGTATTCAATATAACGTAATACAGCAGATTTCGGAATTCTTGAACAATGACAGAATGATAAAAATAACAGTTGACGGAAAAGTAACAGATACAAGAAATATAAAAGATTTTGAATATGGACAGGACGAAACTGTGATGACAGATTCTCCCAAGTTAGCTGGTGTATGCAACGCTGTATACATCGTTAATCCCCAAACAAATATACCTGAGACAATAAGGGCTGAATATACTTTAGATCTGGACGAGAAAAAAACTATAATAATAAAAATATCAAGCCTAAATTAATTATATCATGAGTGAAATAGCAATAATAGTAGAAGGAGCAACATGTAAATGCCAATATGGCAATGCCCCCGATAAACTGAAAGTTTTGACAAATGAAAAAGATTATGCTAACAATGAGAAGTTAATAGCAACAACACTGGAGATTGGAGCGGCCACTCTTGAGAAAAATTGTTTTGGCAAATGTCCGTTGATGGGAACGCCTTCTCCGCCCTGCAAACCAGTAATAACAGAGTGGCAGGACTACTATGAAGAAGTAATACTAAGTAATGGTGGATATATTCTTTTAGAAAAGAGTAAAGCTATCTGCGCCATATCCGGGTCCCCTTGTATCGAATTTGTAGACAATGGGCAGATAGAGAAGCCCTGTCAACAAAATATCAATAATGCAGATAAAGAAGTCGAGAGTCAAGTCAATCCTCTGGTAGATATCGAAGATATGAAATATTCAGAACCATCTTTTAGAGGTATAACAATTCAAGGAAAGGAGATTGGATAATGAAATCATACATTCAAGAATTAATGCTTATAGGCCCTGGGGTCAGATCTTATTTTGAAAAAGAAATAGATGGGAAAAATGTAGAAAATAAGAACAGCATGTATCTATGGGATGGATATTCTGTAAGGGCATTTGTTCATAAGTGGAAAGACGGGACGCCAGAATCTACTAAAAAGAAAGCTATAAAATGGACATTGGTAAGCCCCGAAGGTTACATTGTAGATAATGTTACACATATGACATCACCCTGCTCCGGAAGTGGTGACGTTGAAAATCAATACAAGTTCTCCATTCCCGGGAAGTTTTGTAGTGCATATCGGGATGCAAGATGGTTATTACATGTTTATACTACGGATGGAAAACTTGATGATAACACAAATTATACAGCAAGTCTATATCCGAAATGCAACGAGATCCATGTAGGAATATCAAAGGCCGGTATATACCATTCAAATAAAAAAATAGAAGATTCTCAGAAAATAGACTTTGGAACATCTCTTACTATATCTTTAGATACAGTGGGGTTGTATGGTACAGATTGTCTAATATCAATCTATTCGGACAAGGATAGTAATAACCCGGTTTTTCAAAAAGAGGAAAAATGCCGGTTCGGAGAAATTACTTTATGGAATATCCCCACAATAGGATGGCACAATAAAGGTGACCGGTTCTATGTAGAAATACAAGTACTCGGAAAACAAGCAAAAAAAATAAAAAAATTAGGAGGTAATACAAAAATCATTTATATCAACTTTACAAAGAAAGTTGCAAGCAATCTGGAAGAAGCGACAAAAATGAATGAAAGCATAAGCCTGACTACCATAAAAGATTCAAATGTGGATAATCCGGCAGAATATGACCACTGTAAGTTCTCAAAGATGAACATTAAAGTGGGTGATCGGGAAGAGTTTCCTTTATTCGATGAGAACTCTTTGTTGCCGGGAAATGCTACACGTGAATACAGTCCTGCGAACTCCACCTCATACTTTGAATTTGATAAAGATGACCTTACAGCAAAAGCCAGAACCGATTTAGCAGCATTGGCTAAAATTATTGCAGAAAGACAGCTGACTGTCACCATCGGAGGGCATGCAGATAGCAGAGGAGGGAACGCCTACAATATAGCGTTGTCGGAAAGAAGAGCAAATGCAGTAGCGAATGTATTGAGAGAAAATGGCGTGAAAGATCAATATATGAAATTATACAGCTATGGTAAAAATAATCAGCCCAATCCCGACGCTGAAGACGAAAACGAGCATCAGATTAACAGGCAGGCCGAACTGAAAGTCACTGTATCTGGGCTTATACTACCATATACTGTACACAACCTGATCGGACATGATGATACAGACCCTGAACCAACTAAACTTACCATATCTGGCTTTACTATACAGGATTGTACACAAGATCATAATGGTATTTTGAGTGTAAGCAATTTGACTAATGGTTCTATTATACAAAGAGATATTAAAATTAATAAAGACCCGGAAATAAATATCTATTCTCCTCAACTTCGTTTTCAGGGATTTAAGAGTTTAATAGATAACATGTTCAGCTCGAAAAATAAAGCTGCCATATCTAACCTGTACAACAGATATCGTATAAGTTTAAACACATGTGCTTATTATCCCCGCAAAGAGAATGATCTTGCTGAAATCAACTTCTATCCCGACTCCCGGTTTGTATTTCATGCTATGCTAAACGCATTAGAAGCAGACCGGAACTATAGAGTAAACAACTTTCAGGCTATACAGCTCGATCCGGGTATAGAATTTGACAATACAAGTGTAAAGAATCTGGTAAACAAGCATTTCACTTATGACAAAATATTTGCAAATGTAACTAAGCAGGAGATCATAGAGATTATAGATGCCCTGACCTCTGTTGCAGACGATATGTTTGCCGGATACCAGTTCGGCGTGCATACCCTTTACAACTTCAACAGTGCGAAAACATCATATAAGATAACCACGCATACCAAAGATTATTCCTCCTTCTTTGAAGTAATATCTTGGATAGGAGTTATTATCGGCATACTGATAGAAATATTGATTATCGTCTTGACTTACGGTGGCGGAGCAGTATCATCACTCAGTAAATTGAAAACCATAACCGATAAGATTCAGAAGTTTGAAAAACTACTCGGAAAATTATCGCCTGCAAAAGGAATTGCCAAAGTAGGGCTGGACATCAATTACCTGAAAGCGATTATTGCCGGTGAAATATTCTTCAACAATGATGAAGTAGAAGGTAAACCCGACGATATAAACCTCAATTATCGCCTTATAATGCAGCTAAAACCATTATTAGGCATTACGGCCGAACTGAAGTTCCCTGATGCTTCGGGCTATATTCCGGAAGGGAATAACGCCACAGGAGAGATAATTGAAAAACTAGGAGGATGGCTGACCGAAAAACTTGCGGGAGCTATTAAGAATAAGCTTGGGGTAGAATTTACGGTGAAACTCTCAGGGGATATCACTGCCGAACTGGATACCAATTTTCAGTATCAGATACAAAAATTCATGTGGAAGCAGCCCGATCCCCAAAAACTGGGGAATGTGTCGAAAGAGGAAGTCGGAGGCAGAATCACATTATTTCTCGAAATAAAACTCGACGGGGTAAAAATAGCCCAGAGTTCGGTGGGTGTATCTATGCCGTGGGCTGCTCCTGTTATAAAAGACCTGCAGATGAGATTCTTCCCCGACATGAAGGCTGAGGTAATAGCGTACTTTACAGGAAGTGTAGGACTGATAATACGCCGGCAATTCGATGCCAGATATATGGGGCCATATATGGAATTTGTGGCGGTAGCTTTCCCTATATTCGGAAAGTTCGATGCTAATTTTGCTCTGGGAAAGAAAAAAGGAGAGGATGAAGACTCTGATAAAAATGAAACCCCTTTGAATTTACAGGATGAAACGGAAAACGGCGACCTGATATGGGAAGGCGGAGAGTTTGTATTGTTCAGGATCAGTATTGCCGATCTCTTTAGTAGCGGCAGCCCTGTAAAATTACTACCCGAATAACCACAGCGGAAATTATATAACCAACACAGAAGAATGAAAAAAATATATATCCTTTGGGCGGTTGCAGTACTGGTATGCACGACAGCCTGTTCGCAGAATAAAAGCAATAACAACAATAACGAAAAAAACGAAAATATGAACTATAAAATAACCCCCTCGGCTATAGCGAAAGTACAGCAAGAAACCTATAACGACCTTTTTTGTCCGGATACTGCTATGCCGCGACTTTCGCAGGAAAAATACGTAGAGCTGATAGAACCTGTCGTGCAACGCTATGCCGTAGAGCCATTCTATTACATATATGTGCGTAATGTGATGTGTGTATATCACATACTGGTAAATGATATGCCGGAGCATCTAAACTATAAATATGAACAACTGGCAAGTCCCACACTGCTGAATACCAGCATTCTGAGAAGTGGCAAGCAGAGGCTCACCATTCGCCTCTACCCCGTAGGAGAATTTGCAGGAGAAAACTACACCACCTTCACTAATGACGCATCACTGGGGCTGACACTGTATTGCCGAAACTTCCGCACCGGATTTACCGAAGAAAAGGTAGTGCTCGAATACAACTCCCCGAAGAAAAATAACGAATCGGGAATGCCGGTATTTATCGCTGCAGGAAAAGACTATTATGAGATAAACCTCGAATTCGATGCCGAAGTACCCTATACACAGACAGGATGGACAGACGGGCAGGACCTGACCAAACTGGATACAAAGAAACTGGAAAAGGAAACGCTGCGCTTTTTCCACAAGCAGTGGCTTATCTACAAAGACCGCAAATGGGATGCATGGTACTCTTACCTTTACCGTAAAGAGGCAGAAGTAACTGCCAGCCTGTACCACAGCCACGACGACCTTGTAGAAAGAGGTGTGGAGGAAGATAAACAGATACTGGAACTAAAAGATTTTAAGATACGTCCAATGGACGACTGTGTTATGACTTTCTATGGTAATGGAAGAGTAATAAGGTTGGAACAGACGAACCTGTCTCCATTATATAGAGGTAGAAGTAGCATTGTAGCTGACTATACAAATGATAAAGGAAGATTTAGAATTTTATTCCATAACATTTATGCCTATCTACCAAAAGGCAGAGAACTAAAAGCTGAAAACTTTGTGATTATACGATGAACAGATTAACAATATACATATTGTCTTGCTTATTAGGGGCTGTTTCGTGTAAGGGGCAGGATAACGGGAACTATAAAATAACCCCCTCGGCTATAGCGAAAGCACAGCAAGAAACCTATAACGACTTTTTTTGTCCGGATACAGCTATGCCGCGACTTTCGCAGGAAAAATATGTGGAGCTGATAGAACCTGTCGTGCAACGCTATGCCGTAGAGCCGGTCTATTACATATATGTACGCAACGTGATGTGTGTATATAACATACTGGTAAATGATATGCCGGAGCATTTAGGCTTTGAATATCAGCAACTGGCAAGCCCTACGCTACTGAATACCAGCATTCTGAGAAGTGGCAAGCAGAAGCTTACCATTCGCCTGTATCCCGTAGGAGAATTTGCAGGAGAAAACTACACCACCTTCACTAATGATGCATCACTGGGGCTGACATTGTATTGTCGAAACTTCCGCACCGGATTTACCGAAGAAAAGGTAGTGCTCGAATACAACTCCCCGAAGAAAAATAACGAATCGGGAATGCCGGTATTTATCGCTGCAGGAAAAGACTATTATGAGATAAACCTCGAATTCGATGCCGAAGTACCCTATACACAGACAGGATGGACAGACGGGCAGGACCTGACCAAACTGGATACAAAGAAACTGGAAAAGGAAACGCTGCGCTTTTTCCACAAGCAGTGGCTTATCTACAAAGACCGCAAATGGGATGCATGGTACTCTTACCTCTACCGTAAAGAGGCAGAAGTAACTGCCAGCCTGTACCATAGCCACGACGACCTTGTAGAAAGAGGTGTAGAAGAGGATAAGCAAATACTGGAACTAAAAGATTTTAAAATACTTCCAATGGACGATTGCAAAATGACCTTCTATGGTAATGGAAGGGTGATAAGGCTGGAGAAAACAACTTTAGAACCTTTTTTTAGAGGAAGAAGCTCTATTGTGGCAAGTTATACGGATAAGGTTGGAGATGAATGCTTCTTATTTCATAACCTTTACGTCTATCTACCAAAAGGCAGGGAGCTAAAAGCAGAAAACTTTGTGATAATAAGATGAACAGATTAATTTATAATATACTATGCGCGCACAAAACCATAAAGAAATAACCAAAAGTTACTGGAAATTTTCCGGTTACCTAGCCGCCTGCGTACTCGTAGGGGTACTCACCTATTTCTTCTACACCAGGACGTCGGTAGTAGAAGTACAACGGATAGTAGAAAAAACCGAAGAGTATGACAAAATCTATGTACAGCAGATCGATCTCGCCGGCCGTATCGACACGCTGTACCAGTACACCTCCATGTTCAACACCAACAAGAATGATGTCCTGTTGCAGAACTCGGTCAGCCGCCGCAAACAGGAGATTATTTCCTCGATGGAAAGTATGAGCGGCAGGGATATCAGGCTCTATCAGAAGCTGATGAGTCAGGTAAACTCCTTTCTGAGCATAAAAGATTCTATCCGCACAGCGAAGATCGATGAAGAACTCGTTCGCAGCGACCTGATGAAGTGTGTGGAAGACAACAAACAAACAACCCGAAAGGTTACGTTAGGAGGTATAACAGTAAGAAAATAAAGAGAATATGGAAAACATAGAGAGAAAAAAACAGACAAAAAACCAGCGCGAACGCGTCATCGGATTCGTTTATGTCAGCCTGCTGTTTGCTGTTACAACAGGCCTGTGCTGCTTCTGCCTGTTCTATTACAATTCGGACGATAAAACAATGGCACAGAAAGAATTCGCCATTGCCAAGATGGATCGTATCAGAGGCTTTCAGGATATGCAAAGTGATGAAATGGTTATTATCGATTCCATCTACAATAAGATAAAAGCCTTCAATCCGGGTATTAATGCCAGTTACGAAGAGAACGACATTAAGTTCTACCTGAATGATATCAAAAGCATTTACGACAAGAACAGCTATGATGGAAGGTATAAGATATTCAATCAGGTATCCAATTTCTACAGCATGTGGTTCGACGACAAAAAAGAGTTGTGGAGCAAGCAACAGAACATTATCACCTTCAAGAAAAACCTTGAAGACTGTGAAATAGGCCTGCAAAAGAAGAAAGAAGAACTGAAAAATACGAAATAAATTAAACTGTATATAGAATAAAGTATGGGAAGCAAACTATTCAATCGCCGGATTTATGTTGTCATTGGGGTTATCGCCGCTTGTATCGGGTTGACCTTTTTTGTCCGCACCTGCCTCACAACAAGGGAAGTAAAAGCTTCAGTCACACCTTTGGATATTGAAGCCGGAACACCCATCACATTTGCCGACAGCACCAAAGGTGCGAACCATTGGCTTTGGGAATTCGGAAACGGAGACTCTTCCCCACTGCAACAGGGAACATACACCTTCCCCGAAACAGGTAAATATCAGATACGGCTAACCGTAAACGAACGCTACGAAAAGAAATTCATCATCAATGTGCGTACAAAGCGGAGTGATGACACGCAAAATGAACTCATCAAGATTATAGCACCCAAATCAGGAATGCAGGAAGAATATGTCGTATTCAAAGGAGAAGGCCCATCGAAAGAATGGCGCTGGGAATTCGGCGAAACCGGAGTTGTGGATGCCCGCGAACAGACCGCTATCTATAAATACGAATTTCCCGGAACTTATGAAGTCCTGTTATCTACAGAAGATACAAAATATCCGATAAGGCATACTATCGTTATCGCTCCGCAATATATGGAGAACGATACCACCGATGTAGCTACCCTGATAGGAAACGACATTAAAGAAAAATTGCAGGCAATAATTAACCAAAAGCCGTTCAATACCAACTATAACTACATCTTGAATAATTATCTCTGCAAAAATCCGAATGCAGTAGTCATTATAAACAATACCAAAAAAAACGACTTCTACTCCTATTGTCAGGGACTAAGGCTGATAGGGCGCAGGAGAACTACGATAGAAAATGTACTTATCGACATCGATCCCGAAAAGGAAGAATGTATCCAGAAACTGATCGTTATACAATCTGATAATGATTAACCCCGTTGTAAAATGAATAGAACTACATATACAAAACTTCTTATAACAACACTTACCGTAATACTTGCGTTTAGTGCTTGTGGGCCTGTAAACCTTTTTACCAAAGTAAAAAAGATACCAAGAGAATATTCGCTTAACTACTGTGGAGGTGAAGAGATAAAAGCTCCAAAAACAGACCTGAATAAAGAGCCGTGGATCGTCTATTCCGACAGGGAGAAAAATATGACATACAACAATCCCGGCGGTAAGGTCAAAGCCAAAGATGTGGATTATCTCGACCCCTTTCTGGTTATCGGCACAAAAGGCGATCACCTAAGACTGATAAAATATACACCCGATATACTCAAGAACGGGAAACTGGAATATAAGAAAGCCGAATATTTTGGCTGGATGCACAAATCGAGGCTCCTACTCGATCACCAGTCTGTGACGGATATTGCCAGCGGACGAAAGAATAAGATGATGGTTATCTTTACCGACACCATCCCTATCAATAATGCCGAGAGATATTTCGAGTCCGATTCGGTAAAATTGTACAAAGATTTGCGTATGGAGTCTGTCGCCGGAAGCGTCGAACCATACAGTATTGTTTATCAGATGAAACAATCCGAAAAAAAAGATATGGCTCTGATAGCAAAAAAGACACTGATCAAGCCCGAAGAAGCAAAACAGGATATACTGGGCTGGATACACAGTTCCCTCCTGCAGGATATCGGACAGGTCTTGCACGTAAACATGTCGACAGTACCGGCATCGGACAAAATACTTATCAAGCAAGGAAAAGACGATTATGTATTTCTGTCGGAAGATATGCAGGACATGAGTGCTTTCCTCTCAGAGCAATACCAAACAGCTAAATATACGCCTGTCACTTCATATAGTATCAGAGACACGCTTATAGCATACAGGGCGCATCTGCCTATGCCTGTTTTCGACAATAGTAATAACTATATATTCAATGTCAATGGCGGGCATATATCACACAAAGGATTCAGAGATATAGCCCGTAGCCTGAAACGAATCAATATCGCTTTTGTTTTTGAAGGGAAAGAGCACACCATCGCACAATTCCCTCAGATAGTAAATGCAATACAGAATCTGCAACAGTTGTTTGAGCAAGACGAAGATCTATATACATATCGTTTCGGATGTGTAATGACAATCGACGATTCCAATAAACAACAGTTACACCCTGTAACTATGCCGTTTACACCCGATTATTCCGAATTGGTAAACTTCCTTACGGAAAAAGCCAACAACAAGGATAAGCTCAAGCAGATAAAGCTTAGCCGCACATGGGCAGGAATATATAAGGCTGTGGACATGTTGAGTAAATACAAAGACGAGTCGAACCTGATTGTGGTAGTAGGAGAAACGGGCTATGCCAATGAAGATGTAGACTCTACCCTGACAAATAAGCTGGCAACAAATAATTGCAGGTTGCTCGGATTTCAGGTACATGCAACGGACGACAATGCATCAAACAACTTTGTGTTAGACATAGAAACGATGATAGACTCCTATGCCGAGACTATGAAAAGAACCAAAGGAGATGTTCTGGTATCTCCCGAGCAAATTAAGCACACCAGCTATTATACCGAAATAGGCGAAACAAAAAACGGTTACCGCCTCGATTTTCCTGATAACAGTATTACTCAGGGAGCTATTCTTTTCCCTCAAAAAGGCGATTATCTGTCTTTAGATGTCCTTACCAATAATGTCGATACCATCGTTCAACAGATCAAAGAAGATAATACCAGTGTTATCCGCTATATGTCGCGGGCATTCAACACTGTGGGTAATAACCGTACACGATTTGACGAACAATTTACCAAAAACTTCGGACTGGATACAACAAGGACACCTTCTAAGAAACTCGTAGCAGGCTTCAAAAACCAGTTTCCGGCATGGAGTATGGCCTCCGAGCCTGTAATACTCTCCGATTCGGTAAACAGGCATGTGGGTTATCGCCTGATGGCATCAGAGAGTGAACTGGAGGAGCTTAAAGACTTTGTAGATGCACTTAGCAGAAAAGAAGTGGAATACATTTATCAGGCAAGGGAATCAAAACAACAAAGCGGAAAAAAACCTTGTAACTGTGAGGATGATCTATTCGATCTGATGGCTAAATCTAAAGAAGAGGTTCCAGATTATGAGAGTGACACCATACCTAATCCCGATTTCCATACTATTCCGAAACCTCCGGGAGCGTATGCAGATACCTATACAGTCAGAACTTATCTGAAAGACCTGTATATGAATACGATCAAATACTGTAAGCTATGTAAGCAGAAAGGGAATATACTGAATTCGATGTCGCTGGCTGAGGCACAAAGACGAATAACAGGAAGCCCGTCTGCTACAGATATGCTAAATGATATAAAAATAAAAGAACTGACCGATTACAAACTGGTTACAGACAAGATGCTGGATGACCTGATTATTTACTTCAAAAGTAAAAAAGAGGAACTTAACAAAGCCGAAAAGTTTGAATCGAACGGACAAACTTATTACTGGATAGACAGGAGATTGTTACCGTAAATCTTATAGGACAGCGGGTAATACTCAACAAGAAATATAACATGAAAAGCAAAGAAGCGATACGCAACAAGATATTAGCATATACCAATCTGGTATGGGGTACCCGAAAGATAGACCGATTGGATATATTGGTACGGATGATGGTGGAGGAACTAACCAATGAATTGTACCTTCTCCAAAACAAGATGAATGATATAGATACCGTATTATTGGAGAAAATAGCGAAAAAGCTTACCCCCCAAAAGTATATCTCTATACGTCCATCTCATACCGTATTGCAAATAACACCCAATGTTCCATATCTGACAGTAGATAAAGATATTCCTTTCTTCCTGAATGATATTCCCATTGAAATAATAAAGGAGAATGCGGATGCAATCCCCTTTTATCCTGTTGCCGAGACACAGCTACTAAATGTAAAACTGAACTATCTGTTTCATCACAAACAGTTATTCCATATAGATAATGCGGGTAGAAAACAGCTTATTACAAGTACCCAAGAACAGTCGGCCTATAATTCTATATGGTTGGGGCTAAACATAGACGAACAGGTTCAGGATATCAAAAACCTGTCATTCTATATCGATTTTCCACGATTGTCCGAGATTCACGATTATTATGAAGTATTACCTTACACCCGATGTCTTATAAACGGGGAGAATGTGAGACTGAAGCCACAGTTTCCTTATTATAATACGGATCAGGAATTAGCTGAAACGGACTACAACATCATGCAGATGTATGAAGATCATTACCTGACTATCGATGAATCGGTAAATCTTCAAAATATAAAACCGGAAAAATTACCGTCCGATCTGCAAGCGATAATCGATATGGAAGCTATTGGTGATATGAAACCAACATATTGGATTCAATTATTATTCCGTCCGAATTTCACAGTTGAAGATTTAGAGCATATAATTATTGCCATTAATACATTCCCTGTATCTAATAAGAAATACCGCAGGATTACTATAACAAAAGAAAATCTGGAGAAAGCGACCTCACTCCCGTCAGATGTAGGAGAGAAACTATTATCAGTGGATTCCGTTACAGATTCAAGGCACAATTCTTATTTGCCCGATACACTGACAGGAACTAATGATGCGGGAACATATCATCAAGAAACCGTAAACGACATATTTCTGGAAGATCGCAATCTGACTGATCATATTGAGGAATTACTTGACCTCATCGATGAAGAAAGAGTAGCTTTCCCCACAATAGATAAGGATAAAGTAGGCCGGATAATGACATCGATCACAAACTCCGACGAAGGGAATGTCAAAAAAGTGCACAAGAACAATAAAATAGATAATCCTGAGATCGGCAGAATATCAATTACTCCTCACGAAAATATAAACTCAGCAAGCATTGCCTATTGGGTTACCTATGGTGAACTGACAAACGGTATTTCTTCAGGGGAAATGTTTTTCCCGAATAAGACATCGCCACTAGACGGAATTGTTGCTATGTCGCTATGTGAAGTACATGGGGCGAAAGAATTTTCTGATATCAGAGATATGATGTCTATTAATAAATACATCCTGACGTCGAAAGACAGAATTATCACAGAGCATAATATCATATCTTTCTGCGAAAGTGAACTCGGACGTGCCATTGAGAAAGTAGAAATCGAACTTGGGGGAAGAATCAGCCCAAAACCGAAGGAAGGCCTCATAAGAGTCATTAATCTGAACATCACTCCTTCTCAAGAATATCCGGAACTGATACAACACAAGGGTATACTCAAAGACTTAAAGGTCAGATTACAACAACGATCCCCTGATAATTATAACTATGTTATAAACATAGTGCAACCAATAATCTAAAAACAGAAACAATAAGATACAACTACATATGGACTTTATCAACCTAAACGAATCGGTAAAAACGGCAATCAGAATATCACAATCCATTGCCCGTGAGTATTACAATGCAAACTATTCTGCAGCACATCTTCTAAAAGCCCTTATGCATAAGGAGATCGGGCTGCAAAGCTTTATCCAGAGTATGGATAAGGACTTGGAATACTTTGAAGAATGGGCAGAAATGCGTATCGACGAATTTCCTAAAGCAGGTGTTGTTGCCGATATACAGCCCGACAGTAAAATACCGATGGTATTTGAAGAAGCTGATAATGTACGCCTAAAGCTCGGTCTCCTCGAGATAAATCCCATTTGCGTACTGGCCGCATTAGCACGACCGAATGTCGCTTTCTCCACTGATCAACTCAAATCCTTTCCGTTACGTGAGAATGAAATCTTTGACCTGTACGTAAGCGGTAAAGAAACACGTTCGTCTATCGGTATGGTTAACAATGCTTTTGTGACATCGGAAGAGGAAGGGGCGATGCCACTGGTGAACCTGTTGAAATACTGTGTCGATAAAACAGCTCTTGCTTTAGACTTTAAAATACACAACATTGTCAGCCGCGACAAGGAAACGCGCATGATGATGGAGATACTCGGTCGCCACAGCAAACCCAATGTAATGATAATCGGGGATTCGGGAGTAGGAAAAACGGCATTGGTAGATGGCTTGGCGTATGACATTGTAAATAAGAATGTACCTTCGTACCTCGAAGGAGCCAATATATACGAACTGGATACAGGTGCCCTGATTGCCGGAGCAACTTACAAAGGGGAGATAGAAGACCGCCTGAAAAACATTATTAAGGAAATCCGTAATATAGACAATGCGATCCTCTTTATTGACGAAATACATACTCTACTCGATCCGAAACAGGGAAACTCAGGTGCAGCCAATATCCTGAAACCCGAGCTGTCGAAAGGTGACCTGACCGTTATCGGGGCAACAACAGTTGATGAATACCGTAAACTGATAGAGCCTGATCATGCTTTCAACCGCAGGTTTGAAGTATTACAGATCAACGAGCCGGATATAGCTTCGGCAATACTTATGATGCATTCCGTACTGCCCCGCTATAAAGACTTTCATAGTTTGGATATCTCCAAAGATGCTGTTGAAGAATGTGTACGGCTTGCTAAACGATATGATAAAGACCGCAGGCTTCCCGATTCGGCCATCGACCTGATGGACAGAACAATGTCTGCTACAAAGATGGTAAACGAAACGGCACAAAAAGATATAGAATATTTTACAAGTGAACTGGCTACAATAGAGGGAGCTTTTGAGAAAACACGCGAGGAGAAACTGGAAGACTTGCGTTTCCTCTTTTTCTCGATGCAAAACAGACTAAGCCCTGTACTATTGGGAATAATCACCGATGAAACGGACGTAAAAGAGATAGAAGATGACACACAATTATTCGCATATATCGACAAGGCGCTGGATACATTGCGCGAATTCGTAAAAGATAACATAACGACTATAGAAGTACACGAAGTAGCCGCTATCATTTCCAGCAAAACAGGCATCCCTATCGGAAAAGTGCAGGCACAGGAAAAAGAACGTCTACTGAATATGGAAGACCTTCTGCGTCGACGCGTAGTAGGACAGGATGGTGCGTTGAAATCACTTGTAGATGCTATTCTCGAATCGCGTAGCGGACTGAACAAAGTAGGGCAGCCTATCGGTTCATTCTTCCTACTGGGACCTACAGGTACAGGAAAAACCGAGCTTGCCAAATCATTGGCAGAGGTTCTGTTCAATGATGAAAAGGCCATGATTCGTTTCGATATGTCGGAATTCAAGGAAGAGCATTCTGCCGCCTTACTATACGGAGCACCTCCGGGATATGTAGGGTATGAAGAGGGAGGTCTGTTGGTAAATAAGATACGACAACAACCGTATGCAGTAGTGCTTTTCGATGAGATAGAAAAAGCCCACTCTTCGGTTTATGATATCTTCCTGCAAATAATGGATGAAGGAAAGCTCCACGACCGCTTGGGCAAGGAGGGTGATTTCTCCAATGCCATTGTATTGTTCACCTCCAATGTGGGTAGTGAATGGCTTACCAAGCAACTCGATCAAGGTATAACTCCAACTACCACGCAACTGATGGAAGTGATGGGACAGTATTTCCGTCCCGAATTTCTGGCGCGTCTGTCTGAGATTGTACCCTTCTCCCCTATCAACGAGACTATGCTATTGAAAATATTCAATATACAGCTCAAAGGATTGACAGAAGCCCTGAACAAACAGGGAATAGAACTGGTAATAGACGATGATACGCGGAAAATGCTTGCAGAAAAAGGATTTACACCGAAATACGGGGCTCGTCAGGTAGCAGGAACAATACGTACCTATCTGCGCCGTCCTATCTCACGCCTGATTGTGGGTAATAAACTCAATCACGGGCAAAAGCTGGTAGTAGGAAAAGACGAAAAAGATGAATTAACTTGGGAGATTAACTAAAAAAAATAAATGTGAAGCATAATTCGTGATATCCGTATTTTTTCTCCATTAGTTTATCTATAGATATACTCGAACAGTAAAAGCGATCTTTGAAGTAACATTCAGCGGAGCTAATTGAATGAACAGGTAAGAAAAAGTAACAAATATAAAAAACAGAGCAAATGTGTTACCTTTGTTACCTTTTAGATAGTCAATAGCTAACAGACATCTATTTATCAGACAATTACAAAAAAACAGAATAAGATGAAAACAATAACTATCGATGGCAACAACGTACACGACATTCCTTCTTTCTATGACGAAATAAACCGTGTGTTTATGGCAAATGTAGATTGGAGGCTCGGGCAAAGTCTGGACGCACTCAACGATATGTTTTACGGAGGCTACGGTGAGATAGAAGGTGGTGAAGAAATAACACTGATCTGGAAGGATTTTGAGAAGAACAGGGAAGATCTGGGTTTGGAACTTACAAAAGCCTATTATCAGGATAAATTAAAATCCCCTTCAATATTCAATATCGAGCTTATAAAAGAGAATCTTGCCGAACTGGAAAACGGTACGGGTAAGACTTATTTTGAGATCGTACTGGAAATTATCGATGAGCACCCGAATATAAAATTGGTTCCCCAATAAGTATTACGCTTAAGACTAACCGATATTAAGCTTCATCATTATATCAGTCTGTTTATCGTCTCCCAGCATGAAAAAATGCTTATCGAATTCGACAAAGCCATTCTTCTTATAAAAGCTTATTGCTCTTGCATTATTTTCCCAGACGCCTAGCCAGACATAGCGGGCTTTGCGGCTCTTTGCGATTTCCATTGCTTTATCATAGAATCGTTTCCCTACCCTTTTTCCCAGAAAATCGGTCAGCACATAAATCCGTTCTATTTCGAGTGCATCATCGTCTTTCAGGTCTGTCTGTGACTGTCCGAAGTTTAGTTTCAGATAACCGACTATATTACTGCCGGATATGGCAAAATAGAATTGTGAGTCCTTATTGCCAAGCTCAGAAGCCAGTTTCTCCGGAGAAAAGCTATCTTCTATATATTTCGTCATATTTTCTTCGGTATTGTCAACGGAGAAAGCCTCAACAAAGGTCTGTCTGCTAATAGTTACAAGGCTTTCTATATCGGATATTTCCGCCTTTCTTATCAAAATATCTTTCATCAAATTTTCGTTTGTTTAGTGAGATACAACCTTAAGACCAACAATAGAGAAAATCAATGTGGAAATGAAGAACAGCCTCCAGAAGTTAACCGGCTCGTGGAAGAAGAATATTCCTATCAGCACCGTACCCACAGCACCAATACCTGTCCACACGGCGTAGGCTGTACCCAAAGGTAGTGTTTGTGTAGCTTTCAGCAACATAGCCATACTACATGTTAAGAAGACAATGAAGCCTGCTGTCCACCAGTATTTTTCATTCCCTGTTGTTTCTCTTATTTTACCCAGACATGAAGTAAATCCGACCTCCAGCAATCCCGCAATAATTAAAAACACCCAATTCATAACTTATTATTTTGCTGCAAAGATCATGAAAAATGGGAGAACAGGATTTTACAAATGATAAAAAATCATTTCAATTTTGCCCTGATACGGCTCAGAGAAACCTGAGTTATTCCGAGATATGAGGCAATATAGGATAACTGAACCCGCTGGAGCAGTTCCGGATTATTTTTCATTAATTCACTATATCTTTCCGAAGCCGTTTTAAACTGTCTTTCGATAAGCCTTCTTTCAGTTTTAAGCAATTCCTGTTCTGCAAACTTCCGTCCCCAGTTAGCAATATGGACATCCTTTACAAACAAATCATTCAGGGCTTTTGCATTCAGCTTATACAACATACAGTCTTCGAGCAGTTCTATATTTTCATACCCTTTCTGATTATCGACATAGCTTTTCATCGATACTATTGTATCTCCTTCTTTGCCAAACCAAAAAGTGACTTCCCCATCGGGTGAATCGATATAAGCACGGACAATACCTTTCTTAATAAAATAGATATTCCGTTCCACCTTCTCGGCACTGAGCAAACGGTAGCCTTTAGGGTGCTCCTCTTCAGCAACAGCTTTTATTATACTTTTTTTGGAAGCTACCGGGAGTTCATATATTTTATCTAAGATTATTTCAATATCCATCTATTATATTATTTAGGACTCTTTATCTATAGAGTAAAAATAGCAATTAAATAACAGGAATATAAGTTTTATAATCCAATTTTTACGGAAGATATACTTTATCGTCTTATCGGAAGTAATTTGTATTCGTTAAATAGGATCAATTCAGCTATTTCTTTCATCAAACCTGCAATAGTTTGAAAATAGTATTACTTTTGAAGATAGAAAGTAGAATCTATTCACTATCACATGCTAAAGATGGGGTTACTTATCATTATTTCGGTTATCCTGACAGGAACCGTATCGGTTGGTCAGGATTCATTTAAATGCCATCAACTCATCGACGCCGGCAATCAGATGAGTGAGTCGGCCTACAATGTTGTGAAAGATGAATATGGTTTTATATGGATAGCCTCCAGAACCGGAGTAAGCCGCTATGACGGACGTAATATCAAGCATTACTATCTTTCTCAATCGGAAATCATGGAAAATAAAGACGGACGTGAAGTACGATTGAAGAAAACCACAAACAACACACTCTGGGCATTTACCGATACGGGAAGAATATATTATTACGATTCACTATCGGACACTTTCGTGTTTTTCAAGGATATAGGCCTGATATCACAATCCATTATAATGCAGGATCTGTATCTGGATTCCCTTGACCGGATGTGGCTGGGAACAACAGAAGGTCTTTACATGATATCTCCATCCGATAAAAACACGATAAAATGTGTGAATGCCAGCCTGTCCATCAATTCGCTTGCTTATTTCTCCAATTCTTTATTGACACTGGGAACAACGCAGGGAGTCCTATTCCTGAATATGAATACTCAAAAACTGGAAGGGGAACATCTATGGAACGGGCACAATGTGATGAGTACCTACTACGACAAGGACTTAAACTATTTGTGGGCAGGAAGCTTCAGTTCGGGTTTGTTTATCTGGGATGTAACTCACTCTGAATATTTGTCCTTTAATTATTTGAAAGATATATCTTATGCCCCTATAAAAGTGATCAGAAAGTGGGGGGAAGATTTATTGATAGGACTGGACGGAGGTGGTGTTTACAAAATCAGTATCACAGACAAAAAGGCTGAGCTATACTTCTCTGCCGATGAAGAAAAGAAGGGTATGCTCAAAGCAAACGGCGTGTACGATCTTCTGATAGATGAAAATAATATTTGGATAGCAACTTATTCGGGAGGGGTTACTATAGCCGAAAAGAATGAAAACTTTGAATGGATACACCATATCCCATACAAACAGCAATCGGTAAAAGGAAGCCATATCTATGCCATTTTAGAAGATAGAGACAAAGACCTGTGGTTTGCAACAAACGCGGGTTTAAGCCATTTTAACATCAGGACAAAACACTGGCAGCACTTCCTCGATGGAGAGAATAACTTCCTTACCCTGACTGAAGACAAAGATGGCAAAATATGGACAGGCGGCTATAGTACAGGAATTTATTGTATCGACAAAAGCAGGGGAGTAATACGGTATATTCCCTCGATGCAGGGCAAGCCCCAACTGGAGTGCCTATATGCCTCCCTGAGTGATTCTAATGGCGATCTGTGGTTTGGCTGCCTATATTCCCCTTTAGGCAGGAGAAGCGTAAAAAACGGAGTGGAAACATTCACCTATTATGATATAAAACAGGTAAAGTCTTTACAAGAGATAGGGCATAACAAATTATTTATAGCTACATCCAACGGTTTTTATATCCTCAACACACAGACCGGAAATAAGGAGCATTATTTCAGCAACTTAGGTAAGTATAATATTAAGAGTAATTCTTTCATTTACTCATCCGTCATCATCGACAACGAAATATGGTTTGGAACAGATGGAGGAGGACTTAATGTGCTGAACTTAGAAACAGATGAGGTGACTAATTTCTCTACTTATAACGGACTCCCGTCTAATTTCATTTTTGGAATACTGAAAGATAAGAGGGGAATCTTGTGGATAAGTACCGATAAAGGACTGTTTTGCTTCGATCCGCATGAGCGGAAATTTCTGTTTAATGTAGCAAACCTGCCTACAAACCAATTTCTGTTTATGTCTTTTGCCCAATTACATGATGGGCGTATGGTCTTCGGAGGTACAGAAGGAGCCGTTATTTTCAATCCGGATAATATAAGGAATCAGAAATTAAATCCAAGATTGTTTTTTACCGATTTCCGCCTGTCATATCAGATAATCACGCCGACAAGTAATTCTCAATTATTACCTAAGCCGATCGACGAATTATCAAAGATAGAGTTAAAACATGATCAGAACTCATTCTCATTCGGATATACAGCTATCGACTTATACAACTCGCAAAGCTATGAATATAAGTATAAACTGGAGAATTTTGACGAAGACTGGATTGATAAGAATACTTTACTATCTGCTAATTACACCAATATTCCATCCGGCAAATATCTGTTCAGAATCCAATGTTTCAACAAAAATGACGGGGAAATTTTAGCCGAGAGATCGATAAATGTAGTAGTTAAACAACCGTTCTGGAATACAGCATGGGCATGGCTATTGTATATTATCGTGTTCAGCGGCATAGTCTACTGGATCTGGAGATATTACAGAGAACGCCTGCTGAAAAAACAATCGGAAGACAAAATAAAGTTCTTTGTCAATGTAGCTCACGATATACGCACACCTCTATCATTGGTTCTGGCTCCGTTGAACAATTTAGAGAACGAACCCAAACTATCGGAGAAAGGAAGAAACTACCTGCAAACGGCGATGCAGAACGGGGAGAAGCTGTTACAGATGACTACTCAGCTGCTCGATTTTCAGAAAGAGGCGATAAGCCCTTCTAAAATAAATCTTTCCATTTTTAACCTGAACGAGCTGCTGAACGGGAAATTAAAACAGTTCACACCTTTTGCCGAACGAAAACATATCAACCTGTTTCTGGAATTACCCAATGAAGGGATCATTGTGGAAACAGACCAGAAGAAAATGGAAAGAATACTGGATAATTTGCTGTCGAATGCTATCAAGTACTCTTTTGCCTACAATGATGTATATTTAAGATTAAAATATGACGATAAATCTATTATTGTAGAAGTCGAAGACTTCGGAATAGGAATATCCAAAGAGAACAAGAAATATATATTCAAGCATCAGTTCAGAGGTGAGAATACGATCAATTCGCAAGAATTAGGCTCTGGCGTCGGTCTGATATTTACTAAAAAACTAGCTGAACAACTGGGTGGCAACCTGCAATTTGAGAGTGAAGAAGGCAGAGGGACAATCTTTTATTTGTCTGTTCCTCTCAAAGGAAAAGCCTTTATATCCGGCCGTTCTGATAAAAATGACAGTCAGCAAGAGAACTTGCCAGTCTCTACATTCACCCATCGTCACGAATCGTACCGTATCTTATTAGTTGAGGATAACAACGATATGCGTAATTATCTGCTATCCACTCTTTCATCAAACTATAAGATATATGGAGTACCATCGGCAGAAGAAGCGCTTAGCTTTCTGGAAAAAAATACTGTCGATCTGGTTATTTCCGATATTATGATGGATGGTATGCAAGGCGATGAATTGTGTAGAAAATTGAAATCGGACATTCATACTTCACATATCCACGTTATCCTGCTCACAGCCATAGATGATGAAGCAAAGCTTCGCACCAGCCTGGAATACGGAGCAGACGACTATATTGTAAAGCCATTTGATGTAGACCTGTTGAAAGTGAAAATCAATAATTTCCTGAATATAAGGAAACGCATTCAGCAGCATTACATTACCAAAAATAAATTAGAAAGTGCTATAGATCATGTTAATAAAGAAGAGGAAGAAAAACCTCAGGTTACTAATATCGATGATCTATTTTTGGAGAAATGTATTGAAATCGTAACTCACAATATCCCTGACAGTAGCTTTTCCATTGATAACCTTTGTTCTCAGATAGGTATGAGTAGAACGCTGGTTTATGAAAAACTGAAGGCACTGACAGGACAGTCTCCAAACGAGTTTATCAGAGTGATAAAGCTAAAACACGCAAAGACACTACTTTTGAACGGGAAACATAGTGTAAAAGATGTAGCTCTGCTATCAGGTTTCGACAATGTAAAATATTTCAGCACGGTATTCAAAAAATACTACGGGCAAAGTCCTTCCGATATTTTACCCTCCTGATTATTTCCGAATATTCCTGCTCCACAGCCATTATTTCAGGGTTTGAATGTTAAATGTCAGCAATCGAACCCATAAGTGATAGTATTCAAACCTTGCTCTTGAACATTATGGCTATCATTGCACAAACATTTTAATCACAACCGTAAATTAAATATTAATGAAAAGAAGAACGCACATTCTACTACTATGCTTCTTGCTATCCGGCTGGTATGGACATAAAGTCCATGCACACGCTGACAAGATAGAGATAGAGCAACAAACCTCGTGGGAAATTAAAGGTACCATTACCGACAATCAGAACGAACCTCTTATAGGGGCTTCCGTGATAGTAAAGGGAACCAGTGTAGGAACAATCACCGATGTAGATGGAAAATTCACCATAAAAGCATCTAAGAACTCCGTGCTGGTAAT
The DNA here is from genome assembly GCA_040395895.1 of Dysgonomonas hofstadii. Classification (GTDB taxonomy): domain Bacteria; phylum Bacteroidota; class Bacteroidia; order Bacteroidales; family Dysgonomonadaceae; genus Dysgonomonas; species Dysgonomonas hofstadii_A. Next base: position 40,494 of record JBEBPN010000018.1, read on the forward strand.
TAAATTCTTAGGATTTGTAGAACAGGAAATCTTAATCACAGAACCGAAACAGCTTTCCATCGTACTGGAAGAAAAAGAAAATGTATTGACAGAAGTTGCTGTGACTGCACTGGGTATTAAGCGCGAGAAAAAAGCGCTGGGTTACTCGGTAGGAGAAGTCAAAGGAGATGAGTTGGATAAAGCAAAAGAAACCAATGTCATCAACTCTCTGGCCGGTAAAATACCGGGACTGGTTATTAGCCAAACAGCCGGAGGACCTTCAGGTAGTAGCAGGGTTATCATCAGAGGTAGCACAGAGCTTACAGGCAATAATCAACCGCTATATGTAGTAGACGGTGTACCGTTAGACAATACTAACTTTGGTTCGGCCGGAAAAAACGGTGGATTTGACTTAGGTGACGGTATTTCGAGTATCAACCCTGACGATATCGAGAATATTTCGGTGCTAAAAGGTCCGGCTGCATCTGCTCTTTACGGAAGTAGAGCATCACATGGGGTAATCCTTATCACCACTAAAAAGGCAGCTAAAGGAAAAGCTATCGGTATCGAATTCAATTCGACTACGACCATCGACCAGCAGCTGACCAAGTATGACAACCTGCAAACCGTTTACGGTCAGGGAACAGCGGGCCGTATCTCGGGAACAGACGACAACCACAGTTCGAGTAAAAGCTGGGGGCCAAAGATCGATGAAGGGCTTCATATCAACTACTTTGATGGAGTGAGACGTCCATACAAATTTATCGAGAATAATATCGATGGTTTCTTCCGCACAGGTGTGACAACTACCAATACTATTGTGTTGAATGCAAACAGGGAAGATACCGGAGTCAGGCTCTCATATACAAATATGACGAATAGCGACATAGTTCCAAATTCCGGAATGGGCAGAAACAGTATCAACCTGAGAACCAATACCACATTCCTGAAAAAGTTAGATCTGGATGTGAAAATGAACTATGTACGCGAAGATGTAAAAAACAGACCCGCACTATCGGACGATAGAACCAATGTGGGTAAAAACCTAATAACGCTTGCAACCACATTCGATCAGAAATGGTTGAAAAACAGTTATGTGACCGAAGACGGAAAATATTATGACTGGAACAATCTGGATCCGTACAATCTGAATCCGTATTGGATAATCAACGAAATGGAGAATGAATCGGACAAAGACCGCTTCTCGGGAACAGGAGTTCTTAATTACAGAATTACAGACAAATTGAGCGCAAGGCTGACAGCCGGAGGAGAAATCAATCTGATGAAATTCAAAGATTTCGCTCCGCCTACAACTCCGGGAAAAGAAACAGGATACCTACAAGAACGCTTATTCCGCAATTATACCTACAATGCTGAACTCCTGATGTCGTATAACGACCGCTTTGGTGATTTTTCTTTAGGAGGAAACTTAGGAGGAAATGTTTTCTATGTAAAAAATAATACAAATACCACTACGGCAAAAGATATGCGTATGCGCGAAGTGGTTGCACTACAGAGCTTCCTGATAAAGGAGGTTGTTGAAGACACTTATGAAAAACAGATAAACTCTCTGTTCGCCACAGCGAATGTAGGATATAAAGACTATCTGTATCTGGATGCGACATTACGCGCCGATAAGTCATCGACTTTACCATCAGGAAAGAATACCTATGTATATCCGTCGGTTTCGGCTTCATTCCTCTTTACAGAGGCTTTCAAGATGAATAAACGCATCCTTTCTTATGGAAAGATCAGAGCTTCGGCAGCACAGGTCGGTAGCGATACCGATCCGTATCGTCTGGATCTGATGTATGCCATGATAGACAAATCATACCTTTCCTATGCGTTGGGTACGATCTACAATTCGGAAGTGCCAAACAGTGAACTGAAGCCTACAAGAACGAACTCGATAGAAACAGGTTTGGAACTTCGCTTCCTGCAAAACAGAATAGGTCTCGATTTCACTTACTACAATCAACGAAGCACAGACCAGATCATGCGACTGAATACATCTATTACATCCGGATATAATGCCAAAATAGTAAATGCAGGAGAAATAGAAAATTCAGGTATAGAAATAGTATTGAACACCCGTCCGATAGAAACGAAGGACTGGACATGGGATTTGAATTTCAACTTCTCAAAGAATAACAATAAAGTGAAAAGTCTGGCTTCGGGCATCGAGCGGTTCACACTGGCAGAAGCAGCATGGCTCAACGTTACAGTAGACGCGGTAGTGGGAGAAAACTACGGAGCCATCATGGGAAAAGACTTTAAAAGGAACGATGCAGGACAGATCATCGTAAACGGAAACACAGGTCTGCCGGAAGTAGCAGATGATGTTTCGGTTCTGGGAAATGCAACATGGGACTGGACAGGAGGTATGTCGACTAACCTATCATACAAAAACTTCTCGCTGGGAGCTATCTTCGATGTCAAAGTTGGAGCTGACATGTTCTCTATGACCGACAGATCATACCATGCTTCGGGAAAAGCAAAAGCAACACTACAGGGACGCGACGAATGGTATATATCTGAAGAAAAAAGATTGGAAGCCAATGTTACCGAAGCTGCATGGAATGCCACAGGCGGGTATCTGGTAAACGGAGTAATAGAACATGTAGACGGGTCGGGCAATAAAACATATACACAGAACACCAAATACATCGATCCTGAGAAATACTGGTCGCATGTAGCCACATCGGTGCCAAGTGTATTTGTACATGACAACAGTTATGTAAAAGTAAGAGAACTAACATTCTCATATCGTTTACCGAAAAAGTTCGTAAACAAATTTGCAGAATCGATGTCAGTATCTTTCGTTGCACGTAATCCGTTTATTATCTACAAGAATATAGACAATATCGACCCCGACTCTAACTACAATAACAGTTCAGGAATGGGACTTGAGTTTGGTTCTTTGCCTTCACGCAGAAGTTACGGTTTGAATATCAATCTGAAATTTTAAATAGAAAAACATGAAATACATATATCATATCATAATAGCATCGATCCTTACAGGCCTGTTGAGTTTTACAGCTTGTAACGACTTCGATGAGATGAATACAAACCCTACCAAATCGCCGGTACTGGATGCTAACAGCCAGTTGTCGTACGCACAGCTGTCTACATGGGGTGACTGGCAAATAACAGAGACCTATCATTTCTATCTGCTCAGCTTCACGCAGTTGATGCAAGGCGAGTGGAACGTGACCAACTGGGGAGGACAATACAGACGCGACGATGCTACAATGGGACAATTATGGTCTCGTATGTATGGCGTAGGCATAAAGAACCTTGTGGATGTAATAGATAAAACAAAAGACGACGAGAGTCAGAAAAACCTGAATGCCGTCGCCCGTATCATGAAAGTCTATTATTTCCTTGTACTGACCGATATATACGGAGATGTTCCCTACTTCGATGCAGGAAAAGGGCTTCTGGAAGAAGTATCCTCTCCTGTGTACAACAAGCAGGAAGCAATATATAACGATTTCCTCAGCGAGTTGAAACTTGTTGAAGAAGCGTTGAATGCCGGTGGTGGCACTATTTCGGGCGACATCGTTTATGCTGGTGATATAAACAAATGGAAGCGTTTTGCCAATTCTATGCGTTTGCGTATAGCTATGCGTCTGATCAAGGTAGATCCGGCCAGAGCATTGGCAGAGGTGAAAGAAGTATTTGATACACCTTCAGGCTTATTGACAAACTCAGACGATGCCCTTATCGAATACATGGACATATTCGACTGGGACATCAACGAAATCAGACGTAATGCAATGGCTCAACGCTGGAGAGGCCGCGACTCATACCCTGAACCGTTTATCTGCTCGGTATTCTGGGAAAAGATGAAGGAGAATAACGACCCGCGTATATTGCGTATAGGCCGCGCCTATGACGAAACAGTTGCCGGAGAGCCGTTCAGCAGAATAGACCTGACAGACGAAATCGTCAGCAAACAGGGAATGAGCAAGTTCCAGCCATGTATGCCGGGATATTTCTGGTATGATAAGTGGCCGAGTGGATACCAGAGCAGTTTAACTGGAAAATGGGAAGATAAATCATGCCGCCCGCAGCTCAACAAAGCTCTGCTTAAAGGTGATATACCCGGAATACTGATGACTTATGCCGAAATACAGTTCCTGATAAGTGAAGCTAAAGTGCGTTGGGGTGCTGAAATAACCGATGCCACTTCCGCTGAAGATAATTACAAGAACGGAGTAACTGCTGCTATGAAGCTGTTGAGCGAGTTTAAGCTGGAGACAGTTACAGATGCTGAAATCGATCAGTATTTTACAGACAAGCCATTTCCTGCCGATGCAGAAGGACGTATCAAAGCTATCAATGAAGAAATGTGGATACTTCACCTGCACAATGCTCCGGAAGCTTATGCCAACTGGCGCAGAACCGGCTACCCGAATCTAAAACCGTCTAATGACTATGGTGCTATAACCATAGAATCGCAAAGTATCCCACGCAGATTGAATTACCCTCTATCCGAGCGTTCGTACAACAGAAAAGCGTATGAAGCAGCTATCGAAGCGATGGGAGGCAGAGACAACTGGAATGCCAGAGTATGGTGGGACAAGGAATAAGACATTAGGAAGTAAAAAAATAAAAACACATATATATGAAAAAAATAATATTTGGTTTAACTCTCATCTTTGCGATACTGAGTTTTACAGCATGCGATTCGGATGTCGATCTTCCCGAAATGACAGAAGAAGAATATCCCCGCATATTAGGCCGATGGCCGGAACTGAATGATAAGGGAGAACTGGGGCAATTCGATGCTCAGGCCGGAACTGAATTTGAAATGGAACTGATGTTTACCCCTAGCAACCTATGCGAAGGCATCTGGTACCTCGACGGAGTAGAATATACACGCGGAACAATATTCAAGTATTATTCGGCAACACCGGTTTCCCATCATCTCAAGTTAGTTGTCACTACCCCTAAATACAGCACCTCCAGAGAGGCATTGCTGGTAGTGAAGCAGTAAATAAATCTATTAATTGAAATAAAATGAAATATATATACATATTATTTACCTTATTCTTTCCTCTTATGCTTAGTTGTAACGAAGGTAAAAACCTATATAAAGATGCCAGCCAGCCTGTCGATAAGCGTGTAGAGAATCTGCTGTCGCAAATGACGCTGGAAGAAAAAGTAGGGCAAATGAGCCAATACGTAGGCTTGCAACACATGACAGAAGCTATGAGCAAAGCTTCACCGGAAGAATTGAAAAGCGGGCATGCTCAGGCTTTCTATCCTGACTATCCGCCTGCTAAGATAGAGGAAATGACAAAGCAGGGGCTGATCAGTTCTTTCCTGCATGTAGTAACTGCTAAAGAAGCAAATTATCTTCAATCGCTGGCTTTGCAGGGAAGATTACAGATTCCGGTAATTATCGGGATCGACGCCATACATGGTAACGGACTACTCAGAGGATCTACCATATATCCGACCTGTATCGGACAGGCGTCTTCATTCAATCCGGCTCTTGTAGAGCAGATGTCAAGAGAGACAGCTAAGGAGATGCGTGCAACAGGTAGCCACTGGACGTTTACCCCGAATCTGGAAATAGCACGCGATGCCCGTTGGGGACGAGTAGGTGAAACTTTCGGAGAAGATACTCACTTAGTGTCAGTAATGGGTGTAGCCACTATTAAAGGTCTGCAAGGAAATGACTTTAGCGGAGCTGATAATGTAATTGCCTGTGCAAAACACTTCATCGGTGGCAGCCAACCTGTTAACGGTATTAATGGTGCACCGTTCGACACATCGGACCGTACACTTCGCGAAGTATTCCTGCCTCCTTTCAGGGCAGCAATAGATGCCGGAGTAGCTACGGTAATGACTGCACACAACGAAGTCGATGGCATACCGGCTCATGGAAGCAAATATCTGATGGAAGACCTGTTGAGAAAAGAAATGAACTTTAAAGGCTTCATCGTAAGCGACTGGCTCGATGTAAAACGTATGCACGATTATCATAAAGTAGCCGAAACATTGAACGATGCCTTCTTCCTATCGGTAGATGCAGGTATGGATATGAACATGCACGGACCCGATTTCTACTTTGGAGTACTCCAGATGGTAAAAGAAGGACGCATCTCAGAAACAAGAATCAATGACGCCGTAAAGAAAATTTTGAAGGTAAAATTCCAATTAGGACTGTTTGAGCATCCGTATGCAGATGAAAAGGCAGCGGAACAGGTGGTTTTCAGTACCGCCCATCAACAAACGGCTCTGGAACTGGCACGTCAATCTATTGTCCTGCTGAAAAATGAAAACAGTATTTTGCCTTTAGACAGCAAAAAGTTTAAAAATATTCTGGTTACAGGGCCTAATGCTCACAACCAATCGATATTAGGCGACTGGACTTTTGAACAACCGGAAGAGAATGTAACCACTATCTATGAGGGGCTTAAAAAAGTACGCCCCGATGTAAACTTCAATCTTTGCGAATTCGATTGGAATATCCGTAAGATGGATCCGAAGCAGGTGGATAACGCTGTGACAATGGCTAAAAGTAACGATCTGGCGATTGTAGTTGTCGGCGAAAACTCGATGCGCTACCATTGGAACGAAAAGACATGTGGCGAGAACAGCGACAGATACGACCTGAATTTGTTCGGACTGCAACAGGAGCTGGTAGAAAGAATTCACAAAACAGGAACGCCAACAATCGTAGTATTAGTGAATGGCAGACCACTGACTACCGAATGGATCGCTGATAATATTCCTGCACTCATCGAAGCATGGGAACCGGGCTCACTCGGCGGACAAGCAGTTGCCGAAATCATCTTCGGAGATGTAAACCCTTCCGGTAAATTAGCAATTACGATCCCAAGACATGTCGGACAAATACAGACTTATTACAATCATAAGTTTACTTCCAAATGGTTCAGATATGCTACCGGAAATTCGACACCTCTTTACGAATTCGGTTACGGTCTGGGTTACGCAGATTTCAAATTTGAAGACGCGAAGCTAAGCAAGAATGAAATCAGCAAAACCGAATCGGTTGAACTTACAGTAAAAGTGACCAATACCGGAAAAGTGGCAGGCGATGAAGTGGTACAATTATATGTAACCGACGAATTCAGTTCGGCAACCCGTCCGGTGAAAGAATTGAAGGATTTCCAACGCATTTCGTTACAACCTAACGAAACGAAAGAAGTGAAATTTACCATCACACCGGAGAAACTGTCATATTATGATGCTCAGATGAAGTACGGTGTTGAAGCCGGAGAATTTACCATCCGTGTAGGTTCGTCTTCCCGCAATAACGACTTGATTAATAAACAGCTAACCGTAAAATAATATAACTATGAAAAAATTATTGATAACAGCCCTTTTCCTCTTCACTATACTGACTGCATACTCATGCAGCGATGACGACGATAATGTAGTGGGAGGCGACAAAGAGCTACCGACATTAGATATAGACAATCTTCGCCAGTCTCCTTTTAAAATGGGGGCAGCGGTGAATATAACTGCACTGCAAAACGATGCCGATTATAGAAACCTGCTTATAAAAGAAGTAAGCAGTGTAACAGCAGAAAACGCTATGAAAATGAGCGCCATGAGTGTGAGCAAGGGTGTATATGATTTTACAGATGCAGACTATATGGTAAATTTTGCACAGGAAAACAATATGCGCGTACATGGGCACGTACTTATATGGCATCAGTCGCTACCGTCTTGGGTGGTTACTTTCGCAGGTGACAAAGAAGAATGGAAAGCGATGATGAAGCAGTATATACAGGATGTAATGTCCCATTTCAAAGGTAAGGTTTCATCATGGGATGTAGTAAACGAGGCCCTACTCGACGATGGGACAATGCGCCCGACTATCTGGCTGGAGAAAATCGGCGCAGAATATATTCAACTTGCATTTGAATATGCACACGAAGCTGATCCTTCCGCAATATTGTTCTACAATGAATATGGACAGGAATATAGCCACACGAAGCAGGTTGCCATCAATAAACTTGTAGATGATCTTCTTGAAAAAGGAGTTCCGGTACATGGTATCGGTCTACAGATGCACACCAATATCTTTGCAGATGAAACAAGACTGAAATATGCTGTAAGAACAGCCGCCGCACGCAATCTGAAAGTACATATCTCCGAACTGGATGTGGCTGTAAACCCTGAAGAAGACGAAACCCTGAAATTCACAGACGAACTGGCAAAACAGCAGCAGGCAATATACCGTTATGCCACACAAGCCATGATGGAGGTTCCGGCTGATAATCAATTCGGAATCACTTTCTGGGGAATTACAGATAAATACTCATGGTTGACGGAAAAACACGACTGGGGACTTCCTTTCGATGAAAACTTCAAAGCCAAACCGGCATACACAGGGATATTACAAGGGTTGTATAAATAAAATGAGTAGAATATGAAGAAAATATTATTATTCTTTTTAGTTCTCTTTTCACTTCACGGACTGGCACAGGAAATCCCTTTGCTGTCGAATATATACGGACGGAATTATCAGAATCTGAACGGTAAGTGGAATTATGTAGTCGACCCTTTGGAAAACGGTTACTATGGATATAGGCTCGAAGTGTTGAAAAATGGTTTCTTCAAAAACCGTAAACCGCAGAATCCGCAGGAACTTGTCGAATATAATCTGGATACATCACCTATCATGGATATTCCATCCGATTGGAATACAAAAGACGAGCAGCTGTTTTTCTATGAAGGAACAGTCTGGTTCAAAAAGGATTTTGAACTGGATAAAAAAGCGGATAAAAAGTATATCCTTTACTTCGGAGCAGTGAGCTATGATGCGAAGGTATATGTCAATGGGGAAAAAGTGGGCGAACATGTGGGTAGCTTTACTCCTTTCAACTTCGATGTTACCAATTTCATAAAAAGTGGAAACAACTTCGTCGTTGTCAAAGTGGATAATAAGAGACACAAAGATAATGTGCCTACTGTCAACAAAGATTGGTGGAACTACGGAGGAATTACCCGCGAGGTAATGCTTGCGGAAGTGTCCGGCTCATATATTCAGGATTATTCTGTACAACTGGAAAAAGGCTCTGCCGATAACCTGAAAGTATGGGTGAAGCTGAATGATGGTAAAGCCAATCAGGAAATTACCCTTTCTATACCTGAATTAAAAATAAGGACCTCGTTAAAAACCGATGCAAACGGTTTGGCAGAAGTCTCGCTGAAAGTAAAACCTCAATTATGGACGCCCGAAAATCCGAAGCTTTATGATGTCAACATCACTGCTCCGGAGGATGAAGTAAGCGACCAGATAGGATTCAGAACGATAGAAACACAAGGAAAAAAAATCCTGTTGAATGGCAAACATATCTTCCTTCGGGGAATCAGTATTCACGAAGAAGCTCCGTATTCGCAAGGCCGTGCATGGTCGAAAGAACATGCCAGAACACTACTGACTTGGGCAAAGGAAATGGGATGCAACTATGTGCGTCTGGCTCATTATCCGCACAACGAAAATATGGTGCGTGAAGCTGAAAAAATGGGATTGATGGTATGGTCGGAAATTCCGGTATACTGGACTATCTCTTTCGAGAATGAAGCTACTTACCAGAATGCACAACGCCAGTTGCACGACATGATATACAGAGATAAGAACCGCGCCAATGTCATCATTTGGTCGATAGCCAACGAAACCCCGCACGGCGATGCCCGCGATAAATTCCTCGGTCGTCTGGCTACCTATGCGCGTACACAAGACAATACACGTCTGATCAGTATGGCGATGGAAGTAACGGAAGCGCCAAATAACCTGAACAGGCTCGATGATAATATGAACGGATATGTGGACGTTATCAGCTTCAACCAGTATGTAGGATGGTACAGAGCTACCAACGAAGATGCCCGCAAGATGAAATGGGAAGTTCCATACAACAAGCCGGTTATCATAAGCGAATTTGGAGGCGATGCACTGAAAGGTCTTCATGGCGACAAAACGGAACGCTGGACAGAAGAATATCAGGAAGAGCTTTATATCCGCAATCTGGAAATGCTGGATCAGATAGACGGCCTTTCGGGACTGTCTCCTTGGATTCTTGTCGATTTTCTGTCCCCTCGCCGTCAATTACCCGGCATACAGGACTGGTACAACCGCAAAGGATTGGTTTCCAGTTGGGGCGAAAAGAAAAAAGCATATAAAGTGATGCAGTATTTTTATGAAAAAAAGAAAATGCAGTTTCAATAAAAACTACAAAAAATGAGAAACATTAAATTAATACTAATACCGGTGATTGCCTACCTGCTTGTGAGCCTCAGCTCATGTAGCGGTAGTACATACGATGGGAACGAATATATCTTCATAGAAGGTAATGAGGTGAAATTTACCTCCACTATTTCCGATCCCAATACAACAGAAATCGCTACACAGTGGAAAAGCGGTGATAAAGTGGGAATCTCTATGATGAGAAGCACTACTAACCTGATACTTAACGATTTCAGAAATATAAAATACGGTGCAGATCCTTCAGGAGCCTTAACTCCGGACAACACACCGATCTTATTTTCAGAAGATACGGATTATAAACATGATTTTGTAGCTTACTATCCATATCAGGAAAATCTTGCGAATTTTATTTACAACATAGACCTTCGCGATCAGGCAGACCAGTCGAAGCTGGTGCTTATGTATGGAAAAACACTGGAAATAAAGAATACCGCATCTTCGGTAAATATCGATTTCAGTCAGAAACTGACAAAACTGGTATTCAATATCACTCCGGGTGTTGGTTTCACCGAAGCAGACCTTGCAGGAATAAAAACCGAACTGATCGATATTAACAGCCTTGCCGATTTTAATCTGGCTACAGGCCAGATCGGACGTCAACGGGAGAATCAGACTGTAGCGGCATTGGTTTCAAACAATGGGAAAAAAGCCGAAGCGATCGTTATTCCGAATGAAGATACAAGAATCAAAGTAAAACTTACATTGAAGAATAACGTCAATTTTGAATGGACAAGTCCGTTGCTGACACTCGAAGAAGCTACCAAATATACCTACAACATTACTGTCGGTACAAACATGATCGAAGTTAGTGAAGGCTCGATAACAAGCTGGACTGGTATAGACGAAGCTCCGATAGAAGGTGAAGGAAAGCCTGATGATACGGCAAAATACAAAGTCGGTGATTATTATCCTGACGAAACGAATCCTATCGGTGTTGTCTTTGAAGTATCCAACGGAGGAAAGAGCGGGAAACTTGTTTCATTAACTTACGAGTTTCAGCAACGATGGGGCGGTATACAAAACGAGTCTGAAAACGGTTTACCAGCCGCAGCAGATACTGACAACGGAGACATTACTACCAGAGATATTATAAACGGCAGAAAGAACTGGGGTAATTTTGCAAGTGACTATGTAATCTTTGAATGGATGTACAACACCGTAAACGGGGGCGACATCGATGGCAAATGGTATCTCCCTGCAAAGAATGAACTGAAATCGCTGTATGCGGGAACAAGCGGTCTTACCTATGCCGATATAAAGGACACATGGCTCGACAATCAGCCTATGCCTGACTTTAATTCGGAATCATGCACAAATGCACGCAATGCATTTAATACAAAACTGACCGATGCAGGAGGAATAGTGCTGCACCAGTGGGCTTGGTACTGGACATCCACAGAAGTGGTTACCGGTAGCGATGTGCCTAATAAAACGGCATGGTCGGTACAATTTGATACGGGCGTAATGCAAAGTATTAAAATTAAATGGGACTGGGGCAGAGCCCGCCCGATTATGAAATTCTAATCCTATACTATTATGAAATCAATCAAATATATATACGCAGTCTTACTCCTTCTGCTTCTATCATGTAGTAACGATGAAGGACATTTAGGTAATGGAGATGAAGGAAAGCCCGAAACACCGACATCGGCTGTAAAATTCAATCTGGGTTTTCAGGGATCGACCAAAGTAGCGACCGATGAAGCCTTTCAAAGCACATTCGAGAATGGTGATGAAGTAGGTATTTTCGCAGTGAAGGAAGGCGAGGTACTGCTAGCCTCGGGAAATTATGAGGATAACCGGAAACTGGTATATGACGGGACAAAATGGGTATTGGACGGAGCTGATATTTTCTATCCTACCGACGGCTCCAATCTTAGTATCTATGCTTATTATCCTTATCAGGCGGGCACAGACCCTACCAATCTCGCTTTTGAGGCAGGCGAAGACCAAAGTAATGCTGCCGGATACAGTACAAGTGATTTCCTTCTGGCTAAAGCTGAAAACCAGATAAAAGCCAGTATCAACCTGTCATTTTCGCACACGATGGCGTTGATACATGTGGAAGTAGTAAGAGGAAAAAACCTTGCAAGCATATCGTCTGATCTGGAAGTGAATTTACACAATAATATCACCTCTTTTCTGGCTGACTGGAATACTGCAAAAGCAACAGTTCAGTCGGGAACAGCGAAAGATATAAAAATGCTGCGTGTAGAAAACTCATTGAATTCTCATATATACAGGGCACTGGTTCCGGCACAAACAATCGCTTCGGGAACTAAATTATTCTCTTTCGTTCAAACAACCAGTGGCAGCGAAATAGACAATGTATATAGTACAACTGCCGAAACAGAATTGGTTGCAGGTAAAGTAACCAAATGGAAAATAACCCTGAACGGAGAAGAACTGCCGGAACATAATTATAATGTAGGTGATGTTTATCCGGTCACAGGAACACCTCTTGGAATTGTATTTGAAATTTCAAATGGAGGAAAGAACGGGAAAATAGTAGCACTAAAAGAGAGTCAACAACGCTGGGGTGCTAACAAAGACGAATCGGCTGACGGAGTACCAACCATAAGAGATGTAAACGACGGAAAAACAGCCAGCCAGAATCTGGTAGAGAAACGCAGAAGCGGAGGTAATTTTGCAACCGATTATTTCGTATTTAACTGGTTGTTGAATACCATGAACGAAAGCAATGTGTACGGAGAGTGGTATGCACCGGCTAAAAACGAGTTGCGGTCTCTGGTTGCAGGAATGAGTGGATTGACCTATTCACAGATAGAGAATACGTGGACAGATGGCAATTCGATGCCTAATTTCACCTCACAAGCATGTGTAGATGCCCGTAAAGATTTCAACACCAAGATTAAAAATGCGGGAGGTACTGAAATGAACATTATAAACGGTCAATATTGGGCTAGTACGGAAGCCGATGTGGCTCTTGTATGGTCGGTACATCTGGAAACAGGAAAGATACATGCAACCAAACGGAAAGATGATTCGTGGGGCAGATTAAGACCTATTATGCAGTTCTGATTCTGAACTAAACAATATTTATAAACGGGAGCTGTCCGAATCGGGCAGCTCCTGTATTTAATAGATTCCTGAAACTTTATCTATACTGAGAAGATAACAAGCTTGTTATAAGATCGGAAAGTAACAAATGCGTAAATAAGTAAAATCCGTTACATTCGTTACATTTTAGTTAAAATTGCAGATAATGTAGGAGTATCCCTTGTGGGTACCCAAAACAGAAGTAACGGGCAACCACAAGGGTTCGTCCCTACAAGGTAAGAAAATAGTTACTTTTACATCATCTTCGTTTTAGCGATCATTGATCGTTACTTTTTAGTTAAAATAGGTACTGACTGTAGGGGCGAATTGCATTCGCCCGCCGATTATACAAAACGGGCGAATGCAATTCGCCCCTACGTGAGGGAAAGTAACAAGAATCAAAAACAGTGTAAATCCATTACTTTCGTTACTTTTTAGTTAAAAAATAATTGCAGATTAGTGTAAATATCTTATAAATAAAATATTATGAAAAAATATCCGATTATACTTTGTTTTCTGACTTTGATCGTAAACCCAAATAAGGCACAGGAGATATTAAGCTCCGACAGGTTCAACCCCAATGGTTACTCTTTGGTATGGCAGGATGAATTTAATAATGCTCGCCTTGCGGACGGAAGAGCCGCCATGCCCGATATGTCGCGCTGGTATTACGAAACCAGCGAACATGGCGTATGGAATAATGAAATTCAGAATTATGTATCCGGTACGCATGGAACCGATACTTGTGCAATAATCACAGACGGGACATTGAAGATCATTACCAAGAAGAAAGGGGACGAAGTAATATCCATTCGTATGAATACACTTGAAAGCTGGACTTACGGTTATTTTGAGGCTCGTCTCAAACTGCCTGTAGGAAAAGGAACATGGCCTGCATTCTGGATGCTGCCAAAGGATCAGAACAAATGGCCTGATGACGGAGAGATAGACATTATGGAAGAAGTGGGAGTACGACCAAACTGGACTTCTTCGGCTATCCATAGCAAAGCATACTACCATTCTATCAAAACACATAAAACCGGAGAACAGTATGTACCTACTGCCGAATCAGATTTTCATGTTTACGGATTGGAATGGACACCCGATTATATTATGGGTTTTGTGGACGGGAAAGCTCATTTTATCTTCCGCAACGACAAGACAAATAATAAAGATACATGGCCATTCGATAAGCCGTTCTACCTGAAGCTGAATTTGGCGTGGGGCGGTGACTGGGGCGGAATGAACGGTGTAGACGAAAGTGCTTTGCCCGCAACTTATGAGATCGATTATGTAAGAGTATATCAGAAGAAATGAAACCGGTGATAAAACAATCCTGACAGGGAATCGCTATCCCGAAGAAATAGAACGAACAAGAAGACTGCAAATAATAAAAAAATAAAAAAAGAGAGGCCATGTGCTGGTCTATCCTTTCCATTTTGTTGTAAATCACTATATTTAGCAACAAATTACATAACACATGATAGAAAGTCTTGCGGAATTTTATAAACGGATAGATAGCGGAAATCCTGTAGTTGTAAACAAGGGCGAAGAGTATGTAGATATCGGTGTTAGCAGATGTAACATCGGTAAGACGTCGTTCAGCTACCGCGATTTCTATAAAGTCGGTCTTATTCTGGATATCGGTAAACTCTATTATGCCGACAAATGGATAATGGTTGATCGTCCGGCCATTCTTTTCTCCAACCCGATGATTCCCTATGCGTGGGAAGCTATCGAGGCAGGAAAAGAAAGAGGCTTATATTGTATATTCAATGAAGAGTTTCTTAAAACAGGTGATCGGAATAGTCAACTGGCTGAAACACCGGTACTGGATATCACGAAAGAACGCATCTATTTTATTGATGATAAGACTGCCGAGAATATTCAGGGCTTATTTAAGAAAATGCAGGAAGAATACAACTCTGACTACTCTGCAAAAGGTGACATTCTCCGTTGCTACCTCCATATTCTTGTACACGAAGCTATGAAAGTACAAACGACCAGTATATACATTCCCCAGAAGAATGCGGGACAACGTGCAGCAGAACTGTTCCTTGCTTTACTGGAACGTCAGTTCCCTATAGAGATACCGAACAAGCCTCTCGAGTTGAAGACGGCCAACGATTATGCCGAACGTCTGTCCATACATGTAAACCATCTGAACAGGGTTGTAAAATCTACTACAGGCAGAACAACATCGACACTGATAACAAACCGTATTGTTCAGGAAGGAGTACAACTGCTCAGACACTCGCGATACAATGTGGCTGAAATAGCATTCGCACTAGGGTTTGAAGAGCCGGCATCTTTTAGTAATTTTATTAAAAAACATACTAATTTATCACCGACAGCACATCGTACAGTGCAAACTGTTTGATTTGAGCAAGTAATAGTTTGAATTGAAATAGTGAAGATTTTCATATAGTTCTAATTTTACAGTATCTGAATTAAGCAACTCAACAAAATATGAAAACAAAATTTTTACTATCAATTCTTTTTATCATTATCATGTCAACAGGAAGCACATATACTTTTGCTCAAACAACAAAGAACGAAAAGAAAATCCTCATTGCTTATTATTCGCTTCGCAATGGCAATACCCGTATCGTAGCCGAGCAGATACAAAAGAATGTAGGTGGCGATATATTCCGTATTGAAACTGTGAATGCCTATCCGGCACAATACAATGATGTGACTGCACAGGCTAAAAAGGAACTTCAATCAGGTTACCGGCCACCATTGAAAACCAAAGTGCATAACTTTGACCAGTATGATATAATCTATCTGGGTTCGCCTAACTGGTGGAATACAATCGCTCCGGCTGTTATGACCTTCCTCGAAAGCTATAACTTTGAAGGCAAGACGATCGTACCTTTTATTACTCACGAAGGCAGCCGTTTGGGTGCAAGCGTAACCGACATTAAAAAATTAGCCCCGAAAGCTACTGTCATGAAAGGTCTTCCGATACGTGGCGGAGCTGTAACCGAAGCCATGCCAGATGTGCAAAAATGGCTGAAAGAACTAGAAATGATAAAATAAACTCACACTCTATTACCATAAAAACAAGAAACTCATACTAATATACACAAAACATGCTGAGAAAGATTAGGATATTACTTGCCGCTCTTTTTTTCCTACTGACAACCCTGCTGTTCCTCGGCTTTACGGGAACATTGCATCTTTGGTTCGGTTGGATGGCAAAAATACAACTCATCCCTGCTATACTGGCAGTAAACGTTGTCGCAATAATCGGATTAACGCTTCTGACTTTATTATTCGGACGGCTTTACTGTTCTGTTATATGTCCTTTAGGCGTATTTCAGGATGGTATATCCAATATATCAGGCAGGCGTAAAAAGAACCGTTTCCGTTATTCCAAAGCTATATCATGGCTACGTTATGGCGTATTGATCCTGTTCATTGCTGCTTTCGTAGCAGGAATCAGTGCAGTGGTTTCCATACTCGACCCTTATGGAGCTTACGGACGTATGGCATCTAATCTTTTTGCCCCTGTTTACCGTCTGGGTAATAATCTGTTGGCTTTGGTGGCCGAACGTGCAGACAGCTATGCTTTCTACTCCACCGAAGTATGGATCAAAAGCTGGATCGTTTTCGGCATTGCCCTTGTTACAACGGTTATTGTTGGAATACTGGCATGGCGTAATGGACGCACCTATTGCAACACCATTTGTCCGGTAGGTACATTTCTGGGCTTACTTTCCCGATTTTCATTGTTTAAACCAACTTTCAACAATGAAAAATGTAATGGCTGCGGACTGTGTGCACGCAACTGCAAATCGTCCTGCATCGATTCCAAGACAAAGATAATCGATCACAGCCGATGTGTTACCTGTTTTAATTGCATTGAAACATGTAAGTCCGGAGCTATGAAATATGCACCTGCTAAGATTGGGACTAAAAAGCCAATACAAGAAACAGCAACCACTCCGAATACGTCCAATATAGAAAAGAATGGTGATAATGACGGATTTTCCCGCCGCAATATGATTGCCCTTCTGGGTACAGTTGCTGTAACAAGTACGATAAAGGCACAACAATTACAGGTAGATGGTGGTCTGGCAGAGATTGAAGATAAAAAAATTCCTGACAGAAAAACAACGATTGTACCGCCCGGAGCACTGAGTGCACGGAATATGAAGAATCATTGTACAGCCTGCCAGCTTTGTGTATCGGCATGCCCTAACAATATACTCGTTCCATCTAAAAAACTGGAAACGTTTATGCAGCCGGAAATAACATACGAAGATGGATATTGCCGCCCCGAATGTGTAGAGTGCTCTCAGGTTTGCCCGACAAGCGCAATCAAACCGATAATGCCTGCCGACAAATCAGCTATAGCCATTGGTCAGGCAGTTTGGATAAAAGACAACTGTGTAGTAAACCGTGACGATGTACAATGCAACAACTGCGAACGCCATTGCCCTACCGGAGCTATTACACTTACTGATCGCGATCCCGGTTACAGTGACTCTTTGAAGATTCCGGCTATTGACAAGGAATTATGTATCGGATGCGGAGCTTGCGAGAACCTGTGCCCGGCGCGTCCGTTCAGTGCCATCTATGTAGAAGGAAACGTAAGGCATCATTCAATTTAAAAAAGGAGAGAAACCAGTATGAAAGATAAAAACAGAAAAGAGATAAGCCGCCGGAATTTCTTCAAAGTATTAGGTGCAGGATCGGTAGCAACGGGCGCTGTAATGGTAGGATGCAAGCCAAATAATACGGTATCGGCGGAAGGCGGTTCGATAGGTGAAGTGCCCACCGATAAAATGACTTACCGCACCAACCCGCATACAGGAGATGTCGTATCACTGCTTGGTTACGGTTGTATGCGCTGGCCTTTACGCACCAACGAAAAAGGAGAAGAAGAAGTAGATCAGGATACAGTTAACGAATTGGTAGACTATGCCATTGCTCATGGCGTAAATTATTTCGACACAGCGCCGGTATATGTTCGGGGATGGTCTGAAACAGCCACAGGCAAAGCTCTGAGCCGCCATCCACGCGATAAATATTATATTGCCACCAAGATGTCGAATCATCGGGCAGACCTTTCTCGCAGTCTCGATTCAGGAATAGCAATGTACCGTAAATCCATGCAGGACTTACAGGTAGATTATCTCGACTATTATCTGCTGCATGCTATCGGGATGGGAGGAATGGACGATTTCCGGAAACGTTTTCTTGATAACAATCTGCTCGATTTCCTTTTCAAAGAGCGTAAAGCCGGACGTATCCGCAATCTGGGTTTTTCTTATCATGGAGACATTGAAGTATTCGACTATTTGCTGGCAATGGATCATCAATGGGATTTCTGTCAGATACAGCTCAACTATATAGACTGGCTGCATGCTTCGGGATGGAATACCAACGCCGAGTATCTGTTGGGCGAACTGGAGAAAAAGAATGTCCCTGCCATTGTGATGGAACCGCTTTTGGGAGGACGTCTGTCCCGTATAAGTTCACAGGCTCTGAATCTATTGAAAGAACTTCGTCCGGAAGAGAGCGCCGCTTCGTGGGCATTCCGCTATGCCGGTACGCCGCAGAGTGTGCTGACCGTACTTAGCGGAATGGTATATATGGAACACCTACAGGAGAATATCCGCACCTATTCCCCACTCGACCCGATTACGGATGAAGAATACACCACACTGGAAAAGGTTACGGATATTATGATGAACGACGAGTATATACAGTGTACAGAATGCCAGTATTGTATGCCTTGCCCTTATGGCGTAGATATTCCCAGCGTATTCGGGCATTATAACCGTATTATAAGTGCGGGCAAGCGACTGAAAAGCTCGAAAGACGAAAACTATAAAGAAGCGCGCCGTGCGTTCCTTGTCGGCTACGACAGGAATGTACCGAAACTCCGTCAGTCAAGCCATTGCATAGGATGCAATATATGTAAGCCTCATTGCCCGCAGACGATCGATATTCCGAACGAAATGCGCCGCATAGACCTGTATACAGAACAACTAAAACAAAAACTGGACTTTTAAAATAGGAATAATGGAAAAGCTAATCAAAATATTGCATGAAGGCGACTACTCCTGTGTGGTTGAGAACTTTGAAGAAATATTCACTTTCACCGGAAGAGGGGTATCTGATCTATATGATATGATAAAGAATAAGCCCGACTTCTTACAGAACGCACGTATAGCCGATAAGATAATAGGAAAAGGAGCGGCGGCTCTAATGATTCTGGGAGGGGTAAAGGATGTATATGCAGATGTTATCAGTTTATCCGCCTTGATATTGTTGCGTGAAGCAGGAATAGACGCTGACTTCGGACGTGTAGTTCCTTTTATCTGGAACAGGGATAAAACGGACTGGTGTCCGCTGGAGAAGATTTGCTACGAAGAAACATCGGCAAAGGCTATACTGCCATTGATTGAGGAGTTTATAAATAATATGAAAAAGAAGAAAGCGGAGATTGAGCTTAAAGCCTGAAGTCTTTTAAACACAGAGGATTTACAGAAATACAATGATATTGTATTTCAATTAGTTAGTCATCTTTTTTGATCACATTCCTCGCCACTTCTATCTTATACTTCTTACCTTTCATCTTCTCATCCCTGATATTAGTCAACAGGGTCTTTACAACGGATGAACGGACAGCTACAAAAGAGATGAAGTCCTTTACTTCTATCAATCCCAAATCGGATTTATCCAGTTTTCCTTTTTGGAGGAAGAAGCCGACAATGTCGCTCTTATTCAGCTTGTTCTTCTTGCCGCCACTTACATAGATAGTCTGATATTCGGGGCGGTTTGGTAATGATTTTCCGGCTTTGAGTTGTAGTATATCCAGGTTTTCAGGGATATAATCCGGTGCCTTCTCTTCTTTGAATTGTATAATATAAGCTGTTCCCGAAGCATGCATACGGGCAGTACGCCCATTGCGGTGGATAAACTCACTCTCCTTAGCCGGAAGATGGTAATGTATGACATGTTTCATCTCAGGAATGTCCAGCCCTCTGGCGGCCAGATCGGTTGTGACCAGATAATTCAGACTGCCATTCCGGAATTGAACCAAAACTCTTTCCCTGTCATCCTGATCCATACCTCCGTGATAATATCCTGTCCGTATCCTCTTCTTATTCAGTAAGTCACTGATACGTTCCGTAACTTCCCTGTGATTGCAGAAGATAAGTGCCGGCTCGGAATCGAGTGAGCATATAAGTTGAAATAAAGATTCTATCTTGTCTTTTTCAGGGGATAGAACGAGCTTGATGGAAAGGGCTTCATTCTTCTCTTCCTCTATATAATCAAGTATTGCAGGTGACTGCATCCTTACAAAGTCAGGAATCTCTACATCGGATGTTGCCGAAAGCAGGACTCTCTTTTGCAGGCTGGGAAGTTGGCTGATAATTGTATTCATCTCTTCCTGAAAGCCCAGTTGCAGCGATTTGTCAAACTCATCCAGGACCAATATTCCGATAGAATCTGTGTCGAAAGATTTCCGTTCCAGATGGTCGGTCAATCGTCCCGGTGTCCCGATAAGTAGAGCCGGAGGACTACTTAAATTCTTTAGTTCGGTATCGATGGAGTGTCCGCCATAGCATACATTCACTTTAAACTTTGTACCCATCTTCTTCCATACCTGCTCTATCTGGAGAGCCAGTTCGCGCGATGGAACTACGACCAGGCACTGCACATTCTTAATATCCTCTTCCAGTAACTGCAAAATTGGCAATAAGAAGGCGAGTGTTTTACCTGAACCCGTTGGGGATAACAACAGTGTATTTGGTTTTTTGATTATTGTATTCTGAGCTGCAACCTGCATCTTATTCAGGTGGTCGATTCCCAGATTGGATAATATGGCTGATGTTTGATCTTCTGTTTTCATATTACAAAGGTAAGATATTATGGTGTTCTTTGTTTCATCTTGTCTAGTTTTAGAATAGAGATAAATTAATAAAACTTCTAACTGGTTCGACTATTCTAAATAATTATATACTAACTTCGCAGCAATTAACAATACTAAAAGTGATATGGAAGATTCAGCTAAATTACCGGAGAAATTCATGGAAGTAATTAAACATGAAGGTGTAGTATCTGTTGTGTCGTGGGGAGAGGACGAACCTCATGTAGTGAATACGTGGAATTCATACATAGTAGTTACCGAAGACGGGCGCATATTAATACCGGTGTACGGTTTTCGTAAAACGGAAAAGAATGTAAATATCAATAATCAGGTCAAAATCACATTAGGTAGCCGTGAGGTTTTAGGATATAAGGACTATCAGGGTACGGGATTCCTGATAAACGGTACTGCCCGGTTTATGAATTCCGGTCCTGAATTTGATATGATGAAAGAAAAGTTTTCTTTCCCAAACAGGGTGCTTGAGGTTACAGTCGTATCTGCTAAACAAACGCTTTAAAATCGTTTTATATCATTAATCTGAGATACTCTAAAACAGGTTTATTGTATCGCTTCTTTCTTTTTACACAGCCTGAACACTGAATATTCCACCATTACTTTTCTGAAATTTCGTTCTTCAAACTGGCTATTGGAATTTTACAGTCAGTTGTTTGATATTTGCAAAAACATTCCCTCCTATCCATATGTTAACTTTGCAGTATTAATTAATAAGGAACGAGATGATCAATACAGAAAATAAAATTGCCCTGATAACAGGCGGAAGTCGTGGAATAGGAAGAAACGCAGCAGTAAGTATCGCGCAGAAAGGAATCGACGTAGTAATTACCTATAACAGCAATAAGGAGGAAGCAGACAAAGTAGTAGACGAGATACAGGCTATGGGGCGTAAAGCTATTGCTTTTCAACTCGATACAAGCAAAGTAGAATTATTCGACGCTTTTTTCGGTCAGTTGGGAGAGTATCTTAGCAAGGAAACAAATAACGGCAAGTTTGATTTTATTGTCAACAATGCAGGAACCGCCTTATACGGTCTTTTTACCGATATTACCGAAGAGCAGTTCGACACAGCTATGGACATCCATTTCAAAGGCGTTTTCTTCCTTACACAGAAAGCATTGAAATATATGAATGATGGTGGAGGTATTGTAAATATTTCATCAGGACTCACACGATTCTCCAATCCGGGTTCATCCGGTTATGCCGCTATGAAAGGAGCGGTAGAAGTACTTACACGGTATTTGGCTAAAGAATTAGGGTCACGAGGGATAAGAGCCAATGTGGTTGCACCCGGAGCCATTGCTACCGATTTTGGCGGAGGACGCACACGGGATAACGCCGAGATTAATAAACATATAGCAGGTGTTACTGCTCTAGGCCGAGCCGGACTACCTGACGATGTAGGTAGTGTGATAGCTTTTCTATGTACTGACGATGCTAAATGGGTAAACGGTCAACGTATCGAGGTTTCGGGAGGTATGAATTTGTAAATGTAAATTTACCGATATGTATTATAATAAAAAGATAAGGTGGAAAACAGTTTATTTTCCACCTTACTACATTCTTAACCTATATAGTATTCCCTACATCTAAAAACTACCATAATTTACCTGAAAACAAGGTAATTTTAATTCTTTGCGCCAGAGTTCTACAACCTGATCTCTGTCATCCAAGACAATTTCTATAAAGTATTTGCCCTTAATCTCAGCTTCGTAGATTTCGCTCTTGATAACGGAATCTTTTCGGAAATCTTTTGATTGACGCATCCATAGTTTATGATAGGGAATATCATGTTTCTCTAAAAATCTGATGGTTGGCTCACGAAAACGGTCTTCCCTTCCTGAAACTAATAGAATTTCATAACCTTCTCTGGCAAATACTTTCAATGTATTGGCTACAGGCGTATTCAGCTCATCTTCATCGCAGTGACTTGCATCAAAAGGATTGCGATGGTTCATCAAGGCTAATGTGCCGTCCAGATCGCAAATGATTGCTTTAGGTAAAGAGACATCTTGTTCGATTACTGCGACACGGTTATCCTGCAGGGGGCGAGTTGAAAAATCAAAAGTCTTTTTCAATTCATCCAGTTCTTTCATATAGCGCCTCTGTACATTGGTTGGAATGTATTTTCCGGTTTCTTTATTCCGTTTCTCGCAACGCTTGGCAATCGTTTTTGCATCAGCTTCAAATACCTTGAATGAGATATCAGCCAGATAGTTGAATTTTTCGATATAATGGTTCAAATATTCAGCTTTACAGTGAGTTGCGTCCAGTAATACATTACACCGCCTGTGAAGCAATGTTTCTATGGATGAGTCTATCATTTCGGTAATCATCCCCTCCTCATGCAATGGAAGATTGGAATAAGTGAAATGCATTGAGCGGAAATCATCGCGGCAAAGACGCATCCAGTTTTCTTCGGTGCGGATAAAGTATTTTGCAAAGGTACTTTTCCCTGATCCGGGAGCACCGACTAATATTAATAGTTTTGGATTTCTTCTTTTCATTGTTTATATAAAAAAAGATCTAATTGGTCTAATATATTTTTTAGCTTTAGTATACCTTCTTTTGAATCATCACCTAAAGGGTATAACTCAAAAGAAAAATAATGATCCGGATTATAAAAATGCTCAAAATAAACATTTATATCCCCTTTCTTAAAGGTATAAGCAACAGTCCAGCTTGTTGTTTCTTCTTCTGTCTTTTCATCAGGTTCTACAACTACATCAATAGCGCTAACAATCATCTCATAAGACAATTTTTTATCCTCAAAATAAAATATGCTCCTGCTTCCATACCTTTTCAACTCGTAAGCCATAATCATAATCTTTTATCTAATCCTGCTTCTGCTTTCTCTCCCATTATACGATCAAAAACCAGATTTTTGATGAAATAGTTTTCTTTGTTAATTTCTCTATATGGGACTTTCAATAATTCCCAGTTCAGCATCCAGTCATTGATAGAACATTCAAGTTTACGGCCAATATTACGTTTATAGATATAATAGTCGTATTGGTCTTGGAAATTGACTCCATAAATCATAGTAAGATATTGATTATTCGTTACTTTGAATGCAGGCGGCATCCCATTAATAAATGCCTGACGGGGTTTAATGACTATCCCTTCTTCATTATCCTGCTCAAGCGCAGAGAACCATATATATACCGTTTCTATTGCCTTGTTCAGTTCTTCTTCATTAGTTATGGATAGATGAAGAAACTCATCATCGTTTACATCTTTATAGCTCAGATTATCATTTACAAATTCTTCCGTTCCATCGTCAAATACTTTTTTCAAGACATTGAACGGTTTGAAATAGATATCCCCCTGTTGCCCGAAGTGATCAATCTGAGTCTGATAAATATCAATACTCTGTTTGTAGGCATTCAAATCCAACAGCTTAAATTCCGACAGTGATTCATATTGACGAATAATATGATGCGGATATTTTGCCCGAAAGTCTTTTGATGATAGCGTATCTTTATCCTCTATGAATTGCCTGTAGATTTCTGTATTTTTTACTTCTGCAATCTTCTTATACAAGTCTGTATTAGCCAGATGTTCATAATGATTTTGATGTGCATTAAGATATCCACCGAATTCATTCTCGATCAACCCTTTACCCAATGCACTCCATGGCATTAGTTCGGATTGAATGATAACAAGGTTTAGTCTGTCCCAGTTGAAACGGGCGTGTAATTCGCGGCAGGCTTCTATCGCTGAATCCAAATCTATATGGTCTATCTTATGCCCGTTACGACTGACAAAGTAAGTATCTTCCAGATTCTTATTCAGATAGATGTCACAGTACGACCCCATATACTTTTTTTCAACAATGATTTCTTTCACATCATTGATATAGAAATATCGGATCGCTTTGTCAATACTTTCAATCTCTTCTTTCTCCGGTGATTTCGGTGCAGGAGATATGGTTGGAGAAAAGGCATTAACCTTATTCTCACAAAACCAGTCTATTCTATTTTTTAATCTTTTCAGGTCTTCCATAATCAATTTCTCTTTGTTATCACACATCCTTGTGTTGGCTGTATTTCATTCAGACTATCACCTAGTTGGAAATACTCAATTTTAAACCTTTCGGGATTCTCTATTTCCAATATAACGTCCTCGATAAGTTCTTCAAACTTTTGCCGTGTCGGCTCGAAATGATGGTCATCGTGGCGCATTTCACTATCCATATTATAGAACTGATTAAATTCTGCATTTGGTGTTGTAATAATCAGTTTATTAAAATTGAAAGATAATGCTTTTCGTACCAGTTCTTTTGCTGCATCTATTGGGTTATGTTCAACAACTTCTGTAAGTAAGATATTTACGTGATCTTTAGAATCGAACTGCTCCAATGCATTCATAAAAATAAGATTATCCTCATCATATCTACGTGAAATATTCTCAGCCAGACGTTCAAATTTCTCGTCATGATCCACAGCATAGTAAACGGATGAGAACTCCTTATTCATCATTTTCTTATAGTAAGTAAACTCACCACAACCAATACCAAGAATCGGAATATCCTTCTCCAACAGATTGGTAATAAAATGTATGCGCTGCAGGTATGTTCCCTGTAAAACCAGATTTGCTTTCAATCCGTATTTTGCCAGATAGTTTTCAAATACAGGTTTCAATTCATTGAACTGACGTTCTGATTTTACTGCTTTCATAATAAACAGATAGAAAACAAAGTAAGGGACATTGTCGATATTAGTCAATATACGCCCATACTTTTGGGCAAGACTGTCGTCGATATAGGTAAACATTCCATAATCGTTAGTCACATGCGTGAACAACGACACCAAAGCTAGTAGATTAAATGCTTCAAATATACTTTTTGCTGAGATAGTCAGCTTGAAAATACGGCTTGACTGTTGTATAACTTCTATCCCATCAAAATATTTGGATGGAAGAAATTTTCCATTTCTATACCAGTTGGAATCGATATAGAATGATGGTATTTCTATTGTACAACTTTCGGTATCGGCTTCTCCCTGGGTGATACTAAGCCATTGGATATCTTTTGCCGCGAACTCCTCCTTACTTTTGAATATATGACCGAACAGCTCGTTGCAGATATGCAACACAGCCAAAGGTGTGCAATAGCTTTGGTAATCTATCTGATTCGCTTCTTCGGGCATATAGCTATACTTCGTATCCTGAAATATAACTTCGTAATAGTTCTTATTGACTACATTTCCAACAATCTGTCCGTTCTTCAGTGGTTTAAAGTATAGTCCATTATCGGTATTCGGATTCTTGTATAGAATGTCAAGTAATCGGTTGTTGTTGCTCTTGATTTTTAAAATCATAATCTTGTTGTTATTGATTTATGACACAAAGTAAAATAGATGGTGCGCAGTTTTTTTTGCGCAGAGAATTATTTTTATAAATTATAAAAATAACGCAATTATATACTATTCACACCAAAGATGTGGTTTATTAAAATGGGGGATTTATATACTTAACTACACACGAATATTTAACCATAAAATAATTGTGGTTAATAAATATAGGAAATAAATTTAAGTTCTACAAACTGTTTAAATATTCTTCAAAATTACTAATAGATAGGTTTAGTTTATCTAATATTTGTGTTACAGAATTTTTATCTAAATCTATACCAAAGAATATTTCAACAGAATTGCAATCCTCTGGTAATTTGCTACCGTTTCCCATATAAGGTTCAGTTGAGAATTTAATAAGATCACTTCCTAAATAAACAGGGTAAACGGCAGTATGTTTAATGTAATTTATTAATACGTTGGAGATATAGGATAATCAATCTCCGGACTCGTTAATTTCGACATTCAGTTCTACTATTTGGTAATTCGTTATCTCTATTTTAAAGAAATCGCTCGCATATTCAACGAGTTCACTCTCTACAAAAATAGGTGGAATAATCGAATTACCACTTAGTTTCCATCCCATTTTTACTAAACGGGTATATCCATTATCATGTAAATATGTTAGTAGCATATCCTTTATATGTTGTGTCGGTAAATTATAATCTGTTTTACTTGTGGTAAAAAAGCAAATATCTTTACACACACAGCAATATTTATCTCCACTAAAAGTGTTGGGATGTTTGAACCGTAATATTCTTATTTTCATTTTTGTTACTATATTTGCGGTAAGAAATATTAATATAGCGTTAGCTATTGTTTTGGGCATATAAAACGACCAATTTTCTAAGCTCCCAAAAACAATGAGTTATCGTTCATGCTTTTTATATAAAGAGCGTGGGCTTTAC
Organism: Dysgonomonas hofstadii; assembly: GCA_040395895.1. Classification (GTDB taxonomy): domain Bacteria; phylum Bacteroidota; class Bacteroidia; order Bacteroidales; family Dysgonomonadaceae; genus Dysgonomonas; species Dysgonomonas hofstadii_A. The sequence goes on from JBEBPN010000018.1 coordinate 67,956, forward strand.
TTGTTTGGGAGCAAGGTGCTTGGTCGTACCGATATGCCGATGAGTATTTGTCCACGCTTCTTATTTTTAAGTACGTGTAAAACAGTAGCTATAATTACTAACATTTAAACACGTATTTATGAAAAAGTTTCTATTTGTCGTATTCATCTTTGTATCAATTAATGTTTGTAGTCAAAACAAGTTTAACCTTATGCCTAATAATATGGTAAAGTATATAGGCAAGGTTACTCAACCCAAATTTGAAAAACTTGTGGGTGAGCCTGTCGGTTATGAGCCGATAGATAGTGAGAGTAATTTTACAATCTATGAGGTTGAGCCTACTTATGGGCAGAATGTTGCTCCTGTTATTGCTATTCGTTGTTATTTTCGGGAATCTGATGGAAAACTTATTAATGTGCAATTTCCATCTCCTTATCCTTTGGGTTATTGGTTGAATTTTTCAGAATTTCCCGGATTTAAAGAAAAGCTACATTGTAAAACAAAGAAGTATCCTAATAATCAAGTAGCACAGGTAGTGCTTACTTTAAATGGTTTTGGTTTGCAGATATTAAATATTGAGTATCCTATAGGAACTCCCTCGACTGCATTAATCAATTACCATATTATAAAATGAAAAGAAAAAGAAGTAATCTTAATACGGAGCAGTTTTTATTGTTCCGTATTATTTTTTAGACTTGTCAATAATTCCCTTTGTCATTTCTTCTACTACTTTAAGATGATATAAATATTCTTCAAAATCCGAAAAAGACAAATCTGATTTACTAAGAGAAGTAATGATCTGATTTTCAGTTAGAGTTTCTTTATAAGGTATTCTAATTTTGTTCTCATCTTTTGTTAAAGTAATATATTCAGAATCTAATGACATATTACCTGTGTAACCATGTGTGATTAGAAAATCAATAAATACCGCTCTACTTAGGTTCGGCTGTTGGGAGTTCGACATTGAGTTCTATTATTATGGGTTCTTCTATTTTACATTCAAAGATTTCTTCTGTAAGTTTCACAGCTTCTTCGTCAGTAAAGATAGGAGGAATTGCTGAATTCTCAGATATTTCCCAACCACATTTTTTGAGACTATTATACTTTAATCGCCCTTTTAAATCGTCAACAAGTATTTTTGTTTCCTTATCAACAACTTCTTTTATGGTTGAACCATTACCACAGTAGTCTTTAAGTGCGGGACAATAACTGGCATAGATATGCCAAGTCTCAGGCTCAGGGTGTTTGAACACCACAAGCTTAACTTTTACTCTCATAAGATTTTGATTTTAGTTATCGGACGACAATATCCGAATATTTGATTTGTATTTTATTCTTGTCGATTGTTTGCTTGAATTTATTAAGCGGAGTATGCTTTCTTGTATTGTAATTGTGTTGAAATTCTGCACAATATTTAGCCAAATGTTGTTTACTTGGTCTATGGTATGTTCCCATAATGGAACGTTTCAGATATGACCACGCTCCCTCAAGCGTATTTGTATGAATTTCTCCACGCACGTATTCTTTATTATGGTGTCGTACAAATTCGTGGATATAGTTCTTATACAGTAGAGAGTAAGCGGGCCATTCGTCTGTCATTATATGGGTTCCGCTTTTTACAACTTTTTCTATGATTGGCTCTAACGTTTTACGTTTGGCATTTGGTACAGGAGTAATTTTTAATCGCCCTTTACGTTGTACTGCTCCAAATACAGGGGTCTTATTTTCAGAACCTCTACCACGTTTGCCGGCGCAACGCCCGCCCACATACGACTCATCCAATTCGACTGTTCCTTGTAGTTGATTGTTCGATTCTTTATGTTGTAACATATACCGAATCCTGTGCAGAAGATACCAACAGGACTTCTGAGTAAGTCCCAGTGTTTTAGATAGTTCAATAGAGCTAATTCCTTTCTTCGATAGTGATATTAAGTAGAAAGTTAGAAACCATTTCTGCAAGGGTATATTTGAGTTCTCATAGATTGTGCCTGTCGTAACTTGAAATTGTTTTTTACAGCAGGCACATTTAAAAGTCTTTCCATTTTTATATCGGTATATCTTCTGTGAATTACCACAATGAGGACAAACAGGACTACCTTTCCTAAAACGTTGTTCAAGATACTTTCTACAAGCTAATTCATCGGGGAACTGCTTAAAGAAATAAAAGAGATTATATTTTTGCATATTTTCAAACGTTATTTACATTAAGTTACGAAAAATAACCGAAATATACAAATTTATTTTTAATATACTGTTTATCAGAAACTTATGAAAATATCAATTATTTAGGTTGGAATTGTATATAATTGCGTAAAACAATATGCCTATTTGTATAAATATGATTTCCGGAACCGCTGTATAGCGAAGAAGCTACCCGGTTGCGAATGGGTATATTATGTTTATGACAAGGCAGACCGACCTGTCTTTATACAAGATGGTGAGCAAAGATTGAAAAATGAATGGTTGTTTACCAAATATGATGCAATGGGCAGGGTTATCGTTACAGGAGAAGCGGTGCTTAATAAAACGCATCAGGAGCTTCAGGATATTCTTAAAACTAAAGTCGTTCAGGAGAGTTTCAGCTTTAATAGTAAGTGGAGTTATACATGGGCATCCCTGCAAGGATTAGTCGATTCCGATAATTATAAAAGAGTACTGAGTGTAAATTACTATGATAATTACAAATTCAGGAAACGGGATGACTTAGGGCAGGATTATTTTACATATGAGGGATCTCAACAAGGCTATAATACCCGGTACGGAATAGATGAAAGCCAATATAAACACAAAGGATTGCTCACAGGTTCTGTTACTGCAATATTAAACGGATCGGGGGAAGACGTTTTTTTATATTCTGTAATGTATTATGACGATCATAAGAGGCTGATACAATCACACTCCACCAACCATCTGGGAGGAGTAGACAAAGAGTTTGTAGATTACAACTTCACCG
>JBEBPN010000019.1:0-70531 GCA_040395895.1 Dysgonomonas hofstadii
CTCTCTCTCTCTCTCTCTCTCTCTCTCTCTCTCTCTCTCTCTCTCTCTCTCTAGCGAAATAAAGCTAACTTCCAAATTTTCAAGTGAAAAAATAGAATAAAAATTTGATACTTTATTGCTAAATAGATGTCTTAAAAACATATTAACCTAAGGGTCTTATTGCTAATTGATATTAAAATTTAAAAATAAAGAGCATTTATACTCGAATCTGAGCGCAGTATCTAACTTTATTTCTAACAGTTCTTTTTAGATTTGACATGACAAATATATTAAATCATTTTAATATAAGAGCATATAGGTGTTAATATTTTACAATTTAAATAACAAAACTTAATTTTAACAGAGTCTCATCCAATAATAACCATGCAGGTTAGCAGGATAACTTACAAAATCACAAAACCTATAAGTCAAACTCCTTATAACAAGCTTAACCCAATACCATTCGTAAAGAAAATACGACCATTCGTCATATTATTTTCGTATCTGCTTTACCTCTTAATACTTTTGAACATAAAAAAAGTATTCACATTAAACACTATTCGCTATGCGCAGACACGACATTGACAGCATCAGGGTTATTGCTTTCGGACTACTTATATTCTATCATGTAGGTATGCTATTCGTCCCTTGGGATTTCCATTTCAAGAACAATGTAACATACGAAGGACTCGTCTTTCCTATGTTGTTCCTCAATCAGTGGAGACTCTCCCTACTATTCCTGGTTTCAGGTATGGGCACATATTATGCCTTATCGAAAAGAAGCGGGACACAATTTGCAATGGAACGTATAAAGAGGCTGTTCATTCCTCTCATCTTCGGTATGATATTTATTATCCCGCCACAGATATACGTCGAAAGAGTTATAAAAGGGCAATTCACCGGAAACTATTTCCAATACTGGACTACTGAAGCATTTACCGGAATGTATCCCGAAGGAAATATCTCATGGCATCACCTCTGGTTTATCCTGTATCTATTGATCTTTTCTTTGATCCTGATACCTGCGTTCGTGTACTTACGCAACCATCCTCAAACATGGATAATAAGAACACTGAAATCACTCATTTCAAAACCATTCGGGATATATAGCTTCATTCTCCTTCCTTTGCTATGGCGTATCTTCTTAGCTCCATACTTTCCACAGACAAATGCACTGTTAGGCGACTGGTTCAATCTGGTGAATTACTGCACTTTCTTTTTCTATGGCTATTTGTTGCTGTCATTGAAAGAGACGTTTTGGGAAACGGTTACGAATAACAGGCTCACATACCTCATAAGTGGCGTTATTGCATTTTCTGTTCTTATGCTTATCTGGTTTGCAACAGATGACTTTACAGGAAGGGAGTACATTTCGGATCTGATCAGAACATTCAACACATGGTCGTGGATATTAACAATTACCGGATATGCGTCCGTATACCTGAATAAACCCAGCAAGATGCTTTCTTACGCTAATGAAGCCGTATATCCCTTCTATATACTGCATCAGTCGGTAATGATGGTACTAGCATATTATCTGGTAAATGTAGATATGGCTTTCTTCCCTAAATTCTCGATAATGATTATCGGTACATTCGGAATATCATGGCTGATATACGAATTCGGTATAAGAAGGTACTCATTTATTAGACCATTATTCGGACTGAAAAATAAGAACAAAACTTAATTGTTTATATCTTCACTGCCATTATTCAATAACGAAATATATGAACTCTATCTATCGTTGGTTATCTCCGTTTGTTCTCGCAGTTGTAATAACTGCGGGCATTCGGTTGATCACAGACATATCATCTTCTGTGCCATTCTGGGATAGATCACTATTCATCAACCTAAAAGATTTTCTGGTAGCTGTGGTAACATGCTATATATTCGACTGGATATTCCGCTATTTCTTCAGACTCAAAAAGATCAAACAACCGGATGGAAAATCTGTATTTTATGAGTACCTTATAGTAACATCCTTTCTACTTATAGGGATCAACCTATCGACTGTTATTGCTCATTACCTTATCGATACACCAAACTACCTGATAGATTTTGTGATAAGCAATGTTGTGGCAATTCCGTTAGGACTGTTTTATTATACAATGATACGTCATGACGAAACCAGAAAGAATTACGTCAACCAGACTCTCCAACTGGAAATGGTAAAGCAGCAACAACTGGAATCGGAACTCAACTTTCTGAAGGCACAGTATCACCCCCATTTCCTGTTCAATGCGCTTAATACCATCTACTTTCAGGTGGACGAAGAGAACAGCACGGCTAAACATACAATAGAATTATTATCAGACCTCCTCCGTTACCAGTTATACGAAAACAAGCAGGAGGTAGCTATACAACAGGAAATAGACTATATAGAATCGTACATCCAACTTCAGAAGCTAAGGATGAGTGAGCGTCTGTCATTGGAGTACTACTTCGATCCGCAGCTAAGAGAGCAGAAAATACACCCCCTGCTACTTCAACCGCTATTGGAGAACGCATTCAAACATATCGGCGGCGATTATAGAATCAATATACTTGCCCGTTGGGAAGACGACTGGATAAAGTTCAGTGTAGAAAACTCTGCCACTGCTGTACCTCAGGATAACGAGGAACGAAAGGGAATCGGCATCGAAAATATCAGGCGAAAACTCACACTGTTATATCCGGATAGGCATAGCCTCGTTATAAGCCGGAACGATAATCATTTCTTTGTAGAACTCTCCATTAAACCAAACTCACTATGAACATAAGATGTATAATAACAGACGACGAACCTATTGCCAGAAAAGGGATGCGCAGCTATATCGACAAGGTTGAATTCCTCACTCTGATAGGAGAATGTGAGGATGCTATAGAGCTAAATACTATGTTGAAATCGACACAACCCGATCTGTTATTTCTCGATATAGAGATGCCGCATATATCCGGACTTGAGCTTCTGTCTGACCTTCACAATCCACCGAAGGTAATCATCGTCTCGGCATACGAACAATATGCGCTGAAAGGATATGAACTCGATGTTGTCGATTACTTATTGAAACCCGTTTCATTCAATCGCTTCCTCAAAGCTGTAAACAAGGTACATGATCTGTTGGAGAAGGAAGCAGAGAACAAGGAAGACAGGTACATATTCATTAAAAGCAACAAGCAACTAAAGAAGATATTACTAAAGGATATACTGTTTATAGAAAGTATGGAAAACTATATCATAGTACATACTTCTGCCTCGAAAGAGACTGTATATACAACAATGAAGCATATACACGAATCGCTCCCCTACAACAATTTCCTACAGGTACACAGATCATACATCGTCAATATCGATCATATAAAATCAATAGAAGGGAACCTACTCAACATAGGTTCCCACAAAATACCTGTAGCCCGCAACCTGCGGGAAAGCACCTTTAATATTATACTAAATAATCGCCTTATATCAAGGGAGTAAGATTAATTACACCCCGCTAAAAGCACTGAAGCCTCCGTCTACCGGCAATACCACACCTGTAATAAATTTAGCGGCATCGCTACACAGGAATTGTACTGCTCCGTTGAGTTCCGTAATATCACCGAAGCGTCCCATCGGGGTTTTAGCAAGAACTTTCTTGCTGCGATCGGTCAATGAACCATCGGGGTTAATAAGCACCGCCCGATTTTGGTCGCCGATGAAGAAACCGGGAGCTATCGCATTTACGCGGACACCGTCTCCGTACTTCAATGCCATTTCGGTAGCCAGCCATTGTGTAAAATTACTGACAGCAGTCTTTGCCGCAGAATAGCCGGGAACACGTGTTATAGCTGAATAGGCAGCCATAGAAGATACATTGATGATACATCCGCTCTTCTGCTTAGCCATTACTTCACCGAATACCATCGATGGATAAACCGTACCGTTCATATTCAGATTCGTCACCTTTTCCCATTCGGCAACCGGCATGTCAAAAAATGCCTGATCGGGCGCCAATGTTCCTCCGGGTGTATTACCTCCGGCGATGTTCAGAAGAATATCTATCCTGCCCCATTTGTCAACTACTTCCTTCGCTACTTTTCGCAGGCTTTCTATGTCGAGCACATTACCGATAATACCGATAGCTTCACCACCTTCTGCTGTCAACTCAGCGATACGAGTATCCAGTTGTTCCTGACGGATATCTATGGCAACTATTTTAGCTCCTGCCTGTATAAAACTTTTGGCAATACTGCCTCCAAGCACTCCGCCTGCTCCGCTAACAACAGCAACTTTTCCTGCTATACTAAACATTTCGTTCATATTCCAATGTTATTTTATTATTGTTTGCATGTTCTATTTCATTTTGTACTGTGGCTATCACCCCGTCTATCTGTGCAAGGGCATACATACGTCCGTAGAACGAATAGCCCGGATTATATCCTTTGTCGCCATCATCGAGCATCAGCCTGCCATGATCGACACGCATAGGCAATGATGGGTTCTCCTTCTCAAAGATACGAACAAGATCTATCAGATGTCCGCGTCCTTCAAGATGAGGCGCTTCTATAAAGTTTCCATCGTCGAGGATGTCGGTACTACGTAAGTGTACAAAACGGGTACGTGATGCAAAGCGGCGAGCCAGTTCCGGCACATCGTTATGAGCTCCCGAGCTTAACGATCCGGCACAGAATGTCAGGCCGTTACACGGATTGTCTACGGCATTCAGTATCCAGTCTATGTCTTCACCGCTGGTTACTATACGCGGCAATCCCAGCATCTGATAAGGCGGATCGTCAGGGTGTACGCACATGCTTATATTATACTCTTCGCATACCGGCATCAGTTGCGACAGGAAGTACTTCATATTTTCCCTCAGCCCGTCCCTGTCTATATCTTTATATAGTGCCAGAAGATTCTTGAAAATAGATACAGGATTCTTATCTCCCTCTTTTATATTTCCGTTGATAAAGCCCTGTGTTTTCACAATAATGGTATCTATCAACTGATCTTTCTCAGCTTCTGTTATTGTCTTGTCCAAAGCATGTACTTTCATCATCTCTTCTGCCGAATAATCGTTCTCAGCATTCTCACGTTTGAGTATCATGCAATCGAAGTACGCAAAACGTATCTTATCGAAATACAAAGAGGACGTTCCGTCTGCCCAAGGATATACCAGATCGGTACGTATCCAGTCTATTACCGGCATAAAGTTGTAGCAGACAGTCGTTATTCCGGCTTCACCCAGATTAGCAAGACTCTCTATATAGTTAGAGATCAGCTTATCCGTATCGCGTCCACCATATTTGATGGCTTCGCTTACAGGCAGGCTTTCTACTACCGACCACCTAAGTCCGGCATCTTTTATGTAATTCTTCAGATCGTTGATAGCATCCAACGGCCATACCTCCCCATTGGGAATATCGTGCAGGGCTGTAACAATGCCCTCCACTCCTATCTGCCTCAGCATCGGTAAAGTGATCTTATCCTTTTTACCAAACCACCGCCATGTTTTTTCCATTATCCCTAATAATTTAAATGTATGCTATATTAATTCATTAATTCTTCGCTATTAGTTTTTAACTAAAACCTTACAATAGTTACATGTTACTACACCCTATCGGGTAGTTACAAGTTACAAGTATTTTCCTTTGCGTCTTCGCATCTTTGCGTGAGATAATTTTAACTAAAACCTTACAAACCTCACACTTTTTACATAATCTTTCAAATATCTCTTTTCATTGGCACATCGGCATATTCGCTAATTAGCACATTGATAATTCGCTGACGCGGACATCTTGTCCGTGTCCTTTCTGACCGCACCTGCCCCCTCCATTCGGGCGAACCCATGTGTTCGCCCCTACAGTATTTCTTTTTCAGGGCTTTGCTGCTCCCTCTCCTCTTGGAAAGGGTTGGGGTGAGGTGGATTTTAACTAAAACCTTACAACCAACAGTCACAGGAGCGAAACATATGTAAAATTACAAGTTCCCGATATGTAGGGGTGGATTATTATCCGCCCGTTTTTAGACGCATTGTTCTCGTATTCGGGCGGATGATAATCCGCCCCTACAGCAAACCCAGATATTTTAACTAAAACCTGACAAGAATTACAAGTCTATTAGTTTACTCTTCTTTTTTCTAGTACACTGAGAACTAGTAAACTCATCATCAATTAGCTCCGCTGATTGTTAATTCAAAGATCACTCACTGCTAACTGAATAAATCTTATAGATAAAAATCTTTAGAAAAATTTATATCCTCACCAACTATTCTAATTATGATGCTTCATATCCAGTTTTATCTTTTTCAGATCATCCAGTTCATGCACAGGACGCTCTATATTGTAAGGTATAGGGCGCTTCGAGAATGTCTGGAAATAAAGCAGGCAGGCATCTTTCCACCATACTGCATCACGCGCTTGTATTCTCAGTTTGGATTGTACATCGGCAAACCGCTGTTTGTCGATATATGGCTCCATCCTATCCCATAACTTCTGATATTCACGTATCTGCTGTACGCCCGAGTCGTATTTGTAGCAAAGTGCATCCCACATCGTTTTTCCGTCCTTCATCTTATAATCCCATGCTACATGGTGAAACCAAAGCAACAGGTTTTCGGGACAGGCCGCTACATTATTATAAGTGTCATTCAATGGTGGAAAATACTGTGATACGGCATTACTGCCTTTAGTAGTACGGTCAAATCCTAAGCCGATATTATCTGCTTTGTGGTAATAGACCGAAGTCCAGTCTTCGCGTCCGGCTTCCGACAGCCATGGCTCAGGGCCATAATGATGGTTCTCGGCAAAAATATGATGAAGTCCCAATGGCATCATATAATCGACAACGGTTTCTCTCGAACTGAGCATCATCTCTTTTACGGGTTCAACAAATTCCTTGTTGTCCGTAAAGGTCATTTTCAACCATTCTTCTGCAATCTGTCCGGAAGATAATTCGTGATTCCATGCCAGACGGCCAAAAGCATACCAATTAGATTGAGCAAAGTGATGGCCACACCAGTTGGTATCTTCTCCTATATTGGCTACGGCTGAGATTGCTGTAAATTTCTGACTCCGCAATGTGCCGTCTGTTATTTTTGCTACTGTGGAACCTTTGCCATCCGAATATGTATCGCTCTCCAATGTTTCTTTGAATAATGGTGCGAGATAGGCCAGATGGTTAGAGAAGCCGAGATATTCCTGCGTTATCTGAAATTCGACCATTTCGGGTGTTTGCTTCAATGCGCCGAACAATGGATTAAATGGTTCACGTGGCTGAAAGTCGATAGGGCCATTCTTTATCTGTATTATTACATTATTCCGGAATTGCCCGTCTAACGGTACAAACTCCATATATGCCTGTTTTGCCCTGTCTTCATTACTAGGGTTATATACGAATGCACGCCACATAACGATTCCCCCGTAAGGTTTCAGCACATCGGCAAGCATATTTGCTCCGTCGGCATGTGTGCGTCCATAATCCTGTGGGCCGGGTTGCCCTTCCGAATTGGCTTTTACCAAAAAACCTCCGAAATCGGGAATCAATGTATAAACTTCTTTAGCTTTGTCTTTCCACCACTTTTGCACCTCGGTATTCACCGGATCGGAATTTTCCAGACCACCTAATACTTTCGGCGATGAAAAATTTACTGACAGATATACCTTTATACCATAAGGGCGGAATATGTCTGCCAGTACTTTTACTTTTTTCAGATATTCACTTGTCAATATCTGAGGCGAGGCGTTTACGTTATTCAGCACTGTAGCATTAATACCTACAGAAGCATTAGCTCGGGCATAGGATTCGTAGCGGGGAGACAATACGTCCGGCAATTCGTTCCATTTCCACAGGGAATAACCTGCATAGCCGCGTTCTACGGTACGGTCAAGATTATCCCAATGGTTAAGGATACGAATATCATATTTAGGAGATTCACTTACAGATATTTCCCCGTTTATAGCCTTTGTATCCTGTAGCCGCAACAGATGATAAGTTCCGTAAAGTATTCCTCTGTCGGACAATGAGCTGATCGTTATTTGATTATCCTTACTACTTTTTATTATAAATCCCTCATTGCCCAGTTCCCGGAGTTCTGCCGAGTTTTGTATATTTAATGTAACTGCTCCACCTTGCCAGTAGTTTTTCAACTCTTTGAGTGCAGTATCGATAATCGCACTTTTCTTATTTACCGTTACTTTAGCCTCTACTTTATTTTCCGTCCGGGGCAGCCAAAGACGGCTCCCATCCTCAGCCTGTAGCGGAAACAAGTATACCAGAGCAACTAAAAATAAGATTATATTTTTCTTCATATTCTTTATATTTATCAGATACTAAAGATAATAGAATGATTTTAACTAATCTCTGTCGGATGGATATTTCACACCCCAAGATTTTCTTAATTCGTCCATCAGTTTCATTATTCGTAACGTCTCTGCATGCGGCATAAACGGAGATTCTATCCGGCCGTTACAGATCGCATCTATCGAAGCATAGACCTGATACTCGTATCCGGTTATCTGAGGAGGACAATCATATTTTGAAAGAATTTGATAATCCGATCCTACTACCGTCACCTTCTGAGGATTATTTATATTTTCGACAATAATATATCCGTTTTCGCCGGCAACAAGCCCCTGCCTGTCGGTCTTAGCATAAAGCGTACTGCTCAGAACAGCCATCGCACCTCCTGCATACGTAATCGTGATACTGTTCTGTCCATCCACTCCGGTGTTCATCAGCGTACAGGTCGAGGTTATATTTTCGATATCTGTACCTAAAATCATAGACGCAAAGTTGATCGGATAAACCCCAAGATCAAGCAAAGCTCCCCCTGCCAGATCGGGATTTGTCATTCGTTCCATCCCGTAATTCGGATAACCGAGATTTGCCGACAAATATACAGGTTTACCTATAATTCCGCTCTCGATAATCTCATTAATGGTTTTCGACAGTGGCATATATCGTGTCCAAATGGCTTCGGTTATAAAAACATTCCGCTCTTTCGCAATATGCAATAACTCTTCGGTTTGCCATGCCGTTGCCGTAAATGCTTTTTCACACAAGACAGGCTTATCTTTCAACAGGCACATACGCGCTTCCTCGTAGTGATTTGAATGTGGAGTTGCAATATAAACCAAATCCACATTCTCATCATCCAACATCTTGCCGATCGAATCAAAGCTCTGCGCTATATTCCATTGTCCGGCAAAGCTTTGCGCCCTCTCCATTGTACGTGAAACAACTGCATAGATTTCTACATCCTGCATACCGGCAACTGTTATTGCCATTTTCTCAGCAATCCAGCCCGTTCCTATTATTGCAATCCTGAATGGAGCCATACGTTTTATCTTTTATTTGTCGAGTCCTTCTATTGTTTTGATCGTTCCGTCTTCATTATACTCAAGTTCTACAACCTTCATACTGCGCAGCCATGTACGGCCACCCGAAGGCACCGAATCGTGGTGGAACAAATACCATTTACCCTTATATTCCACTATACTGTGATGGGTAGTCCATCCTATTACCGGAGTTAAGATTACACCCTTGTATGTGAATGGCCCGTAAGGATTATCGCCGATAGCATAACAGATGCGGTGCGTATCCCCCGTAGAGTACGAATAATAGTATTTTCCCTTGTATTTATGCACCCATGAAGCCTCAAAGAAGCGCCTCTCAGTATCGCTCCCCAAAAGTGGGTTTCCATTTTCATCCAGAACGACCACATCTTTGGGTTCTTCTGCAAACTCCAGCATATCGTCACTCAGGCGTACGATCTTACCACAGAGGGCAAGTTCATCACCTTCGGGCAAATGGGCACACTCCAGTGCTTTGTTGTTGCGGTAGCGCTGAAGCTGTCCGCCCCAAAGTCCGCCAAAGTACATATAAAAGTTTCCACCTCTATCGTCCAACACGGCAGGGTCCATACTGTAACTTCCTTTCATAGGGTTCTCCTGAGGGATAAAAGGGCCGTAAGGTTTATCGCTAATAGCTACACCCAGTCGGAAAATATCGTTCCGGTCTTTCAATGGGAAGTACATATAATATTTGCCGTTACGAAAGGCAACATCGCAATCCCATAGCTGGCGGCCTGCCCAAGGTATGTCTTCAACAGCTAATACAACACCATGATCTGTGACCTCTCCGTTTTCTACATCATCGAGAGAGAAAACATGATAGTCCTTCATATTGAAGTGGTCACCGTTATCATTTTCGGGAACTCCGCTTTCCCAGTCGTGTGACGGATAAATGTATATTTTACCTTCAAATACGTGTACCGAAGGATCGGCCATATAGTCTTTCGGAAATAGATATTTTGCTTTCTTCATTGTTACATTTTTTTAGTTACTTCGCCCTATGGGCAGTTACAAGTTACGAATTTGTTATTTTTTATTACTGTCTGCTTCAGCTAACTGAATCAGCTCCTGTACAACCGGTTTTGCCTTATATTCGCGGTCGAAGAGTAAAGGATAGTCGGTACGTCCTTTCATCGGGAAATCATTTTTCCACGAATTACCATCAGCCACTCCCCACATAGTAACGCGGGCAACCTTTTCTTTATTCTCCAAGAAAAGAGTAAAGAAGTCTGTCATACGCTTATCCCATGCTGTTGCTATAGAGTCAGGCAGACCTGTTGTATAAGGGTTCATCTCCTGATTATAGCTTTCGGTATCGGCAATATTAGCGCCTATATTCTTGCGTGGAGAAGGCAACGCACTCATATCGAATTCTGTGATCATTACTTTCACGCCTGCACCGGTATAAGCTTCTATAGCAGCTTTGTATTCCTCCAGTGTCGGATAATCCATACCAATGTGCCCCTGCATGCCTATACCATCTATTCGCAGGCCTTTCTCTTTTAGTGATTTCACCAGATTGACTACAGTGTTTTGCTTGCCCACATGCCATTCGTTATAGTCGTTGTAATACAATTCAGCATCAGGGTCGGCTTCATTTGCATACTGGAAAGCCAGAGGGATAAATTCTTCTCCCAATATTTCATAGAACTTACTCTTACGGTAGGAACCGTCTTCCATAATCGCTTCATTGACCACATCCCAACCTTTTATACGCCCCTTATAACGGGATACCACTGTAGTAATATGGGTTTTCATGCGTTCTTTAAGGATTTCCGGCGATACGTCTTTCCCCTTATCGTCAGTAAAAAACCATCCTGGAGCCTGTGAATGCCATATCAGGCAGTGCCCTGTAATAATCATATTGTTTTTTTCGCCGAATTCCATAAACTTGTCGGCATCGTCAAAAAAGAATTCTCCCTCTTTGGGTTGCAGGAACATACTTTTCATACAATTTTCGGCAACTACGGAACTAAACTGAGTTTTTACCACATTAACAGCTGCCGTGTCTTTGCCCCAAATCTGATCTACATTCAAGGCTGCACCTATCAGGAACTTCTCTTTGAATGCTTCTTTTAACGTGGGTTCTTTTGTCTCATCCGTCTTAGTTGCCTGCATACACCCGACAAGAGCCATACACAAAACCGGGATAATTAATCTTTTCATAATCTAATATATTTATATTTTACTGATTTACTATTATTTATTTCAAATGTCTTTCTTCTATCTCTCTGTTTATCTTATCGATTACATCGTCTTCCAATTCATACTTCGAGATAATAAACATTGCCAACAGAAGCAGTATTGCCGGAATTACAGCGACAAGCCATAAGATACCTTGTTGGGCGAAGGCTGATTGTGTAACAGCATTCTTTTCATCAAAGTCGACAAAGGCCAAAACAAAACCGGGTACTACCCCGCCTAAAGCCATTCCGGCCTTAAAGAATATTCCTGTCAGGGCATTTACGATTCCTGAGATTCTTTTTCCGGTAGTGTGCTCTCCATACGATATTACTTCGGGAACTAACGCCCACATATATCCTGTTGCTACGATCACGCCTGTCGATTTTACAAACTGTGCCACAAGTACTAACCACACCTGAGTCTTGAGTGCCGGAACTACCGAAATCACATAGAGCATAGCCATACCCAGAATGGCGATGGTAAGAAACACATAGAACATTTGCTTTTTGCCTATCGCCCGTTTTATAGCGGGTACCATCGGCATAAAGATAAATGCAGGAATGGAACCGAGCGCCGCAAAGTATGGCAGCATATCAGGAGCCTGTACGTTATAGATCATATAGTAAGAACCAGCCGAATTACCGATTGCCATCATAGCAAAGGCAGTAATAAAGAAAAATGCCAGTATACGCAAAGGACGGTTATGCTTAAATTCCATCCACAGGTCGGAAACCTTTACATGTGATGTATCTTTCTCATCCATTACAACTCTTTCTTTGGTCTGGGTATAACAGAAAATCAACAGTGCCAAACCTGAAAGGGCATAAATGGTCATAGTAATGAACCAAGCATTTCCTGCTTCGGGTGAGTTGATCTTTCCATCGGGAGAAAGCGATTTTACGATAATCGGAATACCATAAGCCACTGCCAGACCACCAAGGTTAGCAAGGAACATACGGGTAGACGTAAGTTTCGTGATCTCGTCTGTATCGCGGGTAAGCGAAGCATTTAATGCCCCGTAAGGTACATTTATCAGTGTATAGCACATCGATAAGCCCACATAGGTGATATAGGCATAAACCAATGATCCCGAAAATCCGTTCCAAAAACAAAGAATAGCAAATCCCGTAAGCGGAATGCCTCCCAGAACCAGATATGCACGATACTTTCCAAGTTTTGGATTATGTTTGTCTACAAACGCTCCTACAAGTGGATCCCAGACAACATCGACCAAACGAACGATGAGGAACATGATGGCTGCCGTTGCTGCCGGAAGCCCGAAGACATTTGTGTAAAAAATGAGAAGGTATTGCGCAACTGTCTGATAAATAAGATTCTGAGCCAAGTCGCCCGAACCGAATCCAATGCGTTGCAACCACGTTAGTTTGTAAAAGCCTTTCGATTCGGTATTTACGTTTAGTGTTGATTCCATTATTCTTTTGTTTTATTGTTATTCCATAGTTTCTATTGTGAAGCGAGATGTAGGACAATACCTCACTATTTTTTCGAGCCTGTGTCGCCGATAGTCAGTATATGATTATATATATCAGCCGTCCCTTCACTCTGATAGCCCTCGACACATAATGCGACTTCGTATATTTTGCCTAGTTTCATGCCCGCCTTTTCCCATGCTTTGAAATGCTCACTCACAGAAACAGTACCTTTGGTTTTCTTATCGGTGCGGACACTCCAATATTGCTTGAAAGTAGTATTACCCAGAATGGAAGGCTGTTCTACACGTGTGGTTTCGTAAATATCGTATGTACCACCGTCTATTTTGACAGTTCCTTTGCTTTTAGCTCCCGGTGGACGCCATGTTCCCCAAGCTTCTACTACATAAAACTCAACAAGCGGATCTATCGACCAACCGTAAACACATAAGTAGGAATTGCCGACCGGTTTATAATCACTGTCGAAGTTCAGTGAAATATCACCTATTTGTTCATACGTTTTTGTTACATCGAACTTTTTGCCTGTACGAAATAGCGCATTGTTGATATTACCCCATTTACACTCGAAAGCACCTCCTTTTTTCAACACCATGCTTACATTGCCGGAGTCGTGCCAGAGTTCATAGTTATACCCATCGTATATACCTATACTGTTGACTTTAATGATATCCGAAAATTCTGCCTGAAACGGCGATGCAGGCAATCCTTCTTTATTCCGTAAGTTTGCTCCTTCGGGGTTGTCTGCCCAAGCATATCTTACAAATACCGGATTCTCAATATTTCTGTTCCACACCCTCACTTTGTTATTGCTCAGTACAACGGCATCTGCCCATACATATTTTTTATCTGCTCCGGCTATGGCAAAGCCACCCAGATCGGAATTGGCATATAAACCGGAACCAACAGATGAAAATGTAAGAACGATGCTGTTTCCTTCTACCTGTATACTTTCATATATAGGCCCTGTACTCACTATTCTATTATCCTTATATGCTACACGACCAGCTTCGAGAGCAAGGCGCTGCCCTACAGTCTTTTTATTCAACGGATGAATATCGTTCCATTCTCCGGCATCTATAGTTACCGCCATACCGGTATATAGTGTTTTGAGCGTTTGTCGCTGTGCTTCCCGCAATTCAGCCCATCCGCTTTCGGACGGAGTTTTACGTGCTTTCATAAAGTTTGGCAACTGTGCGTAAATAAACGGCATTTGCAGGTTGTTCCATTTTGCTCTCCAATCGTAGATCAGAGCTGTCAGAAGTGCCTCGTACTCTTTTGCTTTTCCTGTATTAGCCTCACCCTGATACCACAGGAAACCTTTCAGCCCATAGTTTTTCAACGGAGCAATCATTCCGTTGTATAATCCCATCGGTTTATACTGAAAGAATGTCTGTGAACCAGCAGGAGACATCTTCGTACCTATCTTGTAGTACCAATCACCTGTAAGGTCTACAGACTCTTCACCTACAACTATTTTATATGGTTTTTCTTCTACAAAGCCACCTCTTCCGCCATTGCTTATCACTCTTACCGTAATGTTATTCTTCCCTTCCTTCAACAGTCCGGCAGGGATATTATAAATACGCGGAGGATATTGATAAGAAACTGTGCCTACGAATGTGCCGTTGATAAAGGCTGAATCGGCATCGATGATACAACCCAAACGCAAAACACCTTGTTTGCCTGCCATAGATGCCGTAACATCAAAATCTTTGCGGAACCATAATGAGCCGTTCACTTGCCCCACACCTTTGTCAGCCCAATATCCGGGCAAAGAGATTTGTCCCCAGTCGGACATATCAATAGTCTCTTTATTCCATTTGCCAACACCTTTATCTTCTTTATTCAGAGTAGAATGCCATTGATTATTACGCTGTGATTCGGTATTGCGTACACTGTCTATATAAGCCGGATTGGCACATATACGTGCAACATCGAGATAGTGAGGATAATCTTTCAGCCCTTCCTTGCTTACCCATGCTTCTGCCGGAGAACCTCCGACTCCTGTATTAATAATTCCCACAGGCACTCCGTAGCGATCGTAAAGTTCCTTAGCGAAAAAATAAGCGGTTGCCGAAAAATCGAGGATATTAGCCTGTGTTGCCGATTTCCATTCTCCGCCCTGTACATCGGTTTCCTCTTTATTGAAGTTGTAGTGCAACTGCACGCGAAACTGTCTTATGTGAGGATTATCTATCTGTTTTACTTCATCTGCGTATAAGTCCATTACACGACGGATAGGCAGCTCCATGTTCGACTGTCCCGAACAGAGCCATACATCACCAATCAATACATCGTTTATCTGTATATCATTTATTTGCATCGTATACGGGCCTCCGGCATTCTGAGCAGGCAGTGCAATCTTCCAGTCTCCGTTCTTATCGGCTTTTGTCTGATAAGATTTATCCATATATTTTATGACAATCGACTCGTTAGGTGATGCCCATCCCCAAAGCTGTAAAGGAATATCACGCTGCAATACCATGCCGTTACCGATCAGGCGAGGCAGTTTCACCGTTGCCTGAGTACTCACCGTAACAGACAGAAATAGTGCTGTAAGCAGAATGAGTGTAGTATATATTTTTCCCTGTTTCATACGATAATTTATTATCAGTTTGCCAATTTACTTTGAGGTGCTCCCAGATAACTAGGTTTCAATCCACCCATATCTAACATTACTTTTTGCAATACAATTCCCTGATCAAGCGGGCGGAAACGAATCGTATGACGTCCTACGTTATCTATCGGATGTGTAGTCGAAGTTTCAATTATACTATTGGCCTGCCACTCACCGAGTTCGCCACGATAATGACCGTTTATATTTACGATTTGCTCTTTTCCACCATCTATCGATACAGCATAGCGCAAGCCTTTATTTGAATTAAAGTTCAATGTCGGCGAAACCAGAACAATAAGTTTTGCTTCACCTGTAGTGTTCAGCTCTACATCGTATTCGAGATATGTATCTTCATTTTCAGGACTAAGTGTTACAGGCATCGTTGTGATTCCCGAAAGCGTTTTCCCCAAGTGAGGAATTACTGTCCACGAGATATTAGAAGAGCTATTCTGACGTGTAAAGTTCTCTGATTCGATAGATACATAACTGTCTGATTCAGCAAACACCTTTTCTTTATAAATCATTGTTTGCATCAGGTATTCCACCTTTGGCATAATACTCTTATCAGGCTGTTGCCAAGATGTGTAACCTATACGTACCTGATCCATCATGTGAGGCCATTTACCTCCGGCAATATCTTTGTTGTAATGAACTGTCAATAGTGAATCGCGCTCGAAACACTCTTTCGCTTTATCTGCCCATTCGTTTGCTATCATATCTCCTTTTGCTGCATATTCTCGGTTCTTTGCCACAGCATAGTACATTTCGTACAGGTTAGAGCAGGCATTGATAGGGAATAATACCAACTGGTCGAAAGCATCTTTATAATTATCAGGAATCAGGTAATACAGGCGCATAGCATCTACTACCAGATTGCGATAATCGTTCACGACAGTTTCAAATTCATCATAGTTTTCGAGGCTATAAGTGTTTTCGTTCAGCAATTCCGGTGTTACCCTGCGGTTATATTTAGTGTACAGATTTATAAGTCGTGCCGATTCTTTTGCATATTTTTCTCCAAATTGCTGTGCACACCATTGTTCTGTATGGTCGAGCAAGTTCTCCGCATTAAATTGATTCGGGTTCCATGCCATATCGAGGAAGAAGCTGATAGGATATTCCATCGGTTTCAGGTCGCCTACGTTTACTATCCATATCTTATTCACTCCATATTGATAAGTAAGATTCATCTGTTCCCAAATGCGCTGTACCTGACTGACATTAATCCATTTATAGTTTCGAGGCCCCCCAACATAATCGAAATGGTAATACATTCCGTAGCCTCCCTTGTGTGGTTTTGTGTTAAGATCCGGAAGTTTGCGAACGTTTCCCCAGTTGTCGTCACACAACAACAATGTAATGTCGTCAGGTACACGCATTCCCTTGTCATAATAGTCCTGTACTTCTTTATATAAAGCCCATACCTGTGGCGTTTCTTCCACCTTTTTGTTTGTAACCTGCGCTATAATGCCGCGCTGGTCTTTCACTATCTTTTGCAACAGAGCAACATCGCTCTCTTCGCTCATCGGTTCGTCGCCGTCGCCGCGCATACCGACTGTAACTATGGTCTCATAGTTTTTCATGCGCTCCATACCGCCTTTCCAGAATTCCTGCAATGTTTTTGCATTTTTATTGTAGTTCCATGCACCTTTGCCGTAACGGTTCCATTCGGCATGTGCACGTCCAAGCGGTTCGTGGTGAGATGTGCTTATCACTATCCCGTATTCGTCGGCAAGCTCGCCATTCAACGGATCATCGTCGTAGAAAGCACTCCCCCACATGGCAGGCCACAGGAAATTACCTTTGAGGCGCAGTATCAGTTCAAAAACTTTTTCGTAGAACTTATGATTGAAACCGCCGAATGTCGCACTCGCCCATCCGCTAAGAGCCGGAGCTTCATCGTTAAGGA
The DNA here is from genome assembly GCA_040395895.1 of Dysgonomonas hofstadii. Lineage (GTDB taxonomy): Bacteria > Bacteroidota > Bacteroidia > Bacteroidales > Dysgonomonadaceae > Dysgonomonas > Dysgonomonas hofstadii_A. The sequence continues at coordinate 17,450 of JBEBPN010000019.1, forward strand.
AAATCCCTCTGTACTGTACGGCAGGTTCGCCATCGGTATAAGTACCCGGCTTGATAAATACTTCCTTTTGTTTTTCGACAGGAACGTCAGCCCAGTAATACCAAGGAGAAACACCTATCTGAGCCGAAAGCTCGTATATACCGTAGATAGTTCCACGCTTGTCGCTCCCTGCAATCACTAATGCCTGACCGACACCTTCGATAGGATTGTCTATTGTCTTTATTATATATTTTTCATTCTTACCCAGAATGTCATTTGCTTCTATCTTATTGCTTTTTATCAGCTGGTCTATCACAGTCGATTTTCCGGCTGTGCCTATAATAATTGTATATTGTCCTTTGCCTGTATCAGGCAGCGTTCCGGTTACTTTTGCGATGTCTTTTCGCAAATCACCTGCTGCACGCAAGACCCCTTTGTAATCCTGATCGTCAACCATCACAGAGGCTGTCTTATTTTCCGAAAACAAACAGAAAGATGCTGCTTCTTTATGAAATGTTACAAACTTATCCGTTGCAGATGTCTTAATACTGAAGCACAACGCAACGACCAAAAATAAAGATGTCAGATACCGGTTTTTCATTATTTATATTCGTATAGTTTTACATGAAGAATACTAAAATCGTCAACTCCGATGCGGACATGACGTCCCTGATGCGTCTGATCACCATTGAGACGACGGATATAGGAGAACTCTCCTTTTTCGTTTATACTGATTTCATCCACAGTACCAATCCCCGCTCTGAGGCTGCCGCTCCATGTGGTTTGCTCTGTTTTTTGTCCTCCCTGACTGATGAAACCATCTTCTCCTAAGTTTTTTGCTTCTATGGCTTTTTTCTCACCTTCTTTTTCAAACTCGATCACAATGCCACTTCCGGCGATAATGTATTCATCCTTTGCTAAACGAAGAATGATACCTCCACCCTCAGGCCATTCGCTTCCATCTGTTGCACGAGAATCCCACGGCAGGGTAAAGAAATGGCGGCATGTCATTTTCAGGTCATCGTAATGTATGATACGTTCTTTGGTTTCTTTATCGAACAATAGCCCTTTCGACTGCCCTTGTCCCTGATATTTGGTGAGGACAGGCATTAGTTCTTTCAATTTTGAATATGCCTGAGTCAAAGGCGCATCTTCCTTTCCGTTCTCTATCGAGAATGGGCAATAACCAAGAGCATCGTGCTCACCAAAGACATAAAAAGCCTGTACGCCGTTATTGTCACCCAATCTTACTTCGGGAATAAACAGCGGATTATTGTGAAGTCTGTATTGGGCTACCCAATCGGCAAATCCTTTATCATACAGATCGGGTGCTAATATGTCGATACTTGGTGCTCCGCAATGCCAGATATCTATCAGATGTGCTAACGGACCTGCCGAAGGATATTCGCCGGGCTTACGTCCACGACTATTCATCGCAGCATTGACAAACAGAGGTATATTGTGAATCGAGCGTGCCGATTGTGCCAATTTTTCTACATATTGTGCATACGACCACGCCATGAATATTTCGTCTGTGTACACATCATCTCCAAAAACTTCCTGCCAGTTACCTTTTGTTTTTGAACCTTGTTTCTCCCATTTATTGAGTAACCAGGCATGCAGGTCTTTTTTATTTTTAGTAAGGTACTCCATTAACAGTTCGGAAACCTGTTCTTTGAACAAAGCATCCGCTTCTTTGGAATAGTCACGGGCATCTTCGAGCATGCCTATTTCATTTTCTATCTGTACCATTATCACAGTTCCATCCTCTTTGTCAACTGCTGCAATATGTTTCATCAGTTGAGAGAAAGCACGGTTATCTGCCTGACATACATTTTCAGAAAATGAGCTGGCTATTTCGAGTGGTTTACCCGCTTTGGTATATGCACGCGGATATTTCTTATAATCCTGTTTAAACCAAAGAGGAGCATAACAGCTCATTGAGTTTTTCCATGCACCAAACCACAGAAAGACTACCTTAAGATTGTGTTTGCGTGCTAATTCTATTGTACCGTCGATCAACGTAAAATCAAATTTACCTTCTTCGGGTTCTACCAAATCCCAATAAGCAGGAACTAGAACCGTGTTCAACTGCATCTTCTCGAGCTTGGCACAAACCTCCCGCATATCTTCGAGCGAAGAGCCTGTAGAGTTACCCAGTTCTCCTCCAAGTATAAGGTATGGCTGCCCATCGACAATAAGCTGGGTAGCTGTACCTTTTTTTGATAAATGGGGACGGGTACTCTGTGCACACAGGAGTGAAGACAGAGCGATAAGGCAAATAAAAATTACATTGAGTTTCTTCATATCGTTTTAGTTATAAGGTTGGAGGCGGAAACACCTCCAACCTATATAATGTCTGTATCTAAATTAATAACCCGGATTCTGATACGCTTTTTTCTCAGCATCTGACATGATCATACCATCGATTTGACCCTGAGGTATAGGGCGCAAATAATGATGTGATTCAATAGTACGGTTGTATACCTTAGGGGTGTGATCTCCGGTAGCACTACCACAAATGGTATATGAACCTGCAATTTCAGCCCATTTTTGTGTACGAACCAGGTCGAGCCAACGATAGCCTTCTCCGAAATATTCGCGAGAACGTTCTGCAAGAATATAGTTGATGTCGATAGTAGCAGGAGTCGCGGCAGCCATTTCCGCACTGCGGTCTTCTATCTTCGTTCCATCACCACCCATACTCCATTGTCCGTTGTTGCTGTAACGCCATTTTCCGGCACGTTCGCGGATTACGTTGATCAATTCACGGGCAGTCTTGCTTCCGGTAGCACCTTTAACGGCTGCTTCGGCTGCGATGAAGTAAAACTCTGAGAATTTAGCAATATTCCAAGGGCGTGTGATAGCTCCGTTAGGTTGTCCTAAGCCTGTTCCGCTATCGGTACGGTAAGTTCCCAGTTTCCACAATCCCGGATAATATATACGGCTGATTCCACTCGGATTGATTACCCAGTCTGCTCTGCCCGGCAATGTACCGCCACCTACATTACTGCTTCCGCCTCCGGTAGGATAAACTACACTAGGATTGTCCTCGTCTAAGAAAGTAAGAATAGGTTCACCGCTCTTAACCGGCAAGCCATTGGCATTGTACAATGTACGGGTATCACCCTTTTTCTCCCAGTTGCCCGGAAATACGGATACGAAAGTTCCATCGTAGCGGCTATCATTAGTTTTATCGGCAAAAGTCTTGGTAAATACTTCGATAGGCGGAGCCATACGAGTCCAAGGACGGCCACCCCACTGAGCCGCATCGCGATCAACAGATGCAACATCATAAGCAGACCCATCTGCAGAACTTCTTATGCTTCCATAATTACAGGTAGCAAACCATACGGCAAAACTCTCAGGTGTAGTACCATTACTCCATGACAAACTTGCCTGATTGTAATATTCATCTTCACAGTGATCGCTGTAAAGGACAATTTCCTTATTACGGTCGTTGCTACCCAGATGTACATCATAATAATATTCGAGCAATCCGAAATTAGCACCAGCATTGCTTATTCCTTCTAAAGCAACATCGTATGCCTGTTGGAAATACCATGCAGCATCGTGTTCGTCAGGATCGGTGCGTTGAGTTTCGGGATATGTAGGTATATTACCCGGATTTTGTAGCCACCAGCCGTATGTCAGATAGGCTTTTGCCAGATACAAACGAGCCGCAGTTTTTGTAACTCCCCCCTTAACACGACCTGCATCGGGCAGATTCTCAATCGCCGTTTTCAGATCAGGGAAAATAGCCTTTGTATAAACTTCAGGCACAGTATTACGTACCGATGTACGTGAAGGCGTAATATTAAACTTCAATTCACCCGAACCCAGATCTAAAGGTACGCCGCCAAAGGTCTGTACCAACTGGAAATAATCCCATGCACGGAAAAAGCGCGCTTCTGAGATCAACGCTTCGGTTTTTCCTGCTTCGGTAGCATTCTCAATAATACCACTGGCTGTATTGATATTGGAATACGCAGCATTCCAAAGCACATCCGAACGGCTGGAGGTAGGAGTCAACGTACCGGCTCCCGACATATCGGTATCATTAAAGTTATTATCGGTACTCTGTCCGTAAGTATATTCGTCAGTCCCGTTTTCCTGCGCAGCATAATAATACTGCCCGAAAATATAGCGGGTGTGTGCATAAAGCGATGTCAGACCGCCCTGAATACCTTCTTCTGTCTTAAAGTAATCGGGAATATAATCGGTGCGCGGAGTTTCGTCCAAAATATCGTTGGAACAGGAAAATGCCAGTAAGGCTATTGCAGCCGTTCCTAAAATGGTCTTAAAATTTATATTTTTCATATCTTGAATTCAATATTAAACGATTAAAAAGATACATTCAAACCAAACAAGAAGTTGCGTGATTGCGGACTGTTTGTGCCTACTGTAAGGGTAGAACTTGCCCTGTATGGCAAACTGCTATTGTCAGTTACCGCTGCATTTTCGTTTCCGTAAGAGTTGGTTACCGGATCGAGCCCGGTTTCACTATTAAAGTCGGAGAAGAGTACAAAAGCATTCTGCAATGTGAAATACATACGAGCACTGCTAAGTCCAAGTTTTTTGAACCATGTTGCATTTTTATCGAAATTGTATCCTAATGTAATAGATCCGACTTTGAGGTATGATCCGTCAAAATAGCCTAATGTACTACCGTATTGCGGATTATCTCCGGTTCCTGTCGCATATGGTTTCGGATATTTGGCTCCTGTATTTTCAGGTGTCCAGTAATCGACTTTCACGTTTCCGCGTCTTCCTGTCAACATATTGAGGTAACCGTTAGAAGAATGAAGTGAACTAACCAAAATACCTCCGTGCTGGAAAGTACCGAGTATGTTCAGATCCCAGTTTTTGTAAGCAACACGGGTGTTGAAACCTCCCTGCCAGTCGGGATCGGCATTGATAATCTGACGATCAGATGCATCAATAGCTCTTACCGGACTTCCGTCGGCATTGTACTCACCAGTATATTTCACCTTGATCATACCTACTTTTCCATTTTTTTCGTAATCATTAAGGAAAGGTTCTCCTTCTTGCCAGATTCCGATTTTCTCATAGTCATATATAGAATTGATAGAGTGACCTACAAACCATTTGTTTATATCATCTCTTTCCTGTCCCGAAGCAAGCTTCGTGATTCTGTTGCGGTTGGTATAGAAATTAATTCCGGCTTCCCATGTCCAGCCTTCTTTGTTTTCAAAAATCACTCCGTTCAGACTCAGTTCGACACCACGATTATTCATTTCCCCAATATTTGCCAGATAGCTGCCAACACCCGCTGTAGAAGGCAAATTCACACTTTGAAGGATGTCGTAAGTATCTGCATTATAGTATTCGATAGTACCGGACAAGCGATTCTGGAATAAGCTGAAATCGAGACCAAAATTCCATACTCTTGTAAATTCCCAACCCAATTCGGCATTAGGAGTAGTTTGAACATAAAGGCCGGTTTGCTTGGAATCTCCAAAGTTGTAAGGGCGTGTACCAAGACTACCGAATGTTGTATACGGATTTATCGCCTGATTAGAGGTTAGTCCCCAACCTACACGTAGTTTCAAATTATCCAGCCAGTCGGTAGTACTTTGCATAAAGCTTTCTCTACTGATATTCCACCCTGCCGAGAATCCCGGATAGACAATCCATTTTTTTCCGCTTGCCAGTACCGACGAGCCATCCCAACGGATAGAGGCCAGTAACATATAGCGCGAATCGTAATCGTACATCGCACGTGCCATATAAGATATCAGTCCACGTTCCCAATAATCCTGTTGATCCGGATTGTAGACTACATTTTCGGCACGTCCTATATTCCAATATTGGAATTGTTCCGGAACACCTGTGGCATTAGCATACGAACGGTCGTAATGACTTTGTTCGGCTGCATATAGTCCATTCAGCGTCAAGTGATGCTTGTTAAATGTTTTTTCGTAAGTAAGCAAATGTTCAACTGCCCATTTGTAATACTCGTTTTTGTCTAGCGAAGCAGTAGACGCTGCCGTAGGTGTGTCGCTGAAAACGCCCATACCCTGATAGCGGCCTCTTTTCATACTCCGGTAATCTAATCCTACTGTAAGGCGATAGCTCAAACCGTCTACTCCAGGAACCTTCAATTCTCCATAGAGTGAGTTGTATGACCCGAAGCCACGCTGACTATCTGCATATCCATCGCCCAGTTCTTCGATAGCATCGCGCGAATAAGCCCAATATTTGTCGGCTACAGAGTTTACGATAGTTTTTCTTGTACCGTCTTCATTCCATGGATCAATCAGAGGTGATAATGCCAATGTATTATACAATCCGATACTTTGACCGTTGGTAACATTATAATTATTGTTAGTGGTTAGACCAAAACGTAGATATTTACCAATATTCTGGTCGAAAGTAGCGCGCAGGTTGATACGCTTATAATCTTGTTCAGGTAACAAAGCCTGATCTTCATAATATCCTGCACCTACATTGTAACTACCGGTTTCGCTACCACCTGAGATGCTCACATTATGATTCATCGTCAGGGAGTTTTTAAACATCAAATCCTGCCAGTCGGTATTTACACCCTGAGCTTCGTCAAGTCCCATAGTTGGATTGCCCTCTGTGTCCATGTACATTCCTGCATCTTTGCGCAGTTGGTACAATTCGTTGCCTGTCATCATCGGATAACGGTGATATAGCGTTTTCACACCCAAATAAACATCGTAAGTTACTTTAGGTTTCACGCCCATATTCCCTTTATTAGTGGTAACAATGACAACACCACCTGCTCCGCGCGAACCATAAATGGCAGTTGCAGAAGCATCTTTCAAGATATCAATACTCTTAATATCATTGGGATTAATATCGCCGATAGTACCGCCAAATGGTATTCCGTCGAGTACTACCAAAGGTGCATTATCTCCCGTAAGTGAACGGGTACCACGAATACGTATCTGCATATCCGACCCCGGCTTTGAACTTGTTTGCTGTATTTGTACACCGGCTACACGCCCGGCAAGGGCTGAGGTTACATTTCCGGTCTGTACCTCACGCAATACATCGCCCCGCATAGAGGCTACCGAACCTGTTACTGCTTCTTTACGCTGTGTACCGTATCCGACAACCACTACTTCATCCAGCATACGGTTGTCTTCATTCAATACAACATCAATACGGTTTCTTCCCGAAACATCTATTGTCTGCGATTGATAGCCTATAAATGAAACAGTAAGTTTACCTTGTGATGATACCTGAATAGAATAGTTCCCATCTATATCGGTCATAGTACCATTAGTAGTTCCAGGCTCAACTACACTGGCTCCGATGATGGGTTCTCCTTTAGGATCTTTCACAATACCCTGCACGGATATTGTTTGTGCATATGCCCACATGGACATAAAGCTGAATAGGAACAACAGACCTATAGTCCGTAGATAATGATTTGTGCTTTCCATAAAATCATTCCAATTTAGTTAATTAATGTTGCAAAAGTGTTTTTGATATTCTATGATTAAGTTTCCTCTTTCATGGTTGTAACAAACTTACAAATGGTATTTGCAAAAGCCATCTATAAATGTTTCATTTTGTACCGGGCATGTAACATCTGCCTCCGGATATGTAACAAAGACTATCTTCTGTGTTACATTTGTACTTAAATAGCTTCAATTCTTATGGTCTTTCATATCAAACAGGTATTTATCCTGTATTTTGATCATATAGTTGGGCAATGAAAACAGTCTTACTTGAATGTAAGAAATCTGAAATAGCACTTAAAAAAAGGATAAGATGAGTAATAAATAAAAGCCGGGTTCAAAATGAAAACCCGGCTTTCATCTTTAATAAATATTATTGTAGTTCTCCCGTGAAGTCTTCACTTACGTCTTTTCCGGCTAAGCCATCGGCAACGCCTTTATAAGCATGTTTACGATTATAATTTGCATCCCATACATTAGGTGCATCGTCCGGCAACCAGTTTACGTGCTCTTTCGGATCATCCGAAAGCCCCCAAATAGTTATAGTAAACTGTTGTGCAGCCGGAATGTATTTTTTGTACATATCTATTACATACTGATACATTTCTGCCTGTTGTGCATACTGTTCGGTAGTAGGAGACGCTGTTCCAACAGTAATATCCAATTCGGAAATCTTAATCAGCTTTCCTGTTGCTGCCAGCTTTTGGAACATTTGTGCAATGTTATCCTTATTAGAGGTAATGGATATGTGCATCTGAGTACCGATACCATCTACTGTTACACCTTTTCCTTCTATATAGTCAACATAAGCAATCAGTCCGTCGCACTTCGCAAGGTTATATTCCAGATTGTAGTCGTTGATAAACAGTTTATCATCTGCATTTCCGTATTGACGGGCAAGCTTGAATGCTGTTACTGCATAATCTTTTCCAAGATAATCCTGCCAGTAGAATTCATCGCTGGCCAAATCTGTTTTGCCAACACCGGTTTTCAGTGATGAAGGCTTACCGTCATCCATCGGCTCGTTCACTACATCCCAAGCTTTGACTACACCTTTACAATGCCCCACCATTTGCGATATCCAGCTTTCCATAGCACCGCCTATAAGTTCGGCTTTCTCTTCATCGGTTTTTTCTACGATAGTTGCACTGGCGCGAGCGACAGCACTCTTTGTAGCAGCTACTTCTTCTACTACTACATTATCGATGTAGTAAGTTCCGGCAACTTTACCCATATCCAGGTTCAGTCCAGTCTCTCCACCGTTACCCGTAATTTCCCATACAACTTCAGTCCATGTTGTAGTGGTAGCAACAGTACCCTGATAACGTGCCGTACCTGTAGTTGAGCATCGCATGCTACCGGCTGCATCGGAACGAATCATAAATGAAACCTTATATTTTTTATTTAGTTCCCATGCTGTTGTAAAATCAGCATGAATCTGGGTACTCCATTCGTCTGCATTTGTAGCATTCGTTATCTTCAAAGAGCCTCCACCCTGATAAGCGTCGGTACCGGTTGCATATGACATACAGTCTGCTGCACCGTTATAGCGACTCCATCCTGTTATATCACTATCGAATGTGCCGTTTGTAAGTAAATTGACAACAGTGGGCTCTGCATCCAGATCTCTTACCCATATATTGTCTACATCTATATAGTAAGTCACATCGGGTAAGTATCCAAGATCGAACTGTATCTTGAAAGTTGCAGCATTAAAGTCATTTACGGTAAACAGCACCTGTTTCCACTCACTTGTGGTTTCAAAAGCTGCTGTCCACGATCCGCCTGTATTGTACCAATCCTTATATGGATAATTATTCTCCAATCCACTGAAGGATATACGCCCTTTTCCGGGCTGGTCGGAACGGATATAAAACGATATCTCATAAGTATGTCCCGATACTGCTGCGATATCCGGTGATATCAACTGTAAACTGTACGGCTGAGCAGAACTGGAACTTGCAATCATCTCCACAGCCTGAGATGTAGCGGACAAGCCTTTACCATCGACTACAGAAATGCCGGCCCCTTTATTCTGTGGATTCCATCCACTACCCAAGCTTTTATCTTTCAACCCTGTCAAGTCTAGCAAGTTACTACCGGCTGGTGCTGGTATTACAACCGGTGCTATGAGCCCGTTCAGATAACTTGCGTTCTGGTTCTGATGCCATACTAAGGTGTGTCCGTAGAGTCCCAGACCTGAAATTTGCAGTTGCTGAAACAGTTTGTCTACATTGGTAAAATCAAGGCTTCCATCAGATTTTACCATTGGCCCGTGCTTCATAGCATAGCCTATGGTTATCTCATGGAAGTTTTCATCCACAAGGGCTCTGTAAGCTTCGTTATTTATATATTCGTCGAGTCCGACGCCTATACCAAGTGTGAAATCGGTGGCATATGTTTTCAATGCGGCATAGCGCGATATTTTCTCTGCCAGTTGCAATGGTAGTTCCGACTCAGTGATCTCGCCGTGTGAAGGGTCTTTATACCATTCCATCTTGGAGTCGTCACATGCTATCAGACTCATTGCTGCCAATGCTATAGCCGGTATTATATATTTATATTTCATGATCGTTTGCATTAAAAGTTTCATTAATCTTCAAAATCGCTGTATGTTGGCTTTTCGAGAGAGACAACACGCCAGTTATCAGTATATACTCTTATAGTAGTTTTAGAAGATACGAGTTCTGTTTCGCTGTCTCCACTATTTCCTGTAACATTGCTCAATACAATGTTTGAGTTCTCGAAATACATTCCGAAGTTGGCATAGCTGGCATTCTCACGTTCAGCAAGTACATCTTCGAATGTGAAAGTACCATCCGAGAATTTATAGAACTTGCTGAAAGGAATAGTAACCGTAGTCCACCCTGTTGTCTGGAAAGGAACAACTTTTCCGTTTTCAATCCATGGCACATAGTTATAGCTTGCACCTGTCCATTCACCACCATTGAAATTGTTTATCAGACAGAGTTTCAGAAAGCCTGTACCCGACCATGCGTCCGGCACATATATATCGAACTGGAATCCGACTTTATCAACCGCTGTACTGGCAGGAATATACGGAGTCAGTTGTCCGCGCCAATCGTCTACCCCATTACCGGCAGTCCACACCTCTGTATTACGATTTTTTGCTGCATAGATCGTATCTATTCTGGCAGGACGGTGTGGCACATAGTTTCCTTTTGATACAACACCTTCTCCTATTATAGTTGACAACAAGTCTGTATCCCTGAGCATACTTTGTGTGTTCGTAGCATTAGCTTCTCCCCAATACCCCTGAGTACCATTTCCATCGAAGTCGAGGATAATTCCTTTCTTGAAGTTGAAGTAAGCCGGAGAATAAGCTCCACCGTTAGAACCTACTACCATAATGGAACCACCTTCTTCCGATACGCCGGCAGGCATTTTCACTATACAGAATTCACCGTCTTCGTCTGATATAATATCACTTGTTACTTCTACATTACCCGGGAATACAATCCTCTCTATTTCGGTAAGTCCCGAACCTGAGAGTGTAATATATTCGCCTTCGGCAGGCAATGTATTGGAAATACTTGTAATGCTCGGAGCTGCTGCTCTGACTTCAAAATCATAAGTAGTCTCAGCCGCATCTTTTACAAAACGGATTGTATTTCTTAATTCTGCTTCTGCATCTGTGGTCGGAGTCTCTGCTGACACTCTGACTATCATTGAATTGTCAGATACAAATACGGGATTGAAATATGTAGAATATCCATTGATATATACTTTACGTAATCCGTTGAAACCAGAACCCTCGATACGAATCAACTGACCTAAACGGACAAAGCTAACTTCCCTATCGGGAACGGAAGAATCGGCATCTTCCAGAAACACTTTAGTTATAGTAATAGGCGAGCTTCCATTCTTTTCGTCATCATCATCGCTACAGGAAGTGAATCCGCCTGCGATAATCAACAAACTTAAGAGAAAGTTCATTGCCCAGAAATTCTTTATAAAACGTATATTTTTCATTGTCGTATAAATTTAATTTTTAGAATAAATCGGTAATCCTCTCTTCTGTAAATTCGTAAGAAACAGGAGCTTCTTTCAACAGAGGATTCTGTACAACTTCTGATTCAGGGTAAGGCAACAGGAATATACTGCCATCAATAGTTCCTATTGCACGGGTGGTAGGGTCCCTGCTTTCGTCAAGACTTGCAGTATTGGTAGCTGCATCATACAAGAATGGAGTGATTGTACCACGATCCTGAGAAATAACGTAATTGATCACTTCCTGTTGTTTGTAATATGCACGGGCTACCAGATCATACCAGTAAAGACCTTCGATACAGAATTCCACACGACGTTCGTGACGTAAATCTTCATAACTGATACTTGTTTTCGGTGAAACTCCTGCACGGGTACGCAAAGCGTTGAAGTATTCCAGTGCTGTTGCATCTGTGGTGCTTGCACTGTTGCCCAATACTGCTTCTGCATAATTCAGATATACCTCTGCTAAACGTAGCATATTTGTATTAAGGGCAGAATTCATACGCGAAATAGAAGGGTTATCTTTGGTAGAACCTACAACTCCTTTTTTAACATTACATGCCTGATCGGTTTTTTCATACAGAAACCCGCCGTTAGCCTTATTTATTTCAGTATATAAATCTCCATATCCCATCCATGTAGCTTTGCGGCGAAGATCAGTTTTTTCATACTCTTTCAATACATCATAACTTGCTCTTGTCCAGTATCCCCAAGCAGCATCATCGCCAGTAATTTCAGAATCACAGGCAAAATATGCCTGCTGGGTATTGGTTACGCCATAGTCGCCATTAGGCACCCATTGCAGGGCAAACATTGATTCCTGATTGTTATTATTTTCTATGGTAAATATATCGGCGTAATTGGCCATCAGGCTGTAAACCTTACTTTCAATAGCAACTTCAGCTGCTTTCTTTGCATATTCGAGGTACTGGGTATTACGTGTCCCACTGTTAGGATTATTGCTTAATCCGGAATATGCAAGATAGACACGTGACAACATGCCATAAGCAGCATATTTTGTCAATCTGCCTTTTTGAGAAGCTGTTGCAGGAAGATATTTAGCCGCATATTCAAAGTCACGCATAACGAACTCATAGACATCTTCCTGTGTAGTTGTATTCACAATAGGATTAGCAACCAGCTCATCCGGGTTCTCATTTAAGATAACATTTCCCCATAATGAGGTCAGATACCAATATGCCATACCGCGCATGAAACGGGCTTCTCCTATGTATGGACGTTTTACCGATTCATCTAAAGTGCTGCCACTAATACCGATGATCACCCTATTCGCCTGTTGTACGACATTGTAATAAGACTGCCATGCCGATACCAGCGGACCGGTTAGCCCTGTTTCGGTAAGGTCGGTAAACGGATAGATATAATCGGAATATGGAGCATAGAGGTTTCCGGCACGACCGTCACCCAATCCATAATAGAATTTATCATTGAAGTCGAACCACACTTTATTGTATAGTGGTGCTGTTGCTGCCTGAAAATCACTCTCGGACTGATAAAAGTTATCTCCTGTAATACGGTCGTTAGGTGTAATATCGAGGAAATCACTACAGCCTGTCAATAACAGAGAGCATGAGACAGCTAATGTGTATATTAATTTCTTTGTTTTCATATTGTATTTTATTTAAAATGTAACGTTCATACCGAATGTATAGATCCGCGGTGACGGATATCGTGCATTGTCGATACCAGTTAAACCTACACTCTGATTTGATGAACCTACTTCAGGATCGTATCCCGAATATTTGGTAAATGTGTGTACATTTTGAAGGTTCATATACACTTTCAGATTCTGAAGTCCCATTTTGCTTATCACTTTGCGAGGTAAATTATAACCAAGCGATATATTTTGTATTCTCAGGAAAGACCCGTCTTCAACAAACTTATCACTAAAGCGGTAGTTAGATGTAGATGCTCCCGAAGAAGCTGCTATACGTGGCATATCTGCCGCACCACTGGATATATACACATTGCGGTAGTCGTTAGGCCCGTTAGGATCTATCAGCGACAGATGTGCATAATCGCGTGCTTCTACGAGCAGGTTGGTGTTTTCACGTGGATTTTCAAGGAATCGTCTCTGATAGTTTACTACATCGTTTCCGTAAGAACCCGACAGGAAGATAGTCAGATCAAAGCCTTTGTATGTAAATGTATTCCCGATACCGAATGTGAATTTAGGTTCAGGATTTCCTATATAAGTACGGTCTTCTTCGTCAATAATTCCGTCTTTGTTTACATCCTCGAATATATAGTCTCCGATCCACATACCGTTTTCCCCAATCTCCATACCTTTAGGCAAAGCTGTAGCTTTTATATTACCATCGGCATCTTTGTAATAAAAGTCGGTAGCTTTTTCGAATCGCCCGATAACTTTGTATCCGTAGAATTGACCGATAGGTTCTCCTACAGCCGTACGGGTTACAACTGTTGTTTCCGAACCTTCCTGAATCGTTGTGTTTATTATACTTGTTGAAGTATCGAGTGAACGGACTTTATTCCGGTTCATGGAGAATACCAGATTGGATCGCCACTGGAAATCTCTCTTATCTATATTTACCGTATTCAGTGTTAATTCAAGACCTTTGTTTTCAAGAGAGCCGATATTAGCCCAAGGCGGAGTAGCAGAACCCTGCCCCGATGTACCCACATAAGAAGGTAAAGGCAATATCAATAAAAGATTCTTTGTTTTTTTATAATAAACATCGGCAATAAATTCTATCCGGTTGTTAAACAGATTCAGGTCGAGCCCCAGATTGCTGGAGTATGTGGTTTCCCATTTAAGATCGGGATTAGGCGTGTTACTTGCCAATAGTCCTGTACCCCAATTTGTGGCTACAGATGAATAGGTGGCCATATAGGCATAGTTTGATACATTTTGGTTACCTACAGCACCCCATCCGAAACGAAGTTTCAGGTTGTCAATTACATTATGGTCTTTCAGGAATTCTTCTCCGGTAACCCTCCACGCAAGCGCAGCTGAAGGAAACCATCCCCAACGGTTATCCGGATGGAATTTGGATGATCCATCGCGACGAAGAGTTGCTGTCAGTAAATATTTATTATCGAAAGAATAAAACACACGTCCGAAATAAGAAAGAAGGGAACTGGCTCCACTGCTTCCGTTATTTTTGGCTGTTGTGGCATCCCCTGCATCCAGATCAGTAGCATTATTAGTAAGATAACCGCTACGATAACCTGACAGGTATTCCCATGATGACTTTTGCATTTCCTGGCCTAACATAGCATTAACATTATGTATTCCGAAGGTGCGGTTATATGTAGCAATATTCCTCCATGTCCAGAATTTATTGTACGATTTGGTTTGCGTACCTTCTCTTACTTCGTTGGTAATTGCACCGAATTGGTAAGAAGGGTCAAATCTGTATGTATTTGTTATACCGTAATCGAATGAGAGTTCTGTCTTATAAGTCAGCCCCTCTATGATAGTAGCCTCTGCATAAGTATTAGCCCTTATACCCATCTTCTCGTTGCTATTCTCTTTTATCATAGCCAATCCGATAGGGTTATTTTGTACATATTCATCTGTATCGGGTCCGTCAAAATTACCTTCCGCATTTCTAACAGCAACATTTGGTGTTTGTTTCAAGGCTACTTTGATCAATGATTGGTCAGATACGGTTATTTCCTGATCGGAGTTGCTGAATGCAAAGTTAATACCCATTTTTAGGTATTTTTTCACCTGAGAATCAAAACTACCGCTCAGATTCAAACGCTTGAATCCCGATCCTACAGCGATACCCTCCTGATCGAGGTATCCGGCCGAAAGGGCATACGAACTTTTTTCATTACCTCCTGTTACCGACAGGTTATGACTTGTCATAAAGGCATTTGAAAATAATTCATCTTGCCAGTCGGTACCTTTACCCAACAGGTCGGGGCGAACAAAGTTGTCGTCCCATTCTACTATTCCCATTGCAGACCTTTCGTTCTTATGTTCGGCATATTGCCGGAGGTTCATCAAGTCCAGTTTCTTTGGCATTTGTTGCCAGCCCACATATCCGTTGTAGCTGATAGTTGCATCACCTTTAGTTCCGCGCTTAGTGGTAATGATGATAACCCCATTGGCTCCACGTGATCCGTAAATGGCTGTAGCCGAAGCATCTTTCAATATATCCATCGATACAATATCAGACGGATTGATAGATGACAGGGCGTTATCTGTTCCCGATCCTGTATTACCATCGATCACAACACCGTCAATTACATAAATAGGTTCATTGGAAGCATTCAGCGAGTTAACTCCACGAATACGAATAGATGAACTACCGCCCGGCATTCCCGAGTTTTGTTGCACCTGTACTCCGGCGGCACGTCCTTGCAGTACCTGGTCGATAGAAGTAGGAACACTCTTGCTGATTGCATCACTTGCCACGGAAACTACCGATCCGGTCAGGTCACTTCTTTTCATCTGTCCGTATCCAACCACAACCACTTCGTCGAGTAGTTTTGTATCTTCTTCCAGAATGATATTAAAAGATGTTTGTCCTGCCACATTTATTTCTTGTGCTTTATAGCTGATAAATGATACTTTGATTTTTCCGTTAGAAGCAACCCTCAACGAAAACTTACCGTCAATATCGGTCAGTGTACCATTCGAAGTTCCGACTTCCGATACGGCTACGCCCGGAAGCCCCTCACCTGTCACATCTTTCACCACACCCTGTATGGATATGTTCTGTGAAAATGCGAGAGTAGGTATTAGAAAGAATAAAAATAAAAGTCTGAATGACTTCAATAATCTTGCATTTCTCATGATTAAGATTAATTTACTATTATTAAAAAGATTTTTTTAGTGGAATAACAATGTGTGTTTGTTAGGGGATTTTTTTCAGGTTTTCATATATTTTAAATGTTTAGATGTAGGTCGTGAATTTCATATAGCTTATCTCAGCATATTTCGTGCATTACAAACTTAATAAATATTAACCTTCAACCCTCCCCCTTAATGTATCACATATTTTTCAGGATGTAACATGCCTTTTTCTTTTGTTACATTTTCTTTTCTCTACGTAACATCAATGCTTAAAATGGCTGTATTACCTATTATTTTTTTATATTTGCATTACACTTCTGTTTAAAACATCTTAATACCTATGATAACAAAGAATGGAAACGCAAAGGCGTTAACTTTAGGATGCCTTTTTTTCTCATCATAAACTCATATTTATCGGCTCAGATCGGAAAATTTTATTCTCCGGATGAAGATCTTTCCAATAGTCTGATAAATCAGGTATATCAGGATAAAAAAGGCTTTATATGGATTGCAACCGAAAACGGACTGAACAAGTTTGATGGCATGAAGTTTACCATATACAAACAGATTCCCGAAGATTCCACTTCTCTGAAAAACAACTATGTAAGAACCGTATTTGAGGACAGTAGCGAAAACTTCTGGGTAGGCTGCATGAACGGACTGATGAAATACGATTGGGCGACAAACTCTTTCGAGACAATAAAAATGTACAAAGAGGAGAAACCAATCACCCCGCATGTCACACGTATCATAGAGGCACAGAACAGTGGCGACATATGGATTGCCACGTCGGGACAAGGGGTTTTCTTCGCAAAAAAGGGAGATAATGAGTTTCATATAGCACCTCAGCTAGCAAATACACTGAATAGTAATTACCTGAGTTTTATATTTCAAGACTCGAAGGGGAATATCTGGATAGGATCGGAAAACAACGGACTAAATCTCTATATACCGTCTACAGGAGAGATAAAATCCTTTACTGCTCCATCAGGTATAAGCAGTAACAATATATCGTCTATCGCAGAAGACCGCCAAGGTAATATTTTTGTGGGAACACTTACCGGAGGACTCAACAGATACATTGCTTCTACAAATACATTTGAACAGATCGCTTATAAAGACAATATACTGCTGCCGATAAAAGACCTTTCGTTAAGTAAAGAAGATCTGTTATATATAGGAACAGACGGACTGGGAATGAAAATATACAACCGAGAGAAGCATGTAATAGAAGATTATGTTATAAACTCTGCACCATTCGATTTCACTAAAGGGAAAGTACATTCCATCTTGCAGGATAAGGACAATAACTTCTGGCTGGGAATATTTCAGAAAGGAATAATATTCATTCCGGGAGCTGAAAAACGCTTTGGCTACATGGGGTTCAAGTCATTAAAGAACAACCCGATAGGATCGAGTACTATTATGTCTATTCACAAAGATAGGGAAGGCATCACATGGATCGGAACAGACAACGATGGTATATACGGCATCAATGAGAAAGGCGAAAAAATATTCCATCATACACAATCGTCGTCACAAACATCGGTATCAAATACGATACTAACGATATATGAAGACTCGAATAACGATCTGTGGATAGGCTCATATACAAAAGGATTGGCCAAAGTGAATCGCAGGACGGGAAGTTGCGAATACATTCCCGAACTGAAGAATGAGAAGATATATTGCATCAGCGAAGACAATGAAAAAAACCTGCTGATCGGCACATACGGTTCAGGACTTTTCAGGCTGAACCTGACAAGTAGAAAGATGGTGCATTACGAATCACGCAAAAGTGAAAACGACGACTTCTCGATAGATGAGTTAAGCAACGACTGGATCAACGATATACTTTTCGATAAAGACGGACTGATATGGATTGCCCATTACAAAGGCGTCAGTTGCTACAATCCGCAGAAGAATACTTTCATTAATTATCTGAATACAAACACAATATTACCGAGAACCGTAGCCTATACTTTATTTGAAGATACAACAGGAAAAATATGGGTAGGAACATCCAACGGCCTGCATGTATTCGATAAGCAAAACCAATCGATAAAGAGCTACACTACTAATGATGGATTACCCAACAATGTGATTTGCGGTATATGCGAAGACAATGAAGGTAATAATATATGGATAAGTACCTATTTTGGAATCAGCAAGTTTATCATTTCCGAAAACCGCTTTATAAACTATTATGCCGGAGACGGGCTGCAAGGGAATGAATTTACGCGTGGGGCAAGGTTTAAAGATGCTAAAGGCAAGATATACTTCGGGGGTATATACGGTATTACCAGTTTCTATCCGGAAGATATAACCGAAGTAAAAAAGGAACTGAAAGTTCTTATTACCGACTTCTTCCTGTTCAATCATGCTGTCAGATTAGGTGACCAATCCGGAGGAAACGATATTATCACCACATCGGTATTAAACGCTGATGTATTCAAACTTACATACACAGACAATACATTCAGCATCGAATTCTCGGCTCTGGAATTCTCAAATCCCGAACGGATAGTCTATCAGTATATGATAGAAGAAATTAGCCATGACTGGACAAATTCCTATCCGGGGACAAACCGTGTTACATATACCAATCTAAATCCCGGAACCTATACCTTTAAACTTCGGGCTAAAGATCACGATAGCTATTCGGATATCAAAACCATAAAGATAATTATATCTCCCCCGTGGTATCAGTCGCCATGGGCTTATGCAGCCTATGCTGTACTAAGTGTTTTATTTGTTCTGGCCATTGCAAACTACATTTATGGACGCATACGTCGCCGTCAAAGAGCGATGATCAGGCGACACAAGGAACAGATCAATGAAGCCAAGTTACAGTTCTTCATCAATATTTCACACGAGATACGGACTCCTATGACACTGATCATCAATCCGCTGGAAAAGCTGATATCGGAAAATAAAGATCAGAAGTTGCAGAAGACCTATGTAATGATATACCGTAATGCCCAGCGCATACTTCGCCTTATCAATCAGCTGATGGATATACGAAAGTTGGACAAAGGACAAATGAGACTTCATTTCCGCGAAACAGACCTTGTCGGTTTCATCGAAGACCTGATGATGACCTTCGAGTATCTTGCTCAACGGAAGAACATCAGTTTTAAATTTATACATGAGACCGACAAGCTAAATGTGTGGATAGACCTGAACAATTTTGATAAAGTATTGCTCAATATACTATCCAATGCCTTCAAATACACGCCTGACAACGGACATATCACCATAAACCTATCTATAGGAAGCGATGAAAACACACGGGGGCCTTTGAGGAAATATTTCGAGATAGTTATTTCCGACAATGGTATAGGAATAGATAAAGACAAGATAGATCAGATTTTTGAGCGTTTCTATCAGATCAGTAACGACTTTACCAATTCTAACTTTGGTACTGGTATAGGGCTTCATCTGGCTAAATCGTTGGTCGAGCTCCATCACGGGACTATTTCTGCCGAAAACAGAGAAGATACACAAGGTACACGCTTTATTGTACGCATACCTTTAGGTAGCGACCACCTCAAAGTGAAGGAACTGGAAAACGGCGAAGAGTATATGACAACAGACACTATATCCATTCCGTCTATCCCTGTTGAATTGCTGAACAGGATAGAAGATGAAGACAAAGACAAGAAAGTAAAGCCTCGTACAAAATATAAGATACTGGTAGTAGAAGACGAAGATGAAATCAGGGAATACATTAAAGATGAATTGTCTTCCGAGTACAGAATTACAGTCACCGAGAACGGGAAAAAGGCTCTCGAGTTAGCTCTTACCGATAGTCCCGATCTTATCATCAGCGATGTGATGATGCCGGAAATGGACGGAATAACCCTTGCCCGAAAGGTAAAACAAAAC
Organism: Dysgonomonas hofstadii; assembly: GCA_040395895.1. Taxonomy (GTDB): domain Bacteria; phylum Bacteroidota; class Bacteroidia; order Bacteroidales; family Dysgonomonadaceae; genus Dysgonomonas; species Dysgonomonas hofstadii_A. The sequence continues at coordinate 37,577 of JBEBPN010000019.1, forward strand.
ATTAATATAAACCATATACCTATTATACTACTCACGGCCAAGTCTACTCCCGAAAATAAGATAGAGGGATTGGATATAGGTGCAGACGCCTACATATCGAAACCATTCAGTACAGAGCTGCTGAAAAGTACGATTGCCAACCTGATAGAAAACAGGGAACGCCTTATAAACAAATTTGGCAAACAGCAACAATCGGAAGAGAAGTTGCAGAAGATAGAACTGAAATCTTCGGACGAGATACTGATGGATCGTATAATGAAGATAATCAATGAGAATCTTTCAAATCCCGATCTGAGTGTGGAAATGCTTGCTGCTAACGTCGGCATGAGCCGTGTGCATATGCACCGGAAGCTAAAAGAACTGACCAGCCAGTCGGCACGCGATTTCATCAAAGGAATCCGTCTCAAACAGGCTGCAATTCTCCTATCGGGCAAGAAGCTTACCATATCGGAAGTAGCATACGCCACCGGATTCTCAAACCTGTCGCATTTTTCCAACTCATTCCGCGAATTCTATGGTATGTCTCCTAAGGAATATGTTGCAGCACATTTACCCGATCTGGCTGAAGAAAAATAAGCAATTTACCTGCTTTTTACAGGCTATGTTACATACAGAAAAGCTTGTGAAACAAATATCCTTCTTTTAAGAGGACATTAGGCATATATTTGCCACATAACTCTTAAAAATAAAATACCATGCGGAATACCGGCAAACACATTATCTTACTTTCTTTGTTTTTATTACTATTTGCAGATATAGTAGCACAACCCGAATCGAAGAATGAGAAAAAGGCTCTTTTCAACTATTTTGAATATCGGGGAATGGATAAAGCCTTCGGGCAGCAAATAGACCGTAACAAGGAATATTTCAATCCTATCGTCAGTGGATTCTATCCCGACCCGAGTATTTGCCGCAAAGGGGATGACTACTATATGGTGCATTCTACATTCTCATATTATCCGGGAATACCCATTCTTCACAGTAAGGATCTTGTAAACTGGGAACAGATAGGCTTTGTTCTGAATCGCCCCTCTCAACTGAATTTACCTGATGGAATAAGATTGAGTGGCGGAATATATGCACCTGCAATAGAATACAATAAATACAACGATACTTTCTACCTCATCACAACCTGTGTAGACGGCATAGGCAACTTTGTGGTAAAAACCAAAGACCCTCATGCAGGTAATTGGTCTGACCCCATAACATTGCCAAAGGTCGGAGGTATAGATCCTTCACTGTTCTTCGATGATGACGGAAAAGCATATATTATTCATAATGATGCACCGGAAGGAGAGCCTGAATGGGATGGGCACAGGGCTGTATGGATACATAACTACGATGTAAATACCGATCAGACTTTCGGTGAACGCAAAGTTATACTCGACGGAGGCGTAGACCGCAGTACGAAGCCTGTATGGATAGAAGGTCCGCATATATATAAAATAAACGGAAAATATTACCTGATGGCTGCCGAAGGTGGTACAAGTGTGAATCACTCGGAGGTAATACTTAGCTCGGATAACGTAAAAGGCCCTTATGCACCATACGCCGGCAATCCTATCCTTACACAACGCGACTTACCGGAAGATCGTCCGGATCCAATAACAAGCGTAGGACATGCCGACCTGATAGAAACACCGGAAGGTGACTGGTTTGCTATATTTCTCGGCTGTCGTCCGTATGGAGGGAACCACTACAATACCGGACGGGAAACATTTCTGCTGCCTGTAACATGGAAAGACGGCTTTCCCATCATTCTGGAACGTGGCAAGACTGTTCCGACCGTTGTAGAGAAGAAGAACCTATCCCCAAAAGAAAATACACTGACTGGAAATTTCATCTGGCATGACGATTTCGAGAAGAATACGCTCGACTATAAATGGACTTTCATCCGTACACCACAGGGCAAATGGTGGGATATAAAAGACGGAGCTATGATAATAGATGTCATTTCCCGTAACATCAGCCAAATAACCAATCCCGCATTTATCGGTTACCGTCAGCAGAATCTCATTTTTGAAACTGTAACAGAGCTTGTCTTTAACCCTGATAATGAGAAAGAATTGGCCGGACTGGTCTGCTATCAGAACGAGCGATATAATTTCATTTTCGGAAAGACGAAGATCGGTAATACTGCGACACTCAGTGTAAAGCGAAACAGTGGTGATACAACAGAAAGCATTGAAAACCACCCTATTCCGTCACAATACGAGAAAACTCCGGTATTACTGAAAGTGCAAGGTAAAAATGATAAGTACAGTTTCAGTGCATCCTTCGACAACGGAACTTCATGGGTAGATATTGTAACAGAAGCCGATGCTAAAAACCTGAGTACACAAAGTGCTGGTGGATTCACCGGTGCAGTCATAGGTATGTACGCAACTTCTGATAATTGATTCTTCAAGTTAATAATACATATTCATTGGTAATGTCACATTAATCATTGTGGAAAACAGGGCTATCATAAACAATAAGGTAGCCCCGTTTTTGTTATATAAAGAAAACGGGCATTCCGAAGAACACCCGCTTTGTTATATTCTGATCGTATTCTATTAGTCTTTCTTTGCCTTCATTGCAGCATATCCGAAATAAACGATGATAGCAGCATACATAACCAAAGCCAGTATCTGAGACATATTGCTTTCGAGCCATTCCTTATTTACAAGATCGACTCCGGCAAACTTAATTATGGCACTCACCACTCCCATCAATGCACCTCCGGCAATGAAACCTGATGCGATCAATGTCCCTTTTTCTACGCGGGCATTATTCAGTTCTTTATCTTTACTGCGACTGCCAACATACCAGTTCACAGCACCACCTATCAGCAACGGCACATTCAGATGAAGCGGGATAAACATACCCAATGCGAATGCCAGAGACGGCACCTTCATAAAGTTAAGAATCAGCGCAATAGCCGCACCTATTCCGTACAATATCCAAGGAGCGCCCGTACCGGACATCAGCGGATCGATAACGGCAGCCATTGCATTTGCCTGCGGCGCTACCAGTGCACCCTGTCCTGTGAAGCCATACGTCTCATTCAATATGATCATTACTCCACCGACAGTTGCAGCAGAGACAAGAGTTCCCAAGAATTTCCAAGTCTGTTGCTTAGCCGGAGTTGTACCCAGCCAGTAACCGATTTTGAGGTCGGTAATAAATCCGCCTGCCATAGACAAGGCTGTACATACGACACCCCCCATAATGAGGGCAGCCACCATACCTCCCGTACCGTTCAGTCCGACTGCTACCATGATAACGGAAGCCAGAATCAACGTCATCAGCGTCATACCCGAAACCGGATTCGTTCCCACGATAGCAATAGCATTGGCTGCTACGGTAGTAAACAGGAATGTAATGATGCCAACAACAAGTATAGCTACAATAGCATAGAACAGGTTGTGCATGATACCCAGATAGAAGAATATAAAGGTAGCCAGCAGCGCAAGAATAACACCAATAGAAATTATCTTCATGGATATATCGCGTTGTGTGCGCTTAACCGCATCGTTACTTTCTTTCTTACCACCCTTCATTTCTTTTGCAGCAAGGCCGACAGCGCTTTTAATGATCGGCCACGATTTGATGATACCCAGAATACCGGCCATTGCAATACCACCGATACCTATATGGCGTGCCATTGTAGAGAAGATCACTTCGGGTGAGGCAGCTGCGATACCGCCAACCAGATCTCCTCCGTCGAGGTAAGGTGCAGGATTGATAGACTGTAATAACGTATCTCCCAAGAACGGGAACAAAGGCACTAATACAAACCATACCAAAGCCGATCCGGCACAGATAATAGCCGCATACTTTAATCCGACTATGTAACCGAGCCCCAGAACTGCTGCACCCACATTTACACTGAACAGCACTTTGGCCTTATTGGCAAGTGTTTCACCGAAGGGAATTACACGGGATGTAAATACTTCCGACCATGCGCCAAATGTAGCTATCACAAAGTCGTACAATCCACCGATAAGACCGGCAAAGATTAATGGCTTAGCCTGATCGCCACCCTTTTCGCCGGAAACCAGTACCTGTGTAGTAGCTGTGGCCTCAGGGAACGGATATTTCCCGTGCATGTCGGATACGAAGTATTTACGGAAAGGTATCAGGAATAGAATACCGAGTATACCTCCCAACAGCGAACTCAGGAATACCTGAAAAAACTGTACGGAAATTTCATCTCCGTATTTTGCCTGTAATATATACAATGCGGGAAGCGTAAAGATAGCTCCTGCTACGATTACCCCGCTACTTGCTCCGATAGACTGGATTATGACATTCTCGCCAAGCGCATTTTTCCGCTTCGTAGCGCTCGACAATCCTACGGCAATGATGGCTATAGGAATAGCCGCCTCGAATACCTGTCCAACTTTCAACCCCAGATAGGCAGCAGCAGCACTGAATAGTACAGCCATTACCAATCCCCATATTACAGACCACGGGGTTACTTCTTTATACTGTTTATCAGGAGACATTATGGGTTTGTATTCCTCTCCCGGTTTCAATTCTCTGAAGGCATTTTCCGGTAGCCCGCTCACCTTTTCTTCACTTTCCGTCTTCACGCGTTCTTTATTTTTTGAGTTACACGATTCATGAAATTAACAATGATACAAAGCTACATTTTTTCCTGTAAACAAAAAAGCTGCTCTATGACAGCTTTCCGCACTGACAACACAACATCAGAACGGCAGGCAGAGGCCGGCACGAAGGAAAAACTGATCCCTTTTACGGGTTATATTATAGGTATAACCTGCCTTAATAAATACAAAATCATATCCGATCATTATATTGGGCGTAACCACAAAACCATCGGTCTTACTTTCCTTGAAATTAAACAGATACCCTCCATCGCACGACAGCCACAGCATTGTTTTACCTCTGTAGAATGAATCTATTGTATGCAAAGCGTCGAGAGTAAGTATAACGGGCTTCACTGTCAGACCCGAAAGCTTTCCTTTACCGCCTGTATAGTCTACCCCTCCCCAAATATGGATATTCACAGGCCTGTACTTTGAGAAATACGGCATCGATATATTTGCTGCGAATTGTATATTCTCATCTTTCACTATCTGAGTACCGACTCCCACCATCTGCGCCGACGATACTAATGAAACCAGCAGGAATAAAGACAAGGCAAATAAAAACTTTAATCTTTTCATAGTGTGTTATATCATAGAGCGATGTATCAGACAAATATATAATATTATTTTCTGAGTAGGGGCGGAATGTCTTCCGCTCGCAGACCTTTTATATTTTGGGCGGAAAATATTCCGTCCCTACAAGCCTCATTATATCAATCGTTGTGATAAGAGATATTCTTGTGTTCACAGAGCTCTATCACTTTGCTTTTGACCGCCATCACATCGTTATACTTCAATTCTGCCAATTCTATCTTGCGTTGTTTTTGACCGCCATTGACTAGGAAAACCAGATAACCGGGACCGATATTTACACTGCTAACGTTCACCCATTCTATTCTTACTGTCTTCTGTCGCGGCAGATGCGTTTCTATTACTTCCTTATCTATTTTCAATATCGAAGCCGGAAGCCAGAGCGTATTTAATAGCATCATGATAGCCGCAAAAACGAAACAGATAGCCCCTGCAAAAAACAAAAGGCCATAATTATTTATCACTGTTTGTGTAATGAGAATATACAAACCAAATACTGCAAAATAAAGAGAGAATATAAGGTTCGTAATTTTCTGTCCTTTCGATATACCGTAATTTAAATCCAATTCATCCATAATAATGTTGTTTGTTGTAATTTGTTAGAGCAAAGATGTGAAAATATAGCGAGTTTTCAGACTTTGCGCTTTTTTATTAATAAAGGTGTTAGTATTAATGCAATCAGCAATGCCGATATAAAATTAACAATAACATGCCCGTAAAGTTTATAATTGAGTCCTGTCATCAGTCTGATAAAGAGAACAAGAGCGACAACAGCGACAAAGACTATCCAATACCGGATATTTACCTCCACATTGACACTATGACTAACAGGCATCTTCCATATTACCAGTAAAAGCGCCAGTCCTCCCAACACTGTACTGGAATACTGCAAGAGCTTGAATACAGGCAACTGCAACTCTCCTATTCCTACAGTCTCCCGAAACCATTCGTATCGTTCTACAAACCATCCTGTTTCGTGCGTAAAGCTATCCCAGAGCAAATGGGAGAAAATCCCGATCAACACGGAGAGGATTACAACAATCCAATTCTTTTTGAAATAGCTGTTCCAATCGAACTGTTTGTAAACGGCAAAACGCGATTGCAAAAAACCGGGAAGATTATCGAATAGCGCATCCCTCACGATATTATGAAAAGCGAAAGCTAAAATGACAGCCAACGGTAAATCGAGCCAGAATACACCTGCCAAAGTGTGGCTATAATCGCTCTGCATCCTCATCCTGAGAAAGTACTCAAAGTCAGGAATCACACTGCCGATAATCAGCCCTGTCAGCGAAACCCATCTTTTGGGCAGATAAGCTAGAGGAAGTACAGCAATAGGATGTGAAAAGGTAAATGGCATAATGTTTCAATTCTATTCTTTACAAATATCCTGTACTACCAAACCCGCCAGTGTAAAGCCGAATATCGCCGTAATATGCACCAATGTGCCATTTATTTGTGCTTTCTTACTGGGATTCTCCATTTTCAGCAGAGCCGACTTTTTCGATTCGTCCGTCTCATATACCGATCCTTTGTTTTCCAACAGTTCATCGCTATACACACAAAGGAATTTCTTTGCAGGCCTCTCCCCTTCTTTCATCTTGCGGCGAAGTGCGGCGGCTAACGGACAGCCTTTCACTTTCCAAAACTCTGCAACTTTTATACGTGTAGGATCCATTTTGAGAGCAGCGCCCATAGACGAATACAGCTTCGCCTTCGTGCGTGCAGCCGTACGGATAAGATGCACCTTATATTTCAGGCTGTCGATGGCATCAATTATATAATCGTAAGTATCGAGCTGAAAAGATGCCGATGTATCTTCATTATACACTCCGGCTATAGCCGTTATATCGGCTTCGGGGTTTATATCCAGTAACCGGGTTTTGAGCGCTTCCACTTTCAGTTCACCTATTGTTTTGGTCGTAGCCATCAGTTGGCGGTTAATATTCGTCTCGCATACACGATCGGCATCTACAATGGTTAGTTGTCTTACGCCCATCCGGATAAGCCCTTCGGCACACCAACTACCTACGCCTCCCACTCCGAACAGTATAATACGTACCTTACCGATCTGTTTCATCGTTTCCTCACCCAGCAAACGCTCGGCACGGTCAAATATTCCATTTATCTCGCTCATCAACTCTTTTTTTTCAGGACAAAATTACAACAAGAATCACTATTATTCTACAAGTAATGCCAATAAAGTGAAATCCGGCACTTGCAGACATAAATTGAATTTTAACTAAAATGTAACGAAAGTAATGGATTTGTACTGTTTTTGATTTCTGTTACTTTTTACCTTTTGTAACCGTTGGTTGTCACTCTGACCAGAGGGAAAAGTCTCTTGTTTCCATATTCTTCACTTTTCATTCTTCATTTTCAAGAGATGCTTCGTTCCCCAGCATGACAGATATCCGATTTTAACTAAAATGTAACAAAAGTAATGGATTTACACTGTTTTGCTCTTTCATTACTTTTTTTGCCTATTTACATTTTCAAAGACCGCATTCATTGGCATATCGGCACATTACCGAATTGCCACATTGATATTCTATTGATAAACCTTTTTATTTTTCATACATCCGCACAGGAAAATACAAGCGATGGTTTTCCATATAAGAAAAATAATCATGTATCTTTGTCCCTCAAAGAAAAAATACAAGTTTATGAACATCTTACTGTTAGGTAGCGGAGGCCGTGAAAATGCACTTGCGTGGAAAATAAAACAAAGCCGGAATGTAGAAAATCTGTATGTGGCACCGGGAAATGCCGGAACACATCTGATAGCTAAAAATGTAGAAATATCCGGCACCAATTTTCCTGCCATAAAACGATTTGTGATCGAAAACAATATCGACATGGTAGTGGTAGGCCCCGAAGAACCGCTAGTAAGAGGTATCTACGATTACTTCATAAACGATGCCGACATCAAACACATTCCGGTTATAGGCCCGTCACAGGAAGGGGCAAAACTGGAAGGCAGTAAGGACTTCGGCAAGCAATTTATGATGCGCCACAATATCCCGACTGCACGTTACAAAAGTTTCACACTGGATCAGTTGGATGAAGCATATAACTTTCTGGAAGAACTAAAAGCCCCTTATGTACTGAAAGCCGATGGATTGGCCGCCGGAAAAGGAGTACTCATACTCAACAGCCTGAGTGAAGCCAAGAACGAACTGAAAGAAATGCTCGGCGGAATGTTTGGCGATGCCAGCAAAACGGTGGTTATTGAAGAATTCCTTTCGGGAATAGAATGTTCGGTGTTTGTACTCACAGATGGTGATTCTTATAAAATATTGCCTGTAGCCAAAGATTACAAGCGTATAGGTGAAGGCGATACGGGACTGAATACCGGAGGTATGGGTGCAGTTTCACCTGTTTCGTTTGCAGATCAGACTTTCATGAAAAAGGTAGAAGAACGCATCGTGATACCGACCGTAGAAGGACTGAAAAAGGACAATATAGTATATAAAGGATTCATCTTTCTCGGACTGATAGAAGTAAACAGCGAACCGATGGTGATAGAATACAATGTGCGCATGGGCGATCCGGAAACCGAAGCTGTAATGCTGCGCATCAAATCGGACTTCGTTTCGTTGCTCGAAGGTGTTGCTACAAAAACATTAAACAGTAAATCGCTGGAAATAGATGAAAGATATGCAGTTACTGTGATGCTCGTATCGGGTGGCTATCCGGGCGATTATGAAAAAAACAAAGAAATATCAGGACTGGAATCTGTATCGGATAGTATTCCTTTTCACGCCGGCACAAAACTTGTAGACGGTAAAGTGCTGACAAACGGCGGGCGCGTCATTGCCGTAAGCTCTTACGGACAAACTAAAGACGAAGCCCTTGCCACATCTTTCAGAAATGCGGAAAAGATATTATTTGATAAAAAATATTACAGAAAAGATATCGGATTCGATCTGAAATAAATGGCTTCCATACTAAAATCATATAAGAAACATATTGCCGAAGGGAAAAATATTCTTTTCTATTCCATCGCATTTGCAATATTGATGCGGGTGATCTATTACCTGAATTTCGACCTTTCGATAGAAGTCGTATCAAACGGGTATCTGTGGAAACCCCTCTCACTATTATTCAGCAATCCGCTGGTATCGCTTATAGCAAACAGCGTATTCACCGCAGGACTGGCATTATTGGCGGAAAACATCAACACAAAGCATGTCTTCATCCGCAGGCGTACATGGCTGCCATCAGCTTTCATTCTGCTGCTGTTCAGTTGCCACCCTTCATTTGTCGTAATGTCGCCGGGATATACATGCGCCCTGTTTTTCTTGTCTATTATTTCCATTTTGTTCGCATCCTACAACAGCGAGATGAAACAGATTCCGGCTTTCAAGGTCAGTTTTATGATTGCTCTAGGAAGTCTTTTTTCACCTGTGCTGCTGGCATATCTGCCTATCATCTGGATCGCTCTTTCCATCATGCGGTCTTTTAGTTTCAAATCGTTACTGGTATCCCTTCTGGCTGTATTCATAATATACTTTCCGGCTTTCTCTTTTTACCTGTTTTCAAGCAATCTGGAGGGATTCATTGCACCCTTCGTCTCCATAGGGCTATCCGATCCGGCTAACTTCACATTCTTACAATTCAATATCGGACACTGGATTATTCTAGGGTTCTCAATTATCCTTCTCTCCATTATACTGAGCGACGACTACATCAACCGCCACAAGGATAAGATAAAAATACGCGCATACCTTTCCATGTTGGGGCTTATCGCTATATCTGCCATATTATTATATCTATTCTTTAACGTAGATACACAGACCGATCTCTTTATAGCCATCACTACGGGAGTAGGACTCACTTCACATTTCTTTGCTCTGGCTGAAAGAAAAACGACTGTCTTTTTCTTCTATTTTTCAATTATTTTCTATCTTGCAATCTGTTTTTTACCTTTTTTATCTTTCTAAATAAAACATTTCAAAAGAATTATACGTTTTAACACAATATTGCGTTAACAAATAGAACAGATTAAAGAGAACGCTGATCGATCGTATATAGCCAGTAAAAAACGGAAAAGACTTTGCTCCTTGTACAATTATAAAAAAAGATGTACAGAGCTGGAATAGTAAACTAAAACCATAGGAGGACATAATGATGAAAGCACTAATTACTGCTACACTGCTAATTGCATTTTTCTTCAGCTGCAAATCAGGAGATAGTCTGTCCAAAGCGGAAGCTATGGCCAAAATAGCAGAACAGGTTGAATCGTCGAACTATAAGTTTATACCTCAGACAGCTTTGCCGATGGGTGGTAGGGCAATTAATATCAGCTCTTCTTACGAATTGAAAGTAACCAAAGATACAGTTTCGGCTTATCTGCCGTATTTTGGCAGGGCATATTCTGCTCCTTATCCGACCGATGAAGGTAGTATAAAATTTGTAAGTACAAACTTCAACTATGATACAAAGGATAACGGAAAAGGGCAATGGTACACAACCATAAGCATAAAGGACGACCGCCGAAATCTGGAACTCACACTGGATATCGGCAATACCGGATATGCCACTCTATCGGTACGTGACAATACACGTCAACCTATATCTTTTTACGGAAGGATTGAGTAATATAAATAATATTTCACCTTTCTGAACTGTTTTTTTAGGTATAAAAGTCATATATTTGGAAAATTATTGTTTATTTCGCATCTCTGAAAGAGACGCTGATAAGTTTTGAATATTTTTTTATGCAAATATCCTTCACTGCAGAGCAAATTGCTACAGTATTAAATGGTACGATCGAAGGGGATACTTCTGTTGTGGTGCGCGATTTTTCTAAGATAGAAGAAGGAAAGCCCGGAACTCTTACTTTTCTGGCCAACCCTAAGTATACCCATTATATATATACGACTAATGCCAGTATCGTATTAGTAAATAATGACTTTCAGGCTGAGCAGCCGATAAAAGCCACACTTATACGCTGCGAAAACGCATACGCTGCATTAGCTATCCTGTTGGATATGGTAGAGAAGATGAAACCTCAGAAAAAAGGTATCGAACCCATGTCCTGCATTTCGCCTAGTGCTATAATAGGAGAAGACGCGTACATAGGAGCTCTTTCATACATATCCGATAATGTAAAAATCGGAAAAAATTCAAAAATATACCCCCAATCATACGTAGGAGATAACGTTACTGTCGGAGAAAATACAATTATTTATCCGGGTGTGACTATTTATCCGGGTTGTATTATCGGCAGCAACTGTATTATCCATTCCGGTGCCGTTATCGGCAGCGACGGATTCGGATTTGCTCCCGAAAACGGTGTTTACAAAAAAATACCGCAAACGGGCATCGTTATTCTCGAAGATGATGTGGAAATAGGAGCCAATACAACGATTGACCGTGCCGTAATGGATGCTACCATTATTCGCAAAGGTGTAAAACTCGATAACCTGATCCAAGTAGCTCACAATGTGGAGATCGGTGACAACACAGTCATGGCTGCACAAGTAGGGATTTCGGGATCGACCAAAATCGGAAAAAATTGTATGTTTGGCGGACAAGTCGGCTTAGGCGGTCACATTACTATTGGCGACAATGCCAATATAGGAGCACAATCCGGCATAATCAGCAATATAAAACCCGACTCTAAAATACTGGGATCTCCGGCTATACCGGTAAAAGATTTTTTCAGATCGAGCGTCGTATTTCCTAAGTTACCGGAAATGTACCGCAAATTAGCCCAGTTGGAGAGAGAAATAGAAACGTTAAAATCAAACCTAAACAAATAAGAAACTCAAAATAAGAATGAGCAAGCAACATACGCTGAAGGACAGTTTCACCCTACAAGGAAAAGGTCTGCATACAGGACTACCGATTACCATAACATTTAATCCGGCCCCTGACAATTTCGGATATAAAATAAAAAGAATAGACCTGGAAGGCGAACCTGTAATAGAAGCGATAGCTGAAAATGTTGGAAACACACAGCGGGGAACCGTACTCATCAAAGACAATGTACAGGTAAGCACCATAGAACATGCTATGGCAGCCCTATACGCATTGAGAGTAGACAACTGCCTGATCGAAGTAAATGCTCCCGAATTTCCTATACTGGACGGAAGCTCTATACAATATGTAGATGCCATAAACAAAGTAGGCATACAGGAACAGACCGAAGAAAGAGATTACTTCATCGTACGCCACAAAATGGAGGTTGTAGATGAAGAGACCGGCTCGAAATTAACGCTTCTGCCTGATGACCGTTTCTGCATCAACTCTTTCATTGAATTTGAATCCAAATACATACCGAACCAATCGGCAACATTGGAACATCTGGCTGATTTTGAAAAAAATATTGCCAACTGCCGTACTTTTGTATTCGTACGCGAAATACAAAAATTGCGTGATGCAGGACTCATAAAAGGGGGAGACCTCGATAATGCGATCGTTATCTACGAACGCCAGATATCGCAACCTGAACTGGATAGCCTGGCCGACCTGTTAGGCGTTCCGCACAAAGATGCAACAGAGCTCGGATATCTGAACAACAAACAGATACTGTATCCAAACGAGCCTGCCCGCCACAAACTACTGGATATTGTAGGAGATATGGCACTTATAGGTAAACCGATCAAAGGGCGTATTATAGCAACACGTCCGGGACACAAGATAAACAACAAGCTTGCGCGTCTAGTACGCAAACAGATCAAGATGAACGAGGTGCAACCTCCGTTCTATGATCCGAATAAGGAAGCGATCTTCGATATCAACAAAATCAAAGAACTTCTGCCACACAGATATCCATTCCTGATGGTAGACAAAATCATAGAGATCGGGCAGAAACATATTGTCGGTATTAAAAACCTCAGTGTAAACGAACTGTTCTTTCAGGGACATTTTCCACAGGAGCCTGTAATGCCGGGTGTGCTACAAATAGAAGCAATGGCGCAAATCGGCGGCCTGCTTGTCTTATCGCAGGTAGAAGAGCCCGAAAGATATTCGACCTACTTCCTGAAAATAGACAATGTAAAATTCCGCAACAAAGCCGTTCCGGGAGATACTCTCATATTCAGATTGAATATGATGTCTGAAATAAGACGGGGAATTGCCAATATGAAAGGATATGCTTTCATTGGTGACAAACTTATTTCTGAAGCTGAATTTACAGCACAAATCGTTAAGAACAAATAAATTATATACTATGTCGGACATTTCTAATCAGGCGTATATACATCCTGAAGCAAAAATCGGTAAAAATGTAGTAATAGAGCCATTCGTATTTATAGATAAGAATACAGAGGTAGGCGATGGTACACATATTATGTCGGGAGCGAATGTGAGAGCAGGAGCCCGGATCGGAGAAAATTGCCGTATTTTTCCGGGAGCTGTTATTGCCGGTATCCCGCAGGATTTGAAATTTAAAGGGGAAGACAGCCTTGCCATTGTAGGCAACAACACTACAATACGGGAATGTGTGACTGTAAACAGAGGTACTGCATCCAAAGGGCATACGACTGTCGGCAGCAACTGTCTCCTAATGGCATACAGCCATGTTGCGCACGACTGTGTATTGAACGATTTTGTAATACTTGGTAATGCGACACAATTAGCCGGAGAAGTAGAAGTAGATCACCATGCTATTCTCAGCGGCGGCACACTTGTTCACCAGTTTACCCGCATCGGAGCTCATGTGATGATACAAGGCGGAACCCGCTTGGGCAAAGACATACCTCCATACATTATAGCCGGACGTGAACCTGTTTGCTATTCAGGGGTCAATCTGGTAGGCCTGAGAAGAAGCGGCTATTCAAATGAAAAGATCAACGAAATACAGGAAATATACCGTACAATATATCAGGCAGGATTCAATTTCACGGATGCCATAAATAAAATAGAAAAAGAATTTGATGAAACACCTGAGATGAGGCTGATCGTAGATTTCGTAAAAGGCTCTCCTCGCGGAATCGTCAGAGGATATATGGGATAACTACTACATAAAAGATAAAACAGAAGCCCTGAACTACCTGATAGTTCGGGGTTTGTTATTTATAAGACATTTGTAAAAAGATGCTATATTATATACATATTACCTATAATATTTTCTTACACCGGCAAAACATTTAAGACTCATTATACGACATCTTTATAATAAAAAGTCGTACCTTTGCACCCTCAAATCATTTATATGCAAAATATCAGAAATATTGCGATTATAGCGCACGTCGATCACGGTAAAACTACCATTGTAGATAAAATGCTACTTGCCGGACAACTTTTCAGAGACAATCAATCAACAGGGGAGCTTATCCTAGACAACAACGATCTGGAACGGGAGCGCGGAATCACTATTCTATCAAAGAACGTTTCTATTAACTACAAAGGAACCAAGATAAATATTATAGATACTCCCGGGCACGCCGACTTCGGAGGAGAGGTAGAACGTGTGCTGAATATGGCAGACGGATGTTTGCTGTTGGTCGATGCTTTTGAAGGGCCGATGCCTCAGACACGTTTCGTGCTGCAGAAAGCAATACAGATGGGGCTGAAACCGATTGTTGTAATCAACAAGGTAGACAAGCCTAACTGCCGTCCCGATGAAGTACACGAAATGGTTTTCGATCTGATGTTCAGTCTTGATGCCACAGAAGAACAACTTGATTTCCCTACTATATACGGCTCGGCTAAGCAGGGCTGGATGTCGGAAGACTGGACCAAACCGACAGAAGACATAACTCCGTTGCTGGATGCTATCGTAAAATATATACCTGCACCCGAAATACTGGAAGGCTCACCACAGATGCTGATCACTTCGCTCGATTATTCCAAATACGTAGGACGAATTGCGGTAGGACGTGTACATCGCGGTGAATTGAAAGAAAATATGGATGTATCGTTGTGTAAACGTGACGGAAGCATCGTAAAAACAAGAATAAAAGAAATAAATACGTTTGAGGGCCTGGGACGCGTAAAGGTGTCCAGCGTGGGTTGCGGCGATATATGCGCGCTTATAGGTATCGAAGGATTTGAAATTGGCGATTCTATTGCCGACATTGAGAATCCGGAAGCATTACCTACCATCGATATAGATGAACCTACCATGTCGATGTTATTCACTATTAACGATTCTCCGTTCTTCGGAAAAGACGGGAAATTTGTAACATCGCGACACATACACGACCGCCTGATGAGAGAACTCGACCGAAACCTTGCCCTACGGGTAGAATCAACAGAGAATGCCGATTCGTGGGTGGTATATGGACGTGGAATCCTTCACCTGTCCATACTAATAGAAACCATGCGTAGAGAAGGTTACGAATTACAGGTAGGACAACCGAAAGTAATCATAAAAGACATAGACGGAGTAAAACACGAGCCGGTAGAAGAGCTTACAATCAATCTTCCGGACGAATACTCTAGTAAGATCATCGATCTGGTAACCCGTCGTCGTGGCGAACTTACCATGATGGGAAGCAAGAAAGATCGCGTATACCTCGAATTTACGATCCCATCGCGCGGAATCATAGGTCTGAATAATGCAGCGCTTACATTATCGGCCGGTGAGGCTGTTATCGCCCATCGTTTCCTTGAATTCCAGCCTTGGAAGGGAGATATGGATAAGCGAATCAACGGTTCTATAATTGCCAGTGAATCGGGAAATGCTTTTGCCTATGCACTGGATAAACTGCAAGACAGGGGACGCTTCTTTGTTGAACCACAAACTGACATCTATATGGGACAAATAGTTGGTGAGCACAGTAAAGAAGGAGATTTGGTGGTAAACCTTACAAAATCGAAGAAGCTGACTAACGTGCGTGCATCGGGAACGGACGACAAAGCAAAACTAGCTCCTGCAATAATTTTCAGTCTCGAAGATGCGTTGGAATATATCAAAGAAGATGAATATGTAGAAGTTACACCTCATTCTATCCGTCTACGTAAAATATATCTGGACGAGAATGACCGCAAACGCATGGCTAAAAACAGCAATTAAGTCATCTGTCATATTCAGCCGAAAGGCAAGTTAATTCAATATATATTCTTGTATATATCGGTATTTTGTGATATACTTGTACTTAAATAACATCTTTCTGATATTATGAAACAGATTGTACTGGTACTGGTTACACTATTGCTGACATCATGTAGCTCAACATTCTACTATTCTTCTTTAAGCACTAAGAACGAATATGTTGAGAAAGTAGATAACGGTGATTTTTTGATAGAAACAGATAGTTTATGGATAGCCCATTGCTTTAAAGGAGCAAATGCACCTGTACAAATCACCATATTTAATAAACTGAACGAACCGCTATATGTAGACTGGCAGCAGTCTGCTCTGATTATCGATGGCTCGGCATATTCCTATGCCGGAAATTCCGTTACATTTCAGGGAAGAAGCAATAGTGACAACTACAATTCGGGTGATGGCTCATACTCCTACTCTTTCGGCAATTTCGACGGAGAGGTAAAGATGCCTACCCACACATCATTTATTCCGCCACAAACGATGATCAGCGAAATCCCGTTGCATCTCGATCCTAATTTCAAACAACTGAATAAAAACTTATACAGGAACTCCAGTATAGGCGATAAAGAGAATATAGCGACTTCGTCCAAAATAGCCGACTTCGATGAAGATAACAGCCCGTTACGATTTACCAGTTATCTGACATTGTATTCAAAGCCGGAAAAACCAATGGTGTTCTCTCAGGATTTCTATTTATCCAAACTCATTAAGACAGGTCTGAAACCTAACCGGCTGGCTGGCAATATGATCGACAGAGGCGACTTCTTCTACACTGAACAGCATGCCAACAACAATGCACTCTACACCACATTAGGTGTTGTTGCCTTAGGAGGCCTGCTTGTTGTCGGCATACTTTATGGTGACGGGGATACCTACTACTATGATGATTACGATTATGACTACGACTATTAAATCATAGTCTTATTCACTAAGTAATTTCACAGCATCCACATATTGTGCTATTCCTTTAGCCACTTGCTTTGCTTCGCGCATGGCGAGTACTACAGTCTGGGGTGTATGTACGACATCACCTCCTGCAAATACACCTTTACGTGTAGTCATTCCATAGGGGTGCTCTTTGGTGATCACATATCCGTTCTCATTTACTTCGATGCCCAATGATGTAGATACAATGCGGTTTGCAGGCTTTGAACCCACAGCGACAAACACACGTTCTACCGGCATTATAATTTCTCCGTTTGGTGTTTCTACTCTGATGGAGTTCAGTGTATTATTCTCACCGATACATTCTACCGTACGGCTCTCCCACATAAAGTTTGTTCCTTCTTCCAGAGCTTCATTATATTCTGTTTTCAGAGCAGGGAGGTTTTCTTCTGTGCCTCTGTATATTACATTTACCGATTTCGCACCCATTCGCAATGCTGTGCGGGCGGCATCCATAGCCACATTCCCTGCTCCTATGATAGCGACACGTTCACCCTCCATCAACGGAACGGCTTCGCGGCTTATATCTCCACTGTTATACAGATTGACCATTCGCAGGAAGTATGAGGATTGGAGCACACGATATAGTTTGATGCCCGGTATATCCAATGTTTTAGGTACCGATGTACCCGAACCGATGAAAACGGCATCGAATTCGTGAGCGAGCATTTCATCCACAGTCATCTTTTCGCCCACAAGGAAATCATTGATGAAGGTCACACCCAGTGCTTCTATTTTCTTTATCTCGCGGCGTACTATATCTTTAGGCAAGCGATACTCAGGTATTCCGTACATCAGTACCCCACCCGGCTCTTTTTGTCCTTCAAAGACCACGACATTGAACCCTTCGCGCGCCAGATCTCCGGCAACAGTCAATCCGGCTGGACCCGAACCGATTATAGCAACTTTACCTCTCGTTTTAGGTCTCAGGCGTTCTTTGATCAACAACATATCACTATCGAAATCTGCAATAAAACGTTCCAGTTTACCCACTTTCACCGGATTATTCTTTTTATTCAGAATGCAGTGTCCCTCACATTGTTTCTCGTGTGGGCACACCCTTCCACATATAGCAGGCAAGTTACTCTTTTCGTTTATTACCTGCATAGCCGCGCCTATATTTCCCATCGACAACTGATGTACAAATGCCGGTATATCATGCTCTATCGGGCATCCCTGTATACAAAGAGGATTCTTACAGTTCAGGCAGCGCTTGGCTTCTTCAATGGCTTCTTTGGTGGTATAACTGACGTTTGTTTCGGCGAATTTATCGTTTTTCATAATTATTTTATTTTCTAAATAAGATCATTTTGCAATCTTCAGTTTACAAAAGTATATATAATTTTGCAATCTCAACATTACAAAACAAGGTTTTTATGAGAAATTTCATTAAAAATAGAAATTTACAGAATAAAATACTGGTTATCTTCTGATTGTAACCAGAAGACCGAATAGTATTTAGAAAAGATATAAAAGCTAAAAAGTCAGACTTAATGTAAGTCCGAATGTAGAACCGCTATGTACATCAAACCAAGGAGTGCCCGCGAATCTCACCTTCTTTGTTTTGATATTATTCCGGCAT
Organism: Dysgonomonas hofstadii; assembly: GCA_040395895.1. Lineage (GTDB taxonomy): Bacteria > Bacteroidota > Bacteroidia > Bacteroidales > Dysgonomonadaceae > Dysgonomonas > Dysgonomonas hofstadii_A. The sequence continues at coordinate 56,298 of JBEBPN010000019.1, forward strand.
GGATTTCCGGCAAACAAACCGATCACTTCATTTACAGGATCGATCAGAAAAGCGACGATGTTCCCTAAAGCGGGAGAGCCGAACAGCTTGTAATTATTAGCTACAATATGCCGCTTGAGAATATAGAAACCTTCACCAATAAGAGCTCCGGCGAAAGGAGTAAGTATGAGATCCTGTATAGAAGGTATTTCCATAAAAGCCTCGATACCATATTCCCAGAAAAGTGTAGATATGCCTGCCCCGTATAGGAAAGAATAGAATAGATTGAAGCCCTGACTACGCGCGCCCATATAATAGGCGGCACCTCCGTAAGGATGGAGTACATAGTTGAATATAAAATTATCCTTATCTACTACAGGTCCTTTCTTTACATTTCGCCACCACCTTTTGAAAGGAGGAGTATTCTGCATTTCCTTTTTGTTCCATGCTGTAGCGTCTTCCGGCAACAGATACAATACTCCTAGAGTAAGGAATCCTGCGCCATAGAGTACACCAGTATTTAATGCCAGCCTTTTGTAGTTTGGATAGTTAGCCGTCATCGAATAAGGCATATCGTAAATATTTACTTTAGATGGATTCAGCTTAAAATTCATCTTGTACAGACTATCGGTAAATACCGTATTCATCTGAAAAGACTCAGCAGACAAAGCAGGTGCAGACTGCAAAGTATCCGGTACTGTTACTTCCCTACTCAATTCGCAGGATGCTTCAAACTCGCTTTGTTCGTTCTGGGCGCTGCTGCTAAGAGCGCATGCAAGTAATAGTAAAATAAAGAAGTGTTTACTATTTCGTTTTGTGATAACCTTGTTTTCCATTTCGCAATCACTGAAAAATTTACAACGAGATAAATTTATTAACTATTCTATGTGTGATTTTTCAGAAAGTCAACTATTTGTCTGCGCCAGCTAACTTTTTACATATTTTAACCGCATTATAAATAGTCTAACAGTTTTTTAGAATAAAAGTAAGATGAGTTTTATATGAATGCATAGCTGTCAATACGTTTCAGTCTGAATAAAAATAACTATCTTTGCGCCAATAAAAATGTAGCAGACTTTAGTTATGGAATACAACTTTAAAGAAATTGAAAAACGTTGGCAACAATACTGGATTGACAACAAAATTTATAAAGTCACAGAAGATAAGAACAAACCTAAATATTACGTGCTCGATATGTTCCCCTACCCGTCAGGTGCAGGACTACATGTCGGTCATCCGCTCGGATATATTGCATCCGATATATTTTCACGCTACAAACGCCTGAAAGGATTTAATGTATTGCATCCGATGGGGTACGATGCTTACGGGCTTCCTGCCGAACAATATGCGATACAAACAGGGCAACATCCGGCAATAACAACCGAACAGAACATAAAGCGTTATCGCGAACAGCTGGATAAAATCGGCTTCTCTTTCGACTGGAGCAGAGAAATACAGACTTGCGACCCTCGTTATTACAAATGGACGCAATGGGCATTTATTAAGATGTTCAACAGCTATTATTGTAACGATGAGCAACAGGCACGCCCTATAGAGGAATTAATAGAAGCATTCGGCAGCATAGGAACCGACGGCATGAATGTCGCCTGCAGCGAAGAGTTGAATTTCACTGCTGCGGAATGGAACGCCTATCCGGAAGAAAAGAAACAAGAAGTATTGCTTAACTACCGCATAGCCTATCTGAGCGATACTACCGTGAACTGGTGTAGTGCCTTGGGGACTGTATTAGCAAACGACGAAGTAATAAACGGCCTGTCGGAGCGTGGCGGCTACCCTGTAGAACAACGCCTGATGCGCCAATGGAGCCTGCGTGTATCAGCTTATGCACAACGCTTGCTGGACGGATTGGATACAATAGACTGGAGCGAGTCTATCAAAGAAACACAACGCAACTGGATCGGCAGAAGTGAAGGTGCGGAGATGAAATTTAAAGTAAAAGACTCAGATATAGATTTCGAGATATTCACTACGCGCGCCGATACTATTTTCGGTGTAACATTTATGGTATTGGCTCCTGAAAGTGAGTATGTATCATTGGTGACTACTCCTGCACAGAAAACAGAAGTAGAAGAGTATCAGAAAGCTACAAAACGCCGTACTGAGCGTGACCGCCAGATGGATAAGAAAGTTTCGGGTGTATTTACCGGTTCTTATGCCATAAATCCGTTGAACGGAAAAGAAATCCCGATCTGGGTAGCTGATTATGTATTGGCAGGATATGGTACGGGAGCTATTATGGCCGTACCGGGACACGACAGCCGCGACCATGCTTTTGCCAAACATTTCAATTTGCCTATTATCCCGTTGATCGAAGGAGCTGATGTATCGGAAGAGAGTTTCGATGCAAAAGAGGGCGTTATGATGAATTCGGGCTTCCTTAACGGATTGCAGGTAAAAGATGCTATCGAAAAAGCAAGACAATATATAAAAGAGAATAATCTGGGACGCATAAAGGTGAACTACCGTTTGCGCGACGCTATTTTCTCACGCCAACGCTATTGGGGTGAGCCGTTCCCTGTCTACTATAAAGGTGATATACCTTATATGTTGTCTATCGGTAAACTTCCGTTGGAATTGCCGGAGGTAGATAAATACCTGCCTACCGAGACAGGCGAACCGCCATTGGGACGTGCTACTAAATGGGCGTGGGATACTGCTAACGAAAAGGTTGTAGAAAAATCATTGATAGACAACAAAACCATATTCCCTCTGGAACTGAATACTATGCCGGGATTTGCCGGATCGTCTGCATATTATCTGCAATATATGGATCCGTATAATCCAAAAGAGTTGGTAACAAAAGACAAGGATGAATACTGGCGTAATGTAGACCTATATATCGGTGGTACCGAGCATGCTACAGGACACTTGATATACAGCCGTTTCTGGAATAAATTCCTATACGACATAAATGTTTCGTGCGAAGAAGAGCCGTTCAGAAAGCTAATCAATCAAGGGATGATACAGGGACGAAGCAATTTTGTGTACCGTATCAACGGAACAAATAAGTTTGTTTCTCACAATCTGAAAGACCAATACGAAGTACAAGAGCTGCATGTAGACGTGAATATCGTTCACAATGATGTTCTGGATTTAGATGCCTTCAAAGCATGGAGACCAGAATTTGCTTCAGCCGAATTTATCCTCGAAGATGGAAAATATATCTGTGGATGGGCTGTAGAAAAAATGTCGAAGTCGTACCATAATGTAGTCAATCCTGACGACATGGTGGATAAGTATGGAGCAGATACATTGCGTATGTACGAAATGTTCTTAGGGCCATTGGAGCAATCCAAACCTTGGGATACAAACGGAGTAGACGGAGTAAACCGCTTCCTGCGTAAGACATGGGGACTGTTCTACAAAGGTGATGAATTCATTGTAACAGACGAAGCTCCTACAAAAGACGAATTGAAGGCATTGCATAAACTGATAAAGAAGGTATCGGGTGACATCGAGTCATTCTCGTTCAACACATCGGTATCTGCCTTCATGATCTGTGTGAATGAATTGACATCACTGAAATGCAGCAAAAAAGCTATCCTGCAAGAATTGATCGTTCTATTGGCGCCATTTGCACCGTTCATCAGCGAACAGCTTTGGTCAGCATTGGGCAATACGACATCGGTATGCTATGCCGAATGGCCTGCATTCAATGAAGAATATCTGGTAGAGGATTCCTTTAAGTACGGTGTTGCATTTAATGGGAAAGTACGCTTCGAGATCGAATTTCCGGCAGATGCTGTACAGTCCGATGTAGAAAAGGCTGTATTAAATCATGAATCAGCAAAAAAATGGCTTGAAGGTAAAACGCCTAAAAAAATTATTTTTGTACCGAAGAAAATGATAAATGTTGTGTTATAATCCAGTTTTAATAAGGATACACTACTTCTATGAAGATTTTTCTCAAAAGGGTTTTACTTTTCTTTATTCCGCTAGCAATATTAGCTTTCCCTGTTGATAAAATTTTATCGAACGGATTAAAGCATTCTTCTTCTGCTAGCGGGGAAATAGAAGTATTAAACGACCTCTATGGTGGAAAAATCAACTCTGACATCATTATATTGGGTACGTCCCACGCATGGGTGCATATCGACCCATCGATAATAGAAGAAAGGACGGGTTTATCGACATATAATCTGGGTGGTGATGCATATCGTTTTGAATTACAATATTTTTTATTTCATGAGTTACTAAAATATAACAAGAAGCCTAAAACTATAATTTGTATTTTAGACGATGCTTCTTTCCTAAAGAGTACGGGAACCGACAAGAAAAAATTCTTACCTTTCATGCTCTGGAATAAGAACATGTACGATGTGGCAGAAAAGTTATCACAGGTTCATTTTTTTGACTATTCAGTGCCTCTTTATCGATATATCAGTGAGCAGGAAGCCATAAAAGATGGTCTTAAATACTATGTTAACTCCGATTCTCCTTTCAGGACAAAAGGATATAAAGCAATGCATTTTCCGTGGTATACTGCTCTGAATGGCACACAATTATCCGATGCACAGAAAATAAGACAAAACAGGGGCAATACAGAAATCGAGAAGAAATTAATCTACCTGAATCTTTTTGAGCAATTCATAAAAGAAAGCAAACAGTTAGAAATAGATTTACACTTTGTATACATCCCCGAATACGATGACAACAATCCGTCTTCTAAAGCTTATACAGATAGGCTTATAACTATATTTGACAGTATAAGTGTCAACCATAATATTCCATTTTTTAATTATGCAGGGGATAGTTTATCCTTTTCTATTGATAACTATTACAATTATACACACCTGAATAATAAAGGCAGCCGTTTACTCTCTGAAAAGCTTGGGAGCGATTTAGCCAAATATAAATTAAAAGATTAAAATATATAAAATGCTTTTTAACTCCATTAGTTTTGCGATTTTCTTTCCGATAGTATTTTTTATCTATTGGTTTCTGCTGAAAGGCAATGTGAAAAAGCAAAATATATTCCTTCTGGTAGCCAGTTATTTCTTCTATGGCTGCTGGGATTGGCGTTTTTTGTTCCTGCTGGCTATATCTACTATCCTATGCTACTATGGCGGGATGATGATACAGGAAGCATCTACTCAGGCTAAACGCAAATTCTGGGTTGTCACATCCGTGGTGGTCAATCTGGCTTTTCTGGGAATATTCAAGTACTTCAACTTCTTCATTGAGTCGTTTCAAGACCTGCTTCATTTGTTCGGAGTAGAGGCGCACATCCATACATTACGCATTATACTGCCTGTGGGTATATCTTTTTACACTTTTCACGGGCTTTCGTATGTACTCGATATCTACAACAAGAAGATACAACCTACCCGCAACTGGGTAGACTATTCTCTTTTTGTCAGTTTCTTCCCTTTACTGGTTGCCGGTCCTATCGAACGTGCCACGCACTTGTTGCCACAGTTAGAAGCCCCGCGCACATTCAGTTACCGAAAAGCAGCGGACGGCCTTAGGCAAATATTGTGGGGAGTATTCAAAAAGGTGGTAGTAGCCGACGGATGCGCCGAATATGCGAACTATATATTCAACAACAGCGGCGAACAGTCGGGTAGCGCATTAGTACTGGGAGCTATATTCTTTACATTACAGATATACGGAGACTTCTCCGGATATTCGGATATCGCATTGGGAACAGCACGCCTGTTAGGAATAGAGTTGTTACAAAATTTCAAATTCCCGTATTTCTCTAGGGATATTGCCGAATTCTGGCGCAGATGGCACATTTCGCTTTCATCATGGTTCAGAGATTATCTGTATATACCTCTGGGAGGAAGCAGGGGAGGAATGCTAAAAACAATAAGGAATACATTTATCATATTCCTTGTCAGTGGATTCTGGCACGGCGCAAACTGGACATTTGTCGCATGGGGTGGATTGCACGCACTTTACATAGTGCCATCCATTATAATGAAAAGAAACAGGCGCAATCTTGAAATTGTGGCGCAGGGTAAAACATTACCATCACTAACGGATATATTTCACATTGGCGTGACATTTATATTGGTTGTATTTGCATGGATATTTTTCCGTGCCGACAGTATACAGCATGCTTTTTCGTATATAGCTCATATTCCTGACAATCTGTTTACAATACCGTCTCTGAGTCCGAAAACACTGATATATCTGGCAATGGCTCTGTTTATGTTAACAGTAGAATGGTTCGGGCGGGAAGGTAAATATGCACTGGAACGTTTTGAGAACATAAAAAGCAGTGTCTTCAAATGGCTGTTTTACTATCTGATCCTTGTGCTTATATTCCTGTTTATGGGAGGTGAGCAAGTATTTATTTACTTCCAATTCTGATGCCATGAAGAAGTTTCTGATCCGCACCCTTATATTCCTTATTCCTGTCATCTTACTGGCATGCCCGATAGATCTGTTCATCTCCTACGGGCTGAAACACTCTACCCTGAGCGACGGTGAACTCGAAGTATGGAACGATATATACAATGGTGATCTGAATTCGGAATGCCTTATATATGGCTCGTCACGCGCATGGGTACATATCGATCCTATCATTATAGAGAAAGAGACAGGTGTATCTACCTATAATCTGGGAATGGATGCACACAACTTTTATCTGCAACTACTCAGACACAAGGAATCGTTGAAATATAACCCGAAACCGAAAACTATTATTTGCGGGCTGGATATGAGCACATTGGAGAAAAGACATGATTTGTACAACAAAACTCAGTTTTTGCCATTTATGCTATGGAATAAACCGATGATGGAAGTTATTTCTACATACGAGGGTTTTAAAGAACCGGACTATATTGTTCCTTTATTGAGATATGTCGGCGATTTTGCCGCCATCAAATCAGGTGTAAAGTATTACATAGAACCGGACACCCGCTTCCGCACAAAAGGCTATCACGGATCGACCAGAGTATGGACAGAAGATCTGGATAATGCGAAAAAACAAATGGATTCTTATACGGTAAAACTGGATACAGTATCGGTAAAATTATTTACAGATTTTATTGAGGACTGCAAAAAATCAAATATAAATGTGATCTTTGTATATACGCCCGAATATATAGAAGGAAAAGATTTTGTAATAAACAGGAGTGACATTATGAGCATGTATAACAATATGTCGGAGAAATATAATGTCCCGTTCCTCGATTACTCTAACGACTCTATTTGCTACCAGAAGAAATATTTCTATAATACAATGCACATGAACTACGAAGGGAGTGAAGTATTTACGAAAGAACTGGCCAAAGACCTTATTAAGTATAACCTGCTTAAATAATACTATATGCCTAAAAGATATTTAAAAGAATTTTACTGGAAAGATTACGCCATTATCTTCTTCGGATTAGCTATCTATTCCGTCGGACTAATCGGATTCATCAAACCCGTTGGAATCGTTACCGGAGGACTTACGGGTATTGCCCTATTGGTGGAATACGCCTCAGGAATCCCTCTCCAATACACTTATTTCCTTGTCAACTGTGCGCTACTGGTAGTTGCCCTGAAACTTCTCGGATTTAAGTTTATGGTAAAGACCATATACGGAGTTTTGGTGCTTACCTCGTTGCTCACTATCTGTCAGGCATATATTACGGAACCTATTGTAAAAAATGAGCCTTTGCTATCAGGAGTTATAGGAGCTATGCTGTGCGGCACGGGTATCGGACTGGTATTCAGCTGTAACGGTAGTACGGGTGGTACAGATATAGTTGTAGCCCTGATCAACAAATATAAGAATATTGCTTTCGGACGAGGGATGCTGCTTTGCGACTTTGTGATTATCTGTTCGTCTTACTTCCTGTTCTATGACTACCAAAAGATAGTGTACGCCCTTATTGTAATGGGTGTGATGACTTACTGTATCGACATGGTGATCAACGGGTTCAGGCAATCGGTACAGATACTTATCTTTTCTGAAAAATACGACACCATTGCAACTGCCATAAATTCGGAACTACATCGAGGATGCACGATACTTGACGGAACAGGCTGGTATACAAAGAAACCGACCAAAGTAATCATCGTACTTGCTAAACGCACCGAAGCGGTCGGAATATTCCGTCTGATAAAGAGTATAGACGAGAGAGCCTTTATATCGCAAAGTACAGTAAGAGGCGTTTACGGCGAAGGCTTCGACCAAATAAGGTAGACACATAATTATGACCGTTGAGCCGTATTACATCATCTTTGTAATATTTTGGGCAATAGTTCTCTTATTCAATTTTAAAGAAATAAAAAATGCCCAAACTATCTTGAATACTCAAGATAGGCGGTATATATATTGGACTCAGATAATACTTCTCATCGGAGTACTAATACGCACAGCGTTTCCCGGTATTCCTATCGGTATATTTCCTGACGAAGCTATGAGCGGCTACGATTCGTGGTGTATCGCTAATTATGGAGTAGACCTGAATCTGGCATCGCATCCCGTTTATCTTAAATCGTGGGGTAGCGGCATGAATGCCTTGTATGCCTACATCGCAATACCATTTATCAAGCTTTTCGGATTGTCATTGCCTGTATTCAGGTTGCCGATGGCTCTTATCAGCTGTGTATCGTTATTAGTATTCTACTATACACTACGGAAAACACAAAAGAACTATTTCTTTGTCTTACTGGTAATGCTACTGATAGTAGTAAGTCCGTGGCATATAATGAAAAGCCGCTGGGCACTGGAGTCTAACATTGCCCCCGACTTAATACTTATAGGAACCTGCCTGCTTATCTTGGGTTATTACAGCATATCCCAAAAAGCTAGAAGATTGTATTTCTTCGCCGGATTTGCATTTTGGGGACTGTCAGCATACGGTTATGCCGTTACATGGTTTATGCTGCCGCTTTTCTGTATATTCCTTTTCATATATTTCTATAAAAAGGAAAGAATAAAAATAACGGAAATTATATTCTACCTGATCGAATTATTGATTATTGTTTCACCCTTACTGCTGTTCGTTTTCCTAATCGTCACCGAAGGGCAGCCTTTGCAAATAGGCTCCGTTACAATACCGACTCTGGACAAAAGCCGGCATAGTGCGACTACCGTCATCGGCGAAGGAGGTGGTGCATTGTTTGTAGAATATATGAAAGCCGGATTCAGGCTTTTGATATTCGGCGATGATACATATCGATGGAATAGCTTCTACCTGTTCGGACAGTTTTACAATATTGTTGCTATACCGTTTATACTTATATCTTTCTTCTTCCTGCGCAAAAAGGGGAGACACAATATATTCGATACTGTTTTTATCTTTTGGTTGATTGCATCTATACCTATCATCCTCCTTGTAGAACCGAATACAAACCATTGGAATATGCTGTGGTTTCCACTAATATATTTTGTGGCACGAGGAATATATCTATGTGTAGAAAAGTTCGGAAAGAAATGGGTTGAATATTCAGCTATAGCAGGTATTCTGCTCCTGTTTATTGTATTTAGCAATAAATACATATCATTTTACAAGAAAGTCGACACAACGCATTCTATCGGTTTTTTAGGTGAATTCGACAAATATATAGACTTCGTTAAAAATAAAGATTTTGAAAACATCTATTTTAGTGAAGTTTACGCATTAGCGCTATTTTATGATCCGGTGAATCCATATGTTTTTTCCGCTACTAAAACAGAGGACGAAGAGAAACGGGGAACATTTAATAAAGTAGTCTGTTATAACAATTATAAGTTCTACATGCCGGAGTTAATAGAGCCCACGCCCAAAACAGCATATATATTTCGCAACTCACTTTTTTGGGAAAAAGAGATTGATCTGACTAAATTTCATGTAGAAAAAGGCGAGGCATTTACATTAATATGGAATGACTAGTACAAATTCCGGATATTAGCAATATTAATCAGCAGGAAAAATATGAATCTGAACGGAAAGAATATTATCCTCACAGGAGCGTCTTCAGGAATAGGCAGGGAAATACTTGATATCCTGTCCGCTTATCCCGATACAAAAATAATAGCTGTTGCACGCCATACGGAAAATATACCGAAAACGGAAAGTATATTTCCTTTAGCACAAGATGTGAGCACAAAGGAAGGCATAGATAAGCTTTTTGAATCGGCTAAAGAGATATTCGGTAGTATAGATATATTTATAGCTAATGCGGGATTCGCCTATCTTGAAAAACTGAATATTCCCGACTGGCAACATATTGAAGGCATCTTCAACCTGAATGTTTTTTCTCCGATCTACTCTCTGGAGAAACTGGTTGAAACAGCAGGTGGTAGGCCTGTAGCTTTTGCCTGTACTATATCGGGTGCCGGACTGGCTTCTCTTCCTGCATATTCGTTATATTGTTCTACCAAAGCCGCTTTGCATCATTTTATACAAACATACCGGTATGAGAAAGGACAAAATATACAAATAACGGCTGTATATCCGGTAGCAACACGTACCGATTTTTTTGATAAGGCTACGGGCGAGAATGGTACTCCCCTGCCCTTTCCGACACAGGATAAGAAAACAGTAGCAAGTAAAATAGTAAGGGGAATAGAAAAAGGTAAGAAAAATATATATCCATCACTCTTATTCCGCATATTTTATCCGGTAGGCAGGGCTTTTTCTTTCCTGATGAAGTTATATTCGCTAAGGGAGAAGCGCAAAGTAAGTAAATGGCTGAGTTAAGCTTTTAGTTCTTCCTTTTTCTTTATATAAATTCCGAGTATTTTATACCCCACTATGCCGACCAATGTACCAAACAGTATACCACAAAATACATCTACAGGATAATGTTTTGCCAGATAGATACGGCTATATGCCACAACGGCCGCCCATAGGATAGCCAGATATCCCAATAATTTATTGTAACTATTATATTTTACAAATAAAAAGAAGAAAACGGCCATAGCAAAGGTTGTAGCCGAATGCGAAGAGAAAAAACTGGTACTCTCGCTATACTTTTCTATTGCATGAATAGAGTCTTTCCACGCTATATTGTGAATAGGACGAGGACGGCCTACCATCAGCTTCACCAGATTGGTAAGCAAAGCACTCATTCCCACAGTAAGTAAAAAAGCGAGTGAAGTCGTTATTTTCCATGACTTAGATCTGAAATATATAAATGCAATCATGGCTATACACATCAGCATCCACGCACTGTAAGAACTCAGAAAAAGCATAACGGGATCGAGCCAGTATATATGTTTACTATTTAGGTACAAAAACAATTCCTGATCAAATTCTATAATTCTTTCTAACATATTATCATACAATTTCCGACAAAGAAACAGCTTTTTTATAAAAGGTGTGTATAAAATCAGGATACATTTATCTATATGTCTGAATAATTATAAATTATGAGTTATAAATTATAAATGTAGAGGCAAACCTATATGTTTATCCGATCTAGAAAACGTTCTTTGAAGAAATAGTTGCTAGAGCTAGAAAAGTAACCTTTGTAAGGTTTTAGTTAAAATCGTCATGATATAGTAGCGGCGAATTATCATTCGCCCGCTTGTCAATTCTGTTATTGCGGGCGTAAAATATTACGCCCCTACAGAAGGAAAGCAACAACATCAAAATAGTGAAAAAAGTGTCAAGTTTGTAAAGTTTTTGTTGACTGCTCACTGTTGACTGTTAACTGACAAATGTGTTACCTTTGTTACCTTTTTACTCTTAACTACAAATATTAAGCATAGAAAATGATTTAATAAATTCGTGCTGTTGCTTAATTGACATTAACGGTGCATGTTATTTAAATATATTGATGTAAATTTGCATCTACAGCATATGGAAGAAACATTCAATATACACAGAGAAAATCTAAACGATAAGGAAAAAGAGTTCGAGAATGCGCTTCGTCCTCTCACTTTCGGTAGTTTTAGCGGACAGGTTAAGGTTGTAGAGAATTTACAGGTATTTGTTACCGCAGCCAAGATGCGAGGCGAATCACTCGATCATACCCTATTGCATGGCCCTCCCGGACTGGGTAAGACTACCTTATCGAACATTATAGCCAACGAACTTGGCGTAGGATTTAAAGTTACATCGGGACCTGTTCTGGATAAACCCGGCGATTTGGCAGGTTTGCTTACTTCTCTGGAGCCTAACGATGTTCTCTTCATAGATGAAATACACCGTCTGTCGCCTGTAGTGGAAGAATATCTGTATAGTGCAATGGAGGACTATCGCATTGATATTATGATAGATAAAGGACCTAGTGCACGGTCTATCCAAATAGAGTTGAATCCATTTACCCTCATAGGCGCTACCACCCGTAGCGGATTGCTTACCAGCCCTTTACGCGCCCGATTCGGTATAAATATGCACTTGGAGTATTACGATATGGATACTCTGACTAATATTATCCTTCGTTCTTCCAATATACTGGACGTACCTACAGCAAGGGAAGCTGCCGTAGAGATAGCTTCACGAAGCAGAGGCACGCCCCGTATCGCCAATGCCCTGTTGCGCCGCGTGAGAGACTTCGCACAGGTAAAAGGCTCGGGTAAGATAGACAAAGCTATTGCGACCTATTCACTGGAGGCGCTTAATATTGATAAATATGGCCTTGATGAAATAGATAATAAGATATTACTGATCCTGATAGACAAATTTAAAGGAGGCCCTGTAGGTATATCTACTATCGCTACAGCATTGGGTGAAGATAGTGGAACCATCGAGGAGGTTTACGAACCGTTCCTTATCAAAGAAGGTTTTATGAAACGCACACCACGTGGACGCGAGGCTACCGAACTGGCATATAAACATCTGGGACGGAAGAAAGAAAATGAACAAGGATTTTTATTCTAAGGTATAAGGCCTTTTTAATATTCGGAAATGAACCTAGAATTATTCATAGCAAAACGTATCCATTTCAGCAAAGAGAAAGGGGAAAAACGCACATCGTCTCCGGCTATCAAGATAGCCATAGCAGGCGTTGCTATCGGGTTGGCCGCTATGATACTGGCTCTGTCTATCGTTGTCGGTTTCAAGAAAGAAGTCAGAAATAAGGTGGTAGGATTCGGAGCGCATATACAGATTACCAATCTGCACAATAACAGCTCTTATGAGACACTTCCTATCTGCATCAGTCCGGAACTAAGGACACAACTAGAAAGCACCGAAGGTGTAAAGCATCTTCAGGCATTCTCTACAAAACCGGGAATAATAAAGACGGACAGTGCATTTCAGGGAATTATCCTTAAAGGGGTGGGTAAAGACTATGATTGGGACTTCTTCAAAAAGAATATGATAGAGGGCACTGTTATTAATCCTAATGACACCACCATATCCAATCAGGTCATCTTATCTAAGAATATAGCGTCAAAGCTTAATCTGAAGACCGGAGACAGCTTTCTTTGCTACTTTGTAGGAGAGAATGTAAGATACCGTAAGTTTAACATCACGGGCATTTATAGCACCAATTTTGAGGACTATGATAAGATGTTCGTAATAACTGATATTGAACTTATACGCAGGCTGAACAACTGGGACGAAGACGAAGCTAGCGGTGTAGAGCTGCTTGTGACCGATTATGATAATCTGGATAAGATTCAGCAGAATGTATTTCTGGAGATGATGACCTATCGTGACCGCAAAGAGAATACATTGCTCACACGTTCTATAAAAGAACTGAATCCGATGATCTTCGGATGGCTCGATCTGCTGGATACGAATGTAGTAGTTATTATTGTACTGATGTTTGCTATATCCATATTCACCATGATCTCGGGATTGCTTATCATTATTCTTGAGCGAACAAATATGATAGGTATGCTGAAGACATTGGGGGCACGCAATTATAATATCCGCAAGGTGTTTCTATATGTGTCATCATTCCTTATCCTCAAAGGTATGCTTTGGGGCAATATTATAGCTTTAGCAGTACTCTTTATTCAGAAATATTTCGGAGTGATAAAACTGGATGCTGAGAAGTACTATATGTCAGAGGTTCCTGTGGATATCAACTTCCTTTATATCATACTTATCAATGTAGGAACACTTGTATTGTCTATGCTGGTGATGATTATACCTTCTTATCTCATTGCAAAGATATCGCCTGCTAAGTCGATCAGATACGAGTAACTATTATCTTGCTTCCCGGAAGAATGTACAGATAACACCTAATGGGGGGGTAAATCAATAGATACGAAAAGGATCGGATGAATCTGGCACAACATTATCAAAGGATAGTACAATTATAACATCCTTTTTCTATTGATCTATTATCTTACCTTAGCTACAAACCAAAAGAAGTCCCGTACTATTATCTAGTACGGGACTCTCTTC
>JBEBPN010000020.1:0-68892 GCA_040395895.1 Dysgonomonas hofstadii
CTCTCTCTCTCTCTCTCTCTCTCTCTCTCTCTCTCTCTCTCTCTAACAAAATAGCATTAACTCCCAAGTTTTCAGCTAGAAAACTGGAAGCAAAAAATGTTATATTTTTAGATTTGATTTGCATTAATTAAAAAAATTAGCCTTTCAACTTTTAAATTCAAATAATGAAGTACACAATGGGGATTTTTTGTATTCTTTCATGGTACTTACATTCTGTAGTACAAATATGATAACAACTATTAGCTTTCGATACATAAAAAATTACAAAAATTATGTTTTTGTTATGCAAACGATTGCAGGATATATGCTTCTTGCAGTGACTTATGTATCTATATTTTAGGGCTTTTTATCACATCGTTTCGTTAATTTATGATGCCCGATGTAGGAAATACCAATTACTATTTTATAAATTTGTGGCGTCTAAGGACATTGTTGTGAAATAAAAAACAAATCAATATTGAAAATTGTTAATTAGATAACATAAATGGTTACTGACGGTAACAGAATGCTCTATGTTATATGAGTATTAACAAAAGAGAGACGGAATAGTTTAATGTAGAGATAAGCAATCTATCTATATAATAAATATATGAATAATAGAAAATTTGTTTTTTTTCTGGCAGTCTTGTGCCTTACATTGCTCGGTGCATGTAAAAAGACTACAGAGAATCCCCCTATCGTAGAGGTAGAGCCGGTTACAGTCGATAATATCGAAATCTATGGAGAATATGTCGGACTGATCAAGGCTTCCCGCAATGTAGAGATACATGCCAGAGTAGAGGGGTTTTTGGAAAGGATGACCTTTATAGAAGGTAAGGAAGTAAAGGCCGGAGAGGCGTTATTCTACATAAATAACAAACCTTACAAAGCGAAAGTAGAAAAAGCGAAAGCCCAGCTAAAACGTGATGAAGCCAAAGAACTGAAAGCCGAAAGTGACCTGAAACGTATAGAGCCGCTCTACAATCAGAATGCGGCCAGCCGGCTCGATCTCGACAATGCCGTTGCCGCCCTCAATATGGCGAAGGCGGATGTATTGATGAGCAAGGCCGATCTGGAACAGGCGGAGCTCGAACTCAGCTATACTGTCGTGCGCTCACCGTTGTCGGGCTATATAAGCGAACGCTATGTAGATATAGGTACACTGGTAGGCAATTCAAAATCATTATTGGCAACTGTGGTAAAACGCGATACCGTACAGGTCGATTTCAAACTGACCTCGCTTGACTATTTGCGTAGTCAGCGCCGCAATGTGCATCTGGGCGAACTCGATACCACACGTTCATGGCAGCCTACCGTTATTGTAACTCTTGCCGATAATTCGGTGTACAGTCAGCGCGGAGTTGTCGATTTTGCCTCCCCGCAGGTCGATCCGAAAACGGGAACTTTCGGTGTGCGTGCCGAGTTGCCGAATCCTAATCAGGTACTTCTGCCCGGACAGTTTACCCGTGTGAAACTATTGCTAGATGTATTGGAGAATGCTCTGGTCGTTCCGCGCAAAGCTGTTTCTATAGAGAAGGGTGGGGCGTTCATATTCGTTGTATTGCCCGATGATATTGTCGAAAAACGGTTTGTGGAAACCGGCCCTGAGCAAAATAACAAGATAGTGGTAACAAGAGGACTGGCCGAAGGTGAGCGGATTGTAGTGGAAGGATATCAGAAACTTACACACGGACAGAAAGTTCTGCCTCGCACACAGGAAGAAGAACAGCGGATAGAGGCAGAAAAGAAAGCGGAAGAATTAAAAAAGGAGGATAACGAATGAGTCCGTCATTTTTTATAGAACGTCCGGTCTTATCCACCGTACTATCTTTGCTGATAGTGATTATCGGTATTATAGGACTGGTACTCTTACCCATAGAGCAGTATCCGCAGATCACACCACCTGTGGTAAAGATAAGCGCATCTTATCCCGGTGCGAATGCTACTACCGTTTCGCAGGCTGTGGCTACGCCTATCGAGCAGGAATTGAACGGTACGCCCGGTATGATCTATATGGAGTCGAGCAGTTCCAATTCGGGAGGATTGTCTATAACAGTGACTTTCGATGTGAACACAAATGCAGACCTTGCCGCTGTGGAAATACAAAATAGGGTAAAACTGGCTGAATCGCGGCTTCCGGCTGAGGTGCTGCAAAGCGGTATTTCGGTAGAGAAACAAGCGCCGGGACAGTTGATGACTATTGCTTTGACTTCTGATGATCCCAAATATGATGAAATATACCTTAGCAACTATGCTACAATAAATATACTGGACGTTATCAGGCGTATACCCGGAGTAGGGCGTGTATCGAATGTGGGTAGTCGTTACTATGGTATGCAGATATGGGTGTACCCCGACAGGCTTGCCAGCTTCGGACTGACCATAAAAGATTTGCAAAATGCGCTTAAAGACCAAAACCGCGAATCGGCAGCAGGCGAACTGGGTAAACAACCGATTGTAAATGTAGATGTTTCCATGCCTATTACGGCGCAGGGGCGTTTGTCCACCGTCAGTGAATTTGAAGATATTGTTGTAA
This sequence comes from Dysgonomonas hofstadii, assembly GCA_040395895.1. Lineage (GTDB taxonomy): Bacteria > Bacteroidota > Bacteroidia > Bacteroidales > Dysgonomonadaceae > Dysgonomonas > Dysgonomonas hofstadii_A. The sequence goes on from JBEBPN010000020.1 coordinate 2,516, forward strand.
AAGCCGATAACGATGGATCGTTTATCCGTATGCGCGACGTTGCACGGGTTTCACTCGAAGCCTCATCTTACAATACCGAAAGCGGACTAAACGGTAAGTATGCCACCATGCTTAGTATATATATGCTTCCGGGAGCTAATGCAATGGAGGTAGCCGATGAGGTGAAAGCCGCTATGGTACAGATCAAAAGCGATTTCCCCGAAGGGCTCGATTATCTGATTCCTTTCGATATGACCGAATATATAGGTGAATCCATTCATGAGGTGTACAAGACATTGTTTGAAGCTCTCTTTCTGGTTATCGCCGTTGTATTCCTTTCATTGCAGAATTGGCGGGCATCCATTATCCCTATTGTTGCCGTGCCTATATCGCTGATCGGTACATTCGGCTTTATGTTGATGATGGGCTTCTCGCTGAATATGCTTACGCTGCTCGGACTAGTACTATCTATCGGTATTGTCGTCGATGATGCCATTGTCGTCGTCGAGAATGTCGAGCGTATAATGGAAGAAAAAAAGATCGGTGCGCGTGAAGCTACACATCTGGCTATGAAACAGCTTGCCGGAGCATTGGTTGCTACCTCTTTGGTATTGGCTGCCGTGTTTGTTCCCGTAAGTTTTCTCGATGGTATTACAGGTTCGCTGTATCGCCAGTTTTCGGTAACCATAGTTGTGTCCGTACTCATATCGGCAGTAGTAGCTTTGACGCTGAGTCCGGCGATGTGTGCTATCATTCTGCGTCCATCGAATCATGAAGAGAAGAAGAATATTGTTTTTCGTAAAATAAACCTATGGCTAAGTCAAGGGAATACCAAGTATGCAAACATACTGATGAAGGTCATAAACAATCCCCGCAGGATACTTGCCGGATTTGGTATGGTACTCATGTTTATATTCGTGCTGAACAAGGTTGTGCCTACAAGCTTTATTCCGCAGGAAGATCAGGGATATTTCACCGTAGAACTGGAAATGCCGGAAGGTACAACGCTCGAACGTATGCGTACGGTGACAGACAGGGCAATCACTTATCTCGATCATCATCCTGCCGTAGAATATGTGCAGAATGTAACGGGTTCGAGTCCACGTGTAGGAACCAATCAGGGGCGTACAACACTTACCGTGATACTGAAATCGTGGAAAGAGAGAAGTGTAGGAGTCGATAAAGTGATGCGTGATGCTCAGAAGGAATTTTATGATTATCCTGAGATAAGGGCATTTGTAAGCCGTCCGCCAGCCATTCCCGGACTAGGTTCGGCCGGAGGTGTGGAAATGAAGTTACAGGCACGTTCCGATGCCAAATGGGAAGACCTTGTAGCAGCTACAGATACATTCATGTACTATGCCGAAAAATCGAAAGTATTGTCGAATGTCTCTTCATCGCTGCAACCCGAAATTCCACAGTTATATTTCGATGTAGACCGCGATCAGGCGATGCTGCTCGGTGTGCCTATGTCGGATATATTTTCTACAATGAAAGCTTATCTTGGTTCGGTATATGTCAACGACTTCAATATGTTTAACCGTATATATAAAGTGTATATACAAGCTGACCAATCGTATCGTGCCAAAGCTGAAGATATAAACCTGTTTTTCGTAAAAACGGCAAACGGCGATATGGTGCCGCTTACCGCATTGGGCAGGACAAGTTATACCACAGGACCGGGTAATATTACCCGTTTCAATATGTACACGTCTGCATCTATGCAGGTAACACCTGCGGCAGGCCGTAGTTCGGGGCAGGCAATGAACGAAATAGAAAAGATCGCAAAAGAACATCTGCCTGAAAATATCGGTGTGGCATGGAGCGGTCTTTCGTTTCAGGAGCAGAAGGCCAGTGGACAGACAGGCATTGTGCTGGGATTGGTTTTCCTTTTCGTCTTCCTTTTCCTTGCTGCTTTGTACGAAAGTTGGACTGTACCTATATCCGTACTTCTGTCTTTGCCGATTGCCGCACTGGGAGCGTTTCTTGGTATCTGGATTCTGGGACTGGACAACGATGTCTATTTCCAGATCGGTCTGGTAACGCTTATTGGTCTGGCAGCCAAGAATGCCATTCTGATAGTTGAGTTTGCCAAGATACAGGTCGATTCCGGTATGCAGCCGATATTTGCAGCTATGCAGGCAGCCAAACTGCGTTTCCGTCCGATATTGATGACCTCTCTGGCTTTCGTCTTGGGTATGTTACCGATGGTTATAGCTTCGGGGCCCGGTTCGGCCAGCAGACATTCCATCGGTACGGGAGTATTCTTCGGTATGATTATTGCTATTACTTTCGGAATAATACTTGTACCGTTCTTCTTTGTAATGGTGTACAAGGCAAAAGAAAAATTTAAAATACCGGAACTGAAATTTCCTGAGTTTCTGAAGTTGAAGAAACTGGTAAAAAAAGACTGAAATGAGTAAGATAAAATATATACTGGTATTATCGCTTATCCTTCTTTCTTCGTGTAAGATAGGGCAGAAGTACGAACAGCCTCAGATGGATATGCCTCAGACTTTCGAGACACGGGGAATGATAGAAGGTAATGCTTCCGACATAGGGTGGAGTACACTGTATTCGGATACAGTATTGCAAGGCCTGATCTCAAAAGCATTGGAGCACAATAAAGATATGCTTGTGGCTACAGCCCGTATAAAAGAGATGGCTGCCAATAAACGCATTAGTTTTGCCAATATGTTTCCCGAAGTGGGCGGAGAAGTTGCCGGACAGCGTGAATATCTTAACTATGGTGGCGATGCCAAGACGTATGATCCCGAAGTACGTGCAAACCTGAATATCTCGTGGGAACTGGATATATGGGGTAAACTACGTTGGGCGAACGATGCCGGAGTAGCTGCATATATGCAAACAGTAGAAGCTCAGCGCGCACTCCAACTGACTATTGTGTCGCAGGTAGCACAATCATATTTCGAGTTGAAGGCTCTCGACCGCGAACTCGAAATAGTAAAACAGACACTGGATGCCCGCCGCGAGGGTGTTAGGTTTGCTAAACTGCGTTATGAAGGCGGATTGACGTCTGAAATACCTTATCGTCAGAGCCTTGTGGAGTTGGCGCGTACCGAAACACTTATTCCTGATTTGGAGAATGAAATAAAACTGAAAGAAAACGATCTGTTTGTACTGGTCGGTGAATTTCCGTCCGGCACAATAGCCAGAGGCGAGGATATAGACCATCAGCAAATACCTCAAAACCTGCCTGTAGACCTGCCGTCGTCGTTGCTGAAACGCCGCCCCGATATGATGCAGGCAGAGCAAAAACTGATAGAAGCCAATGCTGAGGTAGGAATTGCTTATACCGAGATGTTCCCGTCACTGCGCCTTACAGGACGTTTGGGAGGTGAGAACTCGGAACTGACCGACTTCCTGAAAAGTCCTACATGGTTTATCTCGGGAGTACTGACAGGCCCTATATTCAATATGGGTAAGAACAAAGCAAAGCATAATGCAGCTAAAGCTGCCTATGAACAGGAAGTGTATGGTTATGAAAAATCTGTATTGGAGGCATTCAAGGAGGTGAACAATTCGATCAATACATTCAATAAAATGAAAGAGGTGTACCGTTCGCGACAGGCATTGTACAATTCGGCTAAGTCGTATCACGAACTGGCTACTCTGCAATATGTGAACGGGGTGATCAGTTATATAGACGTATTGGATGCCCAACGTCAGTTATTCGATGCGGAGATAGCTCTCAATAAAGCTACATTAAACGAACTTGTGTCTGTGGTCGCTCTGTATAAAGCACTGGGCGGAGGTTTGATAAAATAGCATTGTATTGCTATTCTTCAAATACTAACCAGTTTTTAGCGGTAGCAACAGCTTTGTCGGCAGCAGTGAGATTCTCGTAGTCAGGGTTGGCTGCCGCCCGTATCAGGAGACTTTCATTTTGAGGTCGGTATGGAAGTGCAGCGAATATTTCCATGAGCGCTTTATTATCTATTTTGTTACTATAGCAGTGCAAGCATCTTAATACGGTATTTTGGCTTATATCAAGGTTTTGTAACAAGTTATAGCTACATGTTAACTCTCTCAAATTAATGTTTTTCCTCACGTCCAGATTCGATAATTGATTGTTATTGCAATCTAGTTTTATTAGATTAACGTTCTTGCTTACATCGAGATTCGGTAACAGGTTCTCGAAGCAGCGGAGTTCGGTCAGTTTGGTGCTTTTGTTTATATCTAATTTTGTTAATTGGTTATTGAAGCAATATAATCCTATCAACATAGTGTTTTTACTCAAGTCCAGACTAGATAACCGATTACTGCCACAATACAAATGTGTTAGTGCTGTATTATTGCTTACATCAAGTTCAGTTAAATTCTCCCGGTAGCAATCGAGGCTTTGAAGCGAGGGCATCCGGCTTACATCTATTGCTATAACAGATTCTGTTTCTCCGGTATTGATACCGGTAATGTCGCCGGTAACGGTGATGGTTTTCACATTCGACGAGTCGAATGTATGTGGAGTGCAGTCGCGGTCTTTATACATATCGAGTCGAAAAGGGGGCAAAGGGTATAATGTTACGGTTTGCAAAGCAGAACCATCTCCCCAGTCGATAATGGCTTCGCCGTTTCCGTTAAGAGATAAGGGTATTTTACCATGCAGGGTAGTGGTAATGGTAATATATGTCTTAGAGGACTGTTGTCCGTAACATATAATGTTTGCCATTATCAGCAAAAGAGCTAATATGAAGATTATCTTTTTCATCATTATTTTATCTATTATACTTATCTAAATCTTCCACAACCAGAGGAATGTTCGGGTTGTGTTCATCAAAATAATTTCCTATTCTGGAAAATATGCTGTCATCGGTCGAATTACCCGCATCTATCCATTCTCCCGAATGCTTGGCATATCCGTCCTCTATTCCATTTGTGTAAAATGTTGTTCCTTCCGACAGGTTATCGTATACAGCAACATGAATATCTCCTCCATCGGGCACCATCATCCATTTAATCCTGCCATTGAGAATAGCCTGTTCCCGAATACTGCGGTTTTCGTCACCTTTCGTTACTGTCCACGTTTCGTAGCGCAGAAAGAATTGTCCTGTGTACCAGGTAGTCTGTTCCTCATCCGGTCGCACAAGGCGTACTATGTCGGTAAGGTATGTGATATGTTTATCCGTTTCTTCGAGAATACAAAGTGATTTTGTTTTAATACAGTCCATGTCCGGTTGGGTTTTATCTCCCTGAGAGCAACAAGTGATTGTTGTTGCAAGGAGTGTAAGGATGATTATTGCTTTTTTCATTGTGTGTTTCTGTTGTGTTCAGTGTCGTAAAGATATGATATTCTGTAGAAATTCACTCTATTTATATCTTTAGTCTAGGGCAAATATATCAAAAAATGCAATTTTTCCTGTGTAACCGTAGGGGCGAATAAACATTCGCCCGCAATGAAAAGATATCGGGCGAATGTTTATTCGCCCCTACATTGTCTAAAATATTTTTCCATTATTCACTTTTCTGTTAAAAAACTGCATTGTTTTTTATTTAGTTTATCACTATACAAAAGTATAAATCAAACGTATTAAAATTATGGCAAAGTATAGTGAAGAATTGACAGAAAACATTGCTGACCTGATAGCAATAGAACTTTATTCGGTATCGGAAGTATGTGCGGCATTAAATATCAGCCGGAAAACATTTTACAGTTGGATGAAGACTCAGCCTTATTTTCGGGAGGAAATAGAGAAAGCTTTGGAACAGCGTGACGATGTCGTATTTTCGTTGGCTATGTCTTCGTTGAAAAAGAGATTAAGTAATTATACCCTGACCGAAGAGAAAGACACGTATGTACCCGATGAGAATAACCCTGAAAAACTGATCTTCAAATCGAAGATTATCCGTAAGAAAGAACATCTGCCCGATTTGCGGACTATAAAAATGGTACTCGACAGAGCCGACAAGAAGAAAGCGGCACAACAGAATATCCAGATCATACAACAGACCGGAGAACCGGAATCTGTAGCTGAGCAAATACTGCCTGTAGAAGAGCCGTTAGCGGAAAGATCAGAGAATGAAGAAGCATCTTATAATATTACGGAAAAGGTAAACGAGGATAAACCGAGAAAGGTAACATCGCAGCAGATAAAGAATAGGGTAAGGGTACTAGGGAATAGCCCCTCCAACCTCTCCAAGGGGAGGCTACAAGGAAAGTGTTACAGTAAGGTAACAGCCTGAAAAAATAGTGTAGATGTGTTACCTTTGTTACCTTTTTCTCCTTAAAGCAATGTACTGGCTATTTCCGACAATTTGCTCCGTTCGCCTTTCACTAGGTTTACATGGGCAAACAGGTCTTGTCCGGTCATCTTATCTATCATATAGGCCAGACCGTTGGACTGTGCATCGAGATACGGCGAATCTATTTGCTGCAAATCGCCTGCAAAGATCATCTTCGTGCCTTCACCGGCACGGGTAATGATTGTCTTTATCTCATGAGGCGTAAGATTCTGCGCTTCGTCTATAATGCAGATCATTTCCGACAGGCTTCGTCCGCGTATGTAGGCGAGTGCCTCTATCTCGAGTCTTTTCTCGGATTGCATCTGTTCTATATTGCGCGACTCGGCTCCACCGTAAGGGATATGGCTCTTTATAACAGCCAGATTGTCGAACAACGGCTGCATATAGGGCATTATCTTTTGTTTTTCGTCACCGGGCAGAAATCCGAGTTCTTTATTGCCCAGTGCAACAATGGGACGTGCCAGCAGTACCTGATTGTAGTCTTCGCTTTGTTTGAGCGCCGAAGCCAGAGCCAGCAGGGTTTTACCCGTTCCGGCTTTTCCGGTGAGGGCTACCAGCTTTATATCGGGATCTATCAATACCTCGAAGGCAAAAGTCTGTTCGGCGTTGCGCGGTTGTATGCCATAGCATGTTTGTTTTTCGATACGGCGTATCTTGTCTGTAAATGGATTGTAGCGAGCCAAGACGCTCTTTTTACCGTTCTTCATGATGAAGCATTCGTTGGGGTTGACAGGCGTAACAAGATCGAATTCATCGAAGGGAATGCCGTCGGGGCTTGCATACAGGGCATCGATAACGGCCGAGTCCATATTGGAGAAGGTTGTATGCTGTTTCTCGAACAAAAAGACATCGGCTACCTTGTCGTTGATATAGTCTTCTGCAGACAGGCCTATAGCCCGTGCTTTCATGCGCAGGTTGATATCTTTGGTGACAAGTATCGTTTTGGTTTTCGGATCGCGTTCCGATATTTCCATTACGGCCGACAAGATGCGGTGGTCGGGTATCCGTTCGGGGAACATGGTGTACACACGTTCCTGATCTTTTATACCGGTAGCGACAAACAGGTTACCCATGCCACTGCCTAGCGGCGTGCCTTTGGTAAAGAGGTTGTCGTCGGTTATTACATCGAGTTGCCGCAGGAATTCGCGAGCGTTATAGTTGATCTGGTCATTGCCCTTTTTGAATTTGTCCAGTTCTTCGAGTACGACAATGGGAAGGTATACGTCGTTTTCCTCAAAGTTGTCCAAGCATCTGAAATCGTGTAGTATAACGTTTGTATCGAGTACGAAGTTCTTCTTTTTCTTTCTAGCCATAATTCACTATTGTTTTATGTAATAACGAATATATGGGAATTTGGTTGAATAAGGGTGATAATAATTATGAATAATTACTAAAAAAACTCCCGCAGAGGCAGGAGTTTCTATAATCTGACGCAATGAGAGAGTGTGATTAGAAGCCGAAATCGTCGATCTCCACTTCTTTTTTCTCCTCTACCTCGAATGCTTCTCTTGTTTGGTGTACTGCGTTGCCTTCGACAAATATCGCACGATGAGGACGTACAGGACAGATAAACTCACATCCTCCGCATCCCACGCAAATGTCGGGATTGATATGGGGAATGGTAAGTCCTTCTCCGGCCTCGTACGGAACCATGGTTACAGCCTGTGTAGGGCAGTGCTCGGCACAGGCGCCACAGTTGTTATTATCGGTCACTACCACACAGATATCGTGCACGAAGTTAACCCGTCCTATCTGGGTCATGTGTTTTTGATCCATCGACAACGGGAGTAGCGCTCCATTAGGGCATACATCTGCACATACGGTACAGTTGTAGTTACAGAATCCTTTGTCGTAGGTCATTACCGGTTGCATGATACCGCCCAGTCCGTATTCCATAAAGGCAGGCTTGATCACCCGTGACGGGCATCTGCTGATACACAGATGACACGATGTGCAATGGCTCAGAAGATGATTGGCACTTTGTGCTCCCGGCGGACAGATTGGAGTTTGTCGCGTAGGCACTTTATCACCGGACAGAATGTTGTTCACTTTATCCTGTGCCATTACAGCCGGAACGGTTACTGCCGTAGTGAGGGCTGTAGTCAGAAACTGTCTTTTACTGTTATCTGCAGCAGCTTTGCTTTCAGATGGGGCTTTCTTCCTTGCATAAGGAGCATAGGACAAAGCACCTTCGTGGCAGCTGCCCAGACAGTTGAAGCAGTTGATGCAACGGCTGGAGTCTATCACATGGTTCTTACTGTCGATACAGGCGGCTTTACACTTGGTCGCACATACACCGCACATATTGCATTTGTCGGTGTCTATCCTGACTTTGAACAGGGAGAATTTGCTGAGAAATCCCAGAATGGTTCCCACAGGGCAAATTGTGTTGCAATAGGTGCGTCCGTATTTCCATGCAAAGTAGCCGATACCCAGAAGTGTCACAATAGCTATAACAAAGGAGAAGACACTCATAATCATTACATCGGCTTTATAGAACGTATAATTGCCGAAACTGGTGAATATGGCTTCCAGTACATTGTTGCCGGCCATATAGACAGGTCTGAATACATTGGTGATTATTCTACCGAATGCACTGTATGGATCGACAAGAGCCAGCAAAGCCGGTATTTTAAGGAAGAATGTGATAATTACAACTCCCAGAACCGACCAACGCAGGATGTTCTTGGCTTGACTGAATTTGTACCGCTTCCTTTTTTTAGCGGTCTTCTTCGCTATCCATGCTACGATGTCCTGATAGATACCCATAGGGCATACAGATGAACAATAGATACGTCCAAACAAGAGTGTAAGGACAATAAGTACTGTAAGTATGATAAAACTACCTCCCAACACAGCAGGCACAAACTGTATGTGCGCCAGTTGGTGGAACTGGTCGGGCATCAGCGCTGCAAAGTCAAGGAAGTAAAAGGTTATCAGTGCAAACAATATGACTGATATACTTACCCGCAGTTTTTTGAGCATGGTCGTTTGTTAGATCTTTATTCGTTTGATATTCAGCTTGTCTATATCCATAGTTCCCAGTTTTAGAGACTGACCGTTGGCCAGATGCCCTACGTGTTCGAGAGGCATTTCCCGTATCTGGTTGAAGAACTTGGCAGCAGCAGTATCTACGGCTACTATATCCTGTGATATGAATAATCCTTTAGGGTTTACCACATCGGCAGCCGAACGTCCCTGAGGTCCGTTTGTCTTAACCACCCTGTAGGCATCGACTATGTTCAGTACAGGCTTTTTAGTATATGTACAGATGTCGGCTATACATTGTTGAAGGTCGGTACGGTGGAATATTCTTCTGTCCCATATTATCCCCATGTAGTTTTTCATCGACATGGTGAGGTTTGCACCTCCGTGATGTTTCAGTATAGGCAGGTTGATCCATACATCGCAGTTAATGATGGCCTCGTGTATCTTAGTGCTTTTCAGTTTTACGCCTTTAGGCAGGTTAACTGTTTTGTAGTACGATTCTTCGTGTGCAGGAACAACTTTAGCTCCGGCCGCTTTTGCGGCTGCTTCTATGCCGCTATTCTTGTAGCATTTGATCCAGTCGTCGCATGTATGGTCGAATACGGTTACCTCCTTCGCTCCGGCGGACAGGCATTGTCGTATGACTTCGGTCACCAGCTTAGGGTTTGTATTTCCGGCAAGCTCGGGTGTTTTATCCCACCCTATATTTGGTTTCACTACAACCTTTTGTCCGGCTTTAATAAATTTGCTCATGCCACCCATTTCAGCAATGGCACGTCGGAACATTACATCGGGTTCGCCGCCCATTACGGCTACGATATCCACTTTTTTGCCCGTCTGAGTACTATTAACAGTTTGGGCCAGTATATCCATTCCGCCACTAGCTTTTACCGTGGCTGCTGCTCCGGTAATGGCGATTGCTCTTAAGAATTTGCGTCTGTCCATAATAGTAAGTAATAGTTGATTGTTTGGTTCATTTATTTTTAGAATCGGAGGTTTACCCCACCGAACACGGTTGCGCGCGGCATCGGGTAACCAGCATTGATCTCATACTTTTGTGCGAGGAGGTTTTCTCCTTTCATGAAGATTTCGAGCTGCTTTACAGGCTTGTATGATCCTCTGATGTTCCAGAGGGTAAACGAGTCCTTGATTTCTTCGGTTGTATTTGTCTTCACCGAAGAGTAGAGGCTATTTATGTATTGTACGCCTGTAGACAGGTTCCACTTGTTACGGGTATAGTTTATACCTGCATACAGTTTATGTTCGGGTGAAGCTACTACCTTGTACTTCATATGTAGCCAGCTGTAATTAGCCGACAGGCTTATATAAGGATTTAGCTTGTACTGGGTGGCAAATTCCACACCATAGTTCCTTATCTTGCCTGTATTTATATTCAGCGGTTTACCATCGACAGGTATTGTCTGTATGCTGTTCTTACCATTGATGTAATAAAGGCTGAGGTCGAAGGTCAGCGACTTGTTCAGCATCTTGTGCGATGCCGATAATTCGTAATTCATCAGTTCCTCCGGCTTTAAGTCCGGATTCTGTGGCGGGAACATATACATCTCGCGGATGGTAGGATTTCTGAATCCTTTGCTTACTATCCCTTTCAGTATGGTATTGTCGGTAGCAATATAACTTAATCCTAACTGCGGAATCCATTTTGTGCCTGTTATAGCATGATGGTCTATCCGTATTCCTGCGTTCAGTACCAGTTTGCTGATGAGTGTCTGCTGGAAGTTAAGATAACCGGCTACTTCATTCAGGCTTTTCTTTGCTATGTCTTTGTCTTCCTGTCCGTCCATGAAGATGTTCCAGGCATGACCACCGAAGTGCTGAAAGTCAATTCCGGCAGTGGTCTGATTTCCGGTGAAGAAGCTGTATGACTGATATAAGGTGATGCCTATCATTTTGTCTGTCGATCTGAAACGCTCGTTTCTGGGTACGGCTTCCGGATTCACGGCACTATATCCGTCGTTTATCTTATGCTTACCGAAGTTGCAATAGACCTTCAGCGCTCCTGATGTCTTTTCATAATTGTTCTCGAGCGAAAATGAGGTCACACCACGTGTTATATCGGCATCGTTATCCAACAGGGGAGCACTTGTAGTTCCGGGATTAGATGCTTTGAAATTGGTCAGGTCGAGATCGACAAACGCATTCCAGTTCGGAGTGAAGTCGTACCCGATCTTTCCGTACCCGCTATATTGCTCAAAGTCCATATTATCCCGATGGTTATCGCTTCTGTTGTAGCTGAGTGATACATAACTGTTAAATTTTCCGGAGCGTACGGCATTGTTCAGTTCGGTGCTCAGCGTATTGTACGATCCGTACATCGCGCGCACTCCAGTTCTTACGCCGTCCTCCTTCTGTTTTTTTGTTATGATATTGATTACTCCACCCATAGCATTGGAGCCGTATAGTACCGATGCCGGGCCTCTTACTACTTCTACCCGTTCGGCCATCAGCGACTGATACGAATCGGCTAGTGGGTGTCCCATCAGTCCCATATACTGGGGGTGTCCGTCTATCAGCATCAGCATTTGGGCAGTGGGGCTTCCGCCTATTCCGCGTATGGTCATACCTCCGGCTGCTCCAGTAGATACACCGTAACCCATAATTCCCCGCGAGGTAACAAACAGGCTGGGAACCTCTTCGGTAATAATGGGTAGCAGCGATTGCTCAAATTTGGCCTCTATCTGCTTACTGCCTACTACACTAACACTCATCGGTAAATTGTTTAGGTTTACTGCCGGACGGCTTCCGGTAACAATTATCTCACCCAATTCTATTGAATCGCGGATCATTGCATCCGGGTTTCTCTCTTCTGCTTTTATCATTTGCAGGGAGAGTGCCAGTAATGCAATCACATAAAATGATCTCTTCATATATCTTTATAGTAGCCAAGGGAATTTGAAGCAGTCCTCGTCGTATAGGGCATAGTCTGCTTTCCCGTTAACTGCGAAAGTTCTTATAAGTTTTGCTTCTGCCAGTAGTTGGCATGCGTATGAAAGTGAAGCGCCTGTTTTTACCCTGTCTTCTACTAGCAGGATAGACTTGCCCTTGTAGTCGAAATCGATAGGAGCCATTAATTGTGGGCTATCATATTTTGGCTTCTGGTTGATGTCGCGCAGATTTATCTTTAAAAGCTGAATCTCGATATTCAGCCGTTGATTGAGTATCGCTGCGGGGATAATACCCCCGTTAGCGATAGCAACAATCATATCAAATTCTTCGTTAAAAGGTATGGAGCGAAAGCGTTCCCGTACCTCTTCAAACGTTTTGTCGTACATCTTTATTTGATGAATCAGAGTTTAGCGATAGCTTTCAGTACAGCATATCCGCCAAATATCTGAATCAGCATTCCCGGTATTCCTATGCGGAAGTCCTGAACTGCAAGGAAGAAATCTTTGACGATAGCCCATTCTACCAATGTGCCTGCTACCTGATATGCCAGAACTACACCGATGATCGCCAGTAAAGATACTTTCTCAAACTTGTGTGCAGCATATGCCGCAGCGCCTGCAAGGAGAGTAGATTTAGCGAGTATAACCGGTAATACGTCTAATGATGGCATGCTGAACAATAGATAGTTAACCAGCGGAGACAGTATTGCAGTCAGTAGTCCCACCTTGAAGCCGTATTTGTATGCAGCTATCAAAGTAAAGAAATAGATCGGTAATAATGTAAGACCTCCATTTGGTACCAGATGGCAGATTTGAGGTAATACCAGATTGCCGGCTATGAAGAGTGATGCGAACAGATAGGTTTTAACCTCTTTGTAATTTAACGAATAAAGTTTTACTGAAGTTGTTTCCATAAGCTTTTCAAATTAGTATAGTGTAATTATTATATATAAGGAATGTCCTTTTATAGTTTTAAGTTGCTTAAATTTCTACTGTTGCTGTTCCTGATGGTATTAACGATACAATTTTAACTGTTATTTTTGGATTGAACAAATAAAAGTCCCGTTTTTTAAATTCATTAAGATTATAGATATAATTTATTTGAGTTTAAGGCTTTTAATCCTATTCAATCAGTAATTATTCTTAGTATTTTTCTAAGCGATATAATCTTTGTATCTTTGATATAAGATTTAATAAATAACAATCCGATAACAGAAATGAACATAGCAGATCTTAAAAATGATAACTTCTTCCTGCTTGCAGGACCTTGTGTAATAGAGGGTGAAGAAATGGCTCTCCGTATAGCAGATAAAGTTATAAATATCACATCGAAACTGAATATACCTTATGTGTTTAAAGGTTCGTATAAAAAAGCAAACCGTTCGCGGGTAGATTCCTTCACCGGAATAGGCGATGAGAAAGCACTGAAAATATTGCGCAAGGTAGGCGAGACTTTTGGTGTGCCTACAGTAACCGATATTCACGAAACGCACGAGGCTGCAATGGCTGCCGAGTATGTAGATGTATTGCAGATACCCGCTTTCCTTTGCCGTCAAACGGATCTGCTTATTGCAGCAGCGAAGACGGGTAAGATAGTGAACATTAAGAAAGGGCAGTTTCTTGCACCTAACGGAATGCAGTTTGCTGCACAGAAGGTTGTAGATTCTGGGAATAATAATGTTATTATAACGGATAGGGGAACATCTTTCGGTTATTCTGATCTGGTAGTAGATTTCAGAGGAATACCTGAAATGAAGGAATTTGGCTTTCCTGTAGTATTGGATGCAACTCATTGTTTGCAAAAGCCTAATCAGGCATCGGGAGTAACAGGTGGTCAGCCCAAGCTGATAGAGGCTATGTGTAAGGCAGGCATTGCTACAGGTGTAGACGGACTGTTTATCGAAACACATTTCGACCCGGCAAATGCTAAGTCTGACGGAGCCAATATGCTTCCGTTGGATCAGTTGGAGGGATTGATGACCCGGTTGACAAGACTAAAAGCAGCCTTGTGAAAATGAAAGTAGAAATTTGTTTCACACCGGCGTTATATCCTCATTATTCGGACGGCGACAGCGATAAGATTGTAGTTGTGGTAGATATTTTCAGGGCTACAACGACGATGTGTGCCGCCTTGAATAACGGGGCAAGAGCGATTATACCCGTTGCATCTATCGAAGAGGCTCAGGCATACAAGGCAAAAGGTTATCTGGTAGGAGCAGAGCGGAATGTAAAACGCTGTGATTTTGCCGATTTTGGTAATTCTCCGTTCGATTATACCGAAGATAAGGTAGGAGGCAAAGAAGTAGTTTTTACAACAACTAACGGTACGCAGGCTATCGAAATGGCGAGTGCTGCGGGAACTCTTATTATCGGCGCATTCTCTAATATAGATGCAGTAGCCGATTTTTGTGTAGGTAAACAGAAAGATGTAATTGTTTTTTGTGCCGGATGGAATAATCGTTTTAATATAGAAGATTCGCTTTTCGGTGGTGCTTTAGCCAGGCGGTTGACTGACAGAGGATATATATCTGCTTCGGATGCTACACAGGTTGCTTTATCTATGTGGGAAGAAGCAAGACCGGATGTTCGTAGTTATATAGACCGTACGGAACATATCAAGCGGTTGGAAGCAAATAATCTACAGGACTCGGTCGATTATTGCCTGACAGAAAATACGGTAGATATCGTTCCTGTCTACAACAGGGAGACAAAGAAAATAACCATAACCTGAACTAGCAATGGCCGATCATAACGAATTGGGAAAACGTGGCGAAGATGCGGCTGTGAACTATCTCAGAAAGGAAGGTTATGAGATTGTAGAGCGTAACTGGAATTATGAGAAGTACGAAATAGATATTATTGCCAGAGATGATGAATTTATTGTCTTTGTAGAAGTGAAAACACGTAGCAGCGATCAGTGGGGGAATCCCGAAGAGGCTGTGTCTAAGGGAAAGATCAGGCGGATAGTAGAAGCCGCTGATTTTTATCTGAGAGAATATGATATAGATTTACCTGCCCGTTTTGATGTAGTTGCTGCTATATGGAATGGGACGGATTTTGAGATTGACCACATAGATGATGCTTTCCTGGCACCTGTAAATTAATAGTTATGAATATAGAAGAAGCACGCGAAGCTTGCCTATCCATAAAAGGAGTGACTGAGTGTTTCCCATTCGGGGAAGATACACTTGTGTTTAAGGTGATGGATAAAATGTTTGCCTATATGGGGCTTGAATCCAGAGATGGCGAACATTGGCTCAACCTGAAATGTGATCCAGAGATAGCAGTTGATCTGAGAGAACGATATGAAGGGATAAGGCCGGGTTATCATTCGAATAAGAAATACTGGAATACGATCGTCATAGAAAGCGATGTGTCCGAAAAGCTGATAAAAGAACTGATACAACATTCGGTAGATGAGGTTATAAAGAAGCTACCGAAAGTAAAGCAAACCGAATATCATAACAGTTAATCGGTGGGACAGATATTGCATATTCGGGAGACAGAT
Source organism: Dysgonomonas hofstadii (assembly GCA_040395895.1). Taxonomy (GTDB): domain Bacteria; phylum Bacteroidota; class Bacteroidia; order Bacteroidales; family Dysgonomonadaceae; genus Dysgonomonas; species Dysgonomonas hofstadii_A. Next base: position 18,158 of record JBEBPN010000020.1, read on the forward strand.
TCCACAAACAATTATCTGAAAGAACTTCTTCAATACACTGAAGTAGAAGAAGGTACAATAGTATTTGCTGATTTTCAGACAGCAGGAAAAGGGCAGCGCGGAAATAGTTGGGAATCGAAAGCCGGAGAAAATCTATTGTTTAGCATTGTATTTTATCCAAATACTGTAAGAGCAAGCGAACAATTCATTATATCACAGATTGTTTCCCTTGCTGTTATAAAGTTTTTGAGTAAATATACCGATGATATTACTATTAAGTGGCCTAACGATATCTATTGGAAGGAGAAGAAGGTTTGTGGTATCCTTATCGAGAATGTATTGACTGAGGATAAGATTGTACAATCGGTTTGTGGTATCGGGATTAACATCAATCAAACAGAATTTGTCAGTAATGCCCCGAATCCGGTTTCACTGAGTCAGATCACAGGAAAAAGCTATGATCTGAGTATTTTGTTAGACGAGGTCTCAGAATCTTTATGCGATTACTATTCATTGTCGACCAGAGAAAAGGAGACTATACCGGAGTTGTATAAGAAATATCTGTTTCGCAGTGAAGGCTTTCATCTTTATAATGACGGAATAGCTGATTTCTACGCTAAGATAATTGATATAACTACAGATGGAGTATTGTTGTTGGAAACAAAAGGAAAGGAAAAAAAACATTTTCGTTTCAAAGAGGTGAAATTTGTGTTATAAAATGGAAGTATATAAATAATAGTATTAATTTTACAACCATCAATTATCTAATAACCTTGCCCACATGCAAGACATAACTTACTATTCTTTAGAGAGGAAAGATATTTTTCCTTTCATTCCTTCCGGTATAAAAAGAACATTGGATATCGGATGTGCATCCGGTAACTTCTCCTTGTCAATGAAAACAGAATTCGGAGTTGAAGCCTGGGGTATAGAAATGGAAACAGATATAGCTGAAATAGCAAAAACGAAGTTGGATAAGGTTTTTGCCGGATCTTTCGATGATGTCTGTGATAATCTGCCCGAAGAGTATTTTGATTGTATCTTCTTCAATGATGTATTAGAGCATATGCCGTATCCCGAAAATTGTCTGGAGAAGATAAAGAAATACCTTGCTAAGGGAGGGCATATTATAGCGTCTATTCCTAATGTCAGATATGTTGGAGTATTGGAGGATTTACTGTTTAAAAAGGATTGGAGATATCAGGATTCCGGAGTTATGGACAGAACACATCTGCGTTTTTTTACAGAGAAAAGTATAAAAAGAATGTTTGAAGATTGTGGATTTGAGATAAACCGGATGAAAGGAACAAATATGGTAAGTCCTTATTGCCTGACCTCGATAATAAATATATTGCTGTTCAATCAAATAAAAGATATAAAATACAGGCAGTATCTGATATTGGCTTCTGTTAAATAAAAACCACGAAGCGCTTAGATGAGTATATTATATATTGTGTAAGAATGCTTATCCTCACCCTCCTTTGAGCGCACATAATGCTTGTCCACATCTATTTTTATACATTGACGGACATTGAGCAGTGCGTAAATTTCTTCATTGGTTAAATCTTCCTTCTCGTAGACTACAATGCGGGCGAAAGAATCGTCAATAGTCACTTTCGTGGCTTTGTTGGCCGGAGTAGCTGACTGCAATACTGAAACTATCGGGTGCTTTTTATCTAATTGATCATCCATTGGTTTGCAAAATGTAAATTATATAATTCAGACGTTTTTATATCTCCGGCTTCTGAGTACACAAATATAGAAAAATATATTTAATGAGCAAAGTTTAACCTTTTGTCAATATGTTATTTATCTGTCAATATTGAATTTTGTATGTAAGATATTTCGTAGTGTGTATTTTTATACATATTTTTGTATTATTTTTTGTATATTTATACTGTTATGACGAAAAAATATAGACATAGAATAATAAAAGAAGTATTGCAGACAACTGAGGTAAATAGTCAGGATATGCTTCTCAATATATTGATATCAAAAGGGTTTGGGCTAACACAAGCTACCCTGTCACGCGATATAAAAGAACTGAAGATTGTAAAAGTTCCTACTGCAAAAGGTAGTTACACATATCAGTTGTCCGATAATATACAAACGGAAAATGAGGTAACACCCGTATCGGCTTTCGGTTTTTTAAGTATTGAGTTCTCTGGAAATCTGGCTGTTGTCAAAACCCGTCCGGGTTATGCAATGGCTATTGCGGCAGAGATAGATAAAAAGGCTGCCGAATATATACTGGGAACCGTAGCAGGGGACGACACCATCTTGCTTATACCCAAAGAGAATGTTAGCCGGGATGAAGTATTGGCTTCATTGTCCGTATTTATTCCTAATATAGAATTATGAAAGCTACAGTAATGAACAATATAGACGAACTTGTGGTGGAAAAACCAATGGAGCAAGACCAGCAATTAACTATACAGATTGCCAATGAAGGACATCTGGCCTATGTGCAAACTATACTCGATACTATAGAAGCTGCCGCAAAAGTGCGTGGTACAGGTATCGCCAAGAGAAGCCCTGAATATCTGGAGCTGAAAATAAAAGAGGGCAAAGCGATTATTGCTCTTATGGGAAGTGAGTTTGCCGGATTCTGTTATATAGAATCGTGGGGTAATAAGCAGTTTGTTGCCAACTCGGGACTGATAGTTGTTGAGAAATTCAGACAGCATGGACTTGCGAAAAAGATAAAACAACATGCCTTTTCGCTGGCAAGAGCTATGTTTCCTACAGCTAAAGTTTTCGGTTTGACATCGGGTGCAGCTGTAATGAAGATAAATACAGAACTGGGATATGTGCCGGTAACATTTGCACAGCTTACTGACGACGAAGCTTTCTGGCGTGGTTGTCAGGGTTGCGTCAACTATGATATACTTACCCGTACCGACCGTAAATACTGTATTTGTACAGCCATGCTTTTCGATCCGGAGAAGCAGAAAGATAAGAAAGAAATAAAAGACCTTATAAAAGATTTTAAAAAGCAATTAAAATGAAGAAGAAAGTTGTTTTAGCATTCAGTGGAGGACTCGATACATCGTTTTGTGCAAAATACCTGTCGGCTGATCTGGGCTATGAAGTATATACGGCTATTGCCAATACAGGCGGATTTACGCAGGATGAACTGAAAGTGGTAGAAGAGAAAGCCTATAAACTGGGTGCAGCAAAACATATCAGCCTCGACATAACACAGGAATACTACGAAAAGAGTATAAAATATATGATCTTCGGTAATGTACTTCGCAATGGTACATACCCTATATCGGTGAGTTCTGAACGTATTTTTCAGGCGATTGCTATTATCAATTATGCAAAGGAAATAGGCGCGGATGCTGTAGCTCACGGTAGTACAGGTGCAGGAAACGATCAGGTGCGTTTCGACCTGACTTTTGATGTATTAGCACCGGGTATAGAAATCATTACCCCGACTCGCGATATGTTGCTTACCCGTGAGTATGAGATTAACTACCTGAAAGAACACGGATACGAAGCCGATTTCACCAAGATGGAATATTCCATTAACAAAGGGCTTTGGGGAACAAGTATCGGAGGAAAAGAGACACTGAAATCCGAGCAAACCCTGCCGGAGGAGGCTTATCCGTCTCAGCTTAAAAAGGAAGGTAAAGAAACGCTTACTCTGGACTTCAAACACGGAGAGATCGCTGCAATAAACGGCGTAATATATCTGGATAAAGTGAAAGCCATTCAAAAGATAGAAGAGATAACATCGGCTTATGCTATCGGACGCGATATGCACATCGGTGATACGATTATAGGTATCAAAGGACGTGTCGGATTTGAAGCTGCTGCACCGTTAGTAATTATCAATGCACACAAGATGTTGGAGAAACATACCCTGACCAAATGGCAACAATACTGGAAAGAACAAGTGGGTAACTGGTATGGAATGTTTCTTCATGAAGCGCAATATCTAGAGCCTGTAATGCGTGATATAGAGGCAATGTTGCAAAGTTCTCAGCGTAATGTGACCGGAAAGGTTATTATAGAACTACATCCTTACCGTTATGTCCTCGTTGGAGTAGAAAGCAATTTTGATCTGATGAAAGCTGATTTCGGTGAATACGGAGAAGTGAACAAAGCATGGACATCTGATGATGCAAAAGGATTTACCAAAATATACGCTATGACGAATAAGATTTATCATAGTGTACAAGAGAAGAATAAGGAATAGATATAAACACAGAGTAAAAAGGGTAGAAAAGAGTTTTTATGTTTAAGGAACAAGAATTGACAGGGAGAATATTAAAATGTGCTTATGATGTACATTCGGTCTTGGGGCCCGGATTACTCGAAAAAGTATATGAAGAATGTCTTTTCTATGAATTAACAGAAAGTGGATTACATGTAATACGCCAAGAGGAGATGCCGATTGAATATAAAGGAATTGAAATTGAAGCTGGATATAAATTAGATTTACTTGTTGAAAATAAGGTAATTCTTGAATTAAAATCAGTAGCAGAATTGCATCCAATTCATACTGCACAATTATTTACGTACCTAAAGCTTTCAGGATGTAAAATAGGATACTTGATTAATTTCAATGTCAAATCCTTGAAAGATGGAATTAAAAGATATTCAATTTGAACTCCTTTTACTCTTTTTACTCTGTGTTAAAAATTTGAACAATGATAAAAGCAGGAATTATAGGCGGAGCCGGATATACAGCCGGTGAACTGATCAGAATATTACTCAACCACCCACAAGTGCAACTGATATTTGTAAACAGTACCAGTAATGCTGGTAACAAACTATCTGACGTACATAGCGGATTGTTAGGTGAGACCGATATGCGGTTTATCGATCAGTTGCCTTATGATAAAATAGATGTGCTCTTCTTTTGCACCGCACATGGTGATACAAAGAAGTTTATAGAGGCCAATGATATTCCTAAGAATCTGAAGATTATAGACCTGTCTACCGATTATCGTCACAAGGCGGAAGATAATAACTTCGTATATGGATTGCCGGAACTAAATAAAGAGCAGATAAAGAAATCGTCTTATATAGCCAATCCCGGATGTTTTGCTACAGCTATTCAACTGGCATTGCTGCCATTGGCAAAAGCCGATCAGTTGAATGCCGAGATTCATGTAAATGCCATTACAGGCTCTACAGGTGCAGGAGTGAAACCTTCGGCTACATCTCATTTCAGTTGGCGCGAGAATAATATCTCAGTATATAAGGCGTTTGAACATCAACACCTGACCGAGATAAAACAATCATTGCTACAGTTACAGGGAAACTTCGATCAGGAGCTAAACTTTATACCTGTCAGGGGTAACTTTACCAGAGGTATTTTTGCTACGGTTTATCTCAATTACAGCGGAACTCTGGAAGATGCTGAAAAGCTATTCATAGATTTCTATAAAGACAGTCCGTTTGTTGTTGTAACTGATCAGAACCCTGATCTGAAACAAGTGGTGAATACTAATAAATGTGTGCTGCATCTCGAAAAACATGGTAATAAACTGCTTATTCTCTCATGTATAGATAATCTCGTGAAAGGAGCTTCGGGACAGGCAGTACAAAATATGAACCTGATTTTCGGTTTGGAAGAAACAGAAGGTCTGAAGTTAAAAGCAAGTGCATTCTAAAAAATTGTTTTAGCTTTATAAGGTTTATGGAAATCTAGAGCATATTTCCTCTAAAAGGTATAAACCTTATAATACAGAAGCATATGAAATTTGAAGTAGATAATCAAACCAGAAGAGACCTCGAAATCTTCGATACCGTCAAAGGGGGAAAGTCGGTAGTTAGTTTGTTCGATTTTACTGTATGTGTGGGCGGGAGAAGAAAGCTATACGGCTTTCTGTCTGCACCGCTAACTGACATGCACAAAATAATCGAACGGAAGAATAGTATTGCTTTCTTTCAGCAGCACTTGCCGTCGGGGTTAGATGTCGATAAGAACTCACTAGACTTTACCGAATATTATCTGCGCCATAGTAGCCTGTCGTCGAAACCCATATCTAAGTTCAGAGCTTTCGAGAAGAAGATCATGAGCAAGATATATCCCAATAATGAATATTATATGGTAGAGACAGGTGTAAATGCCGCCGTAGACCTGCTCAAAGCTATTCATAAGTTCTCTCTTCTGCTGGATGAGAAAGCCCGCGAATACGATTGTCCGCAATATTTACTCGACCACAACAAGACTGTAAAAGGTCTGCTGTCTCAGCCTGATTATAGCCGGATGATCAAGACGAAAAGACTTAAGGCTTATGATATTACCGATTTCGACTATATATTCCGCTATACAAACAGGGATGATATCCTGTTCTTTTTAGAACTTGTGTACGAATACGACGCATTCTTAGCAATAGCTAAAGCTGCGGACAAGTATAAGCTGTCGTATCCCGAAGTAGTGCCTGAAACAGAGACTTGTCTCGAGATAGAAGACCTGTTTCACCCTTTTGTAGAAGATGCGGTTGCTAACGACATACAATTCGATAATACGTCGAATCTGCTCTTTATATCGGGGCCTAATATGGCCGGAAAATCCACTTTCCTGAAAGCGTTGGGTGTTTCCGTTTATCTGGCACATGCAGGATTTCCCGTTCCGGCATCTAAGATGAAGCTGAGTGTGCTGTCAGGTTTGTCTACTACCATTAATATATCCGATAATCTTGCTTCGGGTTATAGCCATTTCTATGCCGAAGTGATGCGGATAAAAGAAGTGGCGCAAAAATTGAAGACTAACAAGAACATGTTGGTGCTCTTCGACGAACTATTCAGAGGTACCAATGTAAAAGATGCTTACGACGGTACATTAGCTATTGTATCCGCATTTGCTCAGATCAGGACATCTTTCTTCGTTATATCTACCCATATTGTGGAAGTAGCACGTGAATTGGAAGTAGAGAAGAATATACAGTTCTGCTACTTCGATATCCAGGAGAAAGACGGGCATCCAGTTTATACCTACAAGCTGCGAAAAGGCGTATCGGAAGTCAGGCTCGGTATGTATATCATCCGTAAAGAAGGATTGATAGAATTGATAAAAGATATTTAAATAAAAGCTTAATAATGAAACTATTCGATGTATTTCCACTTTTCGATCTTAATATAGTGGAAGGAAAAGGTTGTTATGTGTACGACGACAAGGGTAACGAGTATCTCGACCTGTATGGCGGCCATGCCGTTATATCTGTCGGTCATACACACCCTTACTATGTGGCAAAGCTGACCGAACAGCTCAACAAGATTGGATTCTATTCCAATTCCGTTATCAATGAATTGCAAAAGGAAGTAGCCCGAAAGCTCGGCGAGCAGTGTGGTTATCCCGACTATTTCCTGTTTATGGTGAACTCGGGTGCCGAAGCAAACGAGAATGCCATAAAACTGGCTTCGTTTCATAACGGACGCAAGAAAGTGCTGGCATTCCGCAAAGCATTTCATGGACGTACATCGGCTACTGTCGCTGCAACAGATATTCCGGCTTATTTAGCCCCTGTAAATTTGAACTCCAACTATGTTTTTGCACCTTTCAACGATATAGATTTTGTAAAGAGAGAACTGTCGACCGGAGAATACTCATCGGTTATCATAGAAGGAATACAAGGCGTGGCAGGTATACAGATTCCGTATGACGATTTCCTGAAAGAGTTACGCAAAGTCTGTACAGAAACGGGAACCATTCTTATCCTCGACGAAATACAATCCGGTTACGGTCGTAGCGGCAAATTCTTTGCCCATCAGTATGCCGGAATTGAAGCTGATCTTATCACAGTAGCAAAAGGTATCGGTAATGGATTTCCCATGTCAGGAGTATTAATAAACCCGATGTTTAAAGCCGTTTACGGACAGTTAGGTACTACCTTCGGTGGTAATCATCTGGCTTGTGCCGCAGCTATTGCTGTTCTGGACATAATGAAAAACGAAAAGCTGATAGAAAACGCTTATACAGTGGGAGAATTCCTGATGCAGGAACTTCGTAAAATACCACAGATAAAAGAAGTGCGCGGACGCGGGCTTATGATCGGCATGGAGTTTGACGAGCCGATAAAGGAAAAACGCAGCAAACTGTTGTTTGAGGAAAAGGTATTTACCGGAGCTACCGGAACACATGTATTCCGCTTGTTGCCTCCGTTGTGTCTCACAATAGAGCAGGCTAAAGTATTCCTTGAACGGTTTAAGAAAGTACTGTAATAATTGCCTATTGAGGTGGCGACAGATAGATAAACGGCCACGCAGGTATATTTCTCAGAATGAAGTATATTGCAAGTATGGCAATAAAGATATAGCCGGTACGTACAGGAAAATTGAAGTATTTCAGAGCCTTCTCGTTTTTCAGTATGTACCTTTGGCATAGTATAAAGTACATGTACAGGAAGAAAGGCAGTCCGATAATCATTATCAGATTGTGACGGAGCGCATTCAAGACGTCTCCATGAAGGAGATGATAAAAAGCACGCTGGCCGCCGCATCCCGGACATTGCCATCCCGTCAGTTCGTGAAAACTGCATTGCTTGCTCCATACACTGCCGCTACTGCCGTAGTAGGTATAGTAAATGTAGCCTACAATTATGGGCAGTCCGATAATGAGAATATATAAAAGGTACTTCTTCATTAATAAAAAGAGAAAGGTAATCAACTCTGCTGAATTACCTTTCTCTGCTTATACTAAAATATTTTAATTATTGTACCTGATCCAGAATCTGTTGATACTGATCTGTGATTGCACTCAGACCGCCTGTGATAATCAGGAATATGAAGTAAAGTACATTCAATGCAAAGAATCCTAAAGCTACGAATGCTAATATTCTCGCGGTTTTAGCTGATTTTTCGGCACCTTCGTAATCTCTCATTGTATATTTGGAATCTACCTGAGTAGAGAATACTATTGCGACAATACCGACGATAAGTCCTATACAACATGGCGAACATAGCCCCAATACTGCCGATACGATTGACAATACAAGGTTGTTATCGGGCTTAGCCGGCATATAATCCTGATTAGGTGCGGATTGATAAGATGATGAGAACTGAGTTCCTTGTTCTTCCTGATTGAATTCTGACATAATATATAGTTTTGATTAATAATTTTTATCAAAAATAAATATTATTTCAATACTTTGCTAAAAATAGATGAAATAATCTTCTTAAAAATAATAATATACTGTTATTTTTGAATCAAATATGAAAAAGAAATATATAATATTCTCTTTAATTGCCCTCGTATTATTAGCATTTACTGCATACGGATTATATACAGGCTACTACAAAGGCTATATACGTATGAATTACCCCACATTTGCAGACTATCCGGTACAAGGCATCGACGTTTCACACCATCAGGAAAAGATAGACTGGGGAAAGCTCGATAAACAGGCTGTACAGTTTGCATTCATCAAAGCGACAGAAGGCGGTAACCATAAGGATTCCATGTTTCAGGAGAACTGGCGTGAGGCACGGGATCATCAGATATTATCAGGTGCATATCACTTTTTTACTTTCTGCAAAGAAGGAGAGGAACAGGCACGCAATTATATACATTATGTTCCGCGCGATAGTATAGACTTGCCGCCGATTATCGACCTCGAATACGGCGGAAATTGTCAGGAAGCCAACCGCAAAGAAGACCTGATATTGGAAATAACGCGTTATCTCGAAATCATCGAAGATCACTATCAGCGTAAAGTCATCATATATACTACTAATGAGTTTTACCGCAATTATCTGATGAATCGCTTTCCCGACAATCCGATATGGATAAGGGATATCCTTTCCGAACCCAATCTGCCCGACGGACGCAAATGGACGTTCTGGCAATTTGCCAATCGTGGACGGCTCGATGGTATCACTACACTGGTCGATCTCAACGCATTTAACGGTAGCAGGGAAGAATTTGATAAAATGCTGTTGAAGCATTGATCAGATTGTTTTATCCAAATATGTCAAAGAACTTTTTTGTTTTGCATAGATCTATGCTATTTTTGTTATGTATATTGCTGCAATTATGCAGTAATAAAGCAAAAATGGTAACAGTACTAAACTATATCCACCGGCAGCATTAAATATCCATTTGTGATAGACTGATAGTTCTCTTTTCCGGTAAGTAAATAAAGTAATTATACCCGTAATTATAGGGGCTGGAAACGAGAGGGAAAATATACTTATTAATAGTAGACCTGACACCTTCCAGAATATACCTGTAAGAATGATGAGCAAAAGTCCTCCATAAATCAGAAACAGAAAAAAGAGGCTGAAATACGGAACGGAATCTATCTCAAACTGTATCTTTGTCACCAGCTTTATATAAAGTACTAATCCCGCTATGGGTATTACAAAATAGATCAGTATAGGTATTGCATAAATTGCTTCCATTATTCTAATGTGTTTTATTTATCTGACAGCTGTATATTTTAACTAAAAAGTAACGAAGGTTACGGATTTGCATTGTTTTTCATTTGTATATATTTATTTAGGATGATACAATGAGGCAAAAGACGGAAACAGGTAGTAACAATGGGAAATATCCGATAGCGGCAAAATATATCCATTTGTGGTAAACCGAAAAGTCATGCTTTATAAAGAAAACGATCAGACCGGCAACTACTGGAGATAATAAACCCTGAAATAGAACAACCGACAATAATAATTTCGACCATTCCCAAAATACAGAAGTAAGGATAATAAGCAAAAGCCCTCCATAGACAAGAAACAGGAAGAAGGTACTGAAATACGGAACTGAATCTACTTTAGACTTCAGACCTTTTACCACCATAATATAAGTTGCTAATCCCACTATGGGTATCACGAAATAGATCAGTATCGGTATAATATAAATTGTGTCCATTATTTTAATGTGTTTTATTTATCTGGCAACTGTATATTTTAACTAAAAAGTAACGAAAGTAACGGATTTGCATCATTTATAATTATTATTACTTTTCTTCTGTTATTCTCTCTTTGTAGCCTCCCTTTGGGGAGGTTTGGAGGGGCTGCTTTTCATCCTTAAATCTTATAGATAAAACTATCCGGAAATCATACACCCCTATGCTCATCTATCACTTTCCTGTCTTCCGGTTTCAGATACTGAACCGCTATACGGTTTTCAGGATTCTTATCGAATGTATAAAGAGTAAGAATAAACACCCATTGCAGCGGTTTCATCAGCAGATATATTGCATCGGCTACATATTTGTTGTTGAATATCCCGTAATATTTATGTACCACATCACCCACCTTGTTATAATTGTGCCTGATTACCTTATGCAGTCTTGGTACCTTTTGCCAGACGAGGTCTTCAAACGCATTCGCTACCAGTAATTGCCTGTTACAAATAATAGGTTTGCCAAGCCTTTGTCCGTATCGTTCCGGCTTTACGACCTCTTTGTGACCGTTAGCAGCTACCGAGCAAAGGAAATGCCCCCCGCATTCCACATTTTCGCACATATAATCCAGTTGCGAAAAACCATGCTTGTAAGTATCGGTGAAAGCGCTGATCATCGAGTCCGGTTTTTGTCCGAACAGGATAAGGATAGCGGCAATAAGGAAAAGCATAGGAAAACACAGAACTATCAGAAATGTCAGCCTGCTTTCAAATGTAAGTATTTCCCATGCCAGTTTTTCAGTTTTGTTTTTAGGTGTGAAACCCGTCTCTTCTGCATACTTGCTCACTATCGAAAAGTTTTTATGTAGCGCCATGGCAAAGAGGATAAGGATAGGAATGTATAAAGCAACAAATATTGCAATATTAGGTGCTGTATGAAATATAAGCACTACACACAATATCGAGCCTATTATAAGCCAGATATTCAGTGAAATATCTATGATCGGAGATATGAATCCGCTGCGATATACCGAAATAAAATATGCAACTACACTCAGTCCAATAAGTACATAGATTGTAAGTTTATGATCAGGAGAAAAAGTTGCTGAGTCGTTGCAGCAATCGTTTGTAGCGCCATCTGCTACTGTAAGATAAATCAATGGGAAGATGATAATAAATACTACTTCTGCCAGAAACCGGATATAATTTAAAATATACCTTGTGGCTCTCTCTTTTTCATTGTCATAGATGAGAAAGAAAGGAATGACTAAGAATATTAAAAATATAACAAACCCTATAATTATCCCTACTATTCCTGTCATGCCGGATCGTTTAATGTGGTTAATACTTCTTCTTTTTCTTTCTTGGTACTGCCTACTTTCGATAATATTGATTCCAACAACGGCAGCATATTGCTCAATCCTCCGGTCTTGATAATGAAATTCCACAACGGCTCAAACTTTTTCCATCCTCCTGTGTAGAACAGATGTTTCAGTATGTGTTTCGCCGATTCGTGGCTGAACGATGCCTCTATAATATTCGACCAACTGTAAAATTCCTTGTATGCCCAATTATAGCCCCTTTCCAATTCTTCGGCAGTCAGCTCGTGTGTCTTATATACCACATGACGGGTGTCGTATAAATCCCAGTTGCGGGTAAGTATGCGCCCCTCGGCCTCCATGTTCTGAAAGAGTCGCGTGCCGGGATAGGGGGTCAATACATGATAAGTAGCTGTGGTAATGGCATTCTCTACGCCCCAGTCTACTGTCCGTCTGAATACATCCTTATCGTCATGGTCGAGCCCGAATACAAAGCTGCCGTTTATCATTATTCCCAGCGAATGCAGACGTTTGACTGCCTCTTCATAATTCTTAGCCATGTTTTGCTTCTTGTTGCTCTGGCGCAGATTCTCAGGCGAGAATGTCTCGAATCCGACAAATACACTGCGAAGTCCCGCCTCGGCAGCTTGTTCTATCAGATTGCCGGTCAGTATGGAATCTATTGTTGCCGCCCCTTGGAATACACGATTCATTCCCTTCATCCCCTCAAATAGTTCAGAAGCAAACTTCTGATTGCCTAACAAATGATCGTCCAAAAAGTACAGGTGCTTTCCCGGCAATCGTTCTATCTCGGCCAGAGCATCATCTACAAGCTGCGTATAAAATGATTTTCCTCCTGTGAAAAACGCATCTTTATAGCAGAAATCGCAATGATGCGGACAGCCTCGCGTCACGATCAATGAGTTAGGTACAAGGTAGCTGCTTCGTTTAATAAGGTCTCTTCTCACAGGCGGCAGATCATGCAAAGTTCTTATCTGTGAAGTATATATTTTCTGCGGTCTTTTATTTCTGTAATCGGTCAGAAAGCGAGGAAACGATTCTTCTGCCGGTCCTAAGAATATAGTATCGGCATGCTGTGCAGCCTCTTCCGGCAACGATGTCACATGTAGTCCGCCAAGCAGTACGTATGCACCCTTTGCCCTGTAGTGGTCAGCTATCTTATATGCCCTGAAAGCATTGGTAATGTACACCTGTATCAGCACCAAATCGGGTTCATCATCCAGATTGAGCTGTTCCACATGCTGATCCTGCAAGTCTATTTCGTCATCCTGATCGAGAAATGCAGCCAATGTTGCCAGCCCCAACGGCGGGAACAGTGAATATTTGATCGGTCGCCAGAATGGGCTTTCGGCCTCTGTCAACGCAGGAAGTATCATTTTTACCTTCATAATGTTTGTGTATTTAAAAGAACTTTGAAATGCAAAGTTATATTATTTTTTCAATCTGCAAATAATTGGATAAAGATTATTTGGAAATTTTGTTTTTATAAGAAAATTTATAACTCTACTATTATATGGAATTCTACCTTTGTTTTATATACCATTAAAAAAAACAAGAAGATGAAAGAAATCGAAAAAATATCGGAAAATGCGGACTATACAGCAATAAATATTGGGCGTTTCGATAAGTTGTCAGAATACTCAATGGTTCATCCTAAAAGTGGCAGAGAAATAGTCGGTAAGATTTTCTTGAAAGATGCGACAAAAGCTACTGGTACCGAAATATCGTTTCAGGAACTCCCGCCGAATACTGATTTATCATATTTTCATATTCATATCGAAAATGAAGAAACATATATAATACTGAAAGGTTCAGGAGAGTTCCGGCTAAATGAAGATTGTTTTCCTGTAACAGAAGGCAGTGTTATTAGGGTTGCTCCCAAAGGCATACGCTCCTTACGAAACTCGTCGGATGAACCAATGATATATATGGTTATTCAGTCCAAAGAAAATTCGTTGAACCAATATTCAACCGAAGATGGAGAACGAGTAGATTATAAAGCCAAGTGGCAGTAATGGAATATGAAGGACTAAGCCGCTTTTTAAGTCAGATTTTGAGGCACACACCGTATGAAATAGGGTTGAATTTGGATGAATATGGCTATGCGGACATCGATGTATTAATATTTGAGGCTAATAGTCATGGAAGCCGGATAGAAAGAGAGCATATATTGGCACTGTGCAGCAATTCGGACCGTTTCAAGATTAAGGGCAATACTATAAAAGCGACTAAAGGACATTCTTTCCCTGTTAAGCCGGATGAAGAGGGCGCGCGTCCTCCCGAAGCTTTATATCATAGTGCAAGTAGTAAATTAAGGGATACTATTCTCAAAGAAGGATTAAAGCCATTAAAGCTAAGTTCTGTCTATTTGTTCGAGAATTATGTTGATGCCTATATATTCGCAGGAAGAAAAGAACCCGTTATAATAGTTGTAGATGCGACACAGATGTATGCGGATGGTTACCAATTCTATACATCCGGTGATGGTACATGGTTTACCGATGCCTGTCCGTCAAAGTACCTTCGTGTTGAAAATAATATTCATAATATATGCAGACTTTACAAGAAAAAGATAACTGTAACGACCTATTACAAAAAGTTCTTTAATATAGATTATATAGTTAGTAACAATTATAATTTCGGCTATTTCGGTCTTCCTGTACGAAGTTGCTGGATGTGTAAGAAGAAGCCGGTGTATGGCTCTCTGGGTTACCATTTTGAAAAAGATAATGCTGTTTGTAAGGAATATGAGTATGACATGCACGTAAAAGAAAGGCATAAACTATTGGGATGCTATTTGGGACACAGCGAAGCTCAGAACCAAGACTTTATTATGGCATCGGCTTCTGTCATATTAGACCTTGAAATAGAAGTAGTACCGGATATAGACAATGTAAAAGGGGGTATTGCTATTGGCATTATTTGCCCTAACTGCGGAAAAGAAACATCTACGGGTTCATGGTCTTTCGGGCAGGGATATATTTGTACATGTCCTGATTGTAAAAAAGACTTATTGCAGATTGACAGAACAGAGATATATACAGAAGCTTATCAAGAATAGGGTAAATAATAATTGGTAACTGCATATATCTTTACCGTAAAGTTATATGTAATTACCTTAATTTTTGTATGATTATTTTGCATCCAGATAAAAACCGCTTTCAAAATCCACAACCAGCCGGTTCTCCCTGAAGAAGCCCAGTTTTTTATATTTGTACAGTATTCCGTTTTCGGTAAACAGATAAGGTGCTCCCTGATATATTACTTCCGTGTACCTTCCGATCTTATCGGTCAAAGTTTGATTTTCGGGGCTAAATCCATTGTAACTTATATTCTTACCTGCCTTATCAAACACCGGCTTACACAGAATTCCATATCCACTGGCATACCCATATTTATCCCCTATTCTGGTTCTGCAATATTTAGTTTCTCCTTTTCCGTATGTCGGATGAAATACAATTTCATCATATTCTATTGGTATTACCTCTGCTCCTTGTTTATTGATGAAACCGATTTTACCATCTTTCTGGACTTCTGCCAGGTTGAGAAAAAGAGAATCCTTATATTTCCAATGCCCGAAAGATAGCATGTGATCGTATTTAGTCTCAGCTATTTCATTATTCAAGGAGTCTATCAATCCCCATTTGCCATTTTTGCAAACTCGGATAATACTGCCCTCAGGTTTCATTATGGTATCATATATCAATGGAATGACTTCCTCGTTTTTTGCATCTATATAACCCCACTGCTTGTTACGGGCAACTTTGGCCATACCGTTCCTGAAAGGCATTGCATAATCGTACACAGGTGCTATGACAACACTGTCTTTTTCATTAGCATATCCCCACTTACTGTCCACTTTTATTACGTACAGTCCTTTTTTAGCATCCTTGTCGTAACGGGAAAAAGATTGCATGTATTCATCACTTGCTGAGCCGCCTGCAAGTGGTATCAGCATTCCATAATGCTCATCCCATTTGTATATCAGCAGTTTCTCGTCTTCGCCTTTTCCTATCCGCAGTCTGTCTATATTATTAATCATGAAAACAGGAGGCAAATAAAACCGCGCATTGCTAAAATATACCTCAAAATAGTTCTCCTTTCTCTTGCCTTTCAAACCTATTTTTCTATATCCGGCAGTATCAACATAAGATACTATCAGAGAATCTTTCGTTTTGAAATTGAGGTCGAAAATATCTATATCTAGGTCATTGTTGTATATATTGAAAAGCCGGCTTAACTTATTGTTTTCATTAATATACTTTCCATTCAGGTCTGAAAGATTATCGATAGCCACAAAATTCGTAGTAGCTAATCGTTTCCCGTGGCATGATGACAAAAGGAGGATAATTAAGATACAATATGTATATATTATTTTCATAGAGTCGATTCTATTAGGCGATACAATATAAGAAATTGTTCTGGATTTTTAAAAATGAAAACAAACTCAACAGCACACTAGATTTACAAAATACTAAAATCTCAAATAAATCGAAATAAAAAAGACAAAGTGTTTGTTTTATTCAAAAAAGTATTACATTTGTACTCACATTCAGAAATAACAATTATTGGAATGAAGAATTTTTCTTATACATACTTTTTCTTTTTTTACTTTTACTTTAAAAGGTAAGACAGGATTTTGTATGAGAAAATTGGAAGTGAAATAAAACAATCGCAATATATAGAATCCTGTCAGATATGACGGGATTTTTTTTTGACTATTAACACTAATATGAAAACGAGCATTAAGATATTGACACAAGAACCAATGTTATTTTTCTGCGAGTTTCCATACGGCCGAAATAAAAAAGATAAAAAATAACGTATGAAAAAAGTAGCAATACAAGGAGGACTGGGAGCATATCACGGCATTGCCGCAGAAAATTTCTTCGGAGAAGAAGTCGAAATAGTACCATGCGTTACATTTCGCGATATCTTCAGGGCTATAAAAAAAGATCCGAACATTATCGGTATCATGGCAATCGAGAACACCATTGCCGGCAGCTTGCTCAGCAACTATGAATTGCTGAAAGAAAACAAACTGCCTATTGCCGGAGAATTCAAGCAGCGCATTTCGCACTGTTTGGCTGCTCTTCCGGGCAAGTCGATTCACGATATAAAAGAAATACAATCGCACCCCATTGCTTTGATGCAATGCACCGAATTCCTTGACACACTTCCGGGAATAAAAATTGTAGAGCACGAAGATACGGCTTTGGCAGCTCGTGACGTTGCCGAACAGAATTTGCAGACAACTGCTGCTATATGCAGTGTGCGCGCAGCCGAAATCTACGGATTGAATATACTGGCGAGAGGAATTGAGACAAATAAGCACAATTTCACTCGCTTTCTTATTTTTGGCAATCGCTGGACAGTAGAAGAAATACAAAAAGACGAGGTAATAAATAAATCTTCAATCGTATTCACGTTACCGCATAGCGAAGGAAGCCTGTCGAAGGTGCTATCCGTACTTTCGTTTTACGGAATCAGCCTTACCAAAATACAATCGTTGCCGATTATCGGCCGCGAGTGGGAATATCAGTTTTATGTAGACCTTACCTATTCCGATATAGAACGGTATCATCAGTCACTCGATGCTATTCGCCCGTTAATAAGCGAACTGAAAACGCTGGGTGAGTACCCCGAAGGCAGACAAAGCGAACTTTAAAAGATAATTATGAGTTATAAATTATAAGTTATGAATATAATTCCGGCAGAACGCCTAAATACAGTCAGCGAATATTATTTCTCAAAAAAGCTAAGGGAAGTAGCAGAAATGAATGCTGCAGGCATGAATGTAATCAGTCTTGGTGTAGGCAGTCCCGACTTGCCGCCATCGGAAGCTACAGTCAAGGAATTGGGCGAATCGGCTGCCCGAAGCGATGTCCATGGTTATCAGGTGCATGTGGGTATACCCGAACTGAGAAAAGCATTTGCAGACTTCTATAAAAGATGGTACGACGTAACACTCGATCCTGCAAAAGAGATACAACCCCTGATCGGCTCAAAAGAAGGAATCCTGCATATATCGCTTGCTTTCCTCAATCCGGGAGACAGTGTTCTTGTTCCTAATCCGGGTTATCCGACATATACCTCTGTCAGCAAGCTGATAGGGGCGACCATTCATTCTTACAATCTGGATGAAAATAACGATTGGCAGCCCGATTTCGATGCACTGGAGAAAATGGATCTGTCGAATGTAAAGCTTATGTGGGTAAACTATCCGAATATGCCTACCGGAGCAAACGGTTCATTGGAATTATTTAAAAAACTGGTGGCATTCGGAAAGAAACATGGAATAGTAATAGCACACGATAACCCATACAGCCTTATTCTGAACGAAAACCCATTGAGTATTCTCGAAGTAGAGGGCGCAAAAGATATCTGCATCGAGCTCAATTCGATGAGTAAATCACATAATATGCCCGGGTGGCGTATCGGTATGGTGGCATCCAATGCACAATTTATACAATGGATACTCAAGGTGCTGAGCAATATCGAGAGCGGCATACTAAAACCGATGCAACTGGCTTCTGTGGCTGCATTACACAACTCTGACGAATGGCACCGCAGAAACAATATAGAACTATATGCAAGCCGCCGGCAGTATGCCGAAGCTATCATGGATGAACTGGGTTGTTCATACGACAAAAATCAGGTAGGTATGTTCCTTTGGGGAAAAATT
The DNA here is from genome assembly GCA_040395895.1 of Dysgonomonas hofstadii. Lineage (GTDB taxonomy): Bacteria > Bacteroidota > Bacteroidia > Bacteroidales > Dysgonomonadaceae > Dysgonomonas > Dysgonomonas hofstadii_A. Next base: position 36,969 of record JBEBPN010000020.1, read on the forward strand.
CCTACTCATTATAAAAGCAGTGAGGAACTGGCCGATAAGATGTTGTACGATGCAAAAGTATTCCTTACACCCGGATTTATATTTGGCGACAAAGGGGAAGGATATATCCGCATATCGCTTTGTTGCAACGAGAATATGTTGAAAGAAGCATTGGAAAGGATAAAGGCGATAAAATGAATACATTACCCAAACGGAGAACAGTTCGCCTGTATGGATACGATTATAGTCAAGAGGGGCTATATTTTGTAACCGTATGTTGTCAGGATAAGATATGCCGTTTTGGGAAAGTAGAGAATGGAGAGATGGTGTTGAATAGGATGGGCGAGATAGCGAAAGAATGTTGGTTGGAAATTCCGCGGCATTACCAAAATGTTGTTTTACACGAATTTGTAATAATGCCCAATCATATACATGGAATAATTGAAATTGATACCAATGTAGGGGTCGAATATTTTCGACCCGATATTGATGCCCCCAATAATATGGATGAATCGGAAAATACTCGGGTCGAAAATATTCGACCCCTACAACAACGGCCAAATTGTGAATCGGGAACAATCGGCGCAATTATTCGCGGTTTTAAAATCGGTGTAACCAAACAAATCGGTTATTCTATCTGGCAACGCAACTACTACGAACACATTATCCGGAATACCGAATCACATCAAAAAATAACTGATTATATATTGACTAACCCTTCAAACTGGGTAAACGATAACTACTATAACGAACGTTTTAAGTAGCGAGAGCAGAACTGAATTTATTTCAGGTTATGCCGAGTCACGCAAAACGACTAATGAAATTAAATAATATAAACAATAAATAAATTACGAACATGAAACTAGATTCAATTTTACTACCGGGTATCGACCCGAAACGCCCTTTGGTCATAGCAGGACCATGTAGTGCCGAAACAGAAGAACAAGTAATGAACACAGCACGTCAGTTATCTGCCGATGGAATTAAGATAATGCGTGCCGGTATCTGGAAACCGCGTACTAAACCCGGAGGATTTGAAGGAGTAGGCAGCGAAGGTCTTGCTTGGCTCAAAAAAGTGAAGCAAGAGACAGGTATGTATGTGTCTACCGAAGTTGCTACTCAGAAGCATGTGTATGAAGCATTAAAGTATGGAGTCGACTTGCTTTGGATCGGCGCACGTACAACAGCTAATCCGTTTGCAGTACAGGAAATAGCAGAAGCATTACAGGGTGTGGATATTCCTGTATTGGTGAAAAATCCGGTGAATCCTGACCTCGAATTGTGGATTGGTGCTTTGGAGCGTCTGAGCAATGTGGGATTGACTAAACTGGGTGCTATTCATCGCGGATTCAGCTCGTACGATAAAAAGATTTATCGCAATCTTCCCCAATGGCATATCCCTATCGAACTGAAACGTCGTTACCCTGATCTGCCTATCCTATGCGATCCAAGTCATATCGGAGGTAAACGCGATCTTATACAACCGCTTTGCCAACAGGCTATGGATCTTAATTACGAAGGACTGATCATCGAATCACATTGCAATCCGGATGAGGCATGGAGCGATGCTTCGCAACAGGTAACTCCTGTAAGATTGAAGGAAATACTTGCTGCTCTTATTATCCGTGACGGAAAACAATCGACTGAAGACCTTTCCGACCTACGTCGCCAGATAGATGAACTGGACGATCAGTTACTCGAACTTATGGCGAAGCGTATGCGTGTATCGTGCGAGATAGGTACATTCAAGAAAGAACACAATATGACGATCGTGCAGACCGATCGGTATGATGAAATATTAAGCAAGCGTATCTCTCAGGCAGAAGGTATGGGCATGAATCCCGAGTTTATGCGTGTGGTACTCGAAGCTATACACGAAGAGTCGGTAAGACAGCAGATTATGATCATGAATAAATGAAAATAGAAGCTATATAAAACAAAAGAGGTTCGGGCATAATACCTGAACCTCTTTCATTTTATTTCTTTACCCACAAATCCGTGATTTCGAGTTCCAGTCCGAGCAGAGGATCGAATTTGTCGACTCTCGGATCGGAATAATATACTATTCCTGAAAAGATAATCTCCAATCCGTTCTTTTGGTATTCTTCCGGTAGCGTGCATGCATGGTAATATTGATTATTTCCGTCTTTCAGATAAATCAGATATCCGTTATAGCCCTCCTCTTCATGAAGAACTACTGTTGCCTTTCTTTTCTTTGCGGTTTCCTTCTTTTCGTATTCACTTGTACATTTTAATGAGCTTTTTAGCGCTATTTTAGTATAGTCGTCAGAAATGTTATCATTGTCATCGTTACTACATGAAATGCAGCAAGTAATAAAAAACAAGAATAGAATAATAGATGCGATTTTTCTCATAGGATATAGTTATAGAAGGTTTATAATAATAAGATGATTTGTCCGATAGGAAAGTTGCATGCGAATAAAAATAATCGGTCTGGTAATAAAGTATATAAAATATAAATTGGGCTACTTGCCGGATGTTTATTATTTTTGGCTATGTATTACGTATCCGGAGTAGTTATTGCTTCATTCTATGTATTATACATAATCTTAACTCGTCAGATAAAATGAATATATACCAGACCGATTATACTAAAACACCGGAAATATTCCTTCTTATAAAGGAACACAAGAATGAGGATGCTAAAGAATACCTGAAACAAAACCCGTCTGAAATATTTCTCAAAGGCTGGATGGACGATACGCCTCTGCACATCGCTTCATTGAGTGGAAACTTTGATATGGTGCAGTTTTTAGTCGAAAACGGCGCAAACGTAAATGCAGAGCGAAGTGGAATCTATGCAACACCTCTGTGTTGGGCAGATAACTACGAAATTGCAAAATATCTTCTTGACAATGGTGCTACGATGAACGATTTAGAGCTTTATCTGGCTACAGGACAAGATAAAATAGAAGTTGTTGATTTGTTGTTATCAAGAGGGGCAAGAATTGACACGGAAAAACTCCAATACCTAGCATGTAAGAGTATTGAATGTATTAAAGTCTATCTTAATCACAATATAAGAATTGATGGGCAAGATAAGCAAAGTAGCAATTTGCTGCATAAATTATCCTGGCTCGACCTGCCTGATGTCTTTGATTTTGCGTATGAGAACGGATGCCCTTGGCAGAAGGATAGTAGCCAACGGACGCCTTATTATCTGGCAAAACAAGGACACAGAGAAAATATCTTAAAGCATTTCAAAGAAAAGTATTGCGATTTAATCTCTCATAAAATAAAGTGCATCCTGACAGCGAACTATAAATTTGAAAGAATATTCTTTTTGATGCAAAGTCCTGTTAAACCGGAATGGTTTATAGGCTTGACAGGAAACGCTAAACTTATAAAATATAAATTATCTGACGGAGAATTATTAATTGACAGAGTCGCAGCAGTAGATGTCTCCAGTATAAGGAACTTCACCTTTGATAAGCAGGGAAATATAATTATCCCAACAGCCGACAATGAATTATTGATCGTTGATCAAACTACATTTGAGCTCATCAATACTGTTGATCTTCCGGAAGATTTAGAATTGGATCAGATTAAATACTTACCCCTGAAAAACATATATATTGGTTCTCAGGGTTGGGAGATAATTATACTCTCGGAAGATTTTAAAGTAATAAACAGAGTAAAAGCAGTAGACGGAATTATGCTGCCTTGCATAAATCAAAACGAAAGTTTAATTTCATTTTTGAGTTATGACCAGACAACATATTATAATCTATACAGCTTCGGTGATGATTTAAGCATTACGTTTATACATACTTTCTTTAAAGATTGGGATAATACTTCAAGCGATTTCAGCTTTAATAAAAATGAATTTGCAGTTACATTTACGAATACCTTAGAATATTATCTGTATGAGGATGGATTAATGCACAAACAATGGGAATTAGACATTTCTAAGTATAAATCGGAATATGGCTTGAGCTACCTGACATTTGTGAATGAAAATACAATAGCTTTGGGAAAAGGGAAAATGCTATTATACATTGATATATCAGATAAAATTGTATACCGAGAAATAGAACTGAAATTATCGGCTGAAATAAGAGATTTATACCTTGACAATGAAAAAGAATATTTATTAGTTTCTACAGACAGAGAATTGAAGGCAATACGAATAGAAGAAGAGAAGAATCAATCTCGACAAAGTATTTCAGAACGCCCATCTGATGGGTTCTTGTCGAATATTTATAACAAACTGAAACGAATTCTGATAAATAAGTGATAGTGCGAATAATATTTGCTTTCAGCACTACTCAAAGCAAATCCCCGATTTTACATCTATAGACGTAAAATCGGGGATTAATTATATATTTAACAGTCTGTTACCAGATATCTGCTCTCTTTTCTTTAGGCAGATACAGAGAATCACCCTCTGCAATATTGAATGCCTTATACCATGCGTCGATATGAGGTAACGCACCGTTCACACGCCATTTACCCAACGAGTGCGGGTCCGTTTTGGTGCGGCGAAGTATTTCCTCGTCACGGATGTTACCAGCCCATACACCTGCATAAGAAAGGAAGAAACGTTGTTCAGGAGTGAATCCATCTATTTTATCACCTTTCTTTGCTTCGTCAGTCTTTTCAAAAGCATTGAATGATATCTGCAATCCACCAAAGTCTCCGATATTTTCACCCAGTGTAAATTCACCGTTACCGAATACATTAGGTAATACCTCTATTTTGTTGAAATGCTGAACAAGCACTTGTGCTCTTTCATTAAATTTCTTAGAATCTTCCGGTGTCCACCAGTTGGCAAGATTACCGTCTTTATCGTACTGACTGCCTTGATCGTCGAATCCGTGAGACATTTCGTGTCCGATCACCACCCCGATAGCTCCATAGTTTACTGCATCGTCAGCATCCAGATAGAAGAACGGAGGTTGTAATATTCCGGCAGGGAAACAAATTTCGTTAGTCGTAGGATTGTAATATGCGTTTACCATCTGAGGAGGCATCAGCCATTCCGATTTGTCAACCGGATTGTTGATCTTCTTGATCATCTCATTGTAAGAGAACTGATTGGCACGTACTATATTCTCCCAATAGCTGTCTTTCTTCACTTCCAGTGTAGAGTAGTCTTTCCATTTGTCAGGATAACCGATTTTCACGTTGAAGGCATTCAGTTTTTCCTGTGCTTTACCCTTTGTTACATCGCTCATCCATGTGAGGTTATTGATGCGCTCGCCAAGAGTTACCTGCAGGTTTTTAACCAGCTTCAGCATTCTTTCTTTAGCTTCGGCAGGGAAGTATTTAGCTACATACATCTGTCCCACAGCTTCGCTCAACGAGTTGTCCACTGTGCTTACGGTACGTTTCCAGCGTGGTTGTAATGCCTTACGTCCGCTCAGTTGCTTTCCGTAAAAGTCGAAGTTCGCATTTACGAAGTTATCGCTCAGATATGAAGCGGCAGAATTGAGCACACACCACGAAAGATATGCTTTGGACTCGTCTATCGACAGTGTATGAATAAGCTCTATCGCTGTAGCTACAGGCTTGATCTGGGCAACGTTTATTTCATTGAAACCTTTAGCATCTGCTGCATCGAAGAATGACTGCCATTCAAAATCGGCTACAGATTTGTTAAGGTCTTCCACCTTCATTTTGTGGTAGTTCAGTTCAGGCTTTCTCAGGTCTTCTTTTTTGAAGTGATCCTGTGCCAGAGCTGTTTCTACTTTCAGTACGGCATCTGCTGTTTTCAGTGCATCCGCTTCTGACTGACCTGCGTTTACAAACTGGGTTTTCACCAGATTGTGGTATCCTTTGCGGAGTGCAACGGATGTAGAGTCGGTGGCCAGATAGTAATCGCGCTCACCAAGTCCCAATCCGCCCTGATATAGTTGTACAAGGTTCATCGAACTGTTCTTGTCATCTGCGCCTACATATAGTATAAAGAAAGGAGAGTTGCCATACTTACGTATTTCACCCGCCAGTTTTATAATGTCGTTTATAGTGGCTGCCTTGCTGATTGCATCCAGTTGGGCTTTTACCGGTTTCACACCGTCGGCGTTCAGTTTGGCACTATCCATACCCATCGCATACAGGTCGCCTATCTTCTGTTCCACAGAACCATCCTTGTGCGAAGATTTTCCTAATTCTTCTATCAGGCCTTTTATTTGTGCCTGATTATTTTCGGCCAGCTGATCGAACGATCCGTAGCGGGCATATTCGTCTTTCATCGGATTGGCTTTAGCCCATCCTCCGGTAGCATACTGATAAAAATCATTGCCGGGAACAGCTGTCGTGTCCAGATTGGCAATATCAAACTTTTTCACTTCTTCTGTTTTTTGATCTGTCGTTTTGTCTTTGCAACTCATGGATGCAAAGGCGAGAACTGCAATCGGTAAAAAATAAATTGTTCTCATGTGTTGTTGTTTTTATTTATTCTATATAAGATCGTATTTGGCTTACCCATACGGCATATCCCGCATCGTTGAGGTGCAGGCCGTCAGTTGTATATTTAGTGTCCATCTTCCTTTTACCTGAAAGAAAAGCAGGATAAAGGTTTATAAATGTAATTCCTTCGGTTTTACAGAACTTCTGTATCTCTTTGTTCAGCTTTTCTATCTGTTTTTCCTTATCCAGCATTCGCTTATACCGGTTGTTGTCATTATTGATCGGCAACAGGCTTTGCACCAGTATTTCGGTGTCGGGCGATGCTGCTTTTACCTGATAGATAATCGCTTTAAGTCCGGTCATTATTTTATCGTTCGGTCTGCTGAGCGAAATATCATTGATCCCGGCAAGCAGGAAAAGCTTTTTAGGTTTGGCTTCCAGTATTTCAGTCAGGCGGTTGAGCATCCCCGATGTATTGTCGCCTGCAATACCTCTGTTGGCAGGCTGCTGAGCCGGAAAGTATTCGTTCCACTTTCCTCCCTGCGTGAGGCTGTTTCCCAGAAATACAATTTGTCCATCCTTCAGCGGATTGGCCTCGAAATATGCCATCCGTTCCTTATAAGTTTGGTTGTCTAAGATATTTTCTCTTATTTCCTGACTCATAGTGTACATCGAAAGTAATAACAAAAATGTTAACAGAATGGTTCTCATAGTGTGTTGATTTGTCAGATTTAAGTATTCATCATATTTTCCAGTTCCATAGTCAATTCTTCCCATTTGCTCATATCGTCTTTCAGCTCTTTATTCAGCTGTCCGTGTTTCTCAAACAGGGAAGCGTCTGCTGCTCCTTCGGGAGTAGCCAGTTTCGATTCTATATCGGCAATCCCACTCTCTTTGTTCTCGATCTGCTGCTCCATTTCCGATATTTGTTTTTCTATCCGTTTTATCTGGCGGCTGAGTTCTTTACGTTCTTCGTATGTCAGTTTACTTGTAGTATCCTGATTGTCTGCCGGCTTCGTGTTCTGAACTGTATTCTGCGCAGGATTCGCAATTTCCAGTTCTTTGAGGCTGTCCATTTTCTTTTTCTCCAGAAAATTGTAAATACCTCCCAGATGTTCTACTACCCGCTGATTACCGAATTCGTACACTTTATCGACCAATCCGTCCAGAAATTCACGGTCGTGGGAAACAACGATAGCGGTTCCGTCAAAGTCTTTGATCGCTTTTTTCAGTACATCTTTCGATCGCATGTCCAGATGGTTGGTAGGCTCATCCAGAATAAGCAGGTTTACAGGTTCGAGCAGCAGGCGTATCATTGCCAGACGGCTGCGTTCTCCTCCCGAAAGCACTTTTACCTTCTTATCGGATGCCTCTCCGCCAAACATAAACGCGCCGAGTATATCGCGTATCTTGGTACGTATATCGCCTACGGCAACATAGTCGATGGTATCGAAGACTGTTTTGTCTTCATCGAGAAGTTGTGCCTGATTTTGAGCAAAATAACCGATCTTTACATTATGCCCCAATTCGAGTTTTCCTTTGAAATCGATCTGATCCATAATACATTTTACCAATGTCGATTTACCTTCTCCGTTTTTCCCGACAAAGGCAACTTTATCGCCTCTGTTGATAGTAAACGTTACATCCCTGAAAATAAGGTGATCGCCATAGCTTTTCTCTACATTCTCGCATATCACAGGATAAGAACCCGAGCGTGGAGCCGGAGGAAATTTCAGATTCAGCATAGCATTGTCTTCATCATCCACTTCGAGGCGTTCGAGCCTGTCGAGCTGTTTGATACGCGATTGTACCTGCACGGCTTTAGTGGCTTTGTAGCGGAAACGCTCTATAAACTCCTCTGTCTTTTGTATCTGTTTCTGCTGATTCTCGAAGGCGCGCATTTGTTGTTCGCGATGTTCTTTACGCAGTTCCACATATTTGGAGTAAGGTACTTTGTAATCATAGATACGACCGAGCGAAATCTCGACAGTGCGTTGTGTCACCGCATCAAGGAAAGCCCTGTCGTGCGATACGAGCAATACGGCATTGGCACGTGTGGCAAGAAAATTTTCGAGCCATTGTATAGATTCTATATCGAGGTGATTGGTAGGCTCATCGAGCAGGAGTACATCGGGACGTTGCAACAATAGCTTTGCCAACTCGATACGCATCCGCCATCCGCCGCTGAATTCACTTGTGGGGCGATCGAAATCGGTACGTTTAAAACCAAGCCCCATGAGTGTTTTTTCCACTTCTGCCTGAAAATTATTACCGCCCGACATCATAAATTGCTCGTTCAGATAACTTGATTTTTCTATCAGGTCGTGGTAAGCTTCCGATTCGTAGTCCGTTCTTTCAGCCAGTTGGCGGTTCACATTTTCCAGTTCGGCTTCGATCTTATGTATACGTTCAAAAGCCAGAGAAGCTTCCTCAAAGACAGTATTTCCTTCTTTGAGTGTCATATGTTGAGGCAGATAGCCGATTGTTACGTCTTTGGGTAAAGATACATTTCCACGTGTAGGCTGTTGTATTCCTGCAAATATTTTGAGCATGGTCGATTTTCCTGCTCCGTTCTTCCCTACAAGGGCAATGCGTTCCTTCTTGTTTATTACAAACGATATGTCATCGAAAAGGGTAAAACCTCCGAACTCTACCGTTAGTCCTTCTATTGATATCACTTTTTATCTATTAAAATATATGCAAAAGTACAGATTTTTAAGTGAGAACGTTAATTCTACTCCAATTTTATGTTTATATTTAAGCTTTTGTACCGGATATATGAAGAAGCTAATTATTATAGGAGTTGTTTGTATCGCTATGTTGTCGTGTAATAAAGTGAATAACTATTATGCCGGATATATTGCGGATGGGCAGGGGCAACCTATCCGGAATGTTTTAGTTCGGGAGTACACTCTTAATGGGCGTAGTACCTTTACTGATGAAAAAGGATTTTTTAAATTGGATCGGGATCCGAGTATAATATGTAATCTGATATTTGAAAAAGAAGGATACGAAGGAGATACCATCCGGACATTCAATTCCCGATCTATCGGGGAGAATCCCGAAGAGTGCGAAACTGAATATTATTCTATCTTGACGAGTGATACCTCAAAATTTGTATTGAAGAAGGTTCAAATTAGATAACAGGATATGTATTTAAAGAAAAAATATACCCTATATCTAATTTTTCTCCGGAGTACGCTAATTATCAGTATTCCGGTGTCGATAGCTTTTACTTTTGTTGCCGGCTTGGGTTATTCCGGTTCTGAAATGCCGGGTTTAGAGATTTTTTCCGATTTGATAAGTGTGTTTTTGAAGATTCTTTGTGTCGGTGGACTTGCAGCAAGCCTTCTCTATAAAGAAACTGTGAGAAAGAATGAATATTATTTCTATTTTAATGCGGGAATCTCCAAGATAAGCTTGTTTATTGTGTCTTTTATATCTTATGTTTTATTCTCGGTCATAATTTACAGCATATGCTTTGCGATAGTGAACAACATCTGATGGAAGTCGACAGTGTGTCGAAAAGTTACGGCGGGCGTCGGATACTGTCCGGTATTTATCTGAGAATAAAGACCGGAGATATCTGTGCATTATTCGGGCGAAACGGTACGGGAAAAAGCACCTTGCAGCGGATTATATTCGGATCGTTAGGTGCCGATTATAAGTTTGTGCGTATTGACGACCGGATGTTGAAAACACCTTATAAGCATTCTTCATTCATATCTTATCTGCCCGATGATTTCTTTATTCCGTCAGAGCTCAAGGTGAAAAAAGCGTTGGAATTGTATAATCTATCAGTGGACGATGCAGATGAATTTATAAAGACCATATCAGATAAACGAGTGTACGCTTTATCGTCGGGAGAACGGCGCTATCTGGAAGTCTATCTGATTCTTCGTAAAGAGGCACATTTTGTCTTACTCGATGAGCCGTTTAAGTTCTTGTCTCCTCTGATGATATCAAAGATGGAGGAACTGATCCTATCCGAATCGGAAAAGAAAGGAATAATCGTAGCCGATCACAGATACAAAAATGTATTGAGAATAGCGAATCGTATACTGCTAGTCAAAGATGAAGCACTGTACGAACTCAGTGATGAAAAAGAATTAGCCGATAAAGGTTATATTTTATTATAATTATTTCCTATTAGTTACAATGTTTCTTCTTTTACTTCCACTTCTACCTCTTCCTGCTCTATCTTTTTATTCATTACAGAAAAGCTCCAGTTGTATTTTTTGTAGAAGAATGCGATAAGTAATGTTGCTGTTATGAGTATTTCTACATATCCGCCTTCGGGATTGATCTCCTTTATGCTGAATATGGCAGGAGTTTGAAATACGGATGAAGAGTGTGTGACAAACAGGCTGGCAAAAATATTGTTTGCAGCATGTACACCCATTGCCAGTTCTATACCATCGTCGAGAATACTTATCAGTCCGAGCATGGCGCCCATTAGCATATATTGAGGTATCATTATCCAGAAACCGAATTCCTTTATCTCGGGATTTAAAGCGTGCATCAGACCGAATAATATAGACGGAATAAGAAGTACCACCCAGCGGTTCTTTGTCAACGCGCCGATACCCTGAGCCATATAACCACGAAATGTAAGTTCTTCGTAGCTGGTTTGCAAAGGAATCAGTAGCAGGGAGATAAAGATAAGAGGGATGAATGCAGTTATGTCGAATTGCAGTTCAAAGTCGGACGGGTTCATCGCATATTGTATCCCTAACGAAATCAGTGCAAGAACAAACCAGAATGCCGCTCCCCAGAAAAAACGGCTCCATCGTACCGTTTTCGTTCCGTTGATCACTTCCTTATATGTGCGTCCATGAAGGAGTTTTATAAAGAACACGAGTGCTATAAGTGCAACAGCAAATGGAATCAGCATCAGGACGAAGAACAGATTCGGGGATATTCCCAGCGCCGCTATGTTAGACATGTCGCCTAATCCGGCCATACTAGCCGCCATATTGCCGCCGCTCTGTATTACTTTTACAATGATAACTACCATCAACGGGATAATACCTATAAAGTTAGAAGCAAAGAAGGATAATATTATGACGAGTATATATTTCCATATCTGGTTACCTTTCCCTAAAGCGCATTCTAAGTGTTTCATAATATTTCTATGTTGTTTTATATTGTTTTCTATGATATATTTGTCGCAAAATGAATTGAAAAATCACATAAAGGTAATCCAAAACCTATATTTTCTGTTCATATTGTGGTATATTTAGCTTTAATAAAAAAATAGCGATGAATTTTACACTGCGAAAATGGAATGCCGACGATGTAGATAGTATGACCAAGCATGCTAATAACTATAATGTTGCCAAATTTCTTACCGACCAGTTTCCTTATCCCTATTTTCGCAAAGATGCGGAAGAATATCTGGCACTGATAGAGGGGCAAGATCCTACGCTGGTTTTTGCCATATCGGTAGACGGCGAGGCTGTCGGTTCTATCGGTATATTTCCCCAATCGGATATTCATGCTAAAAATGCGGAGATGGGTTACTGGCTGTCGGAGGAATACTGGGGACGCGGAATTATGGCGGAAGCCATCCGGCAAATGGTAGAATATGGCTTCGATACATTTGATATCACACGGATATTCGCACGTCCTTTCGGTACGAATACAAGGTCGCAACGTGTGTTGGAAAAAGCCGGTTTTGTGCAGGAAGCTCGGTTTGAAAAAACGCTCTATAAAAACGGAGCATTTATCGATGAAGTTGTATATGCTATCCGCAAAGGAGGGGAACGTTACTAAAAAAGAACAGGGATCATTCATGTCGAACAATCCCTGATAGTCTTTTCTATAATAGTTTTTTGATAGTGAGTCCGGTTATTATTTTTCCAGTTCGTTGAGGTTTTCATCTATCGCCTCAATCTTCTTCACCAATAGTTCCATTTCATTCTTAAGATTCTCGATCTTATTGTTGATATCCTTCAACAATCCGCCGCCGCCTTTCGATGAGAAAGAAAGGAAGTTCATATTGTTTTCGTAAGTCTGAAGATCAGTCTTCACCTTGCTGAACTGGTGCATCAGATGTTCTCTCTCACGATACAATACTCTTCTTGGATTGTCTTTAGACAGACTGTCTTTCATATTCGACTTGAATGCTTCAAACCTGCGCTCGGTTTTGTCTACCTTGAGGCGGTCGTAATGTGCATCCACTGCCTGATGAAATTCTTTGTAGATTTTATCTTTTTCCTTGAATGGAACAAAGCCTATCTTATGCCATTCGTCAGCTAATGCACGCACCTGAGCAATAGCTTCGGAAGCATCAAGCGACTGGTCTACAGCTTTTATTTTCTCTATAATTTCTTTTTTAGCTACCAGATTTTCTGCTTCTTCACCTTTTTGAGTCGATTCGTTTTTCTTCTTCTGTTCAAAGAAGTAGTCACATGCAGTAACAAATTCTTTCCAGATGGCATCCGAATATTTGCGAGGTACAGGGCCAATGGTTTTCCACTCCTTCTGTATCGCGATCAGTTTGTCGGTAGTGGCTTTCCAGTCGGTGCTGTCTTTCAGCGATTTGGCTTGTTCGGCAAGAGAGCGTTTTTTGTCGAGGTTGATATCCATTTCTTCCCTTACACCCTTGAAGAACTCACTTTTCTGTTCAAAGAATTTGTCGCACAACGATCTGAATTCTTCAAATATCTGTGTATTGACTTTCTTGGGAACAAAGCCTATTGTTTTCCATTTGGCTTGTAGTTCGATTACCTCTTTGCTCTTTTCATCCCATTCTTTGAATGATGTGAGTTTGCTGTAATCTATATTCCGCAAAGTTTCGCAGATAGCTGTTTTCTCAGCCAGATTTTCTTCTTCTTTGCCTTTCAGCGATTCAAAGTGAGTCTGGTATTTTTTGTTTATAGCTGTCGAAGCATCTTTGAAGCGTGTCCATGTCTCTTCCCTTAGTTCGCGTGCTACAGGGCCGATTTCGCGCCATTGCTGGTGGAAATTTTGCAACTGATGGAAAGATGATACGGCATCGTCTTCTTCAACCAGTTTTTCAACCGATTCGATAATGGCATTTTTAAGTTCCAGATTTTTCTTGAAATCGTAGTCCCTGAATTCGTTGTTTATCTTTATTAGGTCGTAGAATTTCTCAGTATATATCTGGTATGACTTCCACAACTCTTTTACCTTCGACTGCGGAACAAGGCTGATGTCGTTCCATTGCTGTTGCAGGTCTTTAAATTCTTTGTAGAGCTTATTGAAATCGTCGGAACTCTCAGTCAGATTCTTTATCGAATCTATTATCTGGAGCTTTTTATTGTAGTTGTCTTCTCTTATTCTATCTTCTTCTACAGCATGGGCTGCTCTTTTTTCTTTTATTTCGCTCAGGAATGTTTTTACGACATCTTCGCTCGGATCAGGGGTAGGAGTGAAAGCTTCCGCTTCATTTCCTGCCTCTATGAATGCAGCTTTCTGTGCTTCTACATTGGCCAGACGAAGTTTATAGAAGGCCTGTTTCAGACTCTCTACTTCCGAGCGGGGAGGCAAAACCTCTTGTGAAGCCAGATTTTTTAGTTTTTCTATTATCTCATCTTTCGACAAAGCTGCATGCTTTGCCACAGATGCCTCTGTAGCTGCTTCCGCATCTTCCTGCTCTTCTGCTTCTTCCTCTTCAGTAACATCCTCTGTTTCTTCTTCTGCCGCTTCTGCCGCAATTTTGACTTCTTCTGTCTCTGTTGCTTCTTTTTCAGCTTCGTTGTTATCTGTTACTGGGGATTCGTCGGCTGCGACAATTTCCGTAGCGGTTTCCTCTACTTTGGTTTCTTCGGTTACTTCTGTTTGTTCTACCGGAGTTTCCTCAGTTTTAGTTTCTTCTACTGGTTTCGTTTCTTCAGCTTTGACTTCTTCAGAAGGTTTTTCCACAGGTGATCCGGGTTCTAGGTTCGCGTTCATATCGTTAGTTTTTGTTATTAAAGGTAATACCTTATGTTTTTCGCGAGGCAAATTAATGATTTTTTTTGGTGAAATCAACTATTACTAATAAGTTTTTTAACTTTTAGTTAATAACTGGCAAGAATAGGAGGATTAATTCCTGTCTTTCTGCTGTTGCCTGCGTCTTTCTTCCGCTTGTTTTTCTTTTTCTTCACGCTCTTTTTCGCGCTGGCGCAAACGTTCTTTTTGTAGTCTTTCTTTCTCTTTACGTTTTTCTTCCTGTGCCTTTTCTTTTTCTCTTCGTTCTTTTTGCTGTTGACGCTGGCGTTCAGCCTGTTGCTGTTCTCTGGCTTTGCGCTCGTCTTCTTTTTGTTTGCGTGCGTCTTCTTTTGCTTTCACAGCAGCCTTTGCAGCATCTTCTTTCTCTTGTCTTTCCAGTTTTTCCTGCTCTTCTTTTTGTTTTTCGGCAGCTTTTATCGAATCCTGCAACTGTTTTTCAACTCTGGCGATAGAGTCGAGATGGGCTTTTTCTATTTTCTTAATAGAATCCTGTTTGGCTTTTTCAATGGCTTTCAGCTCTTTTTGCTGTTGTTTTTCTAGTCTTTCCTGTTCTTTGCGTTCGGCTTTTTCTTCCTTAGTCAGTTTTTCCCTGTTGTTATATTTACTGAACAGATTCTTTATTCCGTCTACCGGATTGCTTATTATTTCTTCCACCGATTTTATAGCATCGTCTACTTTGCCCGCAGCCTGCAGCTGGTCTTTTGTAAGCAGGTCATCAGCTGTGATTTGCTTGTCGTTCACTGCTTCTCCCTGTTGTTGGACAGGTCTTTCAGTATCCTGATTTACACGTATTTTGGTCGTATTGTCTATTACGGGTTGTTGGGTGTCTATATCCTTATCCTTTTCCGTATCGGGTATTTGAGCAATCATGTCATCATCTTCTTTAGCATCAGGTATGGTCTGCTGTGCCAGTTGAGCCATCTGGTTGTCGAAGGCTATACTGTCTTTGTTCCAGTGAGCGATGAGTACAGGTAATTGTTCGGTAAAATGTTCGGCAAAGAATGTTGTATACTGATCCATACCGAGGCGTGGAAGTGCTTTTGTATAATTGTCGACAGATATAGGCATAGCCAGTATAGCTGTGTCTATTCTGGTCATCAGTCCTTCTTCCGAGAATGCTTTGTTGACGTATGATCTGACATTGGCAAACGATTTGAATCCGCGCATTTGCAGGATATCGTAAGGCGGATCGGTCTCGAAACTCAAATCGAAGGTCTGAATTACGTAATTGGAGAAATTATAATCGGCTACCTGATATAGCAGTTCGTTGCGGTCTACCGTATTGGTTTTGAACATCAGCAACAGCATATATTCCGTATCGAGGCTGTCGGAGAACGCCAGCATTTCCCCGTCTTTACCCATAAGCGTACTATCTCCGGCATACGCCTTACTCCAATCGAAATCGGTAATAGGGCTTCCGTCCGACAGAAGTATTTTACCGTCTTTCAGCCTCTCCAATATTTCGTTAGCCAGAGGGGTAACGTCTGATTTCGGGTATTTGCCGGTAAGGGTTCTCAGGTTGCTTTCCAGATTCCTTGCATCGCGTGTCTGTGCATACGAAAGTGCATTCAGAAACGAGAATTTCGGCATGAGGTCTGTCAACGGATATTTCCTGTTTATGGTCTCATAGTCGTTTCTCACAGTCGCCACATCGGCAGTCATATAAGCATTGTATGCCGAATTGTAAAGCGAATCCACCATAGCCGGCATGTGCTTGAAGTTCCATTCGTAGTCGGATTCTGACAAAGCTCTTGCATACAGGCTCTCAGGGAATCTGTTCAGCAAGCGGTTGCGATATGTCGCCATCATATTTTTGTCGCCGGTCTGCATATATATCAGGAATAACTGATAGTATATCTCTTCGAGATTCGGCGTATCGGGGAAACGTCTGATATCGGTATCGAAGGCATCGATAGCCAGATCCATGTCTTCGAGCTTGTCTTTATAGATTAGCCCCATATTGAACAGGGCGTTCTCTATCAGGTCGTTCGATTGTTTTATCGCTTCTTCCGTAAATGGTAATTGTTGCAGGTAATATTCGACCGAATATGTGTCTTTTACTACCGAAGCGGTGTCACCCATTTGTATGTCGTCTGTACCCGGTTGAGCTGTCTGTTGGGCAAATAAAAGTGAATCTGCCTGATTTGCTGCGGCATCCATATCGGCAAGGCTCGAAGAGAACCCCGACTTGGTGCGTCGTCGCCAGTCGTCTTCCAGTTTGCGGTTTCCCCATGCTTTTTGGAATGCTATCTTACCCTGTGCAACAGTCTGTTCGTTATAGAAATAGAAGGCAGCCGTATTGTTTTGTTGTCCGAATGTAGGAGTCTGTGCTTGAGGAATTGTCGGTGTTTCCTGTTTATCCAGCAACGACATATCTTCTAGATCAGCCCAAGACATAATCCTGTTTTGTCTTTCTTCTGCTTTCTGTAGCCTCTCTTCTTCCTTTCTTGCTTCTTCCTCCTCTTTCTTTAACTTTTCAATTTTATCGTTGATTATTTTCAGCCTTTCTTCTTCGGGCAGTTGTGCCAGATGTTGCATACTGTCCTGATCGTGTACTGTCTTGATATGTACAACGAGTCCGTCCAACACATCGGAACGGAGCGCTACACGCGGATAGTCGATATGCGATTTTTTTAACTGTGGCAACGCACTGGAGTATAGGGGCTGGGCAGGAATAAATTCCCGTCTGTCGAAATACAGGTCGCCGAGACGAACTTCAGCCATTGCCTTATCGTATCCGTTGCGTGCACTTTTTTCCAGCGCATTTCTGAAACTTTCTATGGCTTTGACCGTGTCGGCTTTTTGCAGGTAAGAGTTCCCCATCACATAGTATATCTGATCGAGATATTCTTTGTTTTTAGCGCTTTTTGCCATCTTGGAAAGAGAAGCTATAAGGTCTCTTTTATTATCGGGTGTATTCAGCTGTATCTGTTGCAGTTTGGCGTTGAAGCTGTATTTGTAAGGGGTGTTCATCCCCTGCACGGATGCAAAAGCCTTGTCTGCATTGACAATATCCCCTGTTTTTGTATAAATCTGTCCCAGCAGGTACTTCATACGAAGTTTCTGGTGCTTGTCTTTTTCCTTTTTTATGGCATATTCGAGATGCGGAACAGATGCGCGCAGCTCGTTGTTCCTTATCAGATAGTTGGCCTTCACTGCCGAATAGAGCGCTTTGTGCTTATCAGGCGCCCCGCCTGCCAGTTCCATTTTGTGCAGGATGTTCCCTGCTTCATATAACCATCCCATTTCGGTATATGCACGCGAGATCCAAAGCTGGCATTCGGCTACTATCTCCGGCTGCGAAGCGTATATTTTCGAGATATACATAAAAGTGGTGATGGCTTGCAGGTATTTGGCTTCGTGAAATTCGGCTTTGGCAAGCAGCATCCACACATTATCCATGAAGGGGGTATATTCCTTTTGTTGCAGCCATGCCTGATAGTCGGCATCGTTTCGCCTGTTAGGATTTCGCTGGGGTTTTACTTTTATAGAGTGCAGTTTGATGGCTTTGGTCGTTTTGTCTATCGTAGTGGTAAAACTACCGCCCGGAAGCTGCATAGTGGCCGAATCGGAGTTGTCGGGGAATATGTACAGCATTTCGGACATATTGTCTTCCTGACCGAGAAGACGGTTCTTCAACGTTTCCTTATATGCTTCGTTTGCATTGAAGTAGATATTGTAACGGGTATTTGTAGAATGGTAAAAACGCGTCACGGCAGTGTTCTTCTGATTAGAACACGACCCCAGAATAAATATAATGAGTACACTTATTGTAAAGCAAAGTGTATATACCGTTTTATTTTGTGACACGTATAGACTGACGGCTAAATATTATTATATAATAAAGAACACAAAAGTAATCATTTTATTGTTTGTAGCTGTACCTTTTACGGCAGGGTTTAAGAAACTGTTCAATATTTTGGTTTGTTGTTGTTCATTTGACAATAAATCTCTTTAAATTCATATTTATAAGTATGACTCATTCTATATTTTCATTACATTTGTATATTACCTAGCAGATAGATTATGGAAAATAATAAATTTTTGACACTTATAAAAGACGGCATCCTTGAGAACTGGGAACGACCGGCTTTGACAGACTACAACGGGGAAACGTACCTGTATAAAGATTTTGCAAAAAAGATAGCTCAACTGCATATTCTGCTGAATGATATGGAGGTAAAACAGGGCGATAAAATTGCAATTTGCGGACGTAATTCTGCCAACTGGGCTGTCGCTTTTTTTGCTTCACTTAATTATGGGGCTGTTATAACTACGCTGTTGCACGATTTTAGCGGAGAGAGTATACATACGCTTGTGAACCATTCGGAGGCTAAGGTGCTCTTTGTAGATGAATACGTATGGACAAAGATCGATCCGGTGCAGGTGCCTATGGTGGAAACCATAATGATGATCGATGACTTTTCGGTACAAAAATCGCGTTCGGCCAAATTGCTGGCATCCTGTGCCGATCTGGAACAGGCACTCAAACTGAAATATCCGAACGGTTTTGGCAAGGAAGACGTGAAAGTGTATGACGAGTCGCCCGAAGAACTGGCTGTACTTAACTATACATCGGGTACTACCAGCAATCCTAAAGGCGTGATGATATCATACCGCAGCCTGTGGTCGAATACCCGTTTT
Source organism: Dysgonomonas hofstadii (assembly GCA_040395895.1). Taxonomy (GTDB): domain Bacteria; phylum Bacteroidota; class Bacteroidia; order Bacteroidales; family Dysgonomonadaceae; genus Dysgonomonas; species Dysgonomonas hofstadii_A. The sequence goes on from JBEBPN010000020.1 coordinate 55,923, forward strand.
GCCATCGATATGATTCCGTTTGTAAAGGCAGGAGACGGTATTGTGTGTATGCTGCCGATGGCACACATGTACGGTCTGGCATTCGAGGTACTGTTGTCGATAGCCAAAGGATGCCATATACATTATCTGACGCGTGTACCTTCACCGCAGATTATTATGGATGCTTTTGCAAAAGTGAATCCGACACTGGTGCTCGCTGTTCCGTTGATCATAGAAAAAATAGTACAGACACGGGTTTTCCCTGAGTTCAAGAAACAACCTGTGAAAACACTACTGAGTATTCCGTTTTTCAGGAAGAAGATATATAAGAAAGTTGCAGACAAGTTGATCCCCGTGTTTGGAAACAAACTGGTAGAAGTGGTAATCGGTGGGGCAGCACTGAATAAAGAGGTCGGTACATTCCTCTCAGAGATCCGTTTTCCGTACACCGTAGGATACGGAATGACCGAATGCGGCCCGCTTATTTCTTATGAATATTGGGAAACATACAAAGCCGGTTCGTGCGGACGTCCGGTTGATCGTATGGAGGTGCGTATCGATTCGTCCGATCCTGAAAGGGAAGCGGGTGAAATCATTACAAAAGGGGATAATGTGATGCTCGGCTACTTCAAGAACCCCGAAGCTACCAAAGCTACATTTACAGACGATGGCTGGCTGAAAACCGGCGATCTGGGGATAATAGATAAAGATAATTTTATTTTCATAAAAGGTCGTAGCAAAACGATGATCCTTAGCGGATCGGGACAGAATATATATCCGGAAGAGATAGAAGATTTCTTCAACAACTCGCCGTATGTGGCAGAATCACTTATTATAGAAGAAAACGGAAAGCTGATAGCCCTGATATATCCCGATAAGGATTATATGAAGAAGCATGATATCAAAGAAGACGATTATTCTGCTATCTTTGTGGCCGAAATGAAAGCGATTAACAAACGCTTGCCGAAATACAGCCAGGTAGTGAATTTCAGGTTGCAGGATCAGGAATTTGAGAAAACACCGAAGCGGAGTATTAAACGGTTTTTGTATCAAAAGTAATATCGTAATATTATGTTTATTTTATCGTATAAGGATACTCTCCTTTACACTCAGCCACTGAGCCAGAAATTTGATGGGCAGGCTGCTAAATTAGTAGTTGGTGAATCACATCTGAGTTCTATATTCGGTTTGGTTTCTTCAACGAATGTTATTGTTGCAGTAGTAAATGAGGTCACAAACAAACGGGTTCCCCGTAAGTATTGGGACAGTGAAACTGCGGCTTTGGTAGAGCAAAAGAAGCAGGAGTACAAACCGTCCTTTTTTAAAAGAGCAGGAAAACTTCTTTTATTTACAGGAGCTGTAATTGCTATTTTTGCTGCTATATTGTTCACTACGGTTTTCAGCGGAACGAGAGAAAAAGCTGCTGAAAACTTCACTAAAGCGTACGGTTCTAAAGAGAAAGCGGTATGGCTGGAGTCACTGCAGGTGGGTGATATATTACTGGCTAACAAGAAATATGACGATCCTGTACAAGTATTTAGAATAAAAGAGTTTACAGATAAGGCTGTTATTCTGGAAGCATTCGATCAGTTTATTCCTATGGGAGAATACGAAGAACTGGATAAATTGAATTCCCTTGATCTGGGAAATACAAGCTCGAATGAAATAAAGGTAAGCCTAAATAGGTTGCAGGATGGTCTTATTTACGATCTGGCAGTCGATTCAAGTTTAAGTCAATTATATATTCAACAAATAAGAAAAGGAAATAAATAGAAATCATGTCTGACGATAAAAAAATTATTTTTTCGATGATGGGCGTCGGTAAACTTTACCCGCCACAAAAACAAGTATTAAAGAACATTTACCTGTCATTCTTCTATGGCGCCAAGATCGGAATTATCGGTCTTAACGGATCGGGTAAATCTACCCTGTTGAAGATCATTGCCGGTATCGACAAAGAATATCAGGGCGAGATAGTTTCCGACAAAGGTTTTAGTGTAGGCTATCTGGAACAAGATCCGAAACTAGACCCGACCAAAACCGTAAAAGAAATTGTACAGGAAGGCGTACAGCCGATAATGGATGTATTGAAAGAGTATGAAGGAATCAACGAAAAATTCGGCTTGCCTGAATATTACGAAGACCCTGATAAGATGGATGCTCTTTTTGCCCGTCAGGCAGAATTACAAGATAAAATAGACGCAACCGACGCGTGGAATATAGATAATAAGCTGGAGCGTGCGATGGATGCCCTTCGTTGTCCGCCCGAAGATCAGTTGTGTGAAAACCTCTCAGGAGGAGAAGCTCGCCGTGTGGCGCTTTGCCGTCTGTTGTTGCAGGAACCTGACGTATTGTTGCTCGATGAGCCTACCAACCACCTGGATGCCGAGTCTATCGACTGGTTGGAGCAACACCTACAGCAATATAAAGGAACGGTTATCTGTATTACCCATGACCGTTACTTCCTCGATCATGTAGCAGGATGGATACTGGAACTCGATCGTGGTGAAGGTATTCCATGGAAAGGAAACTATACATCATGGCTCGAACAGAAGACCAAGCGTATGGAGCAAGAGGAGAAACAGGCCAGTAAACGCCGCAAGACACTCGAACGCGAGCTGGATTGGGTACGTATGGCTCCGAAGGCTCGTCAGGCAAAAGGAAAAGCCCGTCTGAACGACTACGAAAAGCTATTGAACGCCGACCAGAAAGAGCGTGAAGAAAAGCTTGAAATATTTATTCCGAACGGCCCTCGTCTTGGTAACAAGGTGATAGAGGCACATGGTGTGAGCAAGGCATTCGGTGACAAACTATTGTTCGACAACCTCGAATTTATGTTGCCGCCATCAGGTATTGTCGGCATTATCGGGCCGAATGGTGCCGGTAAAACGACGCTGTTCCGCCTGATACAGGGAATAGAGAAAGCAGATAAAGGAACATTCGAGGTAGGTGAAACCGTAAAGATAGGATATGTAGACCAGTCGCATGCCGATATTGATCCGAATAAGTCCGTATATCAAACCATTTCGGGAGGAAGCGAGTTTGTAAGGGTAGGGGGTAAAGAAATCAATGCCCGTGCATACCTGTCGCGTTTTAATTTTGCAGGAGGCGATCAGGAAAAACTTACCGGAGTATTGTCGGGTGGTGAACGTAACCGTCTGCATCTGGCGCTTACCTTGAAATCGGAAGCGAACGTGCTGTTGCTCGATGAGCCTACCAACGATATAGACGTGAATACACTACGTGCCCTTGAAGAAGGTCTGGAAAACTTTGCCGGATGTGCCGTAGTTATTTCCCACGACCGTTGGTTCCTCGACCGTATATGTACACATATATTGGCATTTGAAGGCGATTCCGAAGTGTTCTTCTTTGAAGGAAGCTACAGCGAATATGAAGAAAATAAGAAGATGCGTATGGGCAATGTCGAACCAAAACGGATTCGTTATCGCAAGTTAATTAATTAAAAAATTATAACTTTGTGCAACTATTAATATGTTGTAACAGTCTATAGTATATAATCAAGAGTAAATATTCATATATTTACTCTTGATTTTTGGAATACGCAATAATGCGTAACTGTACCTAATGAAGAAATAATGAGTGGGATTCCACAACATAATATATACAGTAAGAGGACCTTTGTATTCATATCGCTATGTCTGATATGTGTTTTTTCGTACGCTCAGTCTCTTACTACCCTCAGAGGTACGGTAAGGGATGCAGTTACAAAAGAAAAGCTTTCATTCGTAACAGTTGTTTTTGACAAAACCAATATCGGTACATTTTCTGATGCCGATGGCGAATTCAGATTGAGTAACAGAGGCAATCATACCAAAGTGACGGCTTCGCTGCTCGGCTATAAATCGAGAAGTTTCACGATACATCCGGGTGTGACTACCACCGAAGAAATATACCTCGAACCCGAAGACAAGCAGTTGAACGAGGTAATTGTGAAGCCGAAAAAAGAAAAATATTCAAAGAAGAACAATCCGGCTGTCGAACTTATCAAAAAGGTTATAGCCCATAAAGACAGTACCAATATCACATCTAAAAGTTATTACCAGTACAACGAGTACGAACGTCTGGTGATGGCTTTCAACGATTTTAAACCCGACAGGGGGCAATTTAAGAAGCTCAAATTCCTGCCTAACTATATGGATACTTCCATTATAGACAGTAAAGCCATCCTGCCGATTTCGGTGCGCGAAAAACTGACAGATGTGTATTACAGGAAAGACCCTAAAGATACCAGACGCATCGTAAAAGGTTATCAGCTACAGGGGCTCGATCAGTCGTTCGAGACTGAAGGGCTGGATGCTGTACTGAAGGAACTATTCAAAGATATTTCCATATACGACAATTCCATTACCCTGCTGTTTCAGGAATTTGTAAGCCCGCTGAGTTCCCATAGTTCGGTCAATTTTTACAAATGGTATTTGTCTGATACTGTAACGATAGACAATGACAGATACGTAAAACTCGATTTTGCCCCGTTCAATTCGCGTGATATCGGATTCACCGGAAACCTGTATATATCATTGGATAGTATGTATGCCGTAAAGAGAGCCGTGTTGCGGACTCCTAAAAAGGCGAATCTGAATTTTGTAGATGAACTCATTATCACACAGGAATTTCAGAAAACAGCCGAAAACGCATGGATACCTATAGAGGATCGTATGGCGATAGACATGTCTTTGGTGAATACCATCAAACTGTATGTAGATAAGACGCGGAAGTTTGAAAACTTTGTTGTCAACCGCCCTATGAATCCGGTATTTATACTGACGGCTCCCGAAGTGTTTGAGAAGGATTACCTGAAACGCAGTAAGGACTATTGGGCGCAAAACCGTCCGCTGAAATATCAGAAAGATTTCAGAATGGACGAAATGATGGAGGACGTGAATAATGTCACCTTGCTGAAAGTATTGCTCAATGTCGGGAATGTGGTGGCAACAGGGTATGTACCTACATCGAAAGATGAAGAAAAAAACAAACTGGATATCGGAACGGTTCAGACTATCTATAGTTATAATAAGGTAGAAGGTAACCGATTCCGCCTGACGGCTTCGACAACGAAGAATCTGCACCCGCACCTTTATTTGTACGGTTATGGAGCGTATGGTACACGCGATAATAGATTCAAATATTATGCTGAGGCTACATGGGCATTCAATAAGATAAAGAATCATAAGGACGAATATCCTAAAAACAATCTGACGATAGCCTATAAGTATGATATGAATACGCTGGGGCAGCGCTTTACACAGGCCGAAAGGGATAATATCCTTTTGTCGATACAGTCGAAGAGCAATCAGAAACTGACATATAACCGCCAGACGCAAATCGCTTACGAAAAAGAATATTACGGCGGTTTCTCATTTAAACTGACCGGACAAACGTTCAATGAAAGTCCGGCGGGAACACTTTTGTTCGAGAAAATGAATGATGAAGGAGAGATTTATCCTGTCAGTAAGATACAGACGACTGAAGCGATGTTATCGTTGCGTTACGCTCCGGGCGAAAAGTTCTTCCAGCAACGGCGCAAACGCCATTCCATTTCGTCACAGAAATTTATATTGACTCTTACTCATACTGTTGCTTTGGAGAATGTATTCGGAGGTGAATACAATTATAATAAGACTTCGTTCTCTGCATTCAAAAGCTTCTGGGTGCCGCCTTTCGGTAAATTGATCTTATCGGCACAGGCTGAAAAGATATGGGGCGAAACACCGTTCCCGTTCCTGATTACGCCGAGTGCCAACAACTCATATACTATCCAGCGCGGAAACTATTACCTGATAGAACCGCTGGAGTTTGTTCACGATGCACAGGTATCGTGGGAGGTGTATTATCATATGGGTGGATGGTTGTTTAACCGTATTCCGATATTGAAATATCTGAAATGGAGAGAAGTTTTCGGATTCAGGGGATTCTACGGAGAACTGAGCAACCGCAACAATCCTGTTCATAACCGCAACCTGTTGCTATTCCCTCAGGAAACGTTTACTACAAGGAGCAAACCGTATATGGAGTATAATATCGGTATCGAAAATATATTCAACTTCTTCCGCATCGACTATGTGCGTCGCGTCAATTATCTGGATCATCCGAATATAGATAAGGACGGATTCAGAATATCGTTCCAGTTTGAATTTTAAATTGAGATTTTACAGGAATGTATCGGCTATGCGTTGCAGTACTTCCTGCGGGTCGAGTGGATGGCGTTTTGGCGGATTCTTAGGTACTAAAACTTTAAGCCCCTGAGGTATTATTTTCACGTTTATCTCTTTTCCCATTTCTACCGGATCGCCGTCGATGTGCATCATTCCTTCTTCTTCACGTTTGATAGTTACTTCGTTGGTAATGAGTTCGATCATCTTACTGTTTTCATCTATTTTCTTCGTGAACAGTTGCAGCGAGGTCTGCGGCACGTCTAATATAGACAATGGCTTCAAGATGGCAATGTTCATCATACCGTCCTGTATGTCGGCATGGGGAGCTATGTGTGCATTATAGCCGTATTGCGAGGCATTGGCACATGTTACTACAAATGCTTTATCGTTGATAGTGCCTTCGGGACAAATGATCTCGTAGTTTTGCGGTTTCTGGCGAAAGAAAGTTTCCAACATGTTCTTGAAATACATGAACGATCCTCTGCTCTTCCTGCCCGACGACATTGCCGCTACTTCGGCATCGAATCCTACACCGCAGGTGCAGAAGAATATATGTCCGTTTACCATGCCGTAGTCGATGGTAATGATATTTCCTTCGTTAACGACAGATAATGCTTTCTTCACGTCGATAGGGATATTCAGGTCGCGTGCTAGCCCGTTGCCCGAACCGAGCGGTAATATGCCCAGTGTAATGTCTGATCCGACAAGTGTGCGGGCTACTTCATTTACTGTGCCGTCGCCGCCTACGGCAATTACATAGTCGGCTTTGTCTTCTATAGCCTGCTTGGCTATTTCGGAACCGTGTCCGGCATATCCTGTAATGAATATATGCACGTCAAATAAATGTGCGTCAAGTGCTTGGGAAATCCTGTGTGGTAGATTCTGTTTCGATGAAGTACCCGATTTCGGATTGATTATGACATATATTTTTTTCTTCGTTTCACCCATTACATTAAGCAAATGATTCGTTCTGCAAAAATAACATATTAACAGTCAAAGACAAAATAAAAGAATGAAATTTGGGGTTTGTGTGAGCTGAGGTTGAAAATGGGGTTATAAGAGGCTTTTACTTAATTAAAATACACTATTTCATACTTGTCTGTACTTTCCAACTCTCCGTTTGCATACAAGTCTTTCTTTATGATGTTGCCGATAGTGTCGTATTCCCAGATGGTTTTTATCGTTTCGCGAGCTATTTCATCCTTATATTCGGTATATTCTGTTTCCAGCCATGCGCCATATCGCGGTTTTCGTATCGAATAACCTTTTGAGGTAAGTTTTCCGTTAAGATAGCGTTCTTCATAAAGGCGGACGCCTTTTTCCGAATCCGATTCTTTTTCTATTCTCATCACTTGTCCTTTGTAATCTTTTGCTATTCCTGTTTTAGTCTTTGGATTAAAAATATATTTATCATACACCTTTTGGTTTCCGTCGATATCTATACTGGTTGTTATTTCAGAAAGTCGCTTTCCCTTTTTGTCGAATTTGTAATTTGTTATTGCTGTCAGGCGCTTGTTCTCACCTACATAGATGCGTTCTTGCAGTCGTCTTCCTTTCCGGTCGTATGTATACGCTGTTGTACCCCGGCCTTCTCCTTCACCTGAACTGTAGCTGGTTATATTTCCCGATTTATCGTACGTATATGTTGTTGTATCATAGATGGTTTCTATTTTCAACATATTGCCTTTGTCATCATATTCATAACCGTATTTCACATCACGCGTTTCTTCTCTGTCAGATGTACCTTCTTCATAGCAGATCATATTATGATATCTGTCATAGGTTTCCCTTCTTATTTGATTTCCCCGTGTTTCTTCTTTTATATATATATCACTATCAGTAATATAAGTGTATTTTGTTGTGCATAATATATGCAGGCTGTCTTTGCTGTTTCCGTATTTGTCAGTTTTTTCAATAAGTTGTCCCTTGTCATTATACAAATATGTAATCTTAGAAAAAGGTGGTAGTTTAATGACAGATACAACTTTACTTGAGCCTTGTCCGGTTGGAATGTCAGGCTCAGATATATCTTTATTCTCTATTGGTTCTGTTTCAGATAAGAGTATTCGTCCTTCGGCATCGTATTCGTTAAGGGTTTTTACGTTGCCATATAGTTTTTCAAGTATATTTCCCTGTCGGTTGAATGTGATATGAAAATTCGGTTCACCTCTATTTTCATAGTAAAAGGGATCGGGATGACTCACAACAAAACGATCGGAGCGTAAACGCATTCTGAAAAAATTTTGAATCCTTGTGTGGCGATACAGTTTTACGTCGCCTTTTAGCTGCAATAGCTCTCGGTCGGTCTGGGTGTTTTGGCTCATAATATCAGGTATAAGAGTAAACACAATGATGGCTATAGTAAAAATTGTCTTATACATATACTGAAAGATGTTGTACCAAAGATATTTATAAAAGACTACTGTCGCAAATCTCAGATTTTTTTTATACTTGTTCTCACTTTCTTACCTCACTTTTTCGGTATATACTGTTTCATTCAGCGTAATGGAGAATATAAGGTTTATCTTTTAGAATATTTTTATCTATACGAAAGAGACTGAATTTTTGGCTGACAACTAAAAAGTAATAAGAACTGAAACAGTACAAATCTATTACATTGACTCCGCTTCGCTTCGTCGAACGTTGTTTCGTTACATTTTAGTTAAAATCGTTTAGTTTGTCATGCTGAGGAACGAAGCATCTCTTGGAATTAAGAATTAAAAATACGATTATAAGAGACTCTTCCTTACAGTCAGAGTGACAAGGAGGAAAAAAGTAATAGAAAATAAAAATAAGTCAAATTCATTACTTTCGTTACATTTTAGTTAAAACCATTCTCTTTTCCAACGATGACTGTCAAAAAGTTACAATAATATAGCTATATTTGTTGTGTAAATGCTTAATACTTTGAAAAGCTATGTTGAAGCCGTGCGAAATAGAACAAATAGTCAATCTTATAAAAAAAGAAGTTATACCCGCTATCGGTTGCACAGAGCCGGTCGCTGTATCCTTGTGTGTAGCCAAAGCTACTGAAATATTAGGGCAGCTTCCTGATAAAATAAAATTGTATCTGAGCGCCAATATTCTCAAAAATGCAATGGGGGTAGGTATTCCGGGAACAAAGATGGTAGGATTGCCTATTGCTGTGGCTTTGGGTGCAATGATTGGTAAAAGTGAATACGGTTTGCAGGTACTCAAAGACCTGACACCTGAGGACGTGGAGCGTGGCAGACAATATATTGCTGAAAAGCGTATCGAGATATCGTTAAAAGAAGACATACAAGACAATCTATATATAGAAGTACATTGTCTAAAAGGCGATAACGAATCAGTCGCTATTATAAAAACGGCGCATACCAATTTTACTTATCTGGCACTTAACGGAAATGTATTACTAGAAAAAGATTGTGTTCAGGCTGAAGAGGAAGGCTGTGACGACATTGTGCTTTCCTTCGAGAAAGTTTATGAATTTTCTACTACAGTTCCATTGGATGAAATCCGGTTTATATTACAGGCTGCCGAGTTGAACCGTGCTGCATCTGCACTATCGTCGCAGGGTAGTTACGGACACAATGTGGGTAAAGTGGTAACGGGAACACTGGGTAAGCAGATATTCGGCGACTCTATACTGTCACATATTATGTCGCATACGGCAGCAGCATGCGATGTCCGCATGGATGGTGCTATGATCCCTGTAATGAGTAATTCGGGTAGTGGCAATCAGGGAATTACAGCTACATTGCCGGTGCTCAGCTATGCCTCTGATACCGGTTGCAGTGAGGATCAGCTTATCAGGGCACTGATGCTCAGCCATCTGACGGTGGTTTATATCAAACAGAAACTCGGACGCCTGTCAGCCTTGTGTGGATGTGTGGTAGCGGCTACAGGTGCCAGTTGTGGTATCACTTATCTGATGGGTGGCGATTACAATAAGATTACCTTTGCGGTAAAGAACATGATCGCCAATATCACAGGCATGATCTGCGACGGTGCAAAACCGAGTTGTGCCCTTAAAATATCCAGTGGTGTATCTACAGCGGTATTGTCGGCTATTATGGCTATGGAAAATGAGGTTGTTTCTTCCCTCGAGGGCATAGTAGACGACGATGTAGACAAGACAATCGAAAATCTTACGCATATCGGATCGGTAGGAATGCGCGAGACAGATAAGCTTGTACTGAAGATAATGACGAGTAAGTAGACTAGAGGCTCTTCCTGTCAAATTTAGAGTTGACAGGTACACAAAAAGAAACCGGCCGATAAATATCAGCCGGTCTTATATATATCCTATATTAAGTGCTAGGCCTGAATATTCTCTCTGATCTTTTTAGCGATCTCCTCAAACTCTGTCTTATCCAATTTCAGTTTGGGATTGGAAAGTAACATATCCGATTCTTTATTGATAGGAATCAGATGTATATGCGCATGAGGAACTTCCATGCCAAGTACCATTGTACCGATACGCTTGCATGGAACAGCTTTTTCGATGGCTTTAGCGATCTTTTTAGCGAAGATGTGCATTTCCCCTACGGTAGCGTCATCCAGATCGAACAGGTAGTCTACCTCTTGTTTCGGGATAACCAGTGTGTGTCCTTTTGCCATCGGGTTAATATCCAGAAAGGCAAAGAACTTATCGTTCTCCGCTATTTTGTAGGAGGGTATTTCGCCTGCTATTATTCTGCTAAAGATACTTGCCATTGTGCCGATCAGATTGATATGTTCAGAATTTCAAATGTCATTAAGCCTACAGGGACTTTTATTTCAGCTACATCCCCGACTTTTTTTCCCATTAGTCCCTGAGCGATAGGAGTGTTGATTGCAATCTTGTTTTCTTTCAGATTGGCTTCACTCTCGGCTACGAGGGTATAGGTCATTTGCTGGTTGTTCTTGGTATTGCGTATAGTTACCTTGTTCAGTATCTGAACCACATCGGTACCTATCGCATCCTCGTTGATCATTCTGGCATTAGCCAACAGGTTTTTCATCTGAGCTATTTTTGCTTCCAACAAGCCTTGAGCTTCTTTGGCAGCATCATATTCAGCATTTTCAGATAAGTCACCTTTGTCGCGAGCTTCTGCTATTTGTTTCGATATAGCTGGTCTTTCGCTTTCGAGGGCGCTTATTTCTTCTTTTAATTTCTTAAAACCGTCTTCGGTCATGTAAGAGATAGCCATGGTAATTGAAAATTAGTTAGTGACTATTTATATTATTGTTTTTAAAGCGATAAAAAGAAAAAGAATCCTTGCCGTATAGGCCAGAACTCCTTTTCCTTTTGCGTCTTGTTATCTAGCAAAGATAAGATATAATTTCTATATTTTCAAAATTTATTGCGAGAGATTTACATAATTTTTTGAACTTCGGCTGTTAGATTGTCGTTTGGCGATAGTCTTTTAACAATATCTCCGTTCTTGTTAACTATAAATGTTGTAGGTAATCCTTGTATATTAAATTTGGCTATCAGATCCGAGTTTAGCGACTTGCTATCCCTTACACATATCCAAGGCAGATTCACTGCACTGTTTTGCCACGAATGCGCGTCTGAATCCAGTGATACCTGATATACTTCGAGGTTGCCTTTGTACTTTGAATATACATTATTTATGAGTATGTTATGTGCCGGAGAGAAGTCTGTCTGATATGCTGTGAAATCGAGTATTACCACTTTGCCTTTCAGGGATGCCAGACTTATATCCTGATTTTTAATATCAGGTAACGATATATTATAGAATGTACTATTATCCACGACTCCGCTTTCAGCCAGTTTTTTGATTGTCTCTTCGTTATTTGCCGCCTGTCTTATTTCCGATAGAGCCGATAGAGTAAAAGCTTTTAGGTGAGCTGCTCTGGGAGATTTCGATTTATACTGATCCCATACTGTCGCTACAGACTGGAATGCTCCAATGTCTTTCTTGTCGAAGGGGTCGAAAATGAGATAGCCGTCTACTTTCTGAAACAAGGCAAAATATGATGCAAGACTGTTGTAATCGGAAAATATCAGATTCTTTGCCTGAGTCTTATATTCATCTATAGCCTTACGAAAGGCATCGATGTACTCTTCCTGAGATATATCTTTATTATCATATTTCTTTTTCAGATCGGCAAAAGATTGTGTCAGCTTGTTTTGGGCTATAACCACATCTTTTATTTTAGAAGAAGCCTCAGAGCCTTCCACGCTATAGTCGAGGGCAAATGTCTTAGCCGGAGCTTTTACAGTTATTGTCTCTATGGAATCTACAGCCAGATTTATTGTTTGTCCGTTCAGTTTCAGCAGGTAAAACTCAGCATATTCCAGACTCGGCTCTTTAAATTTGAAGTTACCCTCTTTATCCAGTTTTGTGGAGTCGATAATCGTTGTTTCGGTCAGAGACCTTCTTTCCAGATATAACATGGTGGTATCTGCATCACTGATAGTACCCTCTATTATAAAATGAGGTTTCTTATCTCCGCAAGATATCAGGGCGAATAATCCTATCGTAAATACTGTGAGCTTGGATAAAAGAGACGTTTTCATGTAAATGTATTTATATATAATGTTTAGATCAGCAAAGATATTAATTATAATCAAATCTGATAAAACTTACATTTTATAATTTTATAATTATCTAGTATGTGGAAATCCTGAATCGTTCTAAAGTCTAGGCTTAATTTGAAACCAAAATTTTTTATTAGAATTTTATTTTTATTTAATATCCTCATTATAACGTTAGTATAAATACATTTCAAAAAACTTTAAAAATCCCTTGCTTTTTTATTTGGAATTATGGGGAATTATTATTTATCTTTGCACCCGCTTTGGGGGATTAGATATAGCTGTGAAG
>JBEBPN010000021.1:0-66430 GCA_040395895.1 Dysgonomonas hofstadii
CGGTTCTTATGATATCTTAGTATAAATCCTGTCAACCTATTTTAGGACGGGACATATGTATTTATTATTATTGTTTTACCGAATCTATTTTCCTCATTACCGTTTTCTCTATTTCCACAATAATGAATACAATAAATCCGAATATAAACGGATATTTCCAGTCAGATAAAGCCAGTTGTGTAGTTCCGAATACGTCGTTCATAAAAGGAAGATAGGTTATACCTAACTGTAAAAGGATCAGTAGTCCGGAAACGATAAATACAGCCTTATTGGAGAAGAAATCCTTATTGAATGCAAAATCACGGATACTACGGCTGTTAAACAGATGGAACATCTGGGTGATAACAATGGTTTGCAGTGTTATCGTTCTTACTATTTCTTCGCTAACTCCTTTTTCCAACAGGTTTATATTCATCCATAATGTTCCTCCCCCTATAAGAATGGAAACAAACAGAATACGCCATATAAAATAACCGTTCAGCAAAGGTGTTTGCGGAGAACGCGGCGGACGTTTCATTGCTTCGGGTTCTATTTTTTCGAAAGCTAAGGCCAAAGATACTGTTACCGAAGTAACCATGTTTACCCAAAGAATCTGTACCGCAGTCAACGGCATCATAGTACCAAACAATATACTGGCAATAATCAGAAAACTTTCGGCTCCATTGGTCGGTAGTATGAACAATATCGTCTTCTTGAGATTATCATATACCCTGCGCCCTTCTTCTACAGCGGCAACAATGGTGCTGAAATTATCGTCGGCCAAAACCATTTCCGAAGCGTCTTTTGTTACTTCCGTTCCCTTTATTCCCATCGCTATACCTACATCTGCCTTTTTGAGAGCCGGAGCATCGTTTACTCCGTCGCCAGTCATAGCACAGATTATCCCTTTTGTCTGCAGTGCTTTTACGAGCCGGAGTTTATGTTCGGGGCTTGTCCGCGCAAAAATGTCATATTCTTGTGCTGCGGTTTCCAGTTCTTTATCTGTCATTCGTTCCAGGTCTCTTCCCTGCAAAGCTTTTGTACCGTCTCCGATACCCATTTCAAAGCCTATTGTCTTTGCTGTATCGGCATGGTCTCCGGTTATCATTTTTACGGTAATTCCGGCTTCCTTGCACAAGCGGATAGCTTCTATAGCCTCTTCGCGCGGAGGGTCTATGATTCCCGCTAAGCCCAGAAAAACAATGCCATCGTGAATGTCTTCATGCTCAATAGCATTGGTATCATCAGCTACAATCTTATATGCTGCCCCTATGATACGCTGTCCTTTACCGGCCAGTTCGCTGATTTTATTCTCCCAGTATTGACGGTTGAAAGCCTGTTCACCATTCTTTGACTTCTCCTTCTCAGCCATATCCAAAAGGCGGTCGGGTGCCCCTTTAATATAGATCACTTTTTTACCATTGGCTTCTGTCAGGGTTGCCATGTATTTATATTCCGAATCGAAAGGGATTGTCGATATCCGGTTTACAGGTTTGTGGTCGATAGCTGCTTTTTCGTACAGAGTGATCAATGCTCCTTCTGTAGGATCACCTTTTACAAACCAGAGGTTTTCTTCATCTTTGCCTAAAGATGCTTCGTTACAAATGTTGAAGCAATTTATCAATTCTTCTAATATAGGCTCTTTATTGAAATCAACTTTCGTCCCTTCTTTTAATATATCGCCCTCAGGAGCATATCCGGTTCCGGTAACTGCAAAGTCTCCATCGCGGATTTCTACCATTTTTACGGTCATTTCATTTTTGGTGAGGGTTCCGGTCTTATCAGAGCAAATAACCGATACCGACCCTAGTGTTTCTACCGAAGGCAGGGTACGGACAATGGCTTTTCGTTTTGCCATATTCTGAACGCCTATAGCCAGTATGATGGAAAGGATGGCAGGCAATCCTTCGGGAATAGCAGCAACAGCCAGCCCGATAACTGACATCAGTAACTCACCTGTTTCGTAATGGCGAAAGAAGTGACCAAAAATGAATATAATAGCAGCGAGAACAACAATTATGGCTGATACCGCTTTCCCAAACTGAGCAGTTTGCCTCAGTAGCGGAGTGGTTATTTCATCCACCTGCGAAATCATTTCATTTATTTTGCCAATTTCAGTATCTTTCCCGATAGCAACGACAATACCCATACCTGTTCCCGCACTAACCGTAGTACTCGAAAAAGCCATGTTTATCCGGTCGCCAAGCATTGTGTCCGGTTCCAGAGCTTCGACCCGTTTTTCGGATGGAACAGATTCCCCTGTAAGGGGAGACTCTTCTATTTTGAGGTTATCGGCGCTTATCAGCCGCAGGTCTGCAGGCACTTTATCACCCGGACTTAGCAGTACAATATCACCGATTGTCAGCAGCGAAGCATCTACTTCGGAGCGTACTCCTTCTCTGATGACCTGCGCTTTCAGGGATAAGAGTTTCTTTATATCTTCGAGTGCTTTCTCTGCCTTATTTTCCTGAAAATATCCGATGGAAGCATTTACTACAGCTACCAGCATAATAACGATGGTATCAGCATAATGCCCTAATATAGCGGTTACGATTGCTGCTGCAAAGAGTATATATATTAGTATATCGTTGAAGTGTTTAAGGAAACGGATAATATTACTTTGTCTTTTCTTTTCAGGAAGTACATTTTCTCCAAATTGCTTTAATCTCTCCTGAATTTCTGTATTCGATAATCCTTTCGATGGGTTCGACTCTAATGTCTCTACTATCGTTTCTTTATCTATCGAATACCATTCTTTTTGTGCGTGTAAGTATTCTTTTCTCATAATATAATTGTTTCATAACAAACAACTATATATAGCTTTTGGTTCTTTAATTAGCAATAGAAAAGTATTTTTTAGTTATTAATACAATATGGGTTCGTTCACTGAGTATGACATCGCCGGTGATAAGGTTAGTCTTAAATATCAATAATCAACTTGGGGTTATATCCGTTATATTTATCACTGATATATCCGTGAGGATTGCATACAATCTTAGTTTCGCCTATCATGTATTCGGCAGGCTGATGTATATGTCCATGTATCCAGTAATTTGGTTTATATTCTAATATAAAGGATTCCAGATCAGATGCGTATGCAGATGAAACGGCATCTTCTTTAAATTCCTCGGGAATGGACTTTATACTGGGTGCATGGTGTGTGACGACTATATTTTTATCGGTAACAGACTCCTTAAGGCTATTTTCTAACCACTTCATGGAATTGTAGTGCATGTTATATGTATCTATGGAGCGTAATTTTGAATAAGATGGGTCTAAACGGATTAACCGATAATCATTCATTCGCGATTGACATATGCTTCCGTAAACTCTGGGATTTCCGTACAATTCAAAATTAGTCCAGAGAGTAGTGCCATGAAAAGTTATATCGTTTATTATATCGGATTTGTTTTCCAATACATGAATATTGGTGTTTTCGGCTAGTGCTTCTATCTTATACAGTGTTTTTGGATAACTGCCTCTGTAGTATTCGTGATTACCCAATATGTAGATAACGGGCATTTCTTTCACATTCGCTTTTAACCATTCTATACCCTTAATGCCCAAGTTCAAGTCTCCTGCAACAATAAGCAAATCAATATCACTAAAGTCTAATACTGACATTCCAAATTCGTGATGTAAATCGCTTATTATTTGTATTTTCATAGAATCGTTTTATATTAATCTATCTTTTTATTACGACACAAAGGTAGTGATCGGAATCGGAATTATTATCTGTTTAAGCCTAAATATGATACAGATGAAACGGTTAGCCATCCGGAAAAATTAGGAGTAAAGCTACAGGGAAATATCCGGGAATATATCGATTTACGGCTATAAGAAACAATACAAAAATCTATATCCAAAAAATGTATCTGATTAATATTTAGTATATTAATTGCTATCTCTTGTCATAAAAATTCATATCAGACAATCGCCATATTTTATTACTCATGCCTAATCCGTAGCTTTGAAATACTTAATTGTATAGCCTGATTTATAACACAGATGAGAACAAAACAATTCAAGGGTACATTCCAGATACAGAAATAATAACACCTTATAAACCAGCGGTCAAATACGACTTTTGGCCGTTGCAAACTAAATTATTAAAACTATGAAGAAAATCTTTCTATGGGTGCTAATACCCTTGTTAGCGATGTCGTGTAGCAACAACGACTTGAATGAAATGACCGATTTGAAAAGCAAATTAGTAAATTCCGAGTATTCATTTTATCCATCGATTATTAATTATCCTGATAATGACACTCCTACCACCAAAGCCGGTGTTTATACAAGTGAAAAATGGGATGATTATGCAGTAATCAAGATTTACTTTATGAACGGAGAACCCGCTATCGTAAAGAAAGTAAAGGAAATCGCGTCCCAATACACGGATTTAACTAATTTAACGTTCAAATATGTTGATAATGCAGCAAACTCAGATGTACGAATAAGGTTTTCTTATGTTGGAGAAAGCTCTTATGAACTTGTAAACTGGTCGTTTCTTGGGACAGAATGCCTAAGCCAAAATGTAACTGATCCGACAATGAATCTTGTAATACAAGACCGGAGTGCGTACCTTAGCAGCGAGATGTTCAGAGGCGAGATACTTCGCAACTTTGGACGTATGTTGGGAATGGTATACGAATATTCACATACAAGCGATGGCATGTATGTTGAATTAAATAAAACAGCTGTAATGTCCGATTTTCAATCGAATGGCTGGGTTATAAACGCTCAAGCTAAAGCAAAAATCAATAAGTTATTTTTTGCTCCAGCCGTTTGGGAAGGAGATTTGTACGAAAACGGTATAACTCCTCAATTTGATGCTAATTCAATTATGTTACCTTACATTCCTTCATCATGGATTGACGAATTTATGTCGGAGGAACAGTATTTAGATTTGATTGTAGAAAAAGAAAATACTCAGTTATCTGCCAATGATAAAGCGTATATTGCGAAGGTTTACCCTATACCACCAATCGATGATCCTGTTCAGGGTCCTAAAGGCAATATTACCATATCACTTGCAAGCCTTCCTATCAATATGGGCGTTTGGGGTATCAGTTACATAGGTTGGGATTACCGTATCAATCAGGAGATTGGCAGCCCGCGCATCATTGGCGATTATCCGACAATCAGGGTAGGAGAATACGAATGGACAACCCAGAACCTGCGAATGAAATACCGCGGAAACTCTCTTAACTTCCTCAACTTCGACAATACGATGGTAAACTTTGTGGCTGGGAACGCATTCGGGAATAACACCAATACGGTAGAAGAATTTGAAAAAGTCTTTGGTACTTGGGTTACCGAGTTATATATAGTGGGAGACGAATACAATGTGGCCACAACATACCGCGACGATGATGCAGCCTATACCAGAAACGACAATGTATTCCCTGCAGCAAATGTTGCTTTCGATTTGCCGGACGTAACGGCAATCCTCCAGCTATTCGGGCAGATGCCGCATAAATCCGGCGATGTGTACACAGACTTCCGTAATTATACGTTTGGCGTACCTGAAGGTGTAGATTCTCAGATGGCAGCCGATCTGGCTCAGGCCATGCCGCTACTAAACAGCAACAACGCCAATCTTTCAGGTCTCAGCCTGCTTCCGCTCGGCTCAATGGATGCGCATGGATTGGGAATGGATGTATATTCGCCAAATGCTGCGTGGACAAACGGCAATAATGCGTTTATGACTACCGGAACCGGCATAAAGCTGAAAATGAAAGGATTCCATCGTAATTTCAATTTCTACGAAGCAGGGGAGAATGACAGGCAGGCTATACTCAACCAATATCTGTGGCATTGGGGTAGCGCAAGGTATTGCAGGGCTATATCTGACGAAGAGCTCGGATACAAATTGTATGTGGATGAATCCTCCGACATAGTCGTTTATTTACCATACGGTGAAGAGCCGGAATCGGGCTATACGGAATTACCACGGGGTATACAGCGGGGAGTGGCATTAAGCTACCTGTATACGGATGTAGACAAAGGAATTTACTACTTTACTAAATCCTGGTCTAAAATACAGGAAGAAGCTACTGATATACGATATAATATTGGTGTTAGCAATTAATAGAATTTAAAATCAATCACAGGTAATAAGGAACTGCTCTGTCTGTTCCTTATTACTTTGTTTTTTTAAGCTAATGTAATGAATGATTAATATATTCCTTAGTGATCCGTATTAGGAATGAATAGAGAAACTGACAGATGTGAGAATTAAATATTGTTACATAGCTTTCTAAAATTATAGTGTCCTGTTCCTATCCAAACTTTTTATTATAGAATCGAGTTGCAGCGATACTTTTTTTGCACCATAACGGCTCAGGTGATTACCATCAAAAAAGTCTTCGGTGGTATATCCTGAGCTGTATTCGTTCATGTCGTAATAATACACGCCTTCGTTCTTGCTCAGGTCGTTCATCAATCCCCTGAGTATATTCATCTGCTTGTCGTAGGTGTATTTTCGGTAATCTTCATGGAAGGGTAATGTAACCAGTATAACGCGGGCATTTTTTTGCCGTGCCATTTCCACTATTTTTATGATGTAGCCTGCATTTTCCCTGACCAAAGGCATATTCAGGCTTCTTACCGTGTGGCGTATCGCAACCTCTTTGGCTTTCACTTGCAGGGCTGTAAGGTTAGTGGCCGGTTCGAGTTCTATCATGCCCTGACGTGTCATTTTATATGCAGGATCGTCTTTATTAATGTAATATTGCTTTATCCGGCGGACATTGTTTCCCATTGCATCCTGAAATATAAGCGGTTTGCGGCTTTCGCTATACCCTGTGTCGATACCGTAATAGCGGTAATATGGCAAACGCCATTTTTCGACACTTGTTTCCAGTTTGAAGAACAGGGAAGGGTAGGAGACAGCGAGTAGTATATATTCGAGCGAATCGAGCCTGTCTATTTCTTTTTCTACTATGGCGCAATCCATGTCGAGCGACTGCGATACCTGTGCCGCATTGAATGTATATTTGGAAAAGTATTGCGGATCGAATCCGTAAGCCCCGCTGGAATTTCCCAGACAAAGTATTTTCACCCTTTGCTCGTCTTGGTGCAGATATTCCGCTTTCAGACGATATGTACTCGGTATCTCTCTCAGCATATATTCCATCACCGACAGTACAAGTACCACCGGAGCAAGAAACAGAAGCGTATATGTGATAAACCTTTTCATAACGTCAGAACTGAAAATAGATGAATAAACGTTGCTCTCCCCAATAGATTATAATAAGCGCTATAATGAAATAGTAGAACAGCCACCTGAGCGCCCTGCTATTCACTTTTTGCCCGATACCTTCCAGTGCGTAATTGTCTTCCCTGCCCAGCCACTCTATCACTACAAGGAGGAGCATAAGCAGAAAAACCTGACCCGAATATACTTTTGGCAGGCTGAAAAGGTCGGCGGTAAACATATTCCTGATATACCCGAATGCCTGTGTCATACTTTCGGAGCGGAAGAATATGCGTGAGAAAGCAATCAACAGGAATGTACCTCCCATCTGGAAAAACTCTTTTACCGATGGCAGGAATTTTCCATGTGCCACGCTGTTGAGATACTTGCGGTTGGTTTTGAATACGATCGACGGCAGTATAAACAGGGCATTGAGCAGCCCCCAGACAATGAAAGTCCAGTCGGCTCCGTGCCAGAATCCGCTGAGGATAAAGATAATAAAAACGTTCCGTATCGTCTTAGCCTGCCCTTCGCGGCTACCGCCCATAGGGATATACAGATAGTCTCTGAACCACGAGGTGAGCGATATATGCCATCTGCGCCAGAACTCGGCTACATTGCGTGAAAAATAAGGAAAATTGAAATTTTTGAAAACCTCGAACCCAAACAGTCGTGCCGTACCTATGGCAATGTCCGAATAGCCGGAGAAGTCACCGTAAGTCTGGAATGAGAACAGTATAATGCCCAGTACGAGTGTGCTGCCATGCAGTTCCCCGTAATTGTTGAATATATTGTCGGCAAGCGAACCGCAGTTATCTGCAATTACTATTTTCTTGAAAAATCCCCAGAGTATTTGCCGCAATCCGTCTACAGCCTTGCTTCCGTCAAATGTGCGTGCTTTTTCGGTCTGTGGCAGCAGGTGTGTCGCCCGTTCTATAGGGCCGGCTACCAGTAGCGGAAAGAAGGAGACGAACAGCGAATAATTGACAAGGCTTTTGGTCGGTTGTATCTTATTGTTGTAAATGTCGAACAAGTACGATAGCCCGTGAAAGGTATAGAACGAAATGCCTATAGGCAGTATAATATGCAGGGTAAGCGGATGCGCTTCCATTCCGAACAGATTCAACAGATCGGCAAACGATTGTATGAAAAAGTTGAAATACTTGAAGTAGCACAGAAATCCAAGACTGACCACTACACCAAGCCACAACCAGCGTTTGCGCCCTTTGGCAGACTCAGCCGAAGCGATGCGTTGTCCTGTATAATAACAAATGAGTGTGGATATAGCGAGTAATCCCAGAAAACGCCAGTCCCAAAAGCCATAAAAGAAGTAGCTGGCTGCAAGTAGCAGTATATTCTGCTGTTTGAGTTTGTCGTTGTAGACAAACCAATATAGCAAAAATACTACCGGCAGAAATATGAGAAAAGCATAGGAATTAAATAGCATATATCTTAGGGTAATAGAGCACCTATTTGGAACTTACTATCTTGTCTCCGTTAAAAGTCAGGCTGCCCGCAGGATATGTCCATGTTTCGGTATTTCCGTTTTTCTTAATGTCTTGAGGTTCGCCCCATGCAAGCCGTGCCATGTCTTTTGTCATGCCCGTTCTGATCTTATTTTGCAGGATGCGGCGAAAATTGTTGACATTGTACTTGCGGGTTAATTCTTTTGCCTCGTCGGCCGTATATATTTTCTTTATGCCGTCTACACTGTCAAAGATAGAGTAGGGAACAGTGGTTTTCACTCCTTTGCTCTCCAGTACAAGGGATAGTTCGTTTGTCGAATTATCGATGTTTACGTCCGCACATTTCCATGTTTGTCCGGTAGTGAATGGTACTGCTGCTCTGGTGATGAGGTTACGCGATATTTTCAGTATATCGTCCGACAGTACATATTCCTTTCCGGTTCGTATCTGTCTTTGCTTTTCAAAATATCCTCTTACTATGAATGGGAATGTATATTCAGAGTTGGTATTGTACTTGTAATATACAATGTCTCCGCTCGATAGTTCCTGCAATTTCAGATAAAAGTCATCTTCGTATGCAGCCTTGTCCGTTTTTGTATTCGGGTGTTTGATGACTTCCAGCACATGAAAATATTTGTGTGCCATATCTTCGTAGCGCGAACTGTAGTTTTCGTTTGGCTTGTATATATTTTTTTCATCGTTGAGCAGATCATCATCCTTTTTGTAGTTGATTATAAATCCATTGTAACCATAAGCCTGCGATGATTTGCTCAGCCCTTTCAGGAATAGTTCCTGTCCGGTGTATGCCATTGCATTTTTGCCTAAAAAGTTGGCAGTGCTGTCGTATGGTACGGTAATTGTTTGTTGATTATTACTTGTTTGTGCATGTATGCCGATTGCTAACAAGGCAATGAGCACAGTGAGAATTGTTCTTTTCATTTGTTTATAATTTTCCTGAGCATCAAAAGTACGAATATTGATTTATATATAGACATTGTTTTGTATCGGATGGTTTAATAGAAATATTTATTTGCTGTTTAAGTTTTTGTAAAATAGATATTTATGTGTTTTGTTCAAAAAAAATCAGAAAACTTTAAAATATCTTTTTCCCCCATTCGTCATAAATAGTAAGGATATATCTTAATAAAGAATTGAAACAGAAACAACATGGAAGAAAATAATATAGAAAAAATCACAAAAGAATTAGATGTAATTCCGGTGGCAACAATCATTGCATCTTTGCTGTTGACAGCAGCAAGCATTATATACCTTTTCTATTGGGTAGGGGATAATATATCATTATATTAACGAAGTAAAAAACAAAATAAATATGAAAGATTTCAGAAGAAAAAAGTTTGTCGGCATTTTTATCTTTATAGCAGTGTTTGCTGCTGCGATAGCTATTGTAATGCTTTTGTGGAATGCGCTGATACCATCTATTATAGGATGGACAACTATAAATTACTGGCAGGCTGCCGGACTGATGATACTGAGTCGTCTATTGCTCGGAGGATTCGGGCGATTCGGCAGATTTGGAGGTAAGAGACACCATTTCAAGCAAAAGCGTGAAGAATTTCGCCAATGGCATATGCTGAGAGATCAGATGAAGGATATGACAAAGGAAGAACGCAGGGAGTATATGCGTAAACATATGAGATATCACGGCTTTGGTGGCGGAGCATGCGGTAAAGACGAGACTCGGGAAGATAACAGAGGCGATGACAGAAGAAGTGCTGAATATGACGGCTGATCTGCAAAAAGAACAGCAGAGCGTTTCGGATATATTCAAAAAGTACCGGTCGCAACTGAAGAACTACATATCCAAGCGGGTTATGTCGAAGGAGGACGGGGAAGACATCTTACAGAATGTTTTCTACCAGCTATCCAAGATCGACCTGATAGAAAAACCTATCGAACAGGTTTCCGCATGGTTGTATTCGGTTGCCAATAACCAGATCATAGACCGCAGTCGTAAGCACCGCGAGGTAGAGATGCCTTATGTGAAAACGCAGGACGATGACGAACTGTTTCTGTCGGAGGTGACAAGCCTGCTGATGGATGAGGACGCATCTCCCGAAACGGAGTATCTGCGTACGCTGGTATGGGACGAACTGGAAGCGGCCTTGTCGGAACTACCACCCGAACAACGTGAGGTATTCGACCTGACCGAAATGGACGGTTTCTCGTTCAAGGAGATTGCCGAAACAATGGATATTCCGGTCAATACGCTGATATCGAGAAAGCGCTATGCCGTGCTGCATCTTCGCGAGCGGTTACGTACTTTGTATGAGGAATTGCTGGAAGGATAGGTTTAGTGAATAACTAACTTTTCACGCAAAATATTAAATAATAGTTTTCATAAAACAAGCTCCGGACAAATCACTTGCCCGGAGCTTCCCATTTTGCAAAAAATCAACTATTAATTAATCCACACTATATGGAAAACACAGTTTATCTATAAAATTCCATTTCGGCACAGCTTACAAAGTTTCCTATATCCGATTTTGCTATATAAATAAAGTGCAAACGCATCAAAGTTATTTCGCCCCTACAAGTGCCGGAACCCATTATATAAATTTTTGATGTGTTTGCCTGATATAAATACGATTTTGAGAATCTGCTTGTACTCACTTACCGATCGTTTGTTTTATTGTTTTTTAAGTTAAATAGATGAATAATCTGCGAGTGTCCTTATCTCTATGTAAAAAAAGAGTTTGTCTTTAATGAAATTATATAAGACTAATTAATTGTATTTAGTTGCCTCCACTTTTAAGTGGAGGGGATCGAGGAATATAGATAAAAGGCCTCAGCCAAAGCAGTTTGACTAAAGTCATTTAGTTGATAAATCCTGTTCCACGCCTTTTAAGGCGCGGCAACTGCAAATAGTAGATGTCTTATGTTTTTGTTTAAAACGAGCACTAAAAATTATAAATCAAACATTTAAAGATTATGGCAAAGTATAGTGAAGAACTGACAAATAAGATTGTGGAACTGATTGCAGATAAATTTTATTCAATATCGGAAGTATGTACAGCAATAAATATCAGCCGGAAAACTTTTTATGGCTGGATGAAGACCCAGCCCGGTTTCAAAGAAGAAATAGATACCGCATTGGAGCAGCGCGACGACGCAGCGCTGTCGATGGCAATGTCTTCGTTGCGGAAGAGATTGGGCAATTATAACCTTACCGAAGAGAAAGACACTTATGTGCCTTGCGAGAACAATCCATCGAAGCTGATACTGAAATCGAGAACTGTCCGCAAAAAAGAATATCTGCCCGACTTGCATACCATAAAAATGGTATTGGACAGAGCCGATAGGAAAAAAGCGGCAGCAGAAAAACTTTTGGAGCAAAAAGAGAAGTCGACGGAGAAAAGCGTTGAGCAACAGAAATCGATAATAGCAATAGATGATAATAATATAGAAATAACCGAAACGATTGCTGCATCTGAAGAAACGATTGCTACAGATGTAAAAGAATGCAATAAATCTAAAAAGGTAACATCTCAGCAGATAAAGAACAATGTACGCGTTCTGAAACAAGGAAGCAGTTTGTTGCAATCGGCTAAGCGGTCGGGACGAAGGCTAAAAGTAACAGCCTGAAAAATGTGCAGATGTGTTACCTTTGTTACCTTTTTTTGATAGTGTATGATGGATTTCTTACTGCGCGCAATCACAGATTGCTTGCATTCCTTTTGGCCAAAGCCCCAAAAGGAATCAAAAGCTCTTTAGCGCCCCGCTTCATAGGCCGACCCGTTACAGAGCTTAAAGGCTAAACGAAAAAACTCGCTCATAGCTTTGGATAGTCCGAATCGACGACTAAGCTCAAACACGTTTTCGTTTTACGCCTTTCTCACCCTACGGGTACCCCGTCCATAAAGCTAACGGCGCGGGCTGACGCACAATCTGGAGACAACAATCCTGTCTTGCCAGCGCGTGCGACTTCGTGCATTAGCTCCGCAAGCGGGCACCTGTCCGGTACAGGCGGCGTGGAAAGGGATGGGGCGATAGCCCGTTTGTCCCTTTCAGCCGGCAAACCGCTGACAGGTCGCTGAGGAGCGAAGCACTAGACCTTTTGTTTACTTTTGCGGCAATGGCAAAAGTAAAAACAAGCGCGGGAGTGCGCGTTAGTTATAAGCCGAATCTATAAAGACTAAACTAAGATAGAAGTGAAGTGCATGTAAAATGACTAATGGTATTGAATATTTATTTTATATATTTTCAAATGTCGATTGCAAAATATATAATTTTTCACCTAACTATTGCATAATCCAAATAATAAACTTTACTTTGTGTTTCAAAGTAGAATGGATATGGAAACAAATCTGGATGATATAAAACACATACGTTCCATGATGGAGCGTTCGAGCAAATTCCTGTCACTGAGTGGAATGTCGGGTGTCTCGGCAGGTACTGTCGCTCTGTTGGGAGCAGTGGGTACACATTTTATACTCAAAGGCAGTTTTACAATTACAGGCTCGGTAATATACGATCTTATTTTGTTGGCCATACTGGTGATTATTGGCGCTGCTGCTGTTGGATTCTATTTTTGCGACCGTAAAGCAAAGAAGAACGACTCGAAGTTGTGGATGCCGGTTACATGGCAGGCACTAAAAGACTTTGCTGTACCGATGGTTGTCGGTGGGCTGTTCTGCATAATCCTGTTATCGAAGAGTATCTGGTGTCTGATAGCTCCATCGATGCTTATATTCTATGGACTGTCGCTTATATATGCCGGTGCCCGTACCTATCGCGATGTAAAAATGTTGGGAGTGTGCGAGATAATACTCGGACTTATTGCAGCAGCAGTAAACGAGTACAATTTGCTGATATGGGCGCTAGGATTTGGTGTCCTGCATATATTATACGGTATAATAATATATTATAAATATGACATGAAGTCAGGCAAAAACGGTTGAGTATGAAAGATATTATATCAGGATTGAATAAGGTCTTCGATAGCCGTGTACGTCTGGGTATTATGTCGGTACTGATGGTGAACGATAGTGTCGATTTCAATACAATGAAAGAATTGCTCGATGTTACCGACGGCAATCTGGCCAGCCACCTCAAAGCACTGGAAAAGGAAGAAGTGATAGAGGTGAAAAAGCAATTTCTGGGACGTAAGCCCAACACTTCGTACAAGGTTACCCCTCTGGGAGAGAAGCTGTTTAAAGAACATATCGACGCGCTGGAAAAGTTGATTAATCCTTTATCGTAAATTTTTTTATTTATATACTTTGAAATTCAAAGAACTTTTATTTTATAATTATGGATACTAAAAAATCATTTCTGAAACAAAAATCAATCACCGGTAAGGCTATCGCTATCGGTGTATTAACTCTGTTGATGCTTATACCTATAGGCATGGTGATGACCCTGATCACCGAGCGTCAGGGTAATAAAGATGCAGAGCAGACCGAGATGGGCTGGCTTTGGGGCGGCCGTCAGACCGTGACAGGTCCTGTTATGGCTGTTCGTTATATTCCTGCCGATTCGCCCAAAGAGGTGCGCACAGCGTATTTCCTGCCTGATGAGTATGCAGTAGAAGGCAACGTGAAGCCTGAGGAGCGTACAAGAGGCATTCAGAAGATACTCAATTATCAGGCTGAAATGAGTATCAGCGGGCAGTTTGAGTTTCCCGATGTGCAGGCACTGGGTATCAACCCTTCACAGGTATTGTGGAGCGAAAGCTATCTGATGCTGGGAATACCCAATCTGCAAGGGATAAAGAATAAGATCGATTTTAAGGTCAACGGGCAGTCGTTGGAGATAGAGCCGAGTGTGCCGCATAATGATATCATATCATCGGGACTGACTATACGGATGGCATTGAATCCTGAACAGAGGCAAGTCGCCAAATATAACTTCGATCTGGTGTTGAACGGTACCGAAGGGCTTTACTTCCTGCCTATCGGCAAGCAGACTAATATACACCTGACATCTACATGGAAATCGGTCGAATATATAGGAAGCTTCGTTCCTGCCGAAAAGGCTGATGTGAGCGAAGGTATAGATGCCCGTTGGGATATATACGACTACAACCGCAATTTTACCCAGATGTGGAAAGGCAAGAATGACGGTCTTGAGCAGTCAAAACTAGGCATAGACTTAGAGTTGCCTGTGAATCATTATGAGAAGACCTTACGGGCGGTGAAGTATGCTATCATGTTCATCGTACTCACTTTCCTGGTGTTCTTCCTTGTAGAGTTGCTGGGTAAGAAGCGTATACATGCCGTGCAGTATTTGTTGGTGAGTCTCGCCCTGATCTTGTTCTACACATTGCTGCTGGCATTCTCGGAGCATATCGGCTTCGACTGGTCATATCTTATATCGGCACTGGCTATCGTTCTGCTTATCACAGCCTATTCCCACTCCATATTCAAGGCAAGGAAGCAGACGGTATTTATGGGGCTGTTCCTGACAGTGCTGTATATATACCTGTACGTAGTGCTTCAGCAGGAGAATATGGCATTACTGTTCGGTGCTATAGGCTTGTTCGTTGCTTTGGCTGCGGTGATGTATGCCCTGCGTAAGGTAGACTGGTATAAGGAAGACGAAACAGGAGGTATCAGTAAAGAAACCGAATCGGTAGAGATAAAAGCAGATGATGTGCCTCCCGTATATAAAGACGAAGATGATAATGTAATTTGAGTTTAGAGATCGGTCTTAACAGACCTCAGGGAAGGGCGAAAATGTATTCGCTCTTTCTGTTTTATATAAGGAAAAGACTATCTTTACAGGATGTTGACTGCTATGGTTAACTGTTAAATGCCGGACTTGAATCTAAAACCAATTGATGCCATGAGAACATCTTTATCCAAGCCCCTGTTATTTTTTCTGGGGATCTTTATCTATACTGGTCTTTACGGACAAAAGAACAATGCTGCTGAAGAAATATCAGACAGGCAGTACTGGGCTGATCTTGCATATAAGATATCCGAGCCTGTACTGAGTAATATGAGTAAAGGTGAGTTGAGAAAAAATATGACGGTAGAATTAAGCCCTACATGGGACGGACGAAACGAGAATGTAACTTATACCGAAGCCTTCGGTCGGTTAATGGCAGGTATTTCTCCTTGGCTGGCACTTCCCGATGATGATACAGCAGAAGGTAAGCAGCGTAAACAATTAAGAGAATGGGCGCTAAAGAGCTATGCTAATGCAGTCGATCCTGCCAGTCCCGATTATTTGCAATGGAAAGGCGTAAGTCAGACATTGGTAGATGCAGCCTACATAGCCAATAGTTTTATCCGTGCACCCGAAGCTTTGTGGGAGCCTTTGGATGATGTGACAAAGCAACGGTATATAAAAAAGTTCCGAGAGCTAAGGGAAATACGTCCTCCGTACAACAACTGGGTACTGTTCCGTGCAATGATCGAAGCTTTCTTCTTGTCGATAGGAGAGGAGTATGACGGTTTTGCACTCGATGTAGCTATTCGCAAGCTGGATGAATGGTATCTGGGTGATGGGTGGTATGCCGACGGAACGGAATATTCATTGGATTATTATAACGGATACGTAATGCACCCTATGCTTGTAGAGATAACCGGAGTGATGAGCCAAAAGAAGAAACGCAGTCCGGTAAGTTTTGACCTTGCACTTCGGCGTATGCAGCGTTACAATCAGTTGATCGAGCGATTGATTTCACCCGAAGCAACATTCCCTGCTGTAGGGCGTTCGATGACATATCGTATGGGTGCTTTTCAGACGCTGGCTTTGTCGGCGTGGAAATATGGCGCACCCAATAAAATGACAAACGGACAGGTAAGGAATGCGCTGACCTCTGTAATGAAGAGAATGTTCGCTATAGAAGGCAACTTCAATAACGAAGGTTTTCTGCAACTGGGATTCGTAGGGCATCAGCCTGATCTGGCTGACTATTATACAAATACCGGTAGCTTGTATATTACATCGCTTGTGTTCCTCCCGCTGGGATTGTCAGAAGATCATGATTTCTGGACTTCGCCGGCTGAAGACTGGACATCTCGGAAAGCATGGTTGGGACAGCCCTTTCCGAAGGATTATCATGAGTCAATAAAGAAATAGTAATTATTAAACTAAATAAAAATGAAATCAGCTCTAAAGACTTTTGCATGTATGCTACTGGTGCTATCAGTAGCAGCCTCCTGTAAGGTATCGCCCGATAAGGGCGCCGAGAAAGAAAACTTTATTAAAGAAAATGTTTCATTTGCTGCAGCTCAGGCCAACCTGATGTTGCAGGCAGTGGGTGAACCCACAGGTGAAAATTATCCCCGAACCATGAAAGATGATGGAACACTGGCCGTAACGAATATGTATGACTGGACGCCCGGTTTCTTTCCCGGATCGCTGTGGTACTTATATGAGCTTACGGGTGAAAGCAAATGGAAAGATGCAGCAGAGAAGTGGACAACATCACTGGAGCCATTGAAGACATTTACAGGGCACCACGATCTGGGTTTTATGATGTATTGCAGCTATGGCAATGCCGAACGACTTGCTCCTAAGCCTGAGTATAAGGCAATATTGGAAGAAAGTGCCGGTTCGCTATCAACCCGTTTTAGCGATACCACCCGTGTTATTAAATCGTGGAATAGATTTAAGTCGTGGGACGATCGCGTCGAATCATCTTATCCTGTTATCATCGATAATATGATGAATCTGGAAATGCTATTCTATGCTTCAAAAGTCACAGGCGACAAGAAATACTATGATATAGCTGTATCTCATGCAGATGCTACATTAAAGAACCAGTTCAGAAACGATTTCAGCACTTATCATGTAGTAGCTTACGATCCTGCAACGGGAGCAGTCGTCGACAGAGCTACAGCACAGGGTTATAGCGACAACTCTACTTGGTCGCGCGGACAGGCATGGGCTATCTATGGATTCACTATGACATACCGAGAAACTAAGGATAAAAAGTATCTGGATGCAGCAATCAAAGCTGCAGACTACTATCTGAAACATCTGCCCGAAGATTTGATTCCTCTATGGGATTTCAATGTAGGACAGGAGGGATATGTTCCGGGTAACAGATCGTATGCAACCGAGTATAAGGAACCATTGCGAGATGCTTCTGCGGGAGCTATTGTATGCTCGGCATTATTTGAACTAGCCGAACTATCAGGTGACACGAGTTATGCCGATAAGGCTGAAAAGATGCTGCATAGTTTAGCTTCACCCGCATACAGGGCAGAATTGGGCGCAAATGCCAATTTTATAGTAGAGCATTGCGTAGGCAGCATTCCACATAAGTCGGAAATAGATAAGCCGCTGGTGTATGCCGATTACTATTTTCTCGAGGCATTGGTAAGATACAAAAAGTACGGAAGCAACAAGTAGAATCATAAGAATGCCGTACTCTATACAAGATACGGCATTCTATCAGTATGCCCTTATTGGGCTATTCCTTGTCGTCCAAAGACCTATTCTTTCTCGCATCCTTTCTTTCTACAAAATAGGCTATCACAAGACCGATACCTCCGAATACGGCAGATAGCGCAGGATAGAGAATAGCAGTAGTGTTTCGGAACTCCCGATCGATACTGAATCCATCACCAGCTTGGGAAACTGCATAAAGATCCATTATTGTGGCAATGGCAAGTCCAAGCCCGATACCTAAGAGCAGGAGTCCGATGCGTATAGACCAAAAGTTGAAATTGCTATTATTATATAAAGGCGCTTTGAATTGCTGCCTGAGTATTTGCGGGTCTATTCCGCTTGATAGTTTTTCTATCATTGCCATTCTTTCGCCACGTCTTACAAACAACTCGAAGACTTTATAGATGGCTAGGAATACGATTCCGGTAGCCAGAACTGGTGCTAAATTATCCATATCTTTAATTTTTTAGTTATACATTTCTTTTTTTGTCTCTTTGCTCATTTTGACGCAGTGCTTTTGCAAAGGTTACAAATTACCTATAAAAATTTTTACTGAAATAATTTACATCTATTTTTGTAACCTATCCAACCCTGTTGCGTCATACGAGTATGGCAGATTTTGACGATATCTATTATATAAAGCAGATCAAAAACGGTCATACCGATGCCTTTGTGCACATTGTCCGCCGATACGAGAGAATGGTATTTACCATTGTCCGTAAGATTGTTTTCTCTCATACCGATGCCGAAGATATTGTGCAGGAGGTATTTATAAAAGCATTTCAGGCTTTGGATAAGTTCCGAGAAGAGTCGGGATTTGCCACCTGGCTGTATCGTATAACATATAATACAACAATATCGGAACTGCGCAAACGCAAGCATGAATTTACTGCCATAGAAGATCATTTTTCAAATATTGCGGACGATGACATATCCGATACAATAGATGAGGTGAGTACGGAAGATAAACTAAAGCATCTGGACTCAGTTCTGAAAAAGATGCCGCCTGATGATGCCCTCCTTATTACCATGTTCTATATGAATAATCACAGTGTGCAGGATATCAGTCAGATAACAGGGAACTCCATAGCTAATGTGAAAGTAAAGTTGCACAGAATAAGAAAATTTATGAACTTTGAAATAAATAAACTCATACAGCAATGATAACAGACGATAATGACAAACTAAGGAGTTTATTTCAGGAAATAAACCTCGAAGAACCTTCTGCCGGCTTTGAAAACAGGCTGATGCAGCAGGTTCACCATATAGCAGCAAAACAGTCGCGAAAGAAAAAATGGCTTTCTATATCGGCTATGACCGGAGGTGTACTTGCCATGCTGGGAATACCTGCATTTATATTCTGGTTATTCGGAATCAGTTTTAAGGCTGACCTGCCATCTGTGAATACAAGTATCCCCGATATGAAAATCGACCCTTTGGTATTATCTGTTGCATGTGTTGCGTTATTCTTACTTATCGGTGATCTGCTGATACGCAGACGCATCTGGGATAAAAAGCATAAACATTAAGATCAGATATCCAGTCCGCCTTCCTTTTCGGTTTTATACTTTTGCGAGAGCAGACGCAACAGAGACGATATCTGTGATATGGCTGCCTGTGTTTCACCCGATACCTCTTTTTTCTGCAGACGCATTAGCAGATAACCGTACAGTGCTGCAAAGCAGGTTTCCAGCTCGGGAATATCTTTGTCCGGCGACTTTGCTCTCAGTTCGACAATGAAAGGTAATGTTTTGTAGTAAGCATCCGAGTAATCAGTCTGCTCCGGCGATTTCAGCAGGCGGTTATGCAAATCGGTCAGATCGGCAATTACATTCTTATTTATTATAAGGTGCCCTTTTTCGGTGACGCCTTCGCGCCGCATCATATCTATCAGGTTCACATACCATTCTTTTATCTCCGCTTTTACGTTTTCGGGCTGGTCGAATCGGGAAACTATCGATGTATCTATCTTGTCAATATCCAATCCATTGGTACGTATCAGGTCTTCTACCTGCCACATGTAGAGCAGATATTCGCTTATATTCTCTTCTTTTAGCTTTCTGGCTATGAGCATTTTGTTATGTATTATGTTCCGAATACAAAAGTAACGAATAATCGCGGCAATGATATACATTTGCCTCATTATGTCATTACAGCTGTATGAAGATTTTAACTAAAAGCTGACATTCCTTACAAGTTTTTCGCTCTTTTGTAGGGGCTAATAATTATTAGCCCGCCTTCTATACTTTTTCGGGCGTAAGATTTTACGCCCCTACAATACCAATTTTAACTAAAACCTGACAAAAATGACAAGTTTACTAGCTTGTTAGCTCACATCCCCTTTATCTAGTCCACTCCATTAGCTCCGCTGATTTATCAATTAGCTCCGCTGATTGTTAATTCAAAGATCGCTTTTTACTATAGATAATTATGTTTGTTTTTCATGCACTTGTTATACCTAATTATATCCACTACGCGTATTGATGTTATTTATTTAGAAATAGATAAAATATATAACCTTGAGGTTGAACAAAGACAGACTTAGCGATGTTCTATACATAAACAGGTATATCTTACTTTTTTCATAGTGTGTTAGATAGATTGTTTAGTTGATTTTGTACCTGTTTTATCATAGTATATGTTAGTTTTATATTAGTGTTAAGGTCCGAGAAGAGATGGTTGAGACAACCGTCTCTTCTTTTTTATTATATTAGCATCATGTTTGAAATAAAGATTATTGACAGTGGATATATAATGGCAGACGGCGGCGCAATGTTCGGTGCTATCCCCAAGCGTGCATGGCAACGAAAATACCCATCCGATGCTGAAAACCTTTGCCCGCTGGTAATGCGTTGTGTGCTGGCCATATCAGACGAACGGAAAATTCTGATAGATACCGGAATGGGAGATAAGCACCTTGATAAAGTAGCTTATTATCGCCCGTATGATCTGGTGAATATGGAAGATACTATCCGAAATTTCGGATATAACGGCGAAGATATTACCGATGTTGTACTCACGCATTTGCA
This sequence comes from Dysgonomonas hofstadii, assembly GCA_040395895.1. GTDB lineage: Bacteria > Bacteroidota > Bacteroidia > Bacteroidales > Dysgonomonadaceae > Dysgonomonas > Dysgonomonas hofstadii_A. The sequence goes on from JBEBPN010000021.1 coordinate 21,039, forward strand.
TTTCGATCATTGCGGATATAGTACCCGAAAAGATGAAAACGGGAAAATAGTGCCCTCGTTCCCTAATGCCAGATATTGGATTAGTCGTCGTCAGTGGGACAATTTTTTACATCCCAATATTTTGGAGGCAGATTCTGTCTTTCCTGATAATATCCGGCCTGTATACGATGCCGGACAACTGTATTTTGTGGATGCTGATATGAAATTATGCGATGGCTTTGAACTGAGGCTTTTTGACGGACATACATCAGGGCAGATAGTTGCGTATATAGATGCCGGAGATGGTATCTGTAGTTTTCCGGGCGATCTTATCCCGACGTTGGCGCACGTTCCGCTGGAGTGGATATCTGCATATGATATAGCTGCCCTGACATCGGCTAATGAGAAAGAACGTTTCCTGTCCGAAGCTGTAAGCAACAACTATACTTTAATATACTGTCACGATGCAGTAACAGTGAAGAGTAAGGTGAAGAGGCTGAATGATAACTATAAAGCATCGATATCCGGTTAAAAAGAAAAATGTTATTCTTATTCATATTTAAACCTGTTTACTGACAGGTTTTTTTTAATGATTTTTTAGAAAAAATATAAGGGTTGAGATGTAACACCAATACTTTTTTCCCGTTTTTAAATATAGATAGAGATTCTCTTTTGTGATGAATCTTATCATTACTTTTATTTAAACAAAACACTACAACGCAAAAAAACGCTTATCTGTGAAGACTGGCGTTTTTTTATTAAAACCTCCGTCACAATATTTTGTAATAATCAAGACAAATGATAAATAGATTATTTTTGTGTTTTTTTTGTATCTTTGCGGAGGAACATCCATTACAGGTTTCTTAACTCATATCCTCATATATGGTAAAAACTACTCTTATATTGCAAACGCTGCATACAAAGAAATATTATTTTGCTATGCTGCTGTTGATCATCTTAATGTCATCGTGCGGATTATTCGATAAAGAAATAAATCAGGATAAACATATTGCTGCTTTCAGATACCAGATGAGCCGTGTCAAAGACAGTCTCGATACTCATAAAGAGCGGGTTAAGGCATTTGAGACAATTATAGCAAATATAAATGAAGATAAAGCCCTGATAACTCCCAGAAAGAAAAATATGCTGTTGATGGATGGTAACGCATACATCAGTAATGAATATCTGTTGATGAAAGAATACCCTAAAGCGATAGTCTACACAAATATGATTATCAACTTAGACTCTGCATCGGCACGCGGGTATTACAGCAGGGGATGTATCTATCAGAAACTGAAAAGGGATAGTTTAGCGGTAAAAGATTATAATAAAGCCTTGTCGCTGAATCCCGATTATACTGATGCTTATTACAACAGAGGGATAATCTACGAAAAAAATAAAAAATATGATGAAGCTCTGGATGATTATAACAAAGCTATCAAGGGCAACCCTGCATATATAGCCGATGTATACAACAACAGGGGAAATATATATCTGGCAAAAGAATCTTACGATAAGGCTGTAGACGATTACAGCAAGGCGATCAGCATAGATACAGCGAGTATAAATGCGTACCGTAACAGGGCTGAAGCGTATATCAAACAAGACTTACTCGATAAGGCTTTAGTTGATTACAGTAAGGCGATATCTCTGGATTCTATGAGTATAACTCCATTCCTGAAAAGGGCAGGAATACACGAGCTGAATGAAGAGTATGAAGAAGCGCTGAAAGATTATAAAAAAGTAATCGCTTTAGACCCTCATAATGCTGCCGAAGCTAATGAAATAGCCAGAGAAGCTATAAAGAAAATAAAACCTTTGATCAAGAAGAGGAAAGCTGATTAACAGAGCACTACTTGTAACAATAGTGTCCTGTTATTTTAAAACTGAAAAGGCAATCTTCCAGCACCTGACCACTCCCTATATTGTGTACTATCAGCGGTCGTTTCTTATTGGCTGACATCTTGTCTGTCACAATACCTATGTGTCTGATGCCATTTCCCAGATCCCATGTAACAATGTCGCCCGGCAGATAATCTTCACCTTTGTCCGAAATCTTCTTTACTGTACCGAATCGTGAAAAGAATGTAGCCTGATTGGGCACCCTGCGGTGATCTATATTCCTGTCTGTGCCTTTTGCGTTGAATAGTTTCGTAGGATATTTACTGAAGTTAGATTTCATATCCTCATGTATTTTCTTTTGCAGATCGATCCCTAATTTACGATATGCCCTGATAACGACATCGGTACAAACGCCTATATTAGGAGCTACATCCCCGTTAGGATACGGGATAGAATAGTAGCGCGGATCATATGTCACTTTGTCTTTAGTCAGTTCCAGAGCCGCATCCGATAGCCGTTTGTAAAAATTGGCCTCCTGTGCTATAGCTACCGACGAAATAACAGACAGTAGCAGGATAATGTAAATCTTCTTCATATTTATAGTTTTGTATTCGTATATGATTCGTTAATCTGAAAAAGGTTGTTGATGTATGATTCGCCCCGAAGTCAGGCGCATTCCCCGTGTCTGTTTTGCTATAGCCGATTTGAACAGGGAATCCTGAAACTCCCATATTATTTCTTTAGGCTTTTTCTTCGGACTCTCAGTTCTGATATGATTGAAGATGCTGTCTACAAACGCATTATCTACCCTTAATGTATCCTGTTCGTATACCGAAAGTTTACTCAGGCTTTGGCCTCCCGCATATATTGTACTGTCGCTGATTATTTCGCGTTGCCGGATAAACATATAGGGGGTAGTTACAAATTCGTTAGCATTATTCTTGTATTCTCCTACTATCAGTCTTTTGGTCGGCATCACAGTGTATTTGCTGCCAAAGCGCTTTGTGTAAGCCGTAAGAAATATCTCTACATTGTATGCCGTGTCGTTTCTTACCAGTAGTTGTGACGGGCTTCCGCAAGCCGAAAGGATGAATGTTATAAATGTAATAAGTGAAAGTTTCTTTGTCATCTTTTATTCTTTTCTTTCTTATCGTTTTGTCACTCTATGGTCAGCATGACAAAAGATATAAAACTATATATAGATACAATAATAGCTATATTTCCATAAATAAATATAGCTATTACAGATAAAAAATATTTATATCATTTTGTATAAAATACCGGAGCAAAGTAAGGCCTGTTCACCCATTTGCCATTAAATGGATTCAGTTCGCGGATTATTCCGCCTTCCACTCCGAATTTTTCGGTTATTTTTACTTCTATGGTTCCCCCGTAATATGTTTGCGGAAACATTCCCATCATCGGGCCTTCTACTCTGTTGCTCTTTTGATTTACAGAATATTGTCCGTAAGCATTGAGGCGGATTCTGTCGTGCAGGATAAATTTGACTGCACCGTTCACACCCACATCGTTAAGAGCCTGCATACCCATACTGTTTAGAGTATACTGATTCAGATTATATTTCGATCCGTATGGTCCTGCCGAAACAACCAACCAGTCCAGAGGCTGATAATTGAAGTTCATGCTTACTGTTCTCACCGCTCCCAATGTAGGGTAGGTGTTTTGTATCGAAGCAGAACTAAGCCATGCGTTATCGGAAATTACAAGTCCTGAGCGAAACGAATAATCGTTGGCAAACGGATGGCGTGTAAACGTGTTGCTTTCCAATGGTGGGCCTGTGTAGATGTCCAACGGCGGCATATTCAGATCGATAGCTTTGGGAACTTCTTTCTGGAATGGCTCATACAAAGCAGCTTTCGATGCCTGACGAGCATTATTATCGTTGGCATCGATATTCAGGTAGTTATCGAGTTTCTCATTCAGCCGTAAAGGCTCTTTCTTGAAGGGCGGAAAAGTATCTCTGGGAGTTTCTGTCTGCCCGTATACTGTAGCAGATATTGCCAGTAGTATTATAAAGAGTAGTTTTTTCATGACTTCCCGTATTTATTAATTACTCTATTCGTAAAGTTACTAAATCATTATGAAACGAGAGAATTAATATCCGAAAAGTTTTGCGCCGGTAATCAATTTTCTGAAATAATTGTTGTACATATATATCACTTATTCAATATTCGCATTTCAGTCGTTTTTATTACTCTACTATGTATTTATATATTTATAGATATGTATTATTTTTGTTATTTTGTAAATACATTTGATGGCATTATCTTTGTATTGTAATAATAGATATAATATTCAATAATAAGAGTTTTCAGATAAATAAAATTATAATAAAAGAAAGGAAAAACAATTATGAAAACAACATTGTACCGTGCATCTTCAAGAGGACATGCCAATCATGGTTGGTTAAATACTCATCATACTTTTAGCTTTGCCAATTACTATAATCCTGAGCGCATCCATTTTGGCGCACTTCGTGTTGTAAACGATGACATAGTAGCAGGTGGAGAAGGGTTCGGTACCCATCCGCACGACAATATGGAAATCGTATCGATACCATTGTATGGCGATTTGGAACACAAGGACAGTATGGGACATACCGAAGTTATAAAAGCCGGAGAAGTACAGGTGATGAGTGCCGGAACAGGTATTACACACAGCGAATACAATTCGGATGAATACAAACCGGTGAGCTTTTTCCAGATATGGGTATTCCCTGATACAAAAAACGTGACACCTCGCTATGATCAGAGAGCGTTTGACTTTATCGACAATAAGAATACATTGATACAGATTGTAGGTCCGAAAAACGATGCTGATAATACCGGATTGTGGATACATCAGAGTGCATGGTTTAGTATCGGTACTTTCGACAAAGGTAAGGAGATAGACTACAAAGTAAAAAAAGCCGGTAACGGTGTATTTGCAATGGTGGTTGAAGGTGAATTCTCCATCGGTGATCAGAAGTTGCACCACAGAGATGCTTTGGGTATCTCGGATGTAAACGATGTAAAAATAACAGCCGAATCGGATAATGCCCGTATATTACTGATAGATGTGCCTATGGTATTCTAAATACGGAATAAATAAAAAAGAGAAGCCGGAGAGTAAAAATTACTTTCCGGCTTTTTATTTCGATTAAACTAAGTGTTATACTTCTTATTCAGTGAACAGCCCCCGCTCGAATGTATCGATTGCATTCACTTTTACAAGTACGCTTTCGTCGATATTCAGTTCTTTGGCTATTTCACTCTTCATATCGGAAACGATATAGATCATAGAGTCTTCTTTTACTACTGTTCTTACACCTCTGGAGTCGTCCATCGAGAACATGTTCTTATCCATAACCTTATATATGCCTTTTATCGGATCGGAGTAATCCTGATAATAGTAATAAGTCTTATCGTTTTTGAATTCGTAGCTTACCACATATTGCGTATTTCTGTTGACGATGTAGTCTTCTACTTTTTGTCTTATGGCAGGATCGTTGACAAATACTTCCGCTTTGGTGGAGATGTGTACCCAATGTCCTTCCACTCCTTTGGTATATGAGCTGTCATCCTTGTCGCATGACGTGAAAGTCAGTACAAAAACAGCAAGCGGTAAAAGTATGTATATCAGATATTTCATATTTACAACCTTTAAATTAAGGTTATTTCACAAAATTACATAATTATAACGAGATGTACGGCTTATTATTGCACTTTTTTATAAAAATCCGAGTGAAAATATGTTAAATATTACACCCGGATTTCAAACTACGGTAATAGCTTTATCATTATCGATACTAACAACCTTTATTTATGTGCAATACAGCAAAATCATTTCAATTAAAATCAAAATTATTGTGATAACTATAGTAATCATAACCGTTTATTCTTATAGAGTTTATATGATAAGAGTCTTTCAATAGCATATCCAAAACTACTGTCTTGTTTTTAGGGCGTGTGATTACTACTTCAAATGTTTCGGCATTCCATTTGTTATAGTTATCGTACCATTTGGGATTGATTGTCAAAGCCGAATCGCTTACAGCATAATCCAGTCTTAAAGCTTCTGCTTTTCTGTTGGCCGATACTTCATTTTCGCCGAAATCTCTTTTTCGTATCTCCACTTTATAATCAGTCGACAATGTATCTTCCTTTACTACTACACGTGGCAAAATACATATCTGCCTGTTGCGGAGTTTGTTGCCTTTATAAAACATTGCCGTGTTATTTGGTTGTGGAGTTGCATCCAGATATTCTTCTCCCAGTTTTACATACAGCGTGTCCGATGGTGTATTTAAGGAGACCTGCTCTGTAGCCTCTTCGGAATTCTGATGCGAATATGCAAACTTAGCTCCCATATTCCCCAGATAAGAAACTGATACGATCCAGATCACCAGTCCTATAATGAAACTTATCAGGCTTTGAGTTGTGAATGCCGAACGGCGTATGATTTTTACCATGAGATTGAACAGACCTGCTGCCGGTAATATAATGGCCAATATCACGGCTATTTTGAAATTCCATGTATTATACCCCATCAGTACCAGATAATTTGCAGATCCCAGAATTTCTGTATCCATATACAACCACACCATTGTCACTATAGTTGCGATCAGGTAAATGAGCGTTACGGCGGCTACTACTCCGGCAATGATATTGATAAATACATCGAGAATCGTACTTGCTACACTGCCTCTGTATTTTCGCGATGCGGCGGGCTGGGTGCGGTCTTCTATGTTCTCTATCGAGGGGTCGGAACCTGTCATTTCCAGTCGCTGCTTGAATGTTCTCGCAGCCGGCATCACTATCCATAAGATAATGTATATCAATACTACCGTCATGCAGGCAGGCCATCTGTTTGCCACTATAAAGAGAAAGACGAAGATGCCTGCTACAGCTAACCGGATAGCTGTAGGATCGATGCGTAGATAATGGCTCAATCCGCTACATACCCCGCCGATGATTTTATTGTCTACATCGCGGAGTAGTTTCTTTTTGAAAAGATCCTGTGTATATTCACTGTATGTTTTCTGCTTGTGGTCACTCTCCGTATTTCCGTTATTGACGGTCTCCGGTTCGGAATCATCAAAATCTTTCGGATTACCCATTATCTTTATGATTTCCTGAGCGTCGGTAAGATTGACCACCCCGTCCTTGTTGTTCATTCTTATCTGCAACAACTCGCTAAGGCGGGTTTCTATATCCCCGGTGATTTCATCGGCTTCCGGGCTACCTGAAAAATGCCGCTTCAAGGCTTGCAGGTAATTGTCGAGAACATGATATGCGTCTTCTTCTACATTGAAGGCCAGACCGCCTATACTAACTCTTATTGTTGGTTTCATCGCCGTATATATTATTTGTTTCTAATGTTGTCAATCACTCTTACCAGATCGATCCATGCAGTATCTAGTTCGTCGAGTACAGCCCGTCCTTTATCGGTGATGGCGTAATACTTTCTCGGAGGCCCCTGTGTGGATTCTTCCCAGCGATAACTAAGCACTCCCTGATTCTTCTGGCGGGTAAGCAAAGGATATAGCGTTCCCTCTACGACAATCATTTCCGACTCTTTCAATTCGTTTATTATGGCCGATACATAGGCATCGCCTTTCGACAAAATGCTGAGAATACAGTATTCGAGTATTCCTTTACGCATTTGTGCTTTTATATTATCTACGTTTATTGTTTCCATTTTGTTTAATTTTGGTCGTAATATTTTTCATAAAATTTCAGATTTCTTATCCGGTTACAGGTGTAAGCATTATCTGTAGCATAAAAAATATGACATTAATTTTATTTGTGTTGCGATGTGTATCTTCTTATGTTTTCGGCTGTGGGAGCATATCCTCTCAACTGTAGTTTCTGAGCTACGCTCTCCGCTTTCGGGGCGATGATCCATATCAGGAAGTAGGCAAATATGGCAGTGCCGTAGGCGAATGCCAGCGCCACAAATACGATACGTATTATAGTGACATCAACACCTGTGTAGGCGGCAATACCGCTACATACTCCGGCAAGCATTTTTTCGTCCACGTCTCTGTAGAATTTTCTTTCACCTTGAGTGTAATCTGATTCATAGCTGTTATAAGACGATGAATTTTGCGAAGCATATTCCTGTGATGCTGGCCCCATCTCTCCCAAGTGGTCTATTACAACCTGAACCAGTCCCATATCTACTACCTGATTGGGGAATTTCATTTCTTTCTGGAATATTTCGGCAACACGTGCCTCTACATCTTCCATTACTTCACGTGCTTCCAGTTTGTCGGGAATCGTTTCTTCAAATCGTTTCAAATATTCTTTCAATCTGAAATAGGCATCGTCTTCCACTGTGAAATTGATACCTCCTATACTGACTTCTATAACTTTTTTCATAACCTACTATTATATTATACAATGTTGTTTGTAATGCAAATATATAAATAAATATTAGTACCTTGCAATACATAGTACTGCATACACAAAAAGCTTTAATAGGTAAACATCTTATTTACAGTAATTTGGTTATTTTATTTTATTCGCAAATTAACTTTATTTAACCATATTGGGTGTAAAATATGATAATGAAATAGCTTAATAGAGCTTCTCAGCTATTTTAATACCTCATTCAATGGATTGTATTCAACCACTTTGTATGGTTCTATAGAGAAATCGATGTAGAAGTAGTGATATTTATCTCTCTTATCAAATTTGCCATCTTTGTTCACATCTTCCAGTGTGCGGAAATAGTATCGTTGGCACCAGTTTTTCCAACCTCCGTCTTCTATTTCGTGATAGTCGGGCGAAATCTTTGTAAATGAAGTACCATCGAGTTTGCTTACATAGAAAGCGGTAATATCTTTTCTGTCTACTTTGCCGTCACGGTTTGTATCCATATCCTGCACAGTGTATAACAGATACTGTCTGCCTGTTTTTCTGGCAAGATCTCTCAGGTACATAATATTGGTAATATTCAACACCTTTTCCGATAGCGGGCGGGTAATATTGTTATCTACATCTTCGATAACGATATAGGTCATATTTCCCGATATGGTATTTTCGGATCGGTATGCAACTTTATAGTCTGAACTGTTATAATCTTTCTTTGAAAAATACCTGCTGCCGCTTCTGTCTATCTCTACACTCACAAATCCAATAGGATGTATAAGCACGTGGGTACTGTCGAAAAAGACAGGAAAATCTGCCATCAGCACACGTGAAGTGTCGGTCAATATACTATCTATGGAAACTTCCTGAGGAGGATTCTCTGTGTAGTCAACAGTATTTGTTTCATTGCGGTTTCCGCATGAAGAAAAAGAGGATAGTAGGAGAACGGATAATAGTATGGCAATACTTGTTTTCATAATCTAAATTATTTATATCGTTTGAGTTATCTATCCTCCAAAGATAATAATATTTTAGACTTACGTATATTTTCTCGGATAGCGGAATATGATGGATGCAATGGCTGCTATTCCTATCAGGAACGGATAATAGAGATTAGGAACAATCTCCATCGGGCTGACCCTTGCCAGTCCTGCCGCGATCAGCAGTTGCGCCCCGTAAGGGATAAGCCCCTGCACAAAACAGGAAAAAGTATCGAGCAGACTGGCTATCTTCCGGTTGTCAAGATCGAACTTATCACTGATATTTTTTGCAATAGGCCCGCTTATTATCAGGGCTATAGTGTTGTTTGCTGTGCATAGGTTGGTGAAGGAGATCAGTCCGGCTATCGAAAATTCAGCAGACCGTTTCGACCGTATATTGCGTGTCATTTTCTCGATTAGCCAATCAATACCGCCATTGAAGCGTATCAGCTCAAACATTCCGCCTGCCATCAGCGATACTATAATGAGCTCACCCATATCTACCACAATGCCGTTGCTCATTGCTTTAGTCCAGTCCCATACACCGAATCCTCCTGTAAAGAGCCCGATTATGCCCGACAGTATTATGCCCAGAGCAAGCACTGCCATAACATTGACTCCGGCAAGGGCAACCACCAGTACAGCCAGATAGGGAAGTACTTTGAGCCATTCCACCTGATCGAACGAAACAGGTGTACCGCCACTCAGTTCGAGTCCCTGATATATATAGATTCCCAATACAATAAGAACTACCGGAAATACGATTCTTATATTCACTTTAAACTTGTCCTGCATATTACAGCCTTGCGTACGTGTGGCTACAATCGTAGTGTCGGATATAAACGACAGGTTGTCGCCGAACATGGCTCCGCCGACCACCACACCCAGCATCAGCGGCAGGTCGATACCCGCCTGCGCCGAAACGCCGACAGCTATAGGTGCCAATGCCGCAATAGTGCCTGTGGACGTACCCATCGACATAGAGATAAAGCAGGCGGCAATAAATACACTGGCGAGAATAGTCTTTTGCGGTAACAGGTACAACATCATATTCACTGTGGCATCTACCGCTCCCATTGCTTTGGCTGTACCTGCAAATGCTCCTGCCAGAATGAAGATAACGACCATCAGCATAATGGTTTCATTGGCTGCACCTCTGCAAAACTGTGTTATACGGTTCGATAGTTTTCCTCCTTTAGAATAGAGTATAGCCGCCATAGAGGCCACCATGAAAGCCACCGATACAGGCATCTGGTAAAGGTCGCCCGTAAATATGAATGTGAGCACATATAATAAAAAGAATACGGCCAGCGGCATTAATGCCCAGCCTTTAGAATGATACCATTTTCTGTATTTATCCATTGTGAGTGTACACTATTATAGAATCCGGCTGCAAAGATAAAACAAAATCAAGCGGAATAGGTGTTTTTAAGCTGATGTAGAGTCAAAAAATATTACGCCCAGCACTAATCTACGTTTCGGGCGAAAGATTTTTCGCGCCTACAAGCATTCGGAGAAGATACACTTATTGTCTTACCTATTTTTCCTTACTGCAAGATCAGTAATAATCTTCAATGTTAAAATAGATGAAAAATATAGAATGTTAGTGAGAAAACCTATAATTGTTGCGAAAAAATAGTAGATAGGCAATCAGTGAAATGAATCTATTCATATCTTCGCGTTCGTCAAATTCAATTATTAATACTAAAACAACATATATCAGCACTTTATGAAAGCACGCATTTTGTTGATACTTCTTTTGTCTATCAACCTGTCTTTTGTTTTTGCCCAGCATAGCGTTATTAATGTGACAGTAAAAGGACAGGTAACCGATTCGCTGACAAAAGAAACTATCCCTTACGCAACACTTAAGATTATGTCGGAGGGCAATCCTTCCACATTGGTAAAGGCTTTGGCTACCGATGATGATGGTAAGTTTCAGTTCACAATGAATAAAAAAGGAAAATACCTGCTTCTGTCCGAATATATAGGAAAACGTACTGCTACGCAGACGATAGAGATAGGCGATGCCAGAACATTGGATTTGGGTATTATAGAAATGAGTGATAATGCACAGGCGCTGAGCGAAATTGAAGTTACGGCTCAAAAACCATTGGTAAAAGTGGATTTGGATAAGATAACCTACAGCATGGAAGACGATCCCGAAGCCAAGACTAACAATGTGCTGGATATGTTGAAAAAAGTACCACTGATAACCGTCGACGGAGATGAGAATATCCAGTTGAAAGGTTCTTCCAGTTTTAAGATATACCTGAACGGGAAACCGTCGAACATGATAAGTAACAATCCGAAAGATGTACTGCGTAGTATGCCTGCTAATACGATAAAGGACATACAGGTAATAACCGATCCGGGAGCTAAGTACGATGCTGAAGGTGTAGCGGGTATCATAAATATAATCACACAAAAGGATTCCTCAATGGGTGGCTATACAGCTACTGTAAATGGACGGATCGACAATATGGGCGCTCTGGGCGGGGGAGTATATTTGTCACTGAAACAAGGCAAGATCGGTTTTACAGGAGGATACAATTATTATGAATGGAAACAACCTAAGGGCGAATATTCGTCTTACAGGGAAAATATCAGCGATATGCCTGTTGCCTCGGAAACAAAATACCTGTATCAGAACGGATTTAATAAAAATAACGGGAATGGGCAATACGGCTCGGGAGAACTGAGCTACGAAATAGATACGCTCAACCTGATCAATGTGGGTTTTAACCGCTACTATGGTACAAGTAAGTCAAAAATAGAACGATTCAATGAAATGCTCGATGCAGATAGAGATAGCCGATACAAGTACGATCAGTTGGGAAATACCAAGAGTACCTATGGAGGTACAGACCTGAATGCCGATTATCAACGTACATTCAGTGTGAAAGACAGGCTGTTGACGGCTTCGTATCGTTTAAGCCTCAATCCGAACGATTCTAAATCGAATACCGATGTGCTGAATGCTACGGGTACCTTGCCCGAAGATGCCGTTACCAATACACAATATACCAATGCCGATATGAAAGAGCATACCTTTCAGGCAGATTATGTAACACCTCTCGGCAAAATAGAGGTTAGTGATAAGAAATTTTTCACCCATACGCTCGAAGCCGGAGCCAAATATATAATCCGCATCAACCAAAGCCATAGCGGAAAAGATGTGCTCGGCGCAGATGGAAACTGGACGCCTGACGAGTCGGATAACGACCGCTTTAAACATCGTCAGGACATACTGGCTGCATACGGAGGATACAGTGCGAAACTCGACAAATGGGGAATGAAAACCGGATTACGTTACGAAGCTACATGGCTGGATGCGAAATTCCCGATCAATGAAGAACAGAATTTCAAGGTCGACTATTCCAATGTTGTACCTTCGATTACATTCACTTATCAGCCACAGATGCAGCATAGCATACGTCTGGGATACAATATGCGCATATCGCGTCCCGGTATCTGGCAGCTCAATCCGTATAACAACACGTCCGATGCCAATTATCAACGGGTAGGTAACCCCGAACTGGATGCAGTGAAAACACATTCGATAAGCTCCAATTATGGATATTTCAGCCCTAAGCTGAATCTGAATTTTAACCTGTCTTACGATTTCGAGAATAACGGCATAGAAGATATTACATCGATCACTGATGAAGGAATCAGCCTTACCACTTACGATAATATTGGCAAGCGGAGAAACGCCGGACTATCTGTCTATCTGAACTGGACACCGGGCGGGAACAGCGGCTTTGCAGAGCTAATGAAGAAAATCAAGTTCGATGTCACTAAAATTCGTTTATATACCAATATGTCGGGACGCTATACGAATATTAAGACCAATAATGACCGTAACTTGTCTAACGACGGATTCAACGGCAATATATTTGCCGGATTGCAATATTCGATGCCTAAAGATTTTCAGTTCAACCTGAATAGCGGCTTCTTTAGTCCGCGTATCAGTTTGCAGGGAAAAAGTCCTTCTTTCTATTTCTACGGACTATCTCTGAGCAAAGAGTTTAAGATCACTCACGAACACCTGAAAGGGGTTACTGTAAGGGCTTATGTAGACAATCCGTTGACTAAAGACCGTGAGTTCAGAAGTAAAAGTACAACAGATATATTCTACTCCGAAACTGTTTTCAATAATCGTATGCGCCGCTTTGGGATATCGTTCTCTCTGCGTTTCGGCGAAATGAAAGCCCAGATAAAGAAGGCTCAGCGTGGTATCAATAATGATGATAATATGGGGAGCGGGCAAGGCAGTGGCCAGACAGGACAAGGTGGCGGTCAGGGCGGATAATCCGGTAAAAATTATGATATGTGAACCTCAGAGCTTTTTAGTTTTGAGGTTTTTCATTTGAGGAAATATCCTATCTTTGCCTGATATTTCTCAACCGATGAAACAGGCATTTATCAAGCTGCATCTATCTATCATTATTGCCGGATTTACCGGGATCTTCGGCAAGCTGATTACATTGAACGAAGGCATGCTGGTATGGTATAGAATACTTATAACATCCATTATGCTCCTGTTACTGCTTTGGTTTACCCGAAAGCTGAAAGCGATTCCTGTCCGCGATATGTTGAAGATGGGATTTGTAGGTTTGTTGCTGATGTTGCACTGGTTGTTTTTCTATGCCAGCATCAAAGCCTCGAATGTGTCTATCGGGGTGGTCTGTTTTTCTATGACCGGATTTTTTACTGCTATATTTGAACCATTGATCAATCGGAAGAAAATTTCGGTGCGCGAACTGCTGTTCAGTATTATTGCCCTTTGCGGGGTTGCCCTGATTTTCCACTTCGATACACGCTACCGTACCGGAATATTGCTCGGCGCCATATCATCAGCTTTAGCCGCATGCTTTGTCATTGCCAATAAGAGGGTAGGGAGCACTACTTCCTATACATGGGATACAACATTGTTTTACGAAATGGTCGGTGGCTTTGCCTGCCTAAGCCTTATGATGCCCGTTTACCTGTACTTCTTCCCTGTAGAATCGTTTGCTCCGGGCGGGCTCAATCTTTTCTATCTCCTCCTGTTTGCAGCGGTATGTACCATCGGATTATATATGTTGCAGATACAGGCACTGAAGAGTATTTCGGCATTTACGATGAATCTCAGTTACAATCTCGAACCGGTGTACAGTATCATTCTGGCTATGATAATATTCGGCGAAGCAAAGGAACTTAACTTTTCCTTTTATGCCGGACTGCTACTGATCATATTGTCAGTACTATTGCAGATGTGGACTGTAATGAACGAGCAAAAGAGGGCTAAACTGGCGGCACAGCGTAGCGATATTCTTTAGATAGATATTTAGCGGTCTTTATCCAGATATTCTTGTTTGAAAATATTGACAAGTAATACGAACATCGACAGATATAGCGGCCCGAATATAACTCCCCAAAATCCGAACACAGACAAACCGATCACTACCCCGAATACGGTGATAAGCGGGTGTATATTCGCCAGTTTCTTTTGCAGGAACAATCGCAGCAGGTTGTCGACATTAGAGATAACGATCAGTGAATAAGCTGTCAATCCCAGTGCATTCATCCAGTCGCCACTGATACCCATATATATAGCGATTGGGAACCATATAGCCATAGTACCTACTACCGGAATAATGGAGGCAAAGCAAGTGACAAATGCAAATAATACGGGATTGGGTACATCAAAGATCCAATATCCGGCAAGGGCAAAGCCTCCCTGTATGATGGCAAGCAGGGGAATACCTATAGCATTCGATTTTACCATTACATCTACTTCGCGCAGTACATCTTTTTTGTTAACATTATTGAACGGAAGAAGATCATAAAAGTATTCTTCCATTTTTCGTCCGCCTATCAGCATAAAGTAGAGGACAAAAAGCAGGATCACCGAGTTGAGTACAAAACTGCTTACACTGTTGATTATTATTTGTCCTATCTTGGGCAGATATGCGGCAGCCTTTACCATGTTGTCGGTATTGAGTACATTATATCCCGTTTTCTCTGTTATGGCATCGGCAAATTTCTGGATAACGTTTATTGTTGCAGACGGATCGAGGTTGATTCCGTGCAGCTCTTCTATCAGCAGCCATACGGCAAACGAGCAGGGAATAAGGAAGATAAGGAGAACTTCGACCAGAATAAGTGATGCCGACAGGCTTTTCCCCCATTTTTTCTTTTCTATCAGGTAGAACATCTGTTTCCTGACCAATATGTATACGGTACTGGCTCCGAGAAATCCACTGAGGAAAGGGGCATATTCGCGAAACAGCAGGATTGCCATGAACACGATAAGAGCGATGAGCGTATATTTCCAGTATTGTTCTTTTGTTGTCATACTTCCCTGATTGAATGTTAATTTTGTGCAAATTTATGAATAATTTCCGGTACTGTTTTATACTGTTACAATATAAAACAAAAGACTGAACTTCAGAGTTCAGCCTTTCGCATTGTTTTTATTTAGTTTCCTTATATTTTTTATTTGGGCAGTACGAATGGTATGGGCAGCATTACCTGCATGGCTACAGGCTTTCCGTCTTTTAGTCCCGGTGTCCATTTCGGCATTTTCTTTATCAGGTAGAACGCTTCGCGGTCGCAGTCGGGGAACAGGCTCTTGAAAACCCAGATTTTAGATATTTCACCATCCGGCTCTATCATCAGATTGTAGATAGCACGTCCTTCTATGCCATATTGTAAAGCCCTTTTAGGGTATTTCATATTTGTTTGCAGATAAGCATCTAAAGCTTCCTGTCCACCCGGAAACTCGGGATAGCAATTAAGCGAAGGGTCAGATTGGGCAACAGATATAGAATCGTTAACCCTTTTCATTTCGTTCATTTTTTTTACTGCATCTTCAATCAGAGGATCGTTGATCGGAGGAGGTTCAGGCATACTGACACCGTTTTTCTTCACATCTTCCCTCAATTCATCATTCAATGTAAAGGATACATTCAATCCCTGTTGCATGTCTATTGCTTCTCCGTTCCGTGTGGCGGGTGCCCATCTGGGCATGGCTTTTACTATACGGAGAGTTTCCTTGTCGGCCATTGGGTCGAATCCTTTCGTTATTTCAATGTCTTTAACCATTCCCTCCTTGTCGATAGTAAATAAGACATTGATATCACCTTCCATTTCTATTTTTACGAGCAGGCGTGGATAGACTATATTATCATCAAAAAATGAATAGAGCCCTTCTTCCCCGCCCGGAAACTGAGGAGCAGTAGTGTTGTCGGTTAGAGCACCCATTTGTATCGGTCTGACTGTTATACCGTCTTTTGCCGTAATTCCTATACAAAAGAATAGTAAAGTGAGTGTAAGAATTCTTGTTTTATATCCCATGTTTTGTTGTTTCAATTTGTCGTATATCTCTAAATAAGAAACTTCTATGTTTGATAGACATACATATTCCACAGGCAAATATAAATAAATTCCTCAATTCGTTGTATCCTTATTAAGAATGTTTATCTATATGAATTATGAATTATGAATTATGAATTATGAATTATGAATTATGAATTATGAATTATGAATTATGAAAAATATAATAATGTATGATGTTTGTAAACTTTGTCAGATTTTAGTAAAATAGAATTATATCTGTTATCATGCTGAGGAATGAAGCATCTCTTATGATGAAAGAGATTCTTCCTTACAGTCAGAGTGATGAGGATAATGAAAGGAATAACTGCAAACTTTGTTATCTTTTAATTGTTTATTGTTAACAATTTAAGAAATGATGAAAACCGGATTAATAACAGTAATATCACAATTTTGCTATGGCTTACAGAAAGTCAGAAAAAGGTATGCTTTGTGAGGTAAATCTTACTTTAATCTATTTTTTATCGAAAAAAGAATCTTTTTGTTTATCTTTGACCTCAAAAATAAATTTATGTGTGGAATAGTCGGATACATTGGGTTTCGTGAAGCCTACCCCATTTTAATAAAAGGGTTACACAGATTAGAATACAGAGGGTACGACAGTGCCGGAGTTGCCATAATCAACGAAGAAGACAAGCTTTCAGTTTACAAAGCAAAAGGACGGGTGCAGGACCTCGAGGAATATGCCCGTGACAAAGACATCTCAGGAACAATAGGAATCGCGCATACACGCTGGGCTACACACGGTGAGCCGAGCAATGCCAATGCGCATCCTCACTACTCACAGTCTGAATCGTTGGCGCTAATACACAACGGTATCATCGAAAACTATTCGGTACTGAAAGCACAACTGCAGAATAAGGGCTATAAATTTCAGAGCAGTACCGATACCGAAGTATTGGTACAACTGATAGAATATATTAAGCAGATCAACGACTGCGACCTTTTCACTGCCGTACAGATTGCGCTCAATCAGGTAGTAGGAGCTTATGCGATAGCCGTTATAGAAAAAGGTCATCCCGATCAGATTATTGCTGCCCGCAAAAGTAGCCCACTGGTAATCGGTATCGGCGAAGGCGAGTTTTTTCTCGGTTCGGATGCGTCGCCTATTATAGAATACACCAACAAGGTTATTTATCTTGACGATGAAGAAATCGCTGTTATCAAGCGCGATGAAGATCCTAAAGTGGTAACTATATCCAATGTGAAGAAAACACCGGAAGTGAAAGAACTCGAGATGAATCTCAGCCAGTTGGAGCGCGGTGGTTATCCGCACTTCATGCTGAAAGAAATATTCGAGCAGCCCGAAACGTTGCAAAGCTGTATGAGCGGCCGTATCAATGTGGAAGGAACAAATGTGACGCTATCGGGTATCATCGATCATAAAGACAAATTTATAAAAGCACGCCGTATCATCATCATTGCTTGTGGTACATCGTGGCATGCCGGACTGATAGGAGAGTACTTGTTCGAGGAATTTTGCCGCATACCGGTAGAGGTAGAATATGCATCCGAATTCCGCTACAGAAATCCGGTAATAGAACCGGACGATATTGTTATTGCCATATCTCAGTCGGGTGAAACGGCCGATTCGCTGGCAGCTATCGAACTGGCACGTAAAGCCGGAGCATTTGTTTACGGGGTATGTAACGTAGTGGGTTCGTCTATTCCGCGTAATACCGACTCTGGCTCTTACACCCATTGCGGACACGAGATAGGAGTTGCTTCTACCAAAGCATTTACGGCTCAGGTTACCGTACTTACCATGATGGCTTTGGTTATCGGAAAAGAAAAAGGTACAATCGCAGAAGACCGCTATCTGCAAGTGATAAAGGAATTACAGGAAATACCTGCCAAAATAGAAAGAGTATTATCGCTGAATGACAAAGTAAAAGAGCTGTCTCTGATATTTACCTATGCGCAGAACTTTATCTATCTGGGGCGCGGGTATAACTATCCGATTGCATTGGAAGGCGCACTCAAGCTGAAAGAAATATCATACATTCATGCCGAAGGGTATCCTGCCGCCGAAATGAAGCACGGACCTATTGCGCTCATCGACAATGAAATGCCTATTGTTACCATCGCTACCCATAGCGCAATATACGAGAAA
Source organism: Dysgonomonas hofstadii (assembly GCA_040395895.1). Classification (GTDB taxonomy): domain Bacteria; phylum Bacteroidota; class Bacteroidia; order Bacteroidales; family Dysgonomonadaceae; genus Dysgonomonas; species Dysgonomonas hofstadii_A. The sequence continues at coordinate 39,710 of JBEBPN010000021.1, forward strand.
GTGGTAAGCAACATTCAGGAAATAAAAGCGCGTAAGGGGCGGGTAATAGCTATTATAAACGAAGGTGACGAAACCATGAAGGCGTTGGCCGATCATTATATCGAGATCCCAGCTACGGTAGAATGCCTCGATCCGCTGTTGACCTCGATACCGTTGCAACTGCTGGCTTATCATATTGCCGTGAACAAGAACAGGGATGTGGATATGCCGCGTAATCTGGCTAAATCGGTAACAGTGGAATAATTGTCATAATAATGGGTAAAGAATATTATCTTAACAGGATTAAGACCTTTTCTTTCTGTAAAATATTCTTATATTTGCAAAAACTTTACAATTAAATTAATTATTATGAAAATTAAGATCTTCCTTTTCACCCTTACCTGCCTGTTTATGTTCGCATTGAACATGAATGCGCAAATTTCTCTGGCAGCCGGAACTAAAATCACATTGGCTGACGATACGAAGAAAAATGTAGAAGAAATAAAGACCGGAGATAAGATACTGGTATTTAATGTTAAGGAGAAAGTATACGAAGAAAAGGCTGTAAAGGGAACAAGTAAAGTGATGCTGAGCCGTCTTGTGCGTGTTACTCTGGAAACAGGTATGCAGGTGGTGATGTCGCTTGACAATCCGTTCTTTGCAGAAAAGGGATGGGTATCTATAAGCCCTGATCAAACAATGATGGACAATCAGTTCAAAAATATACAGCACATCAATATCGGCGAATTTACACTGTTCTACAATGTGAGCAGTACCGACTATGTAGAGGTGACTGTGATACAGGGAATTCTGGAACCGACAATGACTTATACGCTGCAACTGGATGATGATGGCGCAGTTGTCGCTAACGGCTTCCTTGTAGGGCATAAATGATAAAATGAAGATCGACAAGAACGATATACAAGAACGTATAAAAGGAACTTTGATAGAGACGTTGAACATCACATTCATAGAATCTGATGATCAAACGTCTCTTGAAGCTACTATGCCCGTAGTAAAAGGGCTTTCGCAGACTATGGGCGTATTGCACGGGGGAGCTACTATCTCCCTTGCCGAATCCATAGCCGGTGTAGGATCGAATAATCTCTGCTCGGGTGACGAACAGTGTTTCGGTATGCAAATCAGTGCAAGCCATATATCGCCGGCCAAAGTAGGCGATGTAGTAAGGGCAAAGGGTATCATTCAACATAAAGGACGTTCCTCCCATGTGTGGAATATCGACGTCTTTTCCGAATCGACAGGGCATCTTATCTCAACTATCCGTATCACCAATGCTGTGGTAAAAAAGGTACTCTACATCAAAAAAGATTAAGCACCTGTATTTTTTACGATCATATTTATCTATACATAGAATTAAACCTTTTAATACTATCGCTGTTCTAATATGAAAGATATTAGTCAGTAAAAAACAACGGAAATGAAAAAAGCATTAATTATTATACTTTTCGCCACATTATTTTTCACGGCATGTGGTACCATGAGGGTAGCAGATGTATATAACCTGTCGCCCGGAATGACTCAGAGCGATGTAAACCGTATCATGGGAGCGCCATTACGCGTTTTGTCGTCCAGCTATACACAGGATGGACGTATCGAGGTTTATGAATATCATACTTACCAAAATGAGGCGTATGCTATCGAATTCTTTAATGGAAGAATGGAGAGATATGACTTCATGTACGAAGATGTTCCAGCAATGGGAGTATCCCCAACACCTGTGTATCCGGTGAGACCAACGCAACCTGTACGTCCTACTCACCCCGTACGCCCTACGCAACCGGTGAGGCCTACACAGCCTGTGAGACCGGGTAATAACACCCGACCAGATAATTCCGGTAGCCGTCCCGGAAATACCGGAACTACCCGTCCAGGTACCAGTACCCGTCCTTCAAATGAAAATCAGGGAAATACGACGCGTCCGACTTATCAGGAACCGACTACCCGTCCGGCTAATTCTTCGGGCAGCAATACCCGTACAAGAACTACTACAGAGTCTACAGAGGAACAAAAGAAAGAACCGGAAAGAAGATAAAAAAAATCCAACAATCTCAGTATACTGAGACTGTCGGATTTGCCAGAGAGAGTAAAATAAAACGGATCGCCAAATTCAGATTATTTTACTCTCTTAATATATAAATTCAGTTACTATACAGCTACCAGAATATCCAGTACTTTATATATTATGGCGACGATACATATTAAAACAATTACTATCATAGTTGTAAAGATTTTATTTGCATACTTTTTCATATTATATGATTTATTTGTTGGCTTTATGATTTGATCTGTTTAACGATGGGAGAGATAAGATATATTATTCCCCCGATTGTTTATACCTCTCCACTACTTCGTCTATACTGATTCCAAGTAGCTTCATCGTGTTGAAAGTTTCCGGAAGTGTTTCTTCAAAGAAGTCTTTCTTCTGTAGGTTCAGAATGAGCTTGCCCGCTCCTTCGGCAACAAAATACCCCATGCCTCTTTTCGAGTAGATAACATTCTCGGCCTGCATATATTCAAAGGCACGCATAGCCGTATTGGGGTTGACCTGCAACATGGAGCCTAATTCTCTAACCGATGGTATCCGGTCTTCTTCGGGCCATTCCTGTATCAGCATCTTCTGAAAGCAGAAGTCTACGATTTGCAGGTATATTGGTTTGTTCGATTTAAAATCCATATTATATTTCAGTTTCTTTTAGTTTAAAATAGCATACAACCCACATCCCGAAAGGAAAGATGATACTTATAATGGCATTGCATACGGAAATAAGAGTATTTTCTGTTACTACACTTGGGTTTGACGAGCCGAAACTATATCCGATATGAAAAGCCTGATTATTTCCCATGCCTGCGTTGAAAGAAGCTTCTTCACCAGAGAAGAAAATCGTTCCGAGAATTACAGCTATAATCATCACTACAATACCTATCAGTATGAGTACAAGAGATGTTTTGACGAAGGCATATTTATTGAAGTAGAAATATCCTATCATAAACATAGACTGTATTGCAAGAAGCTTGAGCAGTGAGGCCGGTTTTAAAGCATTGTCAGATAATGACATAAATTCGGCATGCTTGTTGAGGGCCTCTACAGGAATTATGCCCGTTATCAGGTTCAGTATAAGTATTGTAAGAGCTATCAGTCCAGGTATGATTATGACATACTTTAACCAGAAGCTAAAGAAGTTCTCGAATGTAGATGACGGTGTCGTAAAGTCGAAGATGCTTACATTCTTGGCGATGGTTTTTTCAAAGAAGCACGGACTTCCTATAATTATCATAGCGGCTACCACATATATGAAGTCATGGAAACTGCTGTCGACCAATACATACATCAGCATGGAAATGAGATACAGCCCCGCAAGCGATCCGGTGATATATATATATTGCATGCGCGAAAGAAAGAGATTACGCATTTCGAGTTTCTGGAAACGGTCTATATTGAATATTGCGTTCATCGTTATTACAAATTTGAGTTGAATAATTCTTTTATCTTTTGTCTGTTGTTGACTACAGTGTTGAACAGGGCTTCTATATTCAGCGTGCTTTCTTCTCCATATTCATTTGCCGAAACGGAAAAATATCCCTGCATTGTCTGCTCACAATATAGTGTATCTTCTGGCTGGTGCGAAGTATAGGAAAACAGCAGCTTGTTGGTGATTTCCTGTACCGAGTTGTTTAGCAATACCTGATTGCGGTCGAGAATGATAATAGGATCGATCAGATTTTCCAGATCACGCACCTGATGAGTCGATATTATTATACACCTTTCGTCGTCGAAAACCGAAGCTATTATCTTTCTGAACTGAGATTTGGACGGTATATCCAAGCCATTGGTAGGCTCGTCGAGTAATGTAATCGGCGTGTTCAAAGCCAGTGCATAGGCAATCATTACTTTTTTCTTTTGCCCGTACGACAGTTCGTTCATCTTGCGGTCTTTATCTACCTGAAAGTCGTTCATATAAGAGTTGAACTGCTCTTCGCTAAAGTTAGGATAGAAGACAGCATTGTACTTTACAAAGTCTTTTATATACAACGCCGGAGCAGCGAACTCTTCGGGCAGGAAAAAAAGCTGTTTGAGCATATCGGGATTTCTGTACGACGACTCATATCCGAGTACGTTACAGTTTCCGGCTTTCGGAAAAGTAAGTCCGCTTATGATATGTAGCAGGGTGGTTTTTCCCACGCCATTTTCACCGAGCAGGCCGTATATGCCATTCTGCATTTCAAAAGAAACCTTTTCAAAAACAGGTCTCTTCTTGTAGTAGTAAAAACCTAAGTCGTTTATCTTTATCATAATTAATATCTTTAGTGTATTAGTTTAATAGTACACTGCAAATATAGGCATTTATTTTAATATCCAACAAAAAAGTGAAAAAAATATTGAAATTTTTTATTTCCGTGTTTTAGCCAGATTGGGAAGGGGGCGGACAGATTTTATATATATCTGTCCTTTTGTTACAATCCGGCTAAGATAACTGCATTTTAATCAAAATTATTTAGTTAAAAATATTTGTGGGTTTTGTATCTTAACTATTTTTTATATATTCGCAGTGATAACACTGAATATGGAGATCAGACACCATACACAAACGAGGCGGAACCGAAAAGCCATACGAGTAGGGGACTAACATAAAACGAATTTAAACTATATGGAATGGTTTATGAAAGTAGTGAAAGAACACTACGCAGACTTTAAGGGCAGAGCCAGGCGTAAAGAATTTTGGATGTTTACATTGATCGCTTATGGTGGAATCATTGTTTTGAGCATTCTTGCAGGAATACTGGCTCAGATCGCATCTTTTCTAGGTATTATCCTGTATATTATTATGCTTATCGCTTGTTTGGCTATTGTAGTTCCGGGTTTAGCTGTAGGTGTAAGAAGAATGCACGATGTGGGTAAAGACTGGTGGTATATACTTATCCCTATTTACAGCCTTATTCTGGCTATCACAGAAGGCGAAAAAGGAGACAACCAATACGGTCCGGATCCTAAAGCCGGAGAACGTTAATTATTAGCAATAAGAATTAATATAAAGAGCACAGGTCAGAAAGGCCTGTGCTCTTTTATTTATCCCGTTTCTAGGAATAAAAGTTAAATAAACTTGCATTCCTGATTTTTTGGCTACATTTGTATTATATACATATCCGTAAGTAATACTTTGACATGTGTATTCTCTGAAATATCGGATCTAATCGGGATACATTTGTCTTAAAGACCGGATATACACTAATATATAACTATGCATAAATTGTAATATCCAAATGGAGTTACTCTATAAACAAGAACATCTTTCCTGCTACAACTACGAAAAGGGAAAAAGGCCTACGATTGAGAAATTTGTTTTTCAGAAAGACCAGAAATGGGAAATTTTTCCGATAGACAATAAGGTGATCTTTATGCTTAAAGGCTCGTTGAGTTTTTCTTTCGGAGATGTTACCGATGAGACTATATCGTCGGGTAAAATGATGATGCTTCCGGCTGGAAGCCGTTTCAGCGGACAGGCTAAGGAAGATTGTGATTTCATAGTAATCAGATTACACAATACAAAACAACTTTGCGATTGTTTTTCTTTAGATGTATTGCTTCGCGAAGAAAAGGAGGATTTCAAACCCGGATTATACTATTTAGATATAAATGAAAAAGTAGAGCAATTTTTATCGTTTCTCGATTCCTGCATGGGAGACGGGCTCAAATGTACATACTACTTCGAGCTGAAAGCGAAAGAATTTTATTTCCTGTTGCGGGCATACTATACAAAAAGAGACTTGTTAGGCTTTTTCTATCCGCTTCTCAGCAATGATATACCTTTTTCAGATCTTGTGCTGAAAAACCATTACAGAGCCCGTACTGTACAGGAACTGGCAGACCTTACCCATTATAGCCTTTCCGGTTTCCAGAAACGGTTTAAAAAAGTATTCGGCGTGTCAGCCTATCATTGGATGCGCGATGAACGCTCAAAATCGATATACCACCAGATTAACAGTACCGAAAAGTCGTTTAAGGAAATAAGCGATGAATACGGTTTTTCTTCACCCTCACACTTCAACGATTTTTGCAAGACCAGTTTCGGCTCTACTCCGGGACGTATCCGCCGCAAGAAATCACTAAAAAACCAAGAACAGTAAAAAGGGTACAAATTCGTAAAAAGCGGGCATGTATCTGTAATCTCAGCCATTATTAATTCTCATATCTTTGTAATGTAAATATATGAGGAATGTATTTATGCTAAATGAAGACCTGACTAGGTTGTAGTTTAACTCTATTATTGTGTAGTTTTGTAAAGTTTGTGTTAAGGTTGGAAAGTCTGCGAAGGGAGTTTGCGGGCTTTTTGCGCTTTAGTAAAGCCCCTGACACAAGCTTACACTAAAAAGCCTTTACTCGCGAGGGTAAAGGCTTTTTAGCGTTATATAGAAAGATTCATTATCCGGCTGTTGCCTTCACACGATCTTCGTGCGACATTGCAGCCAGTTTTATTACTTCGTTTATGTCGAGTCCCAATCCTTCGGCTACTTTTGTCCCATAGTCTGTATGCGCTTTGTAGAATATAGCTGTCTGACGCAGTTGTATCCGTTTGGCAGCATTCATTATATGCGCGACTATATTGCCCACCAGATTCTTTTTGTCGTAGTCAGACAATACCCTGCCATACAAATCGCCAGCCTGAATATAATCCATGTCGGACAATTCATATTCGTGGCGTGTAGCCATCCCTTTTACGTCTACAGGCGGAGTAGCGTATTTCTTATCCGGTTGTGCTCCGTCAAAGCTGTTCGGATAGTAGTTTGGCCCTGTATAACTGTGCATATTCATCGCACCATCGCGCTGATATGTATTGATCTGAGCTTTCGGACGGTTGACAGGTATCATGTCGAAGTTTGTACCCAGACGATGACGGTGTGTGTCAGGATAACTGAATACACGCCCCTGAAGCATCTTATCGGGTGATATGGCAATACCCGGAACGAGATTTCCCGGTGAAAAGGCGGCCTGTTCTACTTCCGAGAAGTAATTTTCAGGATTTTTGTCTAATACCATTTTACCTACAGGAATCAGTGGGTAGTCTTTCTGAGGCCATACCTTAGTCACATCAAAAGCATCGAAGTTATATCTCTCGGCTTCTTCGGGACGCATGATCTGTACATAGACGCTCCACGAAGGATAATTCTTTTTGTCTATATTCTCGAACAGATCGCGGGTTGCATGATCCGGATCGGTACCGGCAAGCATTGTCGCTTCTTCCTTTGTCAGATTTTTGATGCCCTGATCGGTTTTGAAATGCAGTTTTATCCAGAAATGCTCCCCTTTTTCGTTGTACCACATATAAGCATGACTTGTAAAGCCGTGCATCTGCCGGTACGAAGCAGGAGTTCCCCTATCTGAAAAAAGGATTGTTGCCTGATGTACGCTTTCGGGAGTCAATGACATAAAGTCCCAGAAGGCATTGGCATCGTCCAGATTCGATGTCGGATTCTTCTTTTGTGTATGTATGAAATCCGGGAATTTGATAGCATCTCGTATGAAAAATACCGGAGTGTTATTACCCACCATATCATAATTACCGTCTTCGGTATAAAATTTAACAGCAAATCCACGAGGGTCTCTGGCGCTGTCGGCCGATCCGCGCCCGCCTCCTACAGTCGAGAAACGTGCGAATATATCGGTCTTTTTGCCTACAGCCGATAAGAATGAAGCGCAAGTGTATTTGCTCAGGTCGTTGGTTACTTCAAAATAACCATACGCGCCGGCTCCTTTGGCATGCACTACACGTTCTGGAATTCTTTCCCTATCAAAGTGAGCGAGCTTTTCGACAAGGTGGGTGTCGGAAAGTAATGTCATGTGCTCGTTTTGGGTAGTGATAGAAGCTTGATCGTTGTCTACCGGGATGCCCTGATTAGTGGTCATCCTTTTGTTTTTTTGTTCCATGAGTCTAAGGTTTTTTAGTTATAGTTAAGTGTTAATATAAGTGTGATACTTTTTTAACAATAAAAGGCGTTAAATTGTTCTCGTCAAATGCAAAATAATGGTAATAAATAAGGTCGGGCTCTAATTCTTAAAGTCCGACCTTGTACTATATTATCTTATTATCAGGCTTTTGCTTTTGCCTTAGCTTCCAATTCTGATAATTCTTCTGCCAGTTTTCCGGCAGCATTAGCTGTTACTTCATTTATTTTTTTCTTTCCTTTTCTTACCTCCTGTCTTGCTATAACACCGGCGCGAAGCGCTCTGTTTTTGCCGACCAGAAGTCCGTGATCAAGTTCCGATTTTGCTTTATCGGTAGCGTTATTTACTCTGGAGCGTATTTCTTCTCTTGTTTCTTCGTCTGATAACTTTATTGCTGCGTATGCACCTAGTGCACCAACAGCGAGTCCTAAAATAAATCCTTTCATATGTGTTATATTTTTGTTAGAGATATTTTTCGTTTCTCGTTTAACAAATATAAGATATTTATTAGAATAACAATCAAAAGAAGATTATTGTTTATCCTTAAATAACTAAAATGTTAAAATTATGGTATAAGAAAAAGAGAGAAAATGTTATTTTTTTCGATGAAATGACTATTTTTAGTTTAAAATTATTTTATTGATGTAATATTTTACTATATTTGTCGATAGAATCATGTTTTTATTGATTTTGAACTATTTATGAACTAAAAGAGCGGACTATGGAATTTAAGGACAGGTTGAAGTATTTATTGGAGAAAGATGGGGTAACCGCTTATCGTATATGGAAAGATACAGCTATAACGAAAGGAACTATAGCAAACTACATCGAGGGTAAGACCAACCCCAACAAATCGAATATCTCCATACTGGCATCGTATTTCGGTGTGAATGAGGATTGGTTGCTGAAAGGTGAAGGCAAGATGAGCCGTTCGAATAAGGTAAAGGGTGAAGATCCTTATCTGATAACCAAATCGGGAACAAAATATTACGAGATGGCGAACGGTAAGTATCGCATGCGTGTACCCTTTATACCGGTAAAGGCTTATGCAAAATATATAGATGAATACAGAGACGCCGAAGTGCTGTACGAAGAGTTTGAAGAATTCGATTTCATCGTGGATAAGATAGGGCACGGGCGTTATTTTGCTTTCGAGATAAAGGGGGATAGTATGGATAACGATACAAAACGCAGCCTGAGTGACGGTGATATAGTGCTGGCACGCGAGTTGGGAAAAGAGCACTGGCGCAACAAACTGCATACGGAGGATTTCCCCAACTGGGTAATTGTATTGAATAATACGATCCTTTGCAAGCAGATTATAGAGCAGGATGTGGAGAAGGGTACGATAACTTGCCATTCGCTGAATCCATCGCCGGAATATGCCGACTTTGAACTGAAAATGGATAGTGTTTGTCAGTTGATGAATATAGTGCAGCGTGTATCCAGTACGTTCTGAAAAACGTGGGATCTATATAGTTTGTGATACTTCCCTGATATAGGCTTTCAGTTCGGGGAAAAAGGCATTATAGCCCGATTCTATCGTCTTATAGTGTTGCTCGAACTCTTCAAAGACGGGCGCATTATCGTCCAGATAACTGGCACGGTTTTTAAGCCTCTCGAAGCTACGTTCTATCATCCAGTTGTAGCGATAGTTATAGAACCAGTCCTCACTCCTCATATACATAAACATGGAGAGAAATTTTTCGGGAAATATTTCACCGTATTGCTGTATCTGATCGTATGACCTTTCTGAAAAAGCATGCCATCCGCCTTCCGGAATATTCTGTTCGTCAAGAGCAAGAAAATGATCATAAGCTACATCGAGAAAAGCTCCTGCATACTTTCCGGTAGAGGTGCGGAATACCTCTGCTGTCTGATGTGTAACCGGATGATTGTCGGTGAAAGCGTCTATTTGCCGGTGTATGTGTATTCCCCGTTGTACACTTTTGGGATACAATTCTATTTGTTTACCTTTGACCAGGTCGGCAATCATGTTTCCCATCAGTACATCAGGGTCGCCAAAAGATAAGTATGCGTGTGCAAGGAAATTCATTCTTGTTCTCTTTTCAATAAAAGACAAAGATACGTTTTATAAATTGCATTCGCGATAAACCCGAAATTTATAGACCTTATGGTTCATCCTGTCTCAAGGATTTTATATAAATTTCAAAGAATTAAGACGGTTTCATCGATTAACCACACAAAACTACCGGTCATCGTATGCAAACCACCTTTCATCAAAAAGAATTGATTTATTGTTTTTCTCTTACTACTTTTAATGTGGCTAAACAATTAAGTAATTGATATAGAAAATGAAAACGTGGACAGGAGTATTTGTTCTTATTTTAGGAGGATTATTTGCATATGCTATAATTGCCCGTCCTTACGAACGGAATTACACTATAGACGAAGAGGCAGGTATGAAAAATATAGTGGCTAAAATAAATGACCTGACAGCAGATGGTTTTGTTTATAAGCTGACGATTTCATCGCAGCGCGAGCAAGGCGATATGGATTTTCTTACCTTATTTGTTGTAGATACCAAAAAGGAAACACATCAGAAAATCAAATTTAATCGTTCCGGCGCTTTTCTTAACTCTGTTGATAGGGAAGAGCTTGATTATTCATCAAAAGAAGAGAGCCCGATTAACGTTTTGAACCTATTCAATGTCTTGAATATTATAGACGAATGTAAAGAAAGAATACCCGACGGTTATAAATATCGGCACACTGAATATGTTTCGGTTAATAATAATCGGATGGATATAAGGATTGCCGTTACTCCCGAAGGTAAGGATAAAGTGCTTAAAAATAAGTGTATACATCAGGAGACTTATATAAAGACAGAGTATTCTGCCGGTCGGAGAGGGCAGACAAGAACGAGGACTGTGCAACGCAAATACTATATTATGAAGTTTAATGTCGACAAGAATGGGAAGGTGTCCTGCTATTAATAGCTGATTAATAAAAAACAGCCATATCCGAAGATATGGCTGATACACACGTCACTTATCAGAAACTATTGCTTAACAATAGGGAACTTACTTATCTGTTTGATGTTTTGCAGATCGGAATAGTCATATTGATATAAACCGTCGTCAGCTATCATCATCAGTATATTGTTGTGCGGAATAACATCGTAGCCGTCCATGCCTTCATAGTGCGCCAGCTTGTTGGCCATCAGTGTTTGAGGGTCTTCCGAATTGTATATCTTTAATCCTTCATCGCACAGGAAGAGAGTATTGTTGTCGATGCCCAGCCCTTTCGGATTTTTCATAGCGTATGATGCAATATTCTTCGGTTTCTTCACATCGGTAACATCTATAGCAAGCAATTCATTGGCATTCTGTCCGCAGAAGTTGCCTGTGCGTATGGTTACGTATGCTATGTTGTTGTCAACCACTACCGGATCGCATCCGAAGATGTGAGAGATAGCGGATTGATATTCCGGTTTCACCGGATCGGCTACAGAGAAAATAATCAGCCCGCGCGGGGTTCCCATAAACATATTCTCACCATAGTTGAATATTGTTTCCACATCCCAACCTACATGTATGTTCTCATTTACCATTTCAGGCTTATCGTTTGTCAGTTTAAAGATGTTCATCTGATTATTTATTACCGTGTACAAATAATCCTTGTACAAGCTGAATCGCGACATAGACCCGTTGAGTCCATTGCTTTTATTGCCTCCACCTTCGGAGGATGCATAATCATCGTATATGCCGGGTTTGTTTTTAGCTACCTGTACGCTGCGTTCTACAAGATTCCATCCTACAACCACTCCTTTTTCAGCTCTTTGACTATAATACATGTCATAGTCGTAGCCTGCACCGTTTTCTATAGTAGGCAGTGCTTGAATAAATACATCGTTAAGTCTTCCTTTTAGCTCAGGTTTAGCAGGATTGGTCATGTCGAACCAAACGAGGTCTACATAGGCATCGGCATAGAGTATATTCTCGCGTACCGATAGGTCGACATTTCCAGTAATTTCGATGAATCCGACATTTTTCGGACTCGCAGGGGTACGGTTGTCTATGATGTGTATGCCTTTCTCCGGTTCGGAAATGTAGAGGTAGCCGTTATAGAAACATATTTTGCCCTGATTGGTTATTGTCTGTGGTGTAGTGGATACTTTTACCGAGTTGCGAAACTCTTTAGCGTCCATAAATATCGGTTCGTTTATCTGATAGGTATATGTTTCGTAGTTGTCGTCACTGCAGCTGTACGAGAGGCACAGCAGAGGGATAAAGATTGCGAATAAGATTTTTTTCATAGTCGTTAATTTTTTTAAGTGTTAGAATAATTGGGCTATTACAATTATAATATGATGTTGTACAACAAAATCGGTTATATATTATATGAGTTCTGGTATCAGAACTGGAATCTCAGCCCTGCTCCAAGTCCGAATACTGTATTCTTATCGGTGCGGATACTCATCGGCTGATTATTGTCGAAATAGTACGAAATACGCGGTTCTACATAGAGCCCCCAACCTTCATAGAAGTTATACGATGCACCCACAGAGGCATTCAGCGACCATTGCATACCGTCTACACTGCCTTTGTCGCGTATGTTTGAAGTTTTCTCTTTATTGACAAACATATCCTGTGTGTAGATGCCTCTAAGCCCTTTTTCGGCCATTCCACCGCCTGATATATATACATTCCATTTCGGGTTGTTCCACAGATAAACTACCAGATTAAGTGGAATGCCGAGATAGTGTATCTCCTGTTTTGCCTGATAATGTGGTGTGCCGTTTCTCTTCATAGTGGTAGAAAGGTATGTATATACCAAGCCTGTTTCTACCCCGATGCGATCGGTTATATTTTTTCTCACTGTAATACCAAAAGATAATGGTATAGCATGATCGACTTCTGTAAAATCTTCCGGAGCCAGCATATTGTTGGCAAACAAAGGTATTCCTCCACCGTCGGGAGAGGACTTATCTGCATTCATGCTGCTGAACATAAGATTGTTCGTTCCCCCTCCTGCAGATATTCCATTGCCGGAAGAAACGGATGCTGCAAGAAGCCAGTTGTCCGATGATCTTTCCTTTTCGGGTAGCAGTATTCTTTCTGTTTTCTGGCTTTGTAGTGTTCTGCTCCTTTGGTTTTCGGACGAGGTAGTAGGTTGTTTATCAGTTGATTGCTTGTCTGACGGCTGTTTCTCCGGTGTTTGCTTATCTGAAGCTTGTTTGTCCGGCATTTGTTTGTTCGGTACAATATTGTTAATCGGATCATTATCAGTTGGGTTACCTGTCGTATTATCAGCCAGATTAACAGTGTCTATAGCCGAAATGATCTGACCTATAGCTTTGTTAGTATCTTCCTGATCTGTAGCATTCAGGGCGATATGTCTGTTTGCTGCCTGCCTGCTTATATATGGCAATCTGCTCGGGTAGGCAGAAGTTGCAGGTGTGGTTGTTTCTATGTTTTTTATACTCTCTTCTATTTTCCTTTCCTGTTTTGGAGGCATTACTATTTCACCCGATGAAATCATTTTCAGTGCAGATACATTACTATCCTGCGAATTGAATAGCAAGGCCGATATGATAACGGCTATAGAAGCTGCCGCGCCCCCGATCCACCACATGAACCGTTTGTTACCTTTCGGTTGTAGCCGTTGTTCTATTTCATCCCAACATGCTTCGTCGACAGGCATACGGTAGTCTTCCAGTTTTTGCTGTATCAGCTTACTGAAATCGTCCGATGGTTCATTATAATTTTTCAAGTCTGGCATCTTCATGCGTTATTAATGATTGCACATTTTTTTGCAGGACCTTTCGGGCCCTAATAAACTGTGAACGAGAGGTGCTTTCTTTTATATTCAGCATTTCAGCTATTTCGGCATGTGAATAACCTTCTATTGCAAAAAGGTTGAACACGGTACGAAATCCGCTGGGAAGTTTGGCTATACAAGCCATCAGTTCTTCTGCAGAAAGCTTTTCCAAAGCGGAATAATCTTTATTATCCGCCGCATCGTAATATTCGTCGATGCTTACACTTTGCTTGAGCGTATCATTCTTGCGTAGGTGTTCGAGAGCCGTAGTTACAAAAACCCGCCGTATCCATCCGCCCAGCGAACCCGTTCCGGAATACATATCTATTTTTGTAAATACTCTGATAAATCCGTCCTGAAGCAGGTCGCGAGCCGTCTCCCGGTTGTTTACATAGCGCATACATACACCCATCATGACAGGTGCATACTGCTCGTAAATTTGTTTACGAGCCCAAGATTCGCCACGTTTACATCCCGCGATTAGTAACTCTTCCTCCATCAGCTGATACTCTCTATTTTACTTGATGCAAAACGTTATGGATAAGTTGCATCAGGTATAAATAATTGATGTTAATTTATTTTATACAAACAAAGCCTCCTTTACCGGGAAGCTTTGTGTATGAAGTGAAAAAATAAATGGTCAAACAGCTATCCGTCCTCATTGATTCTTCTCAGTCGCATAACTATTTTATCTGGTTCATTGATGTCTGTTACAGTCATTATACTGTCTTCTATCCTGAATTTGCATATCCGCTCCTTTCCGAGCTGATCTACCACCTTTATCTGGTCGTCTTTGATGCTGTATATTCCGACAAATGTACTGCTCGACGTTTTTCCGTCATTTTTTATATCCATATAGATAGTGTCTCTTTCAAACCTTAGTTCGGGTGAGCAGATAGAATCGTTCGCTATCAGGAAAGACGTATCGCCCGAATCGTCCAGTTCCATCGCCCAACGGCCTGCAATAGCATTGCGTTCGCCGCAAGCCATCAGAATGAATATACATAAACAACAAAAGATAAGCTTTTTCATCGTTATTTTACCAAATAAGGTGCAATATATAAAATTATCAGACACCTTATATCATTTTTTTATCTAGATTTGTATTTCAGGAGGTTGTTTATTCTTTATTAATCATTGCTTGATTTGCCCGACTGAATGATTGACGAAAAACAATATGATATGAAAACACCAATATTATTTCTACTGGCTGTGATAATCTCGTTGCCCGCCGTTGCTCAGGAAGGGCATAAGCTGAATACCGGAATAGATATGTCTTTTGGATTGCATTACTTCGACAGCGACAGGGGAAACCCGCTGGCGGGCGGAATAAGTGTGGGTTATGAGTACGATTTTATTTTCTTTTTCGGAGTCGAAGCCGGATTCAGGTTTGGAGGATTCAATCAAAAGATCAATTTTACCGATCCTAATCTGGGGCCCGATCCGGTTGGAAACAATAGTTTAGGCGGCAAAGATATATACAGAGGTACATATCTGGCTCCTTATATTGCACCTAAGATATATCTGCCTATAGGCTACGATGAAAAGAAAGACCGGCCTCGCTTCATCTATATCGAAAACAGGTTCTCGTATACCCGTATCAATCTCGATCTGGATAAAATAACCGATATGCAGGGTTCTGCCCACAAGTGGCATTTTCAGTACGAGATCAGAGCCGGATATCAGTTCCCTGTGAATGACCGATGGGCTATAAACTGCTGGCTGGGATACAATACATTCGATTTCTCAAAAGTAAAACCCGAATCTATAAAGTTTAAGAACACTACACCGATACAACTGGGGGTAGGTTTCAATTATATTATAAAACAGTAAATTATCGGGTGTTCTTTGGGGGGTGCCCATTCCGGATCGCAACTAAATTAACTAAACATCAATTATTTATGATTATTAAAAAGACTTTAACTCTGCTGGCTGCTATCGTAGTGGCAGGAAGCACTATGTTTGCTCAGGAATCACTTTATTCGATGACGGTGAATGGAGCACTTAACCTTTCGGATATGGATATAAGCAATCTGAAAACGAAATTGAAACCCGGATATTATTTCAATGCGACTTTCGAGTATAACCTGCCTAAGAATTTCTTTCTGCAAACGGGGGTTGGATTCTCCAATAAAGGGGCAAAGGTGAAAGACCATGAGTCGGGGACGATAAAGGGTAGCGAGCTTGCAACTATTATTCAGGATGACAGAATAAACCCTAATGCAACATATTATTATGCCAGTGCCGCAGACGGGAAGTATAATACCCAATATATTACAATTCCGCTTATGGGCGGTTACAGGCTTTCAGTATCTGAGAAAGTAAGGATGAATCTGTCTTTAGGGCCATATTTCGGTTATGGTATAGGGGGAAAATCGAAAGTATCACAAATGATAGCAGTAAGATCTGCGCTTACGATACCCGGAAACGGAATGAATGAATTGGATGATTTTTCCGTAACAGCAGGTCAGGGGTATGATGTAAAATCGTTCGACATACTGAAACGCTTCGATATGGGACTGCGTGGTAATGTGGGAATCGAATACTACCGTTTTCTGCTGAATGTGGGCTATGAATATGGTTTTATAAATCAGGTTAAAGAAGGGCAGGGATCTTCTTATAATATGAATTTATTTGTAGGATTAGGGTTTCGTATATTCTAAATCTGCATAAGATAAACGCATCAGAATTTAGAGCCTTTTAATCGCTGTAGGGGCGAAAGATTTTTCGTTCCTACAAACGACTTGATTTACTCTGTATATTACAGATTTTATCTAAGAAATAAAAACAGGGAACACATCGCATATTCCCTGTTTTTGTGAAAAATAGTGGTATAAAATATTATTGAAGATGTATGTTTCTTTCTTTCAGTACCTTTATCATATCGGCAGTCATCTTTTCCAGATCGTACTCAGGACACCAGCCCCATTCCTGACGGGCACAAGTATCATCCAGTGAGTTAGGCCACGAATCGGCTATCGCTTGTTTCAGCGGATCTACGTCGTATTCCATAACAAAGTCAGGATAGTGTTTCTTAATCGCCTTATACAACATTTCGGGATCGAAGCTCATGGCTGCAATGTTGAACGAGTTGCGGTGTATAAGCTTCGCCGGATCAGCTTCCATTATGCTGATAGCAGCATTCAGGGCATCGGGCATATACATCATATCCATAAAAGTACCGGCTTTTAGCGGGCAGATAAACTTCTCTTCCTTCACGGCATTGTAGTAGATCTCTACGGCATAGTCGGTGGTTCCACCACCCGGATGCGTCAGATTAGAGATGATTCCCGGAAACCGGACCGAGCGTGTATCAACCTTCCAGCGGGTGTAATAATAATCGCTGAGAAGTTCACCCATTACTTTCGTAATACCATAGACCGTATTCGGCCGTTGCACGGTATCCTGAGGTGTTTTATCTTTCGGCGTATCAGGCCCGAAAGCACCTATCGAACTCGGAGTAAATACAGCACAGTTGAAATCGCGAGCTACATCGAGGCAGTTCATCAGACTACCTACACCCACATCCCAACCCAGTTTTGGGTTTTTCTCTGCTGTTGCCGACAGTATGGCAGCCAGATTGTAAATAGTATCTATGTTGTACTTCTTTACTACATCCGCTATTTGCTGCGCATCGGTAGCATCTATTTCTACCGTAGGACCCCAGTCGAAGAATCCTTCGGGGTAGGGTGGTTTGTAATATCCGCAAATCACATTACTGTCGCCGTATATAGAGCGCAGCCTGATACTTAATTCCGAGCCTATCTGGCCGGTACTACCTACAATAAGAATGTTTTTCATACGATGATCTATAATGTTATTTTATTACGCCTAGTTCTTTTCCAATCTTTGTAAAGGCAGCAATACATTTGTCCAGATGCGCCTTTTCATGTCCTGCGGATATCTGAACACGGATACGGGCAAGGTCTTTAGGTACTACCGGATAATAGAATCCCGTGACGTAAATACCTTCGTCCAATAGTTTCGATGCCATGTCCTGTGACAACTTCGCATCATAGAGCATAACTGCACATATAGATGACTGTGTCGGCTTGATGTCGAATCCGGCCGCTTTCATCTTTTCCACAAAATAGTCGGTATTGCTATGCAGCTTGTCCTGCAGTTCGTTGCTGCGCTCCATCATTTCAAACATCTTGATACCCGCACCCGCTATAGATGGCGGTATCGAGTTTGAGAACAGGTAAGGACGTGAACGCTGGCGCAACATATCTATTATTTCTTTTTTTCCGGTAGTGAAGCCTCCGATAGCTCCGCCAAAGGATTTACCCAGTGTACCGGTTATGATCTCGACTTGTCCTTTTAGATTGAAAAGCTCGGTCGTTCCGCGTCCGGTTTTGCCGACTACTCCGGCAGAGTGCGACTCGTCCACCATTATCATCGCATCGTATTTCTGAGCCAGCTCATATATCTTATCCAGTGGAGCCACATTGCCGTCCATAGAGAATACCCCGTCGGTAACAACTATACGGAAACGTTGCGCCTGAGCAGCTTGCAGTTGTTTTTCCAGATCAGCCATATCGGCATTTGCATAACGATAGCGTACAGCCTTGCAGAGGCGTACCCCGTCGATGATAGAAGCATGATTGAGCGAATCGGAGATAATAGCATCCTGATCGGTCAGCAGCGGTTCGAATACTCCGCCATTGGCATCGAAGCAGGCAGCATACAATATAGTATCTTCCGTACCAAAGAATTTTGCGACAGCAGCCTCCAGTTGCTTATGCAGATCCTGAGTTCCGCAGATGAAACGTACCGACGACATACCGAATCCGCGCGAATCCATCGCCTGTTTGGCTGCTTCTATCAGTTCTTTGTTATCCGATAATCCCAGATAGTTATTGGCGCAGAAGTTCAGTACTTCTTGTCCGGTACTCACACGTATTTCTGCTCCCTGAGGAGAAGTTATAATACGTTCATTTTTGTACAATCCTGCCGATTTTATATCAGCAAGCTCGTTTTGCAGATGTTTTTGAAAGCTGGAATATGTATTCATGGTTAAAATTTTGATGTAAAGGTAATAAAACGTCAAAACATATATCGAGTAAAATTATGAAATATTTTGCCGTTAACAAAGAATGTGAATAAATCATATAAAATATAATGAGTGATCATATGAAATAATAAAAGACCTATCTTTGGATGTCCAATATAGTATACGATTTAAAGACGTAAATGTAATCATGAAACACCTATTATTTTTGCTTTTATTCTCATTTTTTTTCTTAAATATGGCTACAACACATGCCCGGTCAGGTAAAGAATTACTGGTACTTGATAATTATTCTATTCCTGTTGGGAAAAAAGGGATTCGTGTAGGCAAAGTGATAAATCCTACAGGAGGAAAGCTATCGATGGAATCGGATAGTTCCGGTTTGTTTGTCCTCGACAAAAATGGCTATGTAAGTTTGAAGAAAAACGCCATGCTGACCGATGATTCGCCTCAGAGATACGAAATAGTGTTGAAAAGTGGAACTGGGAAAAAAGCTTTCGAACTGGTAAAAGATAACTTTATCCGCAACAAAGTGATTGCGCACCGTGGCGCATGGAAAAATCAGGATGCCAGCCAGAATTCACTAAAGGCATTGACTAAAGCCATAGAGATAGGTTGTGAGGCTTCGGAGTTTGATGTATGGCTTTCGGCCGATAATGAGGTAGTCCTTTCCCACGATCCCGTAATAGGCGATAAAAAGGTAGAAGAATCTACAGCAAAAGAATTATATGCAATAGCGCTGAAAGATGGCGACTATTTGCCGAGTCTGGCGCAATACATCGAACGCATAAAGAGGCAAAATAAAACCCGTCTGGTACTGGAAGTAAAGGCATCGCAACTGGGTGTGGAACGAAGCAAAGCCGTAGCGGAGGCATCGGTGCGTATGGTGCACGATATGAAGGCTCAGGCGTGGGTAGATTATATAACGTTCAGCTTTGATGCCGCCAAGCGTATCCGTGAATTAGATCCTTCAGCAAAAGTATTGTATCTGGAAGCCGACAAGACGCTGGATGAAGTGAAAGCAGCAGGGATGTCGGGAATAGATTACCATTACAGCAATTTTATTAAAAATACCAATCTGGCAAAAGAAGCAAGGGAGAAAGGATTGCTTACCAATGCGTGGACGGTGAACAAGGAAGACGACATGAAGACTATGCTCGGTCAGGGCATAGATTATATAACTACAGACGAACCCGAATCGTTACTGAATATAATCGGTTCGCGGTAATACGGGCGGGAGAAAAGAGATATATTAAAGGCATTGAATAACGTGTTATTCAATGCCTTTATTTTTTTTCTGAAAATATATATTTGTTTATGGAATCGGAGGGGAAGAAGACTCTATATAGTGTACCCGCAAAAACGGGGACAAGCAGCTTCTGTAAAATAGGCTATTCCCCTTAGCCTCCCGAGCCTGATTAAAGATAATAGGAATCTCTCAATTCTTACTTATTGTCTGCGATCGGGTTCGGTTGTTTTATTGCAAATAATGCGAATATATGTCTTATCATAAGCTGTAAACTTGTTGTCTCAAAATTACTATTAATGAGGTTCGGTTTAGTTTATATTATCATTAATGGGAAAATATTGATGAACAATCATGGAATTACCAATTACAGAACAAAACCACTCAAGCATTATAATAACTGGTAAAAAAAGACTTTAAACTTATCCAATATGATGGAAAAAGCATATCTCCGGCGAACGATCCTTTTTTATTGTTTCTAATTTTGTCTTGGAGAATAACACATATACAAACCTATATTAAATTATTGAAAGATGACAATTATCCTTTACAGAACATTCAAACGTATAAATCAAAGACTATTTACAACAGTGTTTTGTTTTCTAGTGCTCGTTAATTTATCGGCGCAGGTTACTATAGGTTCGGGCGACCAACCGGTAAGAGCAGCATTATTAGACATAAAGACCCAGGTCGCAGACGGTGATAACGTGACATCTAAAGATGGAGGGCTTGTTCTTCCACGCGTCAAACTGGAAAATAAAAATACGCTCGATCCTTTTATTAATTCTGCCTCAGATCCCGAATGGAATGATGCAGCAAAAAAAGCGAAGCTGATGAAAAGCCACACAGGGCTTATGGTATACAATCTTTCTACATCCGGTGTATTTGAACCGGGGATATACATCTGGGATGGTATTCAATGGAATCGATCCTTAGATAATTCTCCTTCAGCCAATACCGGTGCCTGGTTAAAACAGGGAAATGTCGGTACAAATCCTACCACTGATTTTGTGGGTACCACAGATAATGCCGCTCTTGCAGTTAGAACGAATAATAACGAGGTGATGCGTATTACAACTGCCGGTAATGTAGGAATCGGCACCACTACTCCTGATGCAAGTGCTATTGTGGATATGAGTAGCAGTAACAAGGGAGTCTTGGTGCCTCGTGTACAACTTAAAGGAACGACGGATATCACAACTATTCCAAATCCGGCGATTGGCTTATTGGTCTATAATATGGCGGACAATCAGGTGTCAGGCAATGGGGATCCTGTCCGTGCAAATATATATTATTACTGGGCAGGAACTTATTGGGATCCGATGATGTCGATGCGAACAATCATTGAAAAGCGCATTCCCGAACCGGCTATCTTTCAGTTAAGTACAGATCAGTATGATTTTTTGAAGGGCGTAAGCGCCGGTAATAAAAGTACCTTCCCGGTTAGCACGGTTATCAACAGTATTCCGGATAAGATAGAGCTTATTAACTCGGAAAAGACAATCCGGTTCCAACCGGGTGTTTATCAGATAACGTATGTCTATGAAGTTGAATTGGATGCAAACTGTAACTTATCTTCTTATTTTGTAGATTTCCCGACCCAGGGAAGCCGTAAAAGGATACATTCTACGGCAGAGCATAACATCGGCGTGTTATCGAATCACGGGGGTACTATTACTTTTACCTTCAAGTTGACAAGTCAATATAATTGGGATGTACACCTGGGGCGCGGACAATCGGGTCTCTGCATGGATGATATTAAACTGAGACTAATGGCAGGCAGTACGCATATTTCTATTTTAAGATTGGGAGATTGATATTCATTGTACTAATTGATTAGCCGTAAATTCTCATCTTCGGAGTTTCTATGATAAGTAATAATATTTAGGATTAAAGTGTACGACTCTTTTTTCACAACAACTTACCTTTTTTGAGTTGACAACATTCAATCCCTCTATCAATTGTTTTGTCATCTTGACTCCTTTGAATTTTTAATTGTGAAAACGAAATATTTAAAAATTGAGGTATTGAGCGTTTTAAATACAGATTCGCATAAGTAATGAAAACTGTAGGGGCGAATCTTCAATAGAAAAAGCCGGATGTTATATCCGGCTCTTCTGATTTATTTTTGAGATTGTTTCTTTTCAGCGTATGTGAATGTCGTAATGTAATCGTCGGGGATAGTCTGATTGTTAATCGTACCCGATATTTTTACTTCCGATACCAACTTATATTCTTCATCGAATGTGTAAGTGTAAGACAGTTCCGCATATTGTTCTCCACTTTTGGATGCAACTACGCTTAGCACATTGTTCTTATTGCTTTTTCCCACATAGTCGGATATATATACAAGGTTTGTTACCAGAATACATCCTGCAGCTTTCAGACTCTGCGTATTCAATGGCATTTCGTAAGCATATTTTGTAACAGGCTCATATTCCGTATCATCGTATGTATAAGTGTAGGTAACACCACGCGATGTGGATATTTCCTTTATGTTTCCGTTCTCGATAACATATTCTTCTTCATAGCGCGACTGTGTGTCGCCTGCACGTGAATAACTTTGCATCAAGGTAAGGTATCCGGCAGTATTGTATGTGAAATGTACAGAGTCGTTCTGTGTCTGTCTCTTCGAGGCTTCACCTTCGTCTTTCGATTCGCTGTAAGTCACATGGCGCGAATACAGGGCACGTCCATTGGCATCGAGCTTCACAAGAATACTGTCGTATGTTATGGACGAGGTGGTTTCTCTGTTTTTGGAATACGATACCCATTTACCGTTGTCCAGCTTGTCTATTTTATATTCTTCGCTTTCGGGAATCGTTATCAGTGTCATCAGATACTCTTCATCGTATGAAAATACGAGGCTGTTACGGTCTATCAGCCCGAAACGGTCTTCAGGATAATCGACTTTTTCCAGTATCCATGTTTTAGGAGGTTCCGGCTCCGGTTCGTGATAAAGCTTGATTTCATCGGAACAGGAGATCATTATTGTCAACAATATTGTGCTAAGGCAAAAATGAGTCAGAAATTTCATTTTGTTTGTTATGATAGGTTGAAATATATAAAAGGTGCTTTTGTTTGTGCCAAAGATAATATATTATAGTAAAAAATAAAGTAAAAATGCTATAAAACATTATCGTTTACATCTCTTTTTCGCTTTTAGAGTGTTCATGCTCTGTTATATAATCCCTATCTTTGTCGTTTCGACAGCGAAATCAAATCTAATCTAAATATAAAATCCATAGTGTATGAAATTGCGAGGTTTTCTCATTTTTCTGTGTTTAAGCGTTACGATGGGACTGTTTTCTCAAAAGAAACAAAAATTATCCCAGATATATACAGTTGCACCTGTCAAAGTGCTTTCGCCTGTTCTGGTAGATTCGGCTAATCTCAAAGGGGAAAATTTTTCGGATGCAAATATATTGAAGATGAATCTGACAATTCCCGAACAGTCGGCTTTTGTAAGACCGTTGAAGGCTGATACGGCAGGTTACTTCTATGCCGAAAAACCGGAAGAAGGCATGACTTTTCAGTTATTCTCTTTCTATGTGAATGCCGATAAATATGCTAAGGGTACGGTAAAAGTGGTATCGCCATATATGCTAGAAGTATATATCGATGGTAAACTCGTAGCGTCCAAGACAACAAAAGAGGATAACCTGCGTGCCGAGAAAGAAGCATCTGCGGTATTCGGCCCATCTTATCCGCTGAGCAGCCGTGTTGTAATAAAGTTACTGGCAGCGGCAGAAGATAAGGCTTCTGTTGCACTGAAAGTTTCTATCGAGACTGAAAAGTCTGATTCCACTACCACTTTTACGACTGTGAATACAGATAAAAGATATATAAACTTTACCGATATGCTGCTGGGCAAGCGGGTAACAGGTACACGTATGTCGCCTAACGGACAGTATGCACTCATATCGTACCGGAATACTTTCGGGGAGAAAAGCACTTCTACACGTGAGCTCTACGATGTACGCACCAGAAAGTCGGTGCTGATAGATACCGACAACGGCAAAGGACAACTCAACTGGATGCCTGTCAGCGAAAAGCTGTATTACCTGTTCAAGACCGAAGGCGGTACTAACCTGATAACGATAGATCCTGCCACATTGCAGGAAAATGTATTGGTGAAAAATATCCCGAACGAATCGTTCTATTTTTCTCCCGATGAAAAGACACTGTTTTACAGCAAACAGGAGAAAGGAGACGAAAACAAAAGTGACCTGCGCCTGCTGAAATCACCGGAAGACCGTCAGGCGGGATATACCAACCGTTCGTTTATTTACCGCTACGATATCAGATCGGGACTAAGCCAGCAAATAACGTACGGAGCGCACACTACGTGGCTCAACGATATTAGCACCGACGGAAAGCAGATACTTTTTTCTATATCGGACGAAACGGTGACAGAACGGCCTTTCAGGAAATATTCGATGTTCAGGCTCGATCTGACAACAATGAAAACAGATACATTGTGGAGTGGAGAAGGCTTTGCACACAGGGCGACATTTTCGCCGGATGCGCGGAAAGTGCTGATACAAGGATCGGGAGAGGCTTTCGGCGGTATAGGGCTGAATGTAGGAGAAGGACAAATAGCCAACAGTTACAACGGTCTGGCATTTATTATGGATTTGTCGACTAAGCAGGTGGAAGCTATAACGAAGAATTTCGATCCGAGTATCGATAACGGATTCTGGAACAAGAAAGACGGATTGATCTACTTTACGACTACTGATAAGGATTATGTGAATATATACACTTACAATCCGTCGAATAAGTCGTTTACCAAGCTGCCGCTCAACGAAGAGGTGGTACGGTCGTTCTCTACGGCTGATAATGCAGCTACAGCCGTATATTACGGAGTGAGTGCAGCCAATTCTACCAGAGCATATATTTATGATATCAGTAGCAGGAAGTCTACGATGATGGCCGACCCGTATAATGAAAGATTATCGCAAATGACTTTGGGCAAGATGGAAGACTGGAACTTTACTAATTCCGATGGGGTAGAGATCAGCGGACGCAGTTACTTGCCGCCTAATTTTGATGCGTCGAAGAAATATCCGCTCATTGTATATTATTATGGTGGAACCAGTCCTACATCACGCACATTGGAAGGGCCTTATCCGCCACATGTATTTGCATCGCAGGGATATGTGGTCTATGTAGTGCAGCCGAGCGGGGCAACAGGCTTCGGGCAAAAGTTTGCCGCCCTGCACGTGAATGCGTGGGGTAAGCGTACAGCCGAAGATATTATAGAGGGTACACAGCAGTTTCTGAAAGCACATCCGTATGTAGACGCGAAGAAGATAGGTTGTATCGGTGCTTCTTACGGTGGATTTATGACCATGTACCTGCAAACACGTACCGATATGTTTGCGGCGGCAGTGTCACATGCCGGTATCAGTTCTATCAGCAGCTACTGGGGTGAAGGTTACTGGGGCTATACCTACAGTTCGGGCGCAAGTGCACACAGCTATCCTTGGAACAATCCAGACCTGTATGTGAAGCAAAGTCCGCTTTTCAGTGCCGATAAGATAAATACTCCGATATTGTTTACTCATGGTACGGTAGATACCAATGTGCCGATAGGAGAGAGTATACAGATGTACACTGCTCTGAAAATACTGGGTAAGCCTACCGAGTTTATACAGGTGAAAGACGAAAATCACGGTGTAATGAACTACAAACGCCGTGTGGAATGGAACAACTCCATTATGGCTTGGTTCTCTAAATGGCTGAAAGATGACGGTAGTTGGTGGAAGGCGTTGTATCCGGATAGTAAATAATTAGGATATACATATCAAAATTAATTTAAAGCGGTACAGGTAGGGGTGTATTGTATACACCCGATCGGAGAAATACTATTATGCGGACGTATGCAATACGTCCCTACAATATTTCCAGAAAAGGAGAGTATGATATATTTGCCCTAATAAATAACCGATAGCTATATAAAACGAACAAAGGAGGTGTGTGAAACATACCTCCTTTATTTTTTTGAAATTAACCGCGTAGATTTGTAGTTTGTGTTAAGTTTGGATTTTTAACTCATTCGATACAAATATATATCGAAAGAATCATGCACTTGTTAATATTTATAATTTCTAACCACAAGTTTTAAAAATTTCTATTATCCGGCAATTACCAGCTTGTCGAAAACGATGCTGTGATCTGTATTGTTTTTTATGCGCGCTTATTTTTTTGTTAAGATGTATAATTATTTACGCGATGCAAATGTGCTGAAATGTATTAAATATTGAGGTCGTCTTGACTTTTTATTTTTACCACAGAGTAAAAAGAGTTAAAGGAGTTTTTTGTCTTTTAGTTTGAAATTGAATACATTGATTAATGAAAAATATTCATTGTTTACATAAAATAACACTCTTTTTACTCTGTGTTGAAAAAGTCAAGATGAATTCATTGTATTTTTTTTCGGTGACTTTATCTATACCTAAAAAAGTATAACCCATAAAAAAATTACAATTATGAAATTTACCGACCGTTTAGTAGAAAAAATGATCAAACTCATAGAAGAAGACACCTATACCATCACAGAAATATGCGAAGCCCTAAAAATCAGCCGCCATACCTATTACGAATGGCGTAACACCAAACCCGACTTCCGTCGACAAATAGACGACGCCATCGACCGCCGCGACGATGCCCTTGTAGTTATTGCCCGCCGATCCCTCAAACAAAAACTCGAAGGCTGCGTACTCGAAGAAGAACGCT
>JBEBPN010000022.1:0-65222 GCA_040395895.1 Dysgonomonas hofstadii
ATACTGAAACCTACCGTCCGAAAGGACGGAAAGGCGCGGTGTGCTTAGCCTGTGGTGGAGGTAAAACACTGATAATGTGTGTCAGTGCCTACGAAAAGAAACGCTTAGGATTGGTAAACAAACCACTGATTATGGCACTGAAAGCCAATGTACATGAGATAGCTCAAACCTTTTGTACGGCTTACCCGAATGCGAAAGTATTATATCCGGGCAAAGAAGATTTTACTCCTGCAAAGCGGGCGAAGATCTTCAACGAGATGAAGAACAACAACTGGGATGCCATCATTTTAACACATGAGCAGTTTGGTATGATACCCCAGTCGCCCGAAATACAGCAGCGTATCTTACAAACTGAACTCGATTCCGTGGAAGAGAATCTGGAAGTCTTACGGGCACAGGGCAAGGAGATTTCCCGTGCAATGGAGAAAGGGTTGGTCAAACGACAATTGAACCTGTCCGCCAAACTGGAAAACATTGCCTATCAAATAGAGAACCGCAAGGATGATACGGTAGACTTCAAG
Organism: Dysgonomonas hofstadii; assembly: GCA_040395895.1. Lineage (GTDB taxonomy): Bacteria > Bacteroidota > Bacteroidia > Bacteroidales > Dysgonomonadaceae > Dysgonomonas > Dysgonomonas hofstadii_A. The sequence continues at coordinate 522 of JBEBPN010000022.1, forward strand.
TTAATGGGTATTGACCATCTTTACGTCGATGAATCGCATCGCTTCAAGAACCTGACCTTTACCACCCGCCATGACCGTGTTGCAGGTCTGGGTAACGCCGAAGGCTCGCAACGGGCACTTAATATGTTGTTTGCCCTGCGAACTATTCAGGACAGGACAGGTAAAGATTTGGGAGCAACCTTCCTGTCAGGCACAACCATATCCAACAGCCTGACGGAGTTGTATCTGTTGTTCAAATACCTTCGTCCGAATGAATTGGAGCGGCAGGGTATCACCACCTTTGACGCATGGGCAGCCATTTTCGCCAAGAAGTCGATTGACTATGAGTTTTCAGTTACCAATGAGATTGTACAGAAAGAACGCTTCCGGTACTTTATCAAAGTACCGGAACTGGCGGCATTTTATGCCGAAATAACGGACTATCGCTCTGCGGAGGATATTGGTATCGACCGACCTGTAAAGAACGAGATTCTGCATAACATTCCGCCTACTCCCGACCAACAGGAGTTTATCGGCAAGTTGGTAGAGTTTGCCAAAACAGGCAAGGGCGAAATATTGGGACGTGCGCCTTTATCGGAGAAAGAAGAAAAGGCAAAGATGCTGATCGCTACCGATTATGCCCGTAAGATGTCGCTCGATATGCGGTTGATCGACCTGTCTAAGTACGGCGACCATGTGGATAACAAGGCTTCTCATGTAGCTAAGATGGTGTCGGATTACTACAAAAAGTTTGACCAGCATAAAGCTACTCAGTTTGTATTCTCCGATTTGGGAACATACAAACCCGGAGAATGGAATCCCTGTTCTGAGATAAAGCGTAAACTTGTGGAAAATTACGGAATACCGGCTCATGAGATACGCTTTATTCAGGAAGCTAAAACGGACAATGCTCGCAAAACCATGATTAAGGATATGAATGAGGGTAAGATCCGTGTCCTGTTCGGCTCAACCGAGATGTTGGGAACGGGCGTAAACGCTCAAAAACGATGTGTCGCCATTCATCATTTAGATGCGCCTTGGCGACCGTCAGATTTGGAACAACGGGACGGGCGAGGCATTCGCAAAGGCAATGATGTAGCCAAATTATACGCTGATAATAAAGTCGATGTTCTTATCTATGCTGTTGAGAAATCGTTGGATGCGTATAAGTTCGGCTTGCTGCATAATAAACAGCTTTTCATCCGTCAGTTGAAAAACAACTCTCTGGGTAGCCGTACCATCGACGAGGGCAGTATGGACGAAAAAGGCGGCATGAACTTTTCCGAGTACGTGGCCATTCTATCAGGTAATACAGAATTATTGGAAAAGGCACGTCTGGAAAAGAAAATTGCTTCCCTCGAATCGGAACGACAGGCATTTACGCGCGGAAAATCCTCTTCCCGATACAAATTGGAGAATATCATGTCGGATGTGGAGAAGAATAACGGATATATTAACCGTATCTCCAAAGATATAGAAGCGTTCAATTCTCGTGTCAAATATCAGTCTGACGGTGTTACCCGCCTGAATCCTGTTCAGTTGGACGGCTTACAGGGCAGTAACCCGAAAGAGGTCGGACTGAAGCTGAATGAAATATCGGAAAAAGCTCGTACTTATGGTAAACATGAAAAAATCGGCTCACTGTATGGTTTCGACCTGGTGGTTAAGTCTGAAACTTCCAATAAAGATGGTTTCGATGTGATACAGAACCGCTTCTTTGTCAAAGGCGAAGGGGAACTATTGTATAACTACAATCATGGTGTTATGGCGACTGATTCGAAAACGGCGGCTCAAAATTTTCTGAATGCGCTCGATACCATGCCCAAGCTATTGGAGAAATACCAATCAGACAATGAGAAGTTAGAAAGGGATGTACTCGTATTAAAGGAAGTGATTGAAAGCAGTTGGCGCAAAGAACCGGAGCTGAAAGCCCTTAAAGACGATCTGATACAATTAGATCGTGAAATCCAATTATCGCTTAAACCGATTGAAGAGAGTGAGGGACAAGCAGAGCAATCTCCCGATAGTAATGCTCAAAGCCAACAGCCTGTTCAGGCACAAAAAGAATCTGCAACATCAGTCATACAGGACGCTCCGATGCCGAATTCCTTGCAGGGAATAAAAGAGATTATGGGTGACAGGCTTGTTATTGGTTCGGTAGGTGTTAGTCCTCCGAAAGTGGAGCGAAAAGGAGAGGGTAAATCGTTTAAGTTGTAAAAATGAATCCCGTGTTTGTCATCGCGACAGCACGGGATTCTTCATCAAATATAACTTGACAAAAATCAAGAAGGCTTCACAACTTTAATTTTTGTTTCCCCGTTTCTTGTTGAAGTTTTCCCGAATGAACGTATGCACATCGCTCTCCTTATAAAAGGTCTTTTGGTAGATACGGTGAAATGGCAGTTCACCCGAACTGCGGTATCTTTGTAGGGTACGCTTACTCACGTTCAATAACTGGCATAAGTCCTGATTGTCGAAGAGTAGCTCTCCGTCTAACATATTTCTTCTTTCTCCCATCTTTTTTAATGTTCTATCTTGTTTATCCAAGCGATCCATGATTCGCTCCATCCACGCATCAAAATGTTCTTTATCTATATACATAATTGAGTTTTTTAGCTGGTATGCCCGATCATAAAGTAGTTTTGATTGGACGGATCTTTTATAATTATCTCCTTCTCGCGCATATATTTTATATAGCTTTTGGAGGTTCGCTCCTTGACATCCATTATCTGCTGGATGCGGTCGCATAGGTCGATATAGGTCAGATGTTTCCGGCTGTCGAATATCTCACGGGCTACGTTGGCCAATTCTTTCTCCTTTCGCTTCTCTTTTTCTTCGCGCGGTTTCTCTCCCAGATAGATGTGCATCCCGACTTGTTTATCCCACGAAAATTGCATCAGAGGTACATCGAGCGGACTGCCGTCACGTACTTTCAATGCCTTTACAACTGATATAGCCGGATCACTATCGAGTTCGATGCTCAGGATCGCTGCCGCTTTGCGTTGAAGTTCCGAGCCTAAATGCCCTCTTAATTTCAATCCGTTTGGCACGAAGTGAAGCACACAGACAATACAGGTTCGGTATATCCCTGCCAAACGGTACAACTCATCTACAATCCGTATGCTTTCGGCTTCATCGTTAGCCGAAAGGACTAAGTCGGCAATACCGTCGATAACAACCAGTCTGATACCTTCGTATTGGTAATGGTATTTATCCATGCTCTGCACAATGGCTTGCAGGCGTTCCTTGCGTGACATACCCGTCAGAGAGAATGCTTTCAGCACTTCAGGTTTCTCTTGCAGTCCGGCCCGTTTCAGGAGGTTGGATACATTCTTGAATAACTGCACTTCGGATTGTTCCGTATCGTAGAGCAAAACTGCTTTGTTATCGGCATTATCCTGTACAGTCACGCCTAATGTATCAACTGTTGTGTCCTCATTTCTGATAGAACCGGCAATCAAGGCTGCTATATAATTGCTTTTGCCAGTGCCTTCTCCACCAGTGATACAAAGGATATTTCCTTGTGTGCCCAATGGTACGTCTCCGGCAGAGATTACCTCCTCTGCTTTAGCAGGAGGGTTATTGAAGTCTATTTCGCAGGATTTAAGCATGGTCATTGTTTCATTATATAAGTTATCCAGAAAGTCAATAAATAGTTGACGGAACTCCTTTCGGGTATTGCCCTTGCTGAAATAGTCGGTAACATCCTTCTCTTTTTTCTCTCCCGACAGAGGCAATACCAATCGTTTAACTCCATAAGCAGACAATGCTTTTTCATGTTTTATGGCACTGTCGATACCTGTTTGGTCTACATCATAGAGCAGGACAATATGTTTAAAGCGAAAGGTGAGTTTATAAATGATCCCTGTCGGAATGATCGATGTTTCACTGTTGAAGCAGATAGCATGAAAACCATGAGCAGCGAGCGTCATCACATCTTTTTCTCCGCCTGTGATAAACAGCGTATCACCTTTAGAGGGTAATTGTTCCAATCCGAAACAATAACTTTCACCGATGGTTCCACCATACAGAAAGCGGATGTCTGAGAAAGGGCGGTATATTTTAACAAAGCGTTTGCCCATATACCCGAACAGTGGCTCGCTCTCTGAAGAAACATAGCTGAATGGTTTGCCGTCCTTATTCTCGCTTCGGAACTCTTTCAGAGATACAGCCTTGTACTGTTTCAGAATGTCGGGTGTTATACCTGATTGCATCCAAAAGTCCTGTTCTTTTTGAGTGAACTTCTGCTGTATAATATGATAAGGCCTATTCTTTGGTGGTTCGGGCATTACGGGTTGTTGCTTGTTTTTCAACATAGTAGGTTGCAGCGTATAAGAATAATCCGAACTGTCCAATCCTAGTGACATATCCCGGTTTATAATTTTCAGTATTTCAATGAAGTCTGTGCCATTATTACAGTCCAAGCCTTTCAACTGGCCAACAAAGAAGAAGCAGTCACCGCTGTAGTTATCATTACCGAAATCTTTGATTCGATAGATGCCACCCCTTCGGTCAAAATAGACATTACACGATGCTTTGCGGTCTTCGTACAACGGATTCAGGAAATTACGTCCTGTTCTCCACTGCACCGGGATATAGTATTTAAACACATCCAGCCCGTTATTTGTCCGTCTTAATAGTTCGTCTTTGTTGAGCATGGAGTTTGTGGTTATTGATAAGGTCGTTCAGACATTCATCGGTACTGCGGATTCTCCTTTCATTGAGCAACCGTTTAATCTCGGCAATGGTGTAATAGGACTTGCCAGAAAGAATGGAATAGGAGATAAGCCTGTTACTGCGCAACCGCTGAAGGGTTCGCTCACTTATTTTGAGGAAAGTGCATACTTCGTAGCTGTCCACCCACATCTCATCGGGGTTGGTCGTTTCATCGTCCTGATGATCGACTACAAACTTGGCAATGGCATTGATCTTTGAAACTAAATCTTTATATGCCTGCGATTCTATTGTTATGACATCCATATTCGCAACTGTTTGATTCTGTGCAAAGATGGATGGTTAATTTTAGATGTTTTGCCAACTTGGTAAAAGTTTTTTTCAACGAATTTCAGGGTTCATAACAACGATTCCAGCGGGTTTCAAAGGGTTCGGTATAGGGCATAAAAAAACTACCAAGTTGGTAGTTTATGTTATTGATTTTTCTATTAGAGATCATCGTCGGCTATCCGCTTTTTGAGCCGTTCAATCATTATATTGAGGTATTTAGTCGTATCGGCACGATTCTTTATGGATGTGTACGCTCTGTAATAATCGCCCAGATCGACATTAAACAGGATTTCTAATCCTATCATTATCTCTTTAATATCAGCTTTGCCATTATTTACATATTTACTGGAATCGAGGCCATAGCCATATTCCGTCAAAGCAATGATTGGGCCTGTCCATCGGAGATTGCCGATAGGAAGAGTTGCACGCTTTTTATCCATAAACAATTGTTTCTCTAAACTATGCGTCCTTTTATTCAGATAAATACGGAGCATTTCATTGCATAGAATCTTCGCTACTTTATAGTCATATCCGGTGCAGAATTCATAATCCATTATGAAGTGAATACTTTCCATGATATGTCTATGATCGAACTCTCTCCTGACAAAATATTTCTCATCCAAATAAGTAGAATGCGACCTGTAATATTGATAAAAATCGATATTTCTTTCAAAGAAGAATTCGAGACTATGCAACTCACCTTCGTAATACTTGATAAGCGCATTGTTGCTTCCATTGGGACATTTTAACTCTATAGAATGAATCTTATTGAAATAAAGCAGAAATCCTAATATCTCAGGCTTGATCTCCTTGAAAAATAGAATTTCATCTTCTTGTGAAATTGACTCTAACGAAAAGAAAAATGTTCTCAATTCTGCCAAACAGTTATTTAAGAAAGCAACCATATCGGCAGACTCTTCTATGGATATCTGAAAACTCTCCATATCGATTGTCTCCAATTCAGCATGAATCTTTTTTAATATTTGGTTGCAAGACTCTCTCATTTATTATATGTCTGAATGTTTTAATGTAGTTATTATATGGAAATTCGCTTGTATATTAGAAGACCCCATAATTATATGACGAATTTCATTTGTCAATTAATTTATTTTCAGAAAGCCAACGATGAAGCTCGTTCGTCAATGCTCCTCCGCCTTTCCCATAAAGCGCCAGACCAGTACCAATAGTGGCATTAGGGCATGATTTTCTTATATCAGAAAAACTGTTGTAAGAGCCACCACCACCATGTGTACAGAATGGAATTACAGTCTTTCCTTTCAGATCGCATTTCTCCAAAAAGGAAGGTATTGGCATAGGAAAAGAACCGCACCATATTGGGTATCCGACAAGAATTACATCGTATTCCGCGACATCTGGGAGCGGATTTTTAATTTCCGGACGAGCCTGCTGATCCAAATCACGCTTGGCTTGTTCCCCACAAGCATTGTATTCGGCGGGATAAGGATTTGTGAGTACGATTTCGTATTCGGTTGTCGGAATTATTTTTCCAATTTCTGATACTATGTGGTGAGTGTTCCCGCTCCGTGTATAATAAACGACCAATACTTTTTTATCACTTTTCGCAGCCGTTTGTGCAGTAGCCGTGGAGAGAATTCCAATAAGTGCCATAATAACGGTTATTATCTTTATCATATTTGCTTTATTGTTACTTTAATAAACTTTACGACAACCAAAAACGCGCTGTTTTCTATTTGTTCAATCCGAAGACTATATCCTCGTCTGTCCGGTTACCATAAATTTCAATCTTCGAAAGTTCCGTTTCAAGACTGCTGAACTCTTCCATTGACAATTCCACATCAGCAGCTCCATGATTTTCTTTTATCCGATCCATTTTACGTGAGCCAGGAATGGGTACGATAAAATCTTTTTTAAAGAGCATCCAAGCAAGAGAGATTTGCGCCGGAGTTGCATTTTTTTCTTCGGCAAACCGACGAATCAGCGATAATAGAGGTTGATTTGAATTTATATTATCTTCTTTGAAACGTGTAATGGTTCGCCGGACATCGTCGCCTACATAGCTACTGCCTACTTGGATATTTCCTGACAGGAATCCGCTTGCTAATGGGCCAAAAGGGACAAAGCCAATACCCAGTTCTTCGCATGTGGGGATTATCTCTTTTTCTACCTCACGCTCCATAATGGAGTATTCGCTTTGAATAGCAGTAAGAGGTGTCACTGCATGGGCACGACGGATCTCATCGGCAGTAGGCATTGATTGTCCCCAAGCAAGAATTTTACCTTCGCGTATCAAGTCGCCCATACAGGCGGCTACTTCTTCAGGCGTTACCCGACGGCTGACCCGATGTTGATAATATATATCAATATGATCTGTGCCAAGTCGGCGTAGCGATGCTTCGCAATGCTCTCGTATTTCAGCAGGAGTATATTCCCGAGGTACCAGTTTGTCCCCGTCAATCATGGGGCCACCGAACTTAGTGGCAATGACAACATTATCACGGAACGGGCGAAGGGCTTCGCCTAATATGCGTTCGTTATCTCCAGCACCGTAACTTTCTGCGGTATCGAAGAAAGTAGAGCCTTGTTCATAAGCATATCGAATCAGTCCAATTGCATCCTGTCGTTGAGGCGCTGGCCCATATCCGTGACTAAAACCCATTGCACCATAACCTATGGCTGAAACTTCTATATTTCTTAATTTTCTAAATTTCATGATCTAACGTATTAAATTTGATTTTTTTAAAGCACATCGGAAACCGTAAGTAGTCATGCAAAGCCCGCATGATCGGCAATCCGATGGACGTATATCTTCACTTTTCCATCTGTTAGGTAGTCCTGCTTCTCGAATTAGCGGTCTTGATAGTCCGAAAAACTCCACTCTGTATTGATTGAGTAAAAGATTCACCTGTTCAGCCCGACGATGGCCACCTGTGAGAATAACCGGAACTCCTGTTATGGATTGAATGCTGTTTACATGCTCTGAATAATGCCCCTCGTATTCGATAGAATCCAATCCGGCATCCACCAATAGTTTTAGGGTTTGCTGCATGTCTTCCGGAGGCAGGTCATTTCCATTAATTTTGATTGAAATATGCATGTTTCCGGCAATCTCGCGTATACCTCGAATTATGTCTACAAATATTTTAGCTCTTCCTGCCACTGTGCCCCCGTATTCGTCCGTGCGATGATTGCGGGAAGGGTATAAAAATTGGCTTAAAACAAAGTCGTGGCATCCGTGAAGTTGTACACCGTCAAAGCCTGCTTCTTTGGCCCGGCTCGCCGCACTGACAAATTTCCTAATTACCTCCCGGATGTCATCATCATCCATTTGGGTGATGCCAATCTGTTTGTAGCGGCCTTTCTCATCTTTTCTTTGGTAAATCCCCAATGCGAGCTGAGGCATGGTAACACAGTCATAGCTATGAATCATCTCGGCCAGTTTGCGGTATTCCGGGATAAGAGCATCATCATGAAGACGAAGCAGTCCCTCGTTGAAATGGTCAACGGGTGCAACACTCGTAAAACTGAGTATAATCATTCCTACACCTCCTTCGGCGAGTTCGCGGTAGATATTAAATAGATCTTGGGGGATATATCCTTCCGATGTTGCCAGATTCTCACCTGTAGCTGAGCGAACCAAACGGTTTTTAAGATTTAATCCGTTAAAATTGACATTATCAAATATATTTTTCATTTCTTGAATTATTTTTAAATTATTTGTTACCAATTGATTGAGCCTGCGACCAACTCAGGATTCTGGGGATTTCCGATCAGAGGTGACTTTTTATCAAAACCTCTCAATATTTCCATTTCGTTCGGCAACAGTTCGAAGTCTAAGACATCGAAATTCTCTTTCATACGATCGGGATTCGTCGTCTTAGGTATGACTATAACACCGGATTGTATCTGAAAGCGTAATACCACCTGGCGCGGGGTTTTATGATACCTATCAGCGATAAACACAAGTGCCGAATCGGAATATATTTCATCCATCTTACCCTGACCGAACGGCGCATACCCTTCGTGTTGGATGCCCAGTTTGTCCATCCATTTGCGGGTTTCTACCTGTTGCGAAATCAGATTAGTCTCTATCTGATTGACCGCAGGAACAATCTTGTTATAGTTGACAAGGTCTATCAATCGGTCGGGAGTGTAGTTCGATACGCCGATTGCCCGTACTTTCTCTTCCGCATATAGTTGTTCCAATGCGCGGTATGCTGCATAGGTATTGCCAAATGGCCAGTGCAGCAGTACAAGGTCGATGTAATCTACCCGTAACTTACGCATAGATTCTAACACCGACTCATAGGCATTCTCATAGTTTTTGAACCATACTTTAGTTGTCAGGAACAGTTCCTCACGGGGCACACTACTTTTAGTAAGTGCATTGCCGATATATTCTTCGTTTCCATATCCCTGAGCCGTGTCTATCAAACGGTAGCCGATACCGAGAGCATCTAACACACTTTGCTCACACACTGCCGGATCGGTTGTCAGAAAAGTACCCAGTCCCATAACTGGCATTTCAACGCCGTTGTTTAATTTTATTGTTTTCATTTTATGTATACTTATTTATATGTTCAAGTATATTCCTGATATGTATTACCACGGAAAATTATCCGGGTCGTTCTTCTCGTATGTACGCTCGTTTCTATTCAGACCATTAATGATAGCCATATCGACCGGAGATAGTTCAAAATCAAATATGTCGATATTTTCTGTAGTATAATTCGGGTTGTCGCAACGGGGTATAGCTATCAAACCACGTTGCATATTCCAACGTAGAATCACTTGTGCAATGCTTTTGTCATATTTTTCTGCGATGACCGCAATTGTTTTGTCTTGTAATACCGGGCCTCCTTGTCCGAGTGGCGCCCAACCTTCAACCTGTATACCTTTGGAAAAGGTGTAACCTACAACCTCCTGTTGGGTCATATAGGGATGGATCTCTATTTGGTTAATGACGGGTTTTATACGTGCATATTTCAATAGGTCGTCTAACTGATGTGGATTGAAATTACTCAAACCGATGGCACGGATTTTCCCTGCATCAACATATTCTTCCATAATCTTCCACGTTTTTTCAATCTTATCTTTTACTGGCCAGTGAATCAGCATGAGATCGATATATTCACCTCCCAGTGCCTTAATACTTTTGTCCAGCGATTCGCGTACAGTGCCATTGCGCATTGCGTCGGTGGATATCTTTGATGTAATAAATATTTCACTACGGTCAATACCGCTCCCCTTTATACCTTTCCATACCTCCGCTTCATTGTTATAACCCTGAGCTGCATCTATGAGGCGATAGCCTGCTCCAATGGCATATTTTACTGATGCCGCTGCTGTTTCTTTGAGTGTGAATGTTCCGGCTCCCAACTGCGGCATCTTAATACCATTGTTTAAGGTCACATAAGGAACAGACGGAATAGTATCAATTGCCCGTACCGTTTGTTTTTCCGAGGAAACATTACCGCCACAACTCATTAATGTGATACCTGCAAATAGTATGAATAATTTAATTAAACTTTTTGTTTTCATTTTGCCTTCATTTATTGTTACATTATTGTATATCCTCCGTCAACTGCAAGAGCGTGTCCGATAGCAAAGCCTGCGTGTTCGCTGCAAAGCCATAATACAGCTGAAGCAATTTCTTCCGGATGTCCCATACGTCCCAATGGGATAGCATTGATAACATTAGCCATGTGTTCGGGCGAGAGTGCGGCTGCTTTTTGTACCATAGGCGTATCGGAAGTTCCCGGACAGATAGCATTGATGCGGATGCCCTGACGGGCATATTCGAGCGCAGCACATTTTGTAAGTCCTATTACGCCATGCTTGGAAGCAGTATATGCTCCAATACCTGCCGTCCCTACCAACCCGCTTTGTGAAGAGCAGTTTACTATAGCGCCGCTGCCCTGTTTTTTCATCTGTATGATTTCGTATTTCAGACAATTCCAAACGCCCCGTAGATTGACAGCTATCACGCGGTCGAAATCTGTTCCTTCGGCTTCGGCTACTTCTGCCACAGGGGCATGAATACCGACGTTGTTGTAGGCTATGTCGAGCCTGCCAAAAATCGATACTGTCTTTTCTACTGCTTCTTTTACTTCCTTTTCGGAGGATACATCGCACTGGATACCGATAGCACGGTAACCTTCATCAACCAATTTTTGTGCTCGATCTGTAATTGTTTCACTGATGTCTGCCAGAACTACCGCTGCTCCCGATTCAGCGAAAGCTCGGGCTGTTGTGTATCCGATTCCGTCTGCCGCTCCTGTTATGAGAGCCACTTTGTCTTTGAATGATATTTCCATGTTTTTTATATTGTTTCTTTTGTACAAAGGTAGAGTGTCTAAAATGGGCGGACGTATACAAAACACAGGGTTTGCTACCAATTTTACAGATTCTGTTATCAGCGTATTTAGTATCTGATTATAATGTCTATCTTTATAGAAATATTATTAAATCAACTTACTGTATGCCAGATAGTACAAACAAGCCCCTTCAAGTAAAGCATGTTAATGACTATGCTGCTTTTGTAGGTGCTCCATCGAGGCATCCGCTAATTAGTGTGATAGATTATACAACGGTGTCGCCCATCCTGCATACCCGTTCTCAATTTTCGGTATATGCTTTATTTCTGCGCGATGACACATTGGAGGATCTTACTTATGGAAGTAGTAAATACGATTATAATAAAGGAACGCTTATCTGTGTCGCCCCCGGACAGATTGGTGGTGTGGAATATAATGGGAATAAATTCAATATTGAAGGTTGGGCACTGCTTTTTCATCCCGAACTGTTGCGCGGAACACCACTCGATGAATTGATTAAAAGTCAATATACTTTCTTTGGTTATCAGGCCAACGAAGCATTGCACATGACTGATGAAGAACGTGAAATCTTCATTTCGCTATTGAAGCAGCTTCAACGTGAGCTTGACAACAAGCCTGATGGTTATCAGGATTCGATAGCCTTGTCGTATATTGAAATCATACTGAAATATTGCAAGCGTTTCTACGACCGCCAATTTGCAACCCGCAAAGTAAATAACAGCGACATACTTGCTCGTTTTGAAATGCTACTGCGGGAATATTTTGATTCCGAAAAGCAACTTTCAGATGGATTGCCTACCGTTCCTTATTTCGCTGAAAATTTGTTTTTATCACCCAATTATCTTGGCGACTTGATAAAACGAGAAACGGGAAAAACGATTATGCAGCACATCCGTCAGTTTGTTGTTGAAAAAGTGAAAACTAAACTTTTTCACGGCGAAACGCTCAATAATATTGCTTACGAACTTGGGTTTGAATATCCGCAGCATCTGAGTCGTGTATTTAAAAAGCATACCGGAGAAACTCCGACAGAATACTACGATAGAGTGAGTAAAAAGAAGATTAATTAATTGGGTTGATACCCTCCCCCTAAAGCCCTGTAAAGGCGTACAGCACATAGTATTTGTTGTAATTTGTCGTCTACTTGTTCTAATTGTGACGTAAGATAAGCTTCTTCCGCAGTCAATACCTCTGTGTAATTTACATCACCAGCCAATAACAGCTTTTGTGTATAATCTACGGCATTATAGGCAGCTGTGACTTGATGAGTGCGGAATTCGTTTTTATCGACAGATGACCGATATTCCGCAAGTATATCTGTTACCTCTTGCCCTGCGTTAAGTACTGTCTGTCGAAATGCAAACAGAGCTTCATCCTGACGGGCTTGGGCAACTTCCAGGCTGGAGCGCAACCTGCGGCGGTTAAAAAGAGGCTGTGTCAGATTTCCGATTATATTGAGCAGCAGATTCTCCGGACGAAAAAATTGTGAAAGCGTATTCAGGCTGTTATATCCGATTGTGCCCGAAGAGAGAGTGATTGAGGGATAAAAGTCGGCTCGGGCTGCATTTGTAAGTTCGAATGCTGAACGGAAAGTCAGTTCTGCTTCCCTAACATCAGGTCTGCGGGCAAGCATCTGTGCGGGAATACCATAATAAAGTTGTTGTGGCAATGGTTGTATATCAAAGGAGGAACGCCTCACTTGCTCAGGGGTACGACCCAGAAGCGTACAAATAGTATGTTCCAGTTGTATAATCTGATATTCGATTTCGGGAATACGGGTGCGTATCTGGTACAGGGTGACTTTACTTTGCTCTACTGCCGCACCTGTTTGCAATCCCGCATCTTTAAGTTTAATCATCACATGCAGGTTTTCTTCCAGCAGTGCTACTGTGGAGCGATTAATTTCCAGTTCTTTGTCGAGAGCTAACAACGAATAGTATACAGTAGCGATATTGGCAATCAGAGAGGTTTGTATCAGATTCCGATAGGCATGGCTACCTAAAAATGCCGCATATTGCGACTTGCGACGGCTATTTAGTTTTCCCCATATATCAAGTTCCCAGCTTGCGGTAATACCAAGGGTATATTCGTTGGTGGTATAACCGAGTATATCTCTTCCACGATCACCATTACTACTTCGCAGGTGCTGGGCCTCTCCCGTTAATGAAAGATCAGGGAAATAAGCAGCCTTTGCTTCTTTCAGAGAAGCTTCTGCAACACGGATTCGTGTCCCTGCAATCTGTAAATCGAAGTTATTACGGATACCCTCACTGATAAGCTGCACCAACAGGCTATCAGTGAAATATTCATCCCACGGGATGTCGGCAATGGTTGTGCTGTCAACTGTTGAATTTTGCCCATACAGTGCGGCATCATCTGCAACAGGTGTTTTATATGGGTGATGAAGTACAGAACAGGAAGTGATGCACAATAACAGGCATACGATCCCTATAAGATGTATATATTTGTTTGCTCTCATACTGGGTTTATCTTTTTCGTGTAAATCGTTCATGTAAATGTTGGAATACGACATAGAGAGGTGGGATGATCAATAATCCGATAAGCACTCCTATCAACATTCCGCCTACTGCGCTGATTCCGATCGACTGATTGGCTACGGCCCCGGCTCCTCCGGCAATGGTGAGCGGCAGAAGTCCGGCAATAAAGGCAAACGAGGTCATCAATATAGGGCGCAGACGGGCTACAGCTCCGTTTACTGCCGCTTCCACAACAGACATACCTTGTTTACGACGTTGCACGGCATACTCTACAATAAGTACTGCATTTTTACCCAGTAGACCTATAAGCATGATCATAGAAAGTTGTACATAAATATTGTTGCTGATACCGAACAGCGCACAGAAAAGCAGTACTCCCGCCAGCCCTATGGGCAGCGAGCAGATAACAGCCAGTGGCAACATGTAACTTTCGTACAGAGCTACTAACAACAGATAGACGAAGAGCAAAGAAAGTCCGAATATCCATATCATCTGATTGCCACTACCTGCTTCTTCACGGGTTAAACCAGAAAACTCATAACTATAGGCCGATGGTAGGTTTTGTGTACGTACTTCTTCTAATGCCTGCAATACTTCACCTGTAGAATATCCGCCCTGATAGTTAGGCATAATAGTAACTGCGATAGATGAATACATATTGAAACGTGAACGGCTCTCAGAACCGTTAATATCACTAATCGTGAAAAATTCCGTGACCGGGGCCATCACACCTGAGGCTGTTCGCAGGTAGATATTCTCCATATCATCCATTTCTTCACGGTACTCGGGCGCTGCTTGCATCATCACACGGTATGGTTTGCCGAAGCGGTTGAAATCGGAAGCGTAATATCCACCCACAAACATTTGTAGGGTACCCATTACATCATCGAGTGTAATACCGGCTTCTTTTATCTTCGCCATATTGGGTTCTATCTGTTTCTGCGGGAAACGGGGGTTGAACGACGTACTTGCGGTGAGTATTTCGTCACGCTCGATGAGTTTTTCAATAAAAAGTGTCGCAACATCATAAAATTCATCCATATCCCCGCCGGTACGGTCTTGCAGATTGGCGGTAATAGTAGATGTCATCCCAAATCCGGGCAGCGTGGGCATACCTTGAAAGATAAATTGAACACCTTTTATATGGCTTGTTTTTTCATACATCAAACCCACAACATCGTCCACCGATTGATCACGATCATCCCAATGTTTAAGTTTCAATAGGATTGTTCCATACGAACTGCCATCATCGCCCAATGTACTACGTCCACTGTAAGTACCGATAGTTGTTACTGAAGGTATTTCCCGTGCGATCTCACTTACTATATGTACTACGGAATCGGTGCGATGAAGCGAGGTTCCGGGCGGCATATAGATAACGCCTGTCACGTTTCCGTTGTCTTCATCGGGCACAAAGGCGGTGGGCAGGGTGTACATCAGTATACCCAAGACAATTAAACTGACTGTAATAATAGCTGCTGTTATCCACCGGTGCCCTTTGCGGGTTAGAAATCCGATAGAGCGTTTGTATTTTCCTGTAGTTATAGAAAATCCGGTATTAAAGTAGTGAAAGAATCGTCCCAGAAATTTCTTTGGAATCTTATCGTCTTCGGACTGCGGTTTAAGGAACAAAGCGCACAAGGCAGGGCTCAATGTGAGGGCATTGATGGCTGATATAAAAATAGCGGCGGCCAGCGTCAACCCGAAATCGCGCATAAAAACGCCTGTTGTGGTACCGATAAAGCTCATGGGCAGAAATACAGATGCCATAATCAGGGTGATGGATACAATGGCGGGCGCAATCTCTTTCATTGCCCGGATAGCCGCTTCTTGTGTATCGGTAATGCCGCGTTCCAGTTCCACATAAACCGCTTCGACCACGACTATGGCATCATCTACTACAATACCGATAGCGAGTACAAGAGCAAAAAGAGTGAGCATATTAAGGCTGATACCTATTATCCACAGAAAAAAGAAAGTGCCTATGATGGCTACGGGAACTGCGATGGCGGGAATCAGTGTTGCACGCTTGTTTTGGAGAAAGATGAATACAACAAAGAAAACAAGGATAAATGCTTCTGCGAGTGTTTTCAGCACCTGGGCAATAGAAGCATCGAGTGCGTCACTGAAATCATAGAGATAATCGAAATGTACGCCCGGAGGTAATGTGGCGGAGACTTCGTCCAGATAAGCTTTTACTGTACCTATAAGTTCCCGGCTATTGGCTTCCTGTGTAGGTAAGATGACAAATTGGATAGCAGGATTGCCGTCAGTCAGAGTCGTAATGTCGTAGCGCTGTGCTCCGAGCTCAACAGTGGCAATATCTCCAAGCCTCACTATTTGTCCGCCTTCGGAACGGACTATAATATCCTCGTATTGTTGTGGTGTATTTAGCCTGCCTGAATATTTTAGTGTATATTGAAATGTTTGTTTACTGTTTGCCCCGATAATGCCGGGAGCAGCCTCTATGTTCTGTTCCCGTAGAGCTGCCAGTACCTCTTCGGTCGGAATTTGGTAAGAGGCCATTACATCGGGTTTGAGCCAAAGGCGCATCGAGTAATCGCGAATGCTCCACGAAATAGCATCGCTCACACCTGCTATACGTTTGATCTGCGGCAGAATATTGATCTGGGCATAGTTCTGCAAAAAAGTTTCATCGTAAGTTTCGTTCTCTGAACTGAATGATACACGCAGCAGCTCTGTGTTCTGCTGTTTTCGAACAGTTACTCCCGATTGTATCACCTCTTGTGGCAGCAGTGACGTTGCCTGGCTGACACGGTTTTGTACATTGACCGTGGCCATATCAGGGTTGGTGCCGAGAGCAAAGTAAACGCTGATACCTGCCCGTCCGTTAGCTGTGGTGGAGGTCATGTAGCTCATGTTCTCCACACCGTTTATAGCCTCTTCAAGTGGAATAACAACGCTATTCATCATTACATCCGCATTGGCTCCTCCATAGGTGGCTTGTACCGTCACCCGGGGCGGAGCTATGTTGGGATAACGCTCAACGGGCAGCATTTGCAATCCGATAATCCCCAACACCACGATGATAATGGAGATAACGGTAGATAATGCAGGACGTTCGATAAAAGTTTTTAGCATATCAGTTCGATGATTATAGTGTTACTTAATCCAGACCTCTATTATGTAGCCATTCTGACATGATATCGGCCATTTCTATGTTATTCAAATCTGAAAAGGGGAAATGGGTATTCCCTTTGTAACCATGTTCAGGTAGATGTACAACGGTAACATCACCACCTCTTTTATTGATAACCTCAGCCCATTGTTTTGCTATTTGCAAGCGAACTCCCCATTCGTCTTGTGCCGGATTTCCGGATGGTTTGTCGGGGATATAGTCGCCATAAATAATAACAATCGGTGTATTGATGAATGGTTGGAGTTCTGCCTCGGATACCATTCGGTACTCGAATCTATTCTCAGGGAAAAGTGTCTGAGGAGCAGGTTCATTGTTGGGGAAAAAGAAAGGGCCGGCCGGTTCCCAAGCTACAACGCCTTTGATATTATCCGTCTTCGGTATCGTAAGCCATGTATGGGTACCCCCATGTGAATGCGACACCATGATCGCCCCGCCAAGTTTATCAAAAAGTTCGGCTATCACATCTGTATTTACCTCCAAGTCTATTGGGCCGATATTAGGTACCTGTTGACGGAAATACTGGTTCAGGCTTTCAGCATCTTTAGGAAATTGCACACCCTCGAAATAGTCGGGATAGATGCCTACACGGAATACATTGAACCATCGTTGTTCATCAAAAGCAGGCGTAACGGTTGCCTCTACGGTACTGCGACTGGCATGACCACGGCGGGGTTGGGTCATATTGTATGTTGAAAATCCACGGCGAAGGAAGATATTCTGAAATCCTTCGCGTCCGTCCGGTGTTGTTTCCCATGTTTTGGAGAACTGATAGATGCCATGAAGGAATACTAATGGATACTTTCGCGGCTGTGCAGGTACCTGATAGAAGACGTAACCGTGGTCACCATGAAAGGTTTTTCCATCTGCATCAGTTAAAACGGTTCCACCAACGGAAAAACTACCCTGTGATTGCAGTACAATCAGGTTGCTGTCTTCAACAGTAGTATTGGTGTTTTGGGCATCGCAGGAAATAACTGTAACGATCGCCAATAGGACTAAAATTAATTTAATTGTTTTCATACTTTATATTTTTTATTCTGATTTTCATTCCTTGGCTAAGCGTGTTGATGCCTTCAGTCACAATCCGATCGCCTTCGTGCAAACCTTCGTTTACGATATATTGTGCGCCATCTGGCATACTTCTGACAATAATATCTTGTTGCACAACCGAATCTGCTACCAGTTTGTAAACTATGGTCTTATCTTGTAGCGAAAAAGTGGCATCTTGGGGAATGAGCAGTGCTTTATCCCAGTATGTGGGTATACGTATATTACCGCTGTTCCCGCTGCGTAATTCACCTTTTATGTTAGGAAAGCGGACGCGGAAATTAGCTGTTCCCGTGGTTATATCAACAGTACCTGTGATGGTTTCTACCTGTCCTTTCTGACTATAAGCTTTGCCTCCGGCAAGAAACAGGGTTACAGGAGGTATGTTTTTTATCTTTTCCGTCTGTGTTTGCCCTTCCAGACCAATCAGAAATTCATCAAGTTTTTTTTCATTCAGCGAGAAGTAAGCATATACATCTGTGGTATTTGCTACAGTAGTCATTACATTCGAAGCGTTAACAAGAGAACCTGTCCGATAGTTAATGGTCCCTGTCACCCCTGCAATAGGACTGGTGACAGTTGCCCATTCCATTACGGTACGAGCATTCTTCAACACAGCCTCTGCCTGCTCTAAAGTGGCAAGCGCCGTTTGATGAGCATTCTCGTAGGTTCTTAAAAGAGTTTCGCTAACAATACCTTCTTCTGCCAACGGGCGGTAGCGTTCTACATCAATTGCCGCAGTATTAACAGCAGCCTGTGCGCTACTTACATTTGCTTGCGCAGTGGTGAGTGTCATTTCGGATGATGGAGAGTCAATTCTGAAAAGTGCTTGCCCTGCGACTACCACAGTTCCTTCGTCTATATACACTTCCTTCACTATCCCTTCTATACGAGGTCGAATCTCTGTATCTTCTGCTCCGCGTATTGAAACGGGATGCTCAGTATAAGTCTCAACTGTCTGATATTCTAAAGACAATACAGGATATTCACGCGTACTTACCGATTCGGTGCGTTCCCTATTGTTTTTACAGGAACCCATTATGAGTATGGTAAGAGTGAATAAGCAATAGATATAATTTTTCATCCTATTTATTTTGTTTGGTGCAAAATTACAGGGTATAAAATCCGTGGACGTATACAAAACACGGGTTTTACTACCAATTTCACAGATTATGTAAGAAACACAACTATAATAGTTTACAACAAAGAACGAGGGCTGATTATAAATTACAATCAGCCCTCACTTGCTTCAAAAAACAACCATTAAGATTGCGTCCTATCCGCTAACAAACCGCCTCCCACACCTATATTATCCAAATCATATTCATTAAAGAATACATAAAAAGCTTCTTTAGGTAGATTCATCACTTCGGCAGCCAGTTCAGTCATTTCCTTTGCCAACTTATCCTTCTGGCTTTTATCTAATTTTGCTGTTTCTAATTTTATTACAGGCATACTATTCTATTTTTAAGTTGTTTATAAATTGTTTATCTGCGAAACAAGCCTATCAGCGTGATTGACAGCTTTAGCTTGCATCTCTTTCATTACTTTTTCATTATCACGTCCTACATACGATAATCCTCCGGTATATACATAGTCTTGCCAATCGAGTCCGCAGAGGTTTGCAAACTGTTTCATTGGCGGCATAAACTCCTCTATCGGATAATTTTGTGGCGCATCGATCTGATACAGCTCTTTGGGAGCACCGGAGGTAAAAGAAATAATCAACTTCTTACCATGCAGTTTATTTCCTGTCGATCCATGCGCGAAACCATATACAAATACATCTTCTATCCATTTCTTCATCAAGGAAGGCATGCCATACCAAAAGAAGGGAAATTGCAGTACAATTACATCGGCTTTCTCCAATCGTTGTTGTTCAGCCGGAACATCTATTCTGAAGTCTGGATAGGTCTTATCCAATAACAGTATCTCTGCCTCCGGCAGGCGTTGCTTCAATTCGTCTAATATCGTTTTATTGGCGAAAGATCCATCCAGATTAGTATGACCGGAAACGATTAATATATTTTGTTTCATTTTAATTCTGCTTTCCTAATTTGTTATTTACTCGTGGCTTGTGCGTACTCTTCATCTGTTACAGGTTCAAGCCATGTATTTTCATTGGTCTGCGGATTGGTGGCAACTGCAAGATGTGAAAACCAACTGTCGGGTGCTGCTCCATGCCAATGTACCACATTAGGTGCAATCTCTACAACATCGCCCGGCATCATGCGGACAGCCTCTTTCCCTTTCTCCTGATAATAGCCGACACCACCCACAGCAATTAGTAATTGTCCTCCTGTATGGCTGTGCCAATTGTTACGGCAAGTAGGTTCAAAGGTTACATTCGATACCGGAGTATTTAACTCCTTCATGCTGGTGAGTGGTGCAAGCCATGAGCGGCCTGAGAAATACTGTGCATAACCGGTATTAGGTTCACCTACGGGGAAATCGCTTATTTTGGGAACTTCGGTATTTGTTATATTCATTGTTTCTTCTTTTTTTGTTTGATTATTATTACGGTTGTTGCTCGTATTGCCACACGATGCCATCAAACCTGCCGCAGCAAGTAGTAGAATTATCTTTTTCATCTTAATTTATATTTATTGTTTATACTTTATTTGCGCTCGAACCTCACCCTAACATCTCCGGCTCCGCTCAATGCATCTACTCCATCACTGTCGATCTGTCCGATGCGGATCAGGTTATTATCCTGATGCCAGTCTTTGTAAAATATCGCCACATTACCCCACGGGGCATATATGGTGATAGTACCCGCCACTGGGTTACAGCCTTTCGGGGCATTGCTGACATCAAGAACGGGCGATGGGTAGAATATCTTTTCGGTACCGGCATAATCATTCAAAGTCACTTCGAGCGGCAGCCGTGAAAGAAAATCGCGGCCTGCGGAGTTGTCCTCCATCGTAGCGGTTATCGTTCGGTTGCCGACAATGATATTAACCGCCATCGAACTGTTTTCTGATTCGTTGCTGTCGGTCTTTTCTGCTCCGATTTGTGTGAGCCACGATGTGACCCGGCTCTCCATTTGAGACATAGTGCTTGATGTTAAGTGTAAAGTTTCTGTGAATGTTGCGTTGGGACTCAATGCGCGTGCTTCAGCAACTGAGGTGCTTATGCCGCTTGATCCACTCGTTGCAAAAAGGGCGATGCGTTTCCCGCCAAGTTCTGCTCCCTGTGCGTGCAAAAACGACTGCATCGGGGTCGCCATGTGGCCGTACCAGATCGGATAACCGATGAAAACCATATCGTACTCATCCAGATTCGGGATAGTCGTATTTATCGCAGGATAATTCCCCTGAGCGATGGCCGCCTGTTCCTGCTGCGAACGAGCCAACATGGCGTTGTAATCATCATCATAAGGAGTCGTCGGGACAATCTCCACAACGTCGCAGCCGAGATTTCCACCTATCATCTCAGCTACGGTCTGGGTGTTACCCGTTCGTGAGGCGAAAATAACGAGATACTTGCTTGTTGTGTCTGAGTTCTCTTCGTTTGTGTTTGGATCTGTGCCGTTATCCGTTTCTAACGTCATGTCGCCGTTGTTCGAACTGCTGTCACACGCCGAAACATTCATGGTCATCGCAAACATTAGTGAGTATAATAAGAACTTTTTCATATAGCTATGTTTTTGAAGTTTATTTTCATAGTACAAAGGTATGGGGATTCCGACCGCCTGTTTGTATACATATTACAGATGTTTGTACCATTATTACTGATTATGCAAAGGGCATGATTATTAGCTCATTTAGAATACTTATCTTTACATATAAATTAAAAGAATCAGGAATATGGAAGATATAATAAAGGTAGATACCATCGACCAATATAATAAGCTGTTTGGGCTGGAAACCCTGCATCCGCTGGTTGCAGTGGTCGATTTGTCAAAAGCTCCGAAGTGGCCCGATCACTATCGGTTTAATTATGGTCTTTATTGCCTGTATCTGAAAGATTCCAAATGTGGAAATATCCGCTACGGTCGTCAAACCTACGATTATGAAGAAGGTTCTATCATCGGATTTGCTCCCGGACAGGTTGCCACTACCGAACTGGAAAATGGAGTAAAGCCTTCAGGTATAGGACTACTTTTCCATCCCGACCTGATTAAGGGTACATCGTTAGGAAAAGAGATTAAACAATACTCTTTCTTTTCGTATGAATCGACCGAAGCATTGCACCTTTCCGATCAGGAAAGGATAACTGTCTTAGATTGCTTCAATAAAATAGAAGCCGAACTGCAACATGCTATTGATAAACATAGCAAACGGCTGATTTCAAGAAACATCGAATTGCTTCTCGATTACTGTATGCGTTTTCACGACAGGCAGTTTATCACCCGTGCCGATGCGCACAAAGATGTAATAAGCCGGTTTGAAGAATTGCTAGATGATTATTTCAGCGATGAAACACTGAGGATTCAGGGATTGCCTACCGTTAAATATTTTGCGGATAAAGTATACCTGTCAGCCAATTATTTTGGTGATCTGGTAAAAAAGGAAACAGGTAAGACCGCACAGGAATATATTCAGAACAGGGTGATTGATATTGCTAAAGAATGGATATTGGGAAGTAATAAAACCATCAGTCAGATTTCCGATGAATTAGGATTTCAGTATTCGCAGCATTTCAACAGGCTTTTCAAAAAGAATGTAGGCTATACACCCAGCGAATACAGGAAGCTACAAGCCTGAATCAAGACCCGATGAAAACATCCCCAATAAATACCGTATCGCCGTGTAATGATATACTGGGAGAAAAGGTACTGCATCCGCTAATTAGTGTCATAGACTTTTCTCAAACAGAGATTGGGAAAGGTGAAACATTTAAAACAGGCTTTTATCATATAGTTCTTAAAGAATACGACTGCAATCAATTTAGATTTGGTCGTAAAAACTGTGATTATTCAGATGCAACGGTATTGTTTTTTTCTCCGAATGATATCATTGACAAAAAAGAGATTGACGAAGTACCACATGGTAGGATGTTGTTTTTTCATCCTGCACTTATCTCTGATTACAATTTGGGGGTAAATATCGATAATTATCCTTTCTTCTCTTACAATGAAAACGAATCTCTACATCTCTCGCAGCGTGAAAAAAACGTTTTTATTGACTGTCTCAATCATATCGAAGAGGAATTACAACATACTGAGGACCAGTTTAGTGATAAGCTGATCGGTAAATCGGTCGAATTGCTGCTGGATTATTGCAAACGTTTTTATGACAGGCAGTTTATTCTGAGGAATGAAGAGAATATCCGGCTTATCAAGAAGCTGGAAAAGGATGTGGATAATTATTACACAGATAGCAGAATAGACAAAAAAGAGATGCCACTAATTAGCGATTTTGCGAATCTGCTGAATCTATCTCCGGCTTATCTTTCAGACTTGCTGAAACATGAATCTGGGCATAGATGGCACGAATATATCCAATCGAAGCGTATTATGATAGCTAAAAGCTGGTTAAGACAATCGGATAAATCAATCAAAGAGATAGCCGCTGATTTAGGCTATCCGTCTACTGAATATTTCAGCCGCTTATTTAAAAAACTGACAGGACTCAGTCCGAGCGAATACCGCTTCCCGAACTGAGTCCTTTGATTATTTATATATTTATTTATTTTCAATAATCTATCTGGCTTTCGGTAAAAGCATCTGCACGATGTCCTACAAGCTTTATCTGTTCGATTTCCTGATTAAATTCCCTAAGTTCATCAGCTGTAAACGACACATCGGCCGCTCCCGCATTTTCGGTCATATGGTGATATTGTGTTGTTCCCGGAATAGGAACTATCCAAGGGCGTTGAGCCATTGTCCAGACAAGAGCGATTTGTGCCGGACTTGTGTTTTTCCGTTTCGCCCACATCCGAACAAAATCGACTAAAGGCATATTAGCTGCTAAAGCATCGGTTTCAAAACGAGGCAAGGTTGCCCGTCTGTCAGGTTGTAGGAAACGCTGTTGCGAATTACCTTCTCCGGCAAGGAATCCGCGTCCTATCGGACAGTAAGGAACGAAACCGATTCCCAGTTCTTCGAGTGTGGGAAATATCTTTGTTTCGGGTTCGCGCCACCAAATGGCGTATTCGCTCTGCACGGCACTGACAGGTTGAACAGCATGTGCCTTTCGAATGGATGCCGCACTGGCTTCTGACATGCCGAAATGTAATACTTTTCCTTCTTGTATGAGGTCTTTGACTGTGCCGGCTACATCTTCCATCGGTATTTTAGGGTCTACACGGTGTTGATAGAGAAGGTCGATGCGGTCGGTTTTCAGCCGTCTGAGGGAACCTTCAACTGCCCTGCGTATATGCTTAGGTTCACTATTGAGTGCTGTAGGTTGTTTTTCTTCCACACCGAAGCCGAATTTGGTAGCTATCACTATTTTATCCCGGAACGGAGCAACAGCCTCAGCCAAGTATTCTTCCGATAGGTATGGTCCATAAACTTCTGCCGTATCGAAAAAGGTAATGCCATTTTCGTAAGCACTGCGGATAAGGGTTATCATAGCTGCTTTCTCACGCACTCCGTTGCCGTAGTAACCAACCATAGGCAGGCATCCCATACCAACTGCTGAAACCTCTAATGTTCCTAACTTGCGCTTTTGCATAGATGCCTGCGTAGCCGGGTTTGTGTAAGGATAGGTTTCAGAAGTAGCTGTAGAAGAGTCGGATGCAAGTATATCACTTGCAATTGAAGAA
This sequence comes from Dysgonomonas hofstadii, assembly GCA_040395895.1. Lineage (GTDB taxonomy): Bacteria > Bacteroidota > Bacteroidia > Bacteroidales > Dysgonomonadaceae > Dysgonomonas > Dysgonomonas hofstadii_A. The sequence goes on from JBEBPN010000022.1 coordinate 25,241, forward strand.
CTTCCAAATACAAGTGATGGCGAAAGCGCAATACCTGCACCTGCCAGCAGCCCTTTTTGCATAAACTCGCGGCGAGAAAGATGTTTTTTATTTTCTTCTTCCATACAAGAATCTTTTATTTGATTTTCAATCCGGGGACAAGGGCATTGGTATCTATCAATTCCAGTTCCTGCACCATATCCTGTGTGCCTTGTTTGTACTTCTGAAAGTGAGGTGTAGCTATATGACTCTGATAAGCTGCTTCGTTGGCATATATTTCAAGGATTGTTACATGATTTGGGTGTTCTTTTTCTGCAACGGCATACAAGGTTAATACTCCCGGTTCAAGACGCATGGATGCTTCTATCTCTTCTGTCAAATAAGCATTGTAGCTGTTGAGTTGTGCAGGATCGACTACAATTCTTGACAAGCGTACTTTGTTATCAGCAGCAGCGATAGGTTGTGTATTACTTGCAATTACCTTTAATGCCTTCATTGCCGAAGGGAAACCGATATAAGGCAAAGTCTGTATCACTGCGGCAGCAAGACGCTCTTTACTGTTGCCGAGTTTAATATTGCTCACTGTATGCGAGATAAGTTGGCTATCGGCTTCGATAGTGGTCAGGATACAATATATCAGTAGTTCGCGTGTCTGCATATCCAATCCGTTACGGGTATAGATATCTCCGAAACAAAATTCGGTCAGGTAACGGGCTGCTTCTTCGCCCAATCCTCCGGGAACGTCAGCCAGCATTTTAGCTATTTCATCACCGTATAGAGGTTCTTGTATGGCAAGTCCTTTCTCGTGGCGATTTTCTTCGGTTACGGTTCCTTGCGCTTCGAGGGGAAGAGCAATACCACGTTCGGTAAATACTTCATTGATGGTAGATAGGGCATTCAGCGTTTTCGGGAAACCGATAAAAGGGGCGCAGAGATAGACAAGCTCCCGTAGTTCGATTGGGGTTACGCCAACATTAAGTGCAGCATTTGTGTGTGATTTTAATTGCGGCAATGTCTGCATTGTAGCCAGCGTGATACAGGTAATCATTTCGCGGGTTTTGATGTCTAACTCGCCTGTCTGAAATACTTCGCCGAAGATATATTTCTGTAGCATATCCATCATTTCGGGGTCTGTTCCTTGCCCTGTCAGGGCTTCACCGCCGAAGAGGGCGCGAAAATTTTGTTTAGCGGCTTCTATTCTATCCATTTTATTATCGTTTTTAATTGTTTGTTGTGCAAAAACAGGGATGATTCCTATTGCTGCGATTACAAGCATGATTAATTTTCGTTTCATATAATTATTGATTATTTATTTGATAATACAAAGGTATGGAGTATAGTTGATGTGCTTTGTAGACATATTACAGATGTTTGTACCAATCTTACTGTTTTTGCTCGAACAAACTGTTGGCATTCCCTCCAAATATCATTTCCTGATAGGGAGCCAGTTCTTTATCATCAGCTATAGCCTTTTTCATTGCTTTGAGGTTATTTGTTAATACCTCACTGCCTAAATATGGGTAATCAGAGCCATACATAATATGGTCGGGCGTAGTGATGGTGAGCAATACTTTTATTATTTCGGGTGACGGGTTTCCGGCAAGGTCGTAATATAATCGCGACAGGTTACCCTCCCAATCTATCGGCTCCATCAATCCTTTTGCCAGCATGGCAGGCAATACGTTCTTCATACGGGTGACGGTCATCGGCAGAAAAGAGCCGACATGTGGAACCACCACTTTAACGTCGGGATATTTCACCAACAGATTTCGCGATAGCATATTTACCACAGCACGGGTCGTTTCTGCCGGATACTCATACATGGCAAGCGGTGTGGTTTCTATTATTTTTTCGGGGTATGGAGTCGGGCGATGCGGATGGATAATAATAACAGCCTTGCGCTCGTTCAGAACTTCCATCAAAGGGTCTAATGCTTCATCGCCCAGATATTGTCCCAGACTATTACTTGCCAGTTTGATGCCGTCGGCATGCAAAGTGTCGAGTGCATAGACAGCTTCACGGATAGCTGCATCTACATCAGGCAAAGGCAAGACGGCACAGAACTTAAACCTGCCGGGATAATCGGCTTTTATGCGGGCTGTATGTTCGTTTATCTTGCGGATAATAGCGCGGCTTTCTTCCACATCACCAAAGTAAGGTTGCGGAGCGGGCAAGGTAAGAACAGATGTTTCAATCCCTGCCTTATCCATAAATGCCAGATGCGACTCAATATCCCATGCAGGCAACGGAAATGTTTCATCCAGTTCGGCATGGTGTTTCTTTAATATATCCATATATTCAGCAGGGATAATATGGCTGTGAATGTCTACGGTTCTTCTCATACGTTTTAGTATAAAAGGTTCTCCGGGTGCTAATGCATAAACACGTTCAGGGTTTACAACCAGTTTCTTTAATACTTCGGGGTCGCCGTTAAACTCTTTCATGTCGGGAGCATCTACCGTACCCCAGTGTGAGAGAAGTAAAGGTGTATTGGGATAGGCGTTTGCCAGCTTAACAGCTCCTTCCAATCCGAAATACCAGGGGCTGTCGGAGAAATCGAAGAAGATAGCATCGGGTTGCGGCATACCGAAGTGTTCGGGCATCAGGCGTGAATCTCCGGTTGCCCAGATATTACCGTCGGGTGTTTCTATCCAGAAACCGCAATAGTCTTCCTGTTTGAATTCGCGCGTTGCTCCGGGAAAAGCGTTGGGCCAGGCATGGTTGGCAGGTGTCAGGCGTATTTTTAGGTTCTTCACCTGAAACTCATCTCCAATATTATGACCGAAAGCAGTGAATCCTTCTTTTTCCATCAGTGAAGCAACATAATTCACAGAATGAAATTCTTTGGTAACAGATGATAGTATTTTATTAGTGGGTATGCTGTAATGGTCGTTATCATTATGCGTAATAATAACTGCATCCAGATGGGGAACAGCTTCCGGACGGATAGGCAGCTCAATTAACAAGGGCATATCAAAACCTTTCAAAAGCGGATCGATCATAATGTTCGTTCCACGACTGTTGATAAAGAGGCCGCCATTCCCCAGCCAGCGGATAACAGTCTGATCCGATTTGGCAAAAGCCTCTGCACCAAAAGTTTGCGTGGGCGGAGGCGTTGCCTGTTTCTTTTCCTGTTGCGCGGCTATGGGAATAACCGTCAACAGGAAAAGGATTATAATAAGGATGTTTTTTGTTAGTGGTTTCATGACAATCACGCGTTATTTCTCTGTCAATCGTTCCTGATCATCGGCATAACGTTGGCCTACGATAGAGATACTATCCAATGCCCGGCGTATTTCAGCGAGTTCTTCTGATGTGAAGCTGATTTCTGCTCCTCCGATATTCTCTTCGATACGTTCTACTCGCTTTGTTCCGGGTATAGGCACAACCCACGGCTTCTGAGCCAGTAACCAACCGAGGGCGATGCGTGCAGGTGTTGTTTCTTTCCTGCGTGCAAGCTCTTCTACATAATCTACTAAAGCCACATTCTGTTGGAAATTTTCGGGCTGGAAACGTGGAATAGTCGAGCGGAAATCATTACTATTAAATGTTGTGCTTTTGTCAAAACGTCCTGTCAGGGCTGCTTTTCCGAGCGGGCTGAATGGTACAAAGCCGATACCTAATTCTTCAAGTGTGTCGAGCAGTTCTACTTCAGGATGCCTGTACCACATAGAGTATTCGCTTTGTACGGCAGCTACCGGAGTGATGGCATGTGCTCTACGGATAGTTGCAGGAGCAGCTTCAGACAATCCGAAGTTAAGCACTTTCCCTTCTTTGATGAGTTCACCTACCGTTTCAGCTACGACTTCGATAGGTGTATTGGGATCGACACGATGTTGATAGTACAAGTCGATATGATCTGTACGCAAACGGCGGAGTGAACCTTCAATGGCTTTACGAATGGTTTCGGGTCGGCTGGATAGCTCCACAGGACGATCTGTTCCTTCAAAGTGAGCGTTGTCCATATCAAAACCGAACTTGGTAGCTATCACTACTTCATTACGGAATGGTTCGAGTGCTTCGCCAACGAGTTCTTCGTTCTTGAACATACTGTATATCTCTGCGGTGTCGAAGAATGTTACACCTAGCTCTACGGCTTTGCGGATTACTGCGATTGATTCTTGCTTATCGGGGAAAGGAGGATAGCTTTGGGTAAAACCCATGCATCCCAATCCGATAGCTGATACTTCCAGCTTATTTTGTCCTAATATTCTCTTTTTCATTTTCTTTCTTTTTTATCCTGTATATATTACACCATTGGGTTTTCCCATGCGCCTTTGGTGTCTACTCCTGCTTTTTCGGCGGCAGTTTCCAAACGGCTTACTTCTTCGTTGCTTAACGTAATTGTTACAGCCTGTGCCGCTTCTTCTACATATTTGGGTTTGGTAACACCGATAAGCGGTAATGCTCCTTTGGCAATAGCCCATGCCATAGCGATTTGCGAAACGGAAGCATTTTTGCTGTCGCCGATTTCTTTCATAACATTTATAAGTTGTTCCAGCTCGGGAAGCAGTTTATTGTAGGTTTCAGCACGACCACTACCGGCGGGTAAGGGGTTATTGGTATTGTATCGTCCTGTAAGTGCCCCTTGCTCCAAGACCATATAGGCATAGAAATCTATTCCATTTTCTTTACTGTAATCGAGTATTCCGGCTTTTTCTGACGAGCGGTAGAGCAGGCTGTAATGGTTCTGCACGGCTGATATTTTATAGCCTTCTTTAGCAAGTATTGCATCGGCTTCTTTGATTTGTGCCAGGTTGTGGTTGGAAACGCCTACACTTTTTACCTTTCCGCTTTTCAGTAAAGGTATAAGGCTCGATACCCATTTCGGTGCATCGGTCGGATTATGAATCCAGTACACGTCTATATAATCCGTTCCTAAACGCTCACAGCTTGCTTCGAACATTTCTTCCATAGCATTGGTAGAGTTGCTTGCTATTTGCGGAGTGAATTTGGTTGAGAGGATAAGCTCTTCCCGCGGATATTGGCGCACAAACTCGCCGAGGATGGTTTCCGATGACCCCATTCCATATACCGCAGCTGTATCCCACAGGTTTAAGCCTGCTTTAATGGCGGCATCGAATACGGGTTTTAGTTCTTCTGTTGTAAGGTGGTTACCGAATACCTGATCGCCTCCTGCTACACCTGATCCCCATGACCATGTGCCTAATGCTATTTTGGGTTGATTTTTCATTTTGTTTTTTATTAATTCGTTTATAATTATTGTTTTATTTGATAACACAAAGGTATAGAGTATAGTTGGTTCCCTTTGTAGACAGATTACGGATATAACTACCAATTTTACTGTTTTACTCATATATAACTCTTTACACTATTTTACTTTCGACATATATTCCTCTTATTACACATAAAAAAGTTGCTCATTATGCCCATTATTCGTATCTTTGTAATTGTGTATTATTGCACAATAATATGAATTAATATTTATAAATAGTGGATATTAACCTAATTATAGAAAATACTCCCGATGCTATTCTGAAAGGAATTGCCGAAAGAGTAAAAGAGCGAAGGCTTGAACGCAATTTGACGCAGAAGGCATTTGCCAAACGTGCAGGGGTGGGTTACGATGCCTATCGTAAGTTTGAGAATACGGGAGATATTACGCTTCGCAATCTGGTCTTGTGTGCTATTGCTCTCGATGATGTCGAAGGGTTTATGGAACTTTTTGCAAAAAAGACATATCAGAGTATTGATGATTTATTAAAGACAACCGAAGTTAAAAAGAGAAAGAGGGGATCACGCAATGAATGAAATAAAAGTCATAGAGGTTTTTATGAATAATAGTAAGGTGGGGCGAATCGCTCTGACGCCTGATTTTCTTTGTGCATTCGAATATGATCCTGCTTATCTGGCATCCGGTGATTCTATCTCTCCGTTCAATCTTCCGCTAAAGCCCGAAGTATTTATAGCTAAACGCACACCGTTCAATGGCGGTTTCGGAGTGTTCGATGACAGTCTGCCCGATGGCTGGGGAAATCTTATCCTTGACAGATACCTCAAAAGCAAAGGTGTTGATCCAGCGAAGCTGACCACTCTGCAAAGGCTCGCTTTAATTGGCAGTACTGGGCGAGGAGCATTGGAATATCGCCCTGATTATAGCGAGACGACACAGAATGAAATTGTCAATTTCGATAAACTGGCAAGTGACGCGGAGAAAATCCTGACTTCTGACTATGACGGAGATTCGCTTGATACATTGTATAAATATGGCGGTTCTTCAGGTGGTGCAAGGCCGAAAGTATTCGTTAAGATTGACGGTAAGGAATGGCTTGTCAAATTCAAGGCAACCACAGATCCGATGAATGTTGGAGAGATAGAATACAATTATTCCCTGTTGGCTAAGAAGTGTGGTATCAAGATGCCCGAAACAAGACTCTTTGAAGGGAAGTATTTTGGGGTGGAGCGTTTTGACCGAACGCCTCTTGGTAAAGTACATACAGTAAGTGCTGCCGGACTCCTGAATGCCGACTATCGAGTTCCAAGTCTCGATTATGGCGGCTTGCTCCAACTATGTCATATCCTTACCAAGAACATGGAAGAGGTCTACGCTCTCTTCCGGCAAATGGTATTCAATGTGGCAATCAAAAATCGGGACGACCACGCCAAGAATTTCTCTTTTCAACTGATAAATGGCGAATGGAGGCTATCTCCCGCCTATGACCTATTGCCAAGTAGCGGCTTTAACGGCTCCCATACGACGACGGTCAATAACAGCGGAGAACCGACAGATGACGATATGATGGCAATTGCCGCAAAGGCTGGTCTGAACAGACAACGTGCCATTGAAATAATAGAAGAGATAGAGACGCTTGTTAAAGAGAATAAGTAATCAAATGCAGGTGCAAGGTGCAAGTATCTATATATAGATAGACTTGCACCTTGCACTTGACTTAAAATATTTATAATCAATATACTTTGATATTTCAAAAGAATGTGTAACTTTGAACCTGAGTATTTATGGTGACAACGACAGACAAACCGAAGTCAGGAGCAGTCATTTTACAATGCGCTCTTAATCGTACCCCATAGACCTCAAAATAGAAATAAAACATTGAACTTAAATAGGTTGGAGTGTCAGGTTCATTAGCCTCTCTCTCCGCCAAGAAAAGTAGCTTAACGGCTACTTTTTTTATTTTAAGCCGCTTTATAGCATCATAGAGAATCCAAGACAGCATAATTATCTATTCCACCCTTGTATAACACTTATTAAAACTACGTGACTAAAATAGTCGCATGAGTCAAATCCGTTTTTTTATACTCAAAATATTTAAAACTCGAAATATTAAGTTTGATTTTCTTATCTTTGTTTTATGAAGATAGAACGTTCAATTTCGGAATTCAACAACGAGCTCAAACTAAAAGGCTTCAAAGCGTTTCAGATAGAGGACGATAGCAATTCGACACGCACATATAGTCGCAAACAATTTTATAAAATTTGCCTGACTACCGGAATAAGTAATATACACTATGCTGACAGGAGCTTTGAACAAGAGGGAACTATCCTGTTTTTTGGCAATCCGCATATTCCTTATTCATGGGAAACAATATCAAGAACATATGTTGGTTATACTTGTCTTTTCTCAGAGGATTTCTTGAAACAGTCTGACCGATCTGAAAGCTTGCTTCAATCACCGTTTTTTAAAATTGACGGAACCCCTGTCTTAAAAATATCTGAAGAGCAAAGGCTATTTCTCAACACTCTTTTTCAGAAAATGATTGAAGAGCAGGAAAATGATTATACCTTTAAAGATGAACTTATTCGTAATTATATCAGCCTTATTATCCATGAAGCCCTGAAGTTGCAACCTTCGGAGCATTATCATCAGGCTAAGAAAGCAACCGCCCGTATTACCTCTGTATTTCTTGAATTATTGGAACGACAATTCCCGATTGAAACGTTCGATCGCCCGCTGCAACTAAGAACAGCACAGGATTATGCCCGATACCTGAATGTCCACACTAACTACCTGAATCGTGCAATAAAGGAGATCACAGGAAAATCAACCACTACACATATCACTGAACGGATTACTGCCGAAGCAAAAGCCCTCTTGCAGCATACAGATTGGAATATTTCGGAAGTGGCTTACGCTCTTGGTTTTGAATATCCAACCTATTTTAATAATTTCTTTAAAAAGCAAACAGGAACTAATCCTAAGTCCCTTCGGGAGGAGATGGTTTGAATATCTTAATTGTTGGTTTGAATATTGTTAACAGGTAAAGCTGATAAGTTCCGACCTTTGTATCAAAAAATACAAAGATGGACAAAGTTGATATTTTTGAACGATTAAGAAACGGTGAGACAATTCTGCCTAATGACTCTCAAGCTTATAAAATGCGTGAGGCTTCGTTTCTTACAAAGAGGTTACTCTTAGAGATGAATAGCTCTTCCGATCCTGCTGAAATTAGATATTTATTAAGTCAAATAACAGGTAATGAGATAGACGAAAGCGTTGCCGTATTTACCCCTTTGTATATTAATTATGGAAAGCATACTACGATAGGTAAAAACGTATTTATCAATTTCAACTGTACTTTGCTAGATTTGGGTGGCATAACCATCGCTGATAATGTATTGATCGGCCCAAATGTCAGTATTTTGTCTGAAGGACATCCCGTTTCTCCGATAGAACGGCATTCACTTATTCCTAAATCCATTTATATTAAAAAGAATGCCTGGATTGGTGCAGGAGCAACTATCCTGCAAGGCGTAACTATAGGGGAAAATGCTATTATAGCTGCAGGAGCAGTTGTATCAAAAGACGTTCCTGACAATACTATTGTTGGCGGGATCCCTGCAAAAATTATAAAACAATTTAACTAAATAGAACAGATATGAAAAAGCTCATTATGATGATATTGTCTTTTATGATAATTACAGGTCTTTCAGCCTGTGATACTGATGATACAAACAATTCGGAAGCCGCCCATCAACCGGAGACAGACAATAGTAAAGAGGGCGACAATCTGAATGAAAGAATGAAATTGAAAATTATAATAAATTCAGTAGTATTTATGGCTACTCTTCAGGATAATGCGGCAGCAAATGCCTTCAAGAAATTATTACCGATGACAATCACTATGTCTGAGTTGAACAATAACGAAAAGTATTACGACTTGGAAAACAGACTGCCAACCGATTCTTTCAATCCGGGAACAGTACAGAATGGCGATTTGATGTTGTATGGTTCACAGACATTAGTTTTATTTTATAAAAGCTTTTCCACATCATACAGCTACACCCGGTTAGGGAAAGTAGATAATATTTCTGGACTCGAAAAAGCATTAGGCTCCGGCGATGTAACATTAACCTTTGAATTAGAATAATCATGCAAAAATCGATTAATATGAATAATGTTTTAAAATCAACTTTAAAAATTCTTTTCGTAAGTTGTTTACTTGTATTAACAGCTTGTAATAATAGTAATAACAATCCTAAAAATCAGGAAGATATGAATGAACAAAATAATACCTCTATATACCCTAGAGGCGATAAATTACCAAACGAGTGGTTTAGCGGAAATGCTTTTTTAACACCATTAGTAGCAAAAGACAATAACAACGGTTTTTCGGCAGGAAGTGTAACCTTTGAGCCTGGAGCAAGAACTAATTGGCACACACATCCGAAAGGTCAAGTCTTACTTGTTATCGAAGGTAACGGATTTTATCAAGAAAAGGGGAAACCTGCACAAACGATCAAAAAAGGCGACGTAGTGAATATTCCGGAAAATACAGAGCACTGGCACGGAGCAACAGCTACTACTCAAATGGTACATATTGCGATAACAAACTATGAAGATGAGACGCAGGTAACATGGTTGCAACCTGTGACAGATAAAGAATTTGAAGAAGTAAATATGAATAATACAGAGCAAAAAGAACATTACACTTTCCAGTTAAGTGATAATGTTACTCATCGGAAAGTAGCTTTTAATAATCGCTATGGTATTACCCTTGTTGCTGATATGTATATACCAAAGAATGTAAACGGAAAATTAGCGGCTATCGCTGTAAGCGGACCTTTCGGTGCTGTTAAAGAGCAAGTATCGGGACTCTATGCACAGACAATGGCAGAGCGTGGTTTCCTAACGATTGCTTTCGATCCCTCTTATACAGGTGAGAGCGGTGGAGAACCTCGTTATGTGGCTTCGCCTGATATTAATACAGAAGATTTCAGTGCTGCTGTTGATTTCCTTTCAACACGAGATAATGTAGATCCGGAGCATATCGGTATCATCGGTATTTGCGGCTGGGGAGGTCTGGCTATTAACGCTGCTGCTATGGATACGCGGATTAAGGCAACAGCTACATCTACCATGTATGATATGAGCCGTGTCAATGCCAATGGTTATTTCGATTCGATGGATGCCGATAAACGTTATGAACTTCGTGAACAACTCAATGCACAGCGTACCATTGATGCAAAAAACGGTACATATGCACTTGCCGGAGGAGTTGTTGATCCGTTGCCGGACGATGTTCCATGGTTCGTGAAAGATTATCATAACTATTACAAAACAAAGCGGGGGTATCACGAGCGTTCACTTAATTCAAACAATGGCTGGAACACAACAACACCTCTTTCGTTCATCAATATGCCCCAGCTTTCATATGCTGACGAAATTCGCAGTGCTGTACTAGTTATTCATGGAGAAAAGGCACATTCCCGCTACTTTAGCGAGGACGCTTTCAAGAAACTAAAAGGGAATAACAAAGAGCTGATGATTATACCCAATGCTACTCACGTAGATTTGTATGACCGTATGGATATTATACCATTTGACAAACTGGAATCTTTCTTTAAGATGTGTCTGAAATAATTAAAGGAAGGGTTTGGAGATATTCCAAACCTTTTTCTATTATTCAATTTGTCTCGTTCCGATATCCTAAATCGGACTTTTAACCCTCCCGCAGGATACTGTAAAGATACCGAAATCATCTATCAGCATACTCTCTTTAGCGACCTTGTTGAAAGCAAAAATACGATCCAATTCTTTCTGCGAACGGCGTCTCATCACCCAGTCCTTTTCCTGATGACTGTTCAGTACATAAGCTATCATCTTGAGTTGAGGATGCCATGGCTGTCCGGTATAAATGATGGAGCTGTCCGGTTCGGAAACAGATACAGCGCCGGATATTGCTTTACTGACTAATTCATTATCATCGAATAATTCGAATATACCCGAAATGATTGTAATATTAGGATTGAAGCCGAACTTTTTGTATGTATCAGGATCGAAGCAATCATAATTGGTAAAACGCATACCTTGTATTCCTTTGTCGGCAATAACTTTCTCTCCGGCTTCGATATTCGATTTTTTGAAGTCATTTACAACTATTTCTATTTCAGGGTGCTTTTCCTTTATATCGAACAGGTAGTTTCCTGTTCCCCCCGCAATATCCAGAATCTTAACTGTTCTCCCTTCCTCTTTCAGTCTGGCTATTTGTTGTTCTATCTGACTAAGCAGATGTACTTTCCGTATGCGGATACCCCTCCAGCCAATAGCATTCAGATAAAAATAGTCCATCACTTTACCGATACCTAATTTCCCTTTAGGAGTATTCTTGTAAACATAATCCAGTGATATTCCCGAATCGAAACCATATTTCAGTCCTGTACTCATACCATCGCTGAGGAAGCCAAGTTTGCCCAGCGACCATTTTTGAAAAGCAAAGTTCATACGCTCCGCTAATGGAATCATTCTCAATGAAAGGACATGGTATTCGTCATTTGTGAATTTGTCCGGTTTTAATCTTGGATCAGTACGTTGCAGATTGAAGCATTCCTTCATAAAGCGCAGTATATGATCGTAAACCATAGCACGGTCTTGCTCGAAAAGTACACCATGATAGAAATCTTTCAGCCCGATAAACTCTTTGTGTTCAGATTCGAGTCTGATAAAGAATTTCTTCTGAGAGCTATTCTTTACTACATAATCTTTGCCCGATGAGAATACCAATGTAGGAGTAGTGATGGCGGCGGCATCTTCTACAATTCTTTTACCCGAATCGAGAAAATCGACCAACATACCTCCGTTTATGGATTTTGTAATCAACGGATCGCTATCATAAGCCTTTTGTTGTTCTTTATCGTGAGTTAGCACTTTTGATTTTACATAACTTTTGACCTCCAGCTTCTTACTTAATTTGCTGCCTAAGGCAACAAACTCTTTTGCAAACGGAACATACAGTTTTATTTCAAAGGCAGGGGCTAGTAATGCCATTCCTGCAATCTGAGGAGCAAAGTCGTGTACCCAAGCAGCTGCAATGACACTGGTAATACTGTTAGCTACAATGAAGATATCTTCTGAATTGATGCTGTATTCTTGTTTCAGAAATCTTGCAAATACATCCAAGTCCCGCACATAATCCATAAATATAGGAGAGACTGGTTGCGAAGTGTTGCCATGTCCTCTGAGATCGAAGCTGAAAACATTATAGCTTGTAAATCTTTCGTCAGTAGCGAACTCTTCCATACGTCCCGAATGTTCGTGGCCACGATGGAGAATGATTATTGTTTTTTGAGAAGGGGAGAAGTTCCATTCTCTATAAAATATATTGGCATTGTCAAAGCTTGTGAATGTGTTTGTTGTCATCATTTTGTTTTTTTGATTGTCAAATCTAGTAAATATTGAGGAAATACAGCATACGGATAATTTTTTCTTACCATATCTATTGCCTCCGTTGTATCTATGTTCAGTAAATCCCTTATGAATATTGTTGCAATGAATACGCTCCGCGAATATCCCATCAGGCAATGAATATAGATCTTTTGGTCGCTATCCATATTTGCATATAGTCCGGATAAGGTTTTCAGGATTGAATCTATGTACTCTTTCTCAGCAACTCCAATATCTAATATCGGGAACGAGTGATAAACCGATTTCTGTCTGATTGCCTTGTTTTCTTCAAGTTCAGCCGAAAGGTCTATGACAATGGTTTTGCTATTAATATTAAACTCATCTACTTGCTTTTGGTTGAGTATCGGCCCCAGAAAAACACGTGGATATATCTCAGTTACCGGATGCTTCCCATTCTTGCAAAAGAATAATCTGAATATCTTGTATATAGCAATATACGGCAGATAGATAATCTTCTTTAGGACACTGATTGTCCCGTCTTCCCGTTTCAGGAACCGGTGATTGGAAGTAATATAAGCAATTCCTACAAGCAGGAGTGTAGCGGAAAGCCACAATAAGATCAGACTATAATTGCTGATATACTGATAGATAAATAAAGCTGTTACAACAAACAGTATACTTGCGATAAAGTATATTATCCCGATATAGTAATTACGGTCTTTTCTCTCAGGAAAGAGAAGAAATGTAATGCAAATAAGCAACAGAGCGGCTATTATATCTATCAGGTGATGTTGATAGACGGTTAGCGTAGATATTCCCATCAGCAAAAGCCATATAGCGGCTACTTTTTTCCATTTACCATGTAATTCTCTGGACAATACCGACCAGAATATACAGGCATAGCTTATGTGTAGCGACGGAGCCTGATTATAATTCGTATCCCATGTATTCAGGAACTGAAAGAAGAAACGCAGGATAGGGGAGTCTATGTCTGGTTTTGTAAATGTAAATTTCAGAGGAAGTATAATAAAGAACAATCCTGACACGATAGTCACAAAGTTTATCCTTTTAGTTAGCAGAAGAAGTTCCTTTTGCCCTGAACACATGAAAAATATAAGAGCAAAAAACAATCCGCTGCTCATATATGGAACGATCATCCATGCCAGAAAGGGAATATTGTCCTCGAAACGAAAAACAAAAGAACCGACATTCTCCAGATTAGAAGCATACCATCCACAAAAGTTATATATGATCAGAAACAATATATAACTGAGGCATAGCCCGCCCAGCTTCGCTTTTATCGATGCTTTTACCTCTATTTCTTTTGCGACCATTTTGCTTTTTTGTGCATTACAAAACCTATTAGTCCTTTAGGTAAGCAGGATAGAAAGCGTATAAGATATTTCATCCCCGAAGGGAAAATGACAATCTCCTTGTTCTTCTCTATACCCTCGATAATCTTAGCTGCGGCATATTCACAACCGACGACAAACGGCTTCTTCGACAGATCGTCATCGTTTAGTTCCCTGAGTTTCTTTGAGTTCACATATCCGGGTGCTATAACGGTTACGCTTATCCCGAAGTCGGACAAAGCCCTGCGATAAGCATCTGCAATCTGTATCAGCGCTCTCTTTGTTTTGCCGTAGATCGTAGCTTTAGGATAATCCAGTAAACCTGATACGGATGCTATAATGGCTATATGCCCTCTTTGCTGACGGTACATAATGTCGCGTGTCACTTCCAGTGCGTTTATTGCGCCTGCAATGTTTACTTTCAGCATATTGGTACTTTCTTCATAAGTGATCTTATTCAGGGAACTATCGGTGTAATTTCCTGCTGAATAGATCATTATATCGAGTCCATTATTTGAGAAGTCTGTAATAGCCTCATTTAGTGCATCTTTATCATATACATCCAGTTGGTACATTCTGAGCAGGGGATAATCCTTATTCAGTTGCACTTTGCGGATATCGCGTCCGCAAATGCCTACCTGATGTCCTGCTTCCAGATATTGTATAGCTGTAGCCAGTCCTATACCCGATGTTCCGCCTATAATAAATATTTTCATAAGCCTGCTTGCTCCATTACTTTTCTGTACCCGTATTGCCACTGTATTTCCATATCTTCGGCGAATTGCTCTTGTGAATCAGGCAATGATATGCCAATCCTGAATTTAGCCCAGTCGATACTTTTCTTACAATAGTGTCCGTTAAGTGCCTGCGTAGCATCGCGCGTATCTATCCAATACTTCACATTTCCGTTACCGATCTCTTTCAATCGCTCGTTCCCGCTATATCCCAGAACGGCTCTCACCAGAGATTCCTCCATAGTAGAGTAGGGGCTTTTCTTTTCAAAAAAAATAGTTTCACCCATAGCTGTCGCCAGTTCCATCGGGATAAGATCGATCGCTCCACCTGCAAAATAATGATTTCCATAATATACAGGCTGCACATAAAACATATCCGATACGGAAATACGCATCGCTGTCACCATTGGCACGTTTGTCATAACCTCTATCGACGGATCGATAGCGCCTGATATATAGTAATCCGTACGGATTTCAATATCATTACAATTAATCTTCTGTGCAGTTATTTTATCCGTAAAGAGTACCTTCTTATATAGTTTTTTCCCGTTTCTGGCTTTACCCGTTTCTGACGGATCGAATAACATCTTAGATCCGATAATGATCGACGGTATATTTGTTTTAGTTTCTGATGAAAGTGTTGGTAACAATGTAGTCAAGTCTTCCGGCATATTTACCAGATATTTGCTGAAAACATCTTCTATATACGGAGCATTTCTTTTGCTATACATTTTTTTTAGGCAGTACCAGCCGATGCGGTATAGCATTCTCTCATTTGTAAGCTCTGTAGCACGTACGAACTTGTATAGTTCTTCCGATTGCAGATACTTTTTCCGCTCTTCATTTGTGGCGAGGGCATTAATGATGGTTGTGGCTATAGCTCCTCCACATGCTCCGATAATCAGGTTGGGAGACATGCCTGCATCTTCCATAGCTGCAAACATACCGCAATATATGGCAAACCGGGTTCCCCCTCCTGAGAAAACCGCAACTCTGTCATATTTATTATTCTGCTCTGCCATATAAAAGGTGTAAGTGTAAGTAAACCAGCATGTTATTGAATTAAGATATTATAAAAGGTAACAAAGGTAACAACTTTGCACTGTTTTTATTCCTGTTACTTTTTAACTAAAACCTGACAAATCTAACATGTTTTTGATTTATTTGTAGGGCGAATAAACATTCGTCCGCTTAAGACTATCGGGCGTAAGATATTTGACTCCGTCGATTTTACAATTCGCCCCTACAAAATTATCTTTTTAACTAAAACCTGACAAAAATTACAAGTTTACAAGTCTACTAGCTTGCTAGTTTTAATTAGCTCCGCTGATTGTTAATTCAAAGACCGCTATCATTGGCACATCAGCATATTGGCTAATTAGCACATTGACATCCTATAGATAAACTAACGAAGAGAAAATAAAGAAAATTACAATCTCATTTATTTTTTAGTGTCTTACTGATTCTTACACTAGTGCTTATAAGCAATAATAGAATGATAGCTGCAAAAATCCATACTGAGTATCCCGAAATACTTATAGATAAAAAGCTCAGAATACCATAAATACCTAACAGGAAAGCCCTGTCGCTTTTCCCCATAGGCCCTTCATATCTTCTCTCTCCCGATATTACTTTACCCATAATCCCTGCAAATTCGTTTATAATGCTCAATGCGATGAATAGAACAATAAGATATATACTTTCCGGTTGGAATTTTAGCAGAGGGAAAAATACAAACAGATCGGAAACAATATCTCCGACTTCATTTAGCATCTCACCTTTTGTGCTGATCTGGTTATACTTACGAGCCATCATGCCGTCTAAGGCATTCAGCGCCATTCTTATTAGTAATCCGATAGGCAGCGCCAGAAAGAATAAAGGATTACTGTCTGCAAACCAGAACAAGACGCCGATGATAAGGGATAGTATACAGGCACTTATTGTTATCTGATTAGCGGTAATACCCCTTTTATGTAAGAAAGTCAGAATAGGAGTCAGTACTTTCTGAAACTGAGGTTTTATGTTATAAATCGAGATCATTTGTAAAGAGTTATGTGTGTGATTAGTGCTGCTTTTGATAACTATAAATCCTGTGAAACCATGTGGCTCACAGGATTTATAGTTGCTAAAATAGCTATATTATCTGTAATTCTATCAAATTATTTCTCTTCATTTTCTATCAACTCCGAATCTTTCAATTTTACAGGAGTCGATTTCTTCCGTAATTTCATATTCAGGAATTCTACAAGAAGCGAGAATGCAATCGCAAAGTATATATATCCTTTCGGTATTTCACCGACTGTGCTGCCAAATATTGAAATATGAGACAGATGGGCAGATTCTACCAGAAGCATTACGCCGATCAGTATAAGGAACGATAGTCCCAGCATTTGTATTGTAGGGTGTTCGTTCACAAATTTACTTACAGGCCCAGAGAATAGCAGCATTACCAATACCGCAGCCACTACTGCCGTAACCATAATAGTCATGGCACCTACATAGCCGAATTCATTAAAACTCACCAGACCGACTGCCGTAAGCACACTGTCGAATGAGAATACAATATCTAAAGCCACTATCTGTACAATAACGCCGATAAAGCCGCTTTTAGATTTACCTTGTACAGCATCACTTTCGCCTTCCAGTTTGTGATGTATTTCCGTTACACTCTTATATAACAGGAAAAGTCCCCCTACACCTATGATGATACTTTGCCCCGATATGGAACCATCGAACCATGCTGTGTCGAATGTAAATATTGGCTTGGTTAGCTTCATCAGCCACGAGATGCAGAAGAGTAACAGGATCCTGAACAACATCGCTAATAGAAGCCCTATAGTGCGGGCTTTGGGTTGTTCTTTGGCAGGAAGCTTCGAGGACATGATCGATAAAAACACAATATTATCTATCCCCAATACTATTTCGAGAAAAGCCAAAGTGAGCAAAGCTATCCATGCACTTGGCAAAAGAAAGGTTTCCAATATTTCCATATTATTTTTTTGCGACAAATTTAATAAAGAATTTGTCTTTTATGGAAATTATTTGATCTTTTCTAAGTATTCTTTTATTACGGTATCGCAATCAGTTTTTTCCAATCTCAGTAAGAAACGGATTTTAGCAACTATTTTTCTCACTACTTTCTGCATTTAGTCTTCAGATTACAACAAATGTAATTGTTTTGAATAAATAAATAACGCAAATCAGGATGATATGTTTCTTATTTTATTGATTTTATATATTGTTATGGCTGCTTTAACATTATAGTGCTTATTGTCTTAATTATAACAATAAGTAGTGGCGCTTATGTGTTCTATTATCTAATTATAATAAACCTTTCATCTAACAATTCTGTATAAGCAATCTGTGATTGCGCGTATTAATATATTAAGCATATGACTTATCCAACTGCTGATTTATACCAATTAGACAAATTCTCTGTATCTTTAGACTTTGAAATTTAACAATCCAACATACAGCTATAGATGAGCAGCAGAAAAAAGATAATAAATGACCCTGTATTCGGGTTTATCACTGTACCTAATCAATTTCTTTACAATCTCATTCAACACCCGTTTCTGCAACGGTTAAACCGTATTAAGCAACTGGGACTGGCATCTTTTGTATATCCCGGAGCACAGCATACACGTCTGCATCATTCTATAGGGGCTATGTATCTGATGGATGAAGCTATTAATAACCTCCGTTTCAAAGGACATGAGGTCAGTCAGGAAGAAGCTAACGGGGCATTAGCCTGTATTCTGTTGCACGATGTAGGGCACGGCCCTTTCTCACATGTATTGGAACATACATTAACCAATGGAATACATCACGAAGAGATATCTCTTGCGTTGATGGAGGCTTTGAATAAGGAATTGTGCGGAGAACTGGATATCTGTATCTCAATCTTTAAGAATGAGTACCCTAAAAAATTTCTGCATCAGTTAGTCAGCGGGCAACTGGATGTGGACAGGCTCGACTATCTGCGGCGCGATAGTTTCTTCACCGGAGTTACAGAAGGCAATATAGGTTCGGCTCGTATTATTAAAATGCTGGATTTGCGTAACGATCGTTTGGTAGTTGAGGCAAAAGGTATATATTCTATCGAAAACTTCCTGATGTCGCGCCGGTTGATGTATTGGCAGGTGTATCTTCACAAAACTGCAGTAGCAGCGGAGAAAATGCTTATAAAAACGCTAATGCGCGCCAAATCCCTTACTGATAGCGGAGAACAGTTGTTTGCATCTCCGTCTCTCAGCTATTTTCTGGAAAATAATATAGACAAATCATCCTTCGATGAACATACCGATGAGGTATTGAGCCATTTTGTCGATTTGGACGATAACGATATCTGGTGCGCACTCAAAGTGTGGGCGAATCATAAAGATACTGTACTGTCCATATTGAGTTCGTGTCTTATAAACCGGAAATTGTTTAAAATAGAAGTAACAAGTGAACCTATGTCGGCAGAACGTCAGCAAAAACATATAGATAAATGTGTGCAGGAGTTGGGAATCAGCGAACAGGATGCTTCTTATCTTTATTCATGTGATGTGATCTATACCAATATGTACAATGAAGCCGATGATAGTATAGATATCTTGTATAACGATGGTTCTATAAAAGATATATCAGCAGCTTCTGACATGCTGAACATACAATTACTTTCCAAAAAAGTAGAGAAGCATTATTTCTCTTATCTAAAATTGTAACAGGGCTTTTTAAAATCGACAGAGCGATGAACGTAACAAAGGTAGAGCAATATATAGTAGCAAACCGATTACTTGCAGGCGGAGAAAAAGTAATAGTAGGCGTAAGCGGCGGAGCCGATTCGGTGGCTTTACTCGATATTCTGCATAGTTTTGGATTCGAATGTGTGGTTGCACACTGTAACTTCCATCTTCGGGGTGAAGAGTCGAACAGAGATGCGTTCTTTGTAGAAGAATTGTGCCAGAAGTATAATTTGAAATTTGAACGCATCGATTTTGATACGGAAGCACATGCCGAGATTAACTCGATCTCGATAGAAATGGCTGCCCGTGAACTGCGTTACGGTTGGTTTGAGCAGTTGCGCGTAATACATTTGGCAGATAGAATAGCTGTGGCGCATCATCGTGACGACTCTGTTGAGACTGTTTTATTGAATCTGGTACGTGGAACCGGTATTCGCGGACTTACCGGCATTTCGCCGATGAACGGTTATATTATACGCCCGTTGTTATGTGTAGGGCGCGACGAGATACTCGCCTATCTGAAAGAACGGAAGATGGCTTATGTGGAGGATAGAACCAATAACGAAGACCTGTACACCCGCAACAAGATCAGGTTGAATATTATCCCTTTGCTCGAATCTATTAACCCGTCGGCTAAAGAGGCTGTTATACGTACAGCCGGACATTTGTCGCAGGTGTACAATATATATCAGTTATATATCGAACAGGTGAAGAAAGAGATATTCAAGGACGATAAGATCGATATAAACCTGCTGATAAGGTATGCGGAGCCGGAAGCTATATTGTTTGAAATCCTTTCCCCTTACGGCTTCAACTCAGCCACTGTCAGACAGATATTTGAATCATTAATAGCCCAGTCCGGAAAGATATTTTATTCGGAAACACATGAACTCCTAAAAGACAGGGGATTCTATATACTGAAAGAAAAAGAGCGGCTCACATTGGATAGTTTTACCATTCGGGAAGACGCTGAAAACATATCACACCCTGTACATCTGATAATAGAGAAGATTCCGGTTGACGGGAATTTTATAATTGAGAAAAATCCCGATATTCTGTATGTAGACTCAGCTAAAATAAATTATCCGCTTACTATCCGGAAATGGAGGCAGGGCGATTGGTTTATTCCATTCGGTATGAAAGGGAAGAAAAAGATAAGCGATTATTTTTCCGATAGCAAATTCACTCTCTTTGAGAAAGAGGAAGCATGGCTTCTGTGTTCGGGAGACGACATCATCTGGATTGTCGGCGAACGTTCAGATGACAGAGTGAAAATTACGACAGATACAACCCAAGTTCTGAAAATTACTTATACACCTACTTGATGATTTTGTAAGTAAACTCTTTTACCACTTTACCATTATAAAGCTGTTTTACAGGGTAGCCGTCAGCATCGTACTGGTATGTGATTTCTACAGTATCCGTTCCGAATCGGGGATCGACCGATACCGCTTCATTCGGATTGTTTTTTCCGACAAAGTCGCCACACCATTTCACATTATTCATGTGTAAAGCCCAAAACCATGCAGGAAGATTTTCTATATTGGCAAATACCGATTTATCTTTATTGTACTTATGTGTTGTTACGATATCACTATCGCCAAAGGCAGAATGCAGCGTATATTTGGTAATATTATTATTCTTGTCGTACTCAAACTCTTCCCACAGTTTTCCATCGTCAAAAGCTGTTTTTGTCAGGCGTCCTTTACTGTCTATGTATATTTTATTTTGCTCGGTACTTTTGCCTTGCAATTTTTTGCCACTACTTTTTACTTCTTCAGTGATATATCCTGCTGTTCCGTATGTATATTTAGAGTTTAGTACCAACTCGCCTTTGTCGTTGTTTATAGTACATTCCGACAACTGATTACTCGCTTTGTCATATTTCAATGAGAACTCGCGGTATGTTACTGTTCCTTTCTCATCGAAATATATAAGCTGATTCTGTGAATTATACTTCAATTCGATAACTTCTTTTGTCTTTATAGAATTGACTGTAGTCAGTAATTTCTTAATCTGGGCATCAGCAGAAATAATAAGGAATATCGAGCAAAGAGTAAGTAGTAATAATCTTTTCATACGTGGACAGTGTAATATGTTAAATAACGTTTTAAGTAGCGAGAGCAGAACTGAATTTATTTCATGTTATGCCGAGTCACGCAAAACGACTAATATAATTGAACTATTTCAATAACGGATTGATCATCATCTTATTATAATTCCGGTAAATATTTATCGGAATTAGATGTGTGGGCAATGAAACAGGTTATTGAGTCTCTATCTTTCTAAATCTCCCCAAAATTACAAAAACCATCTGATAAACAGATGGTTTTTGTATCATATTATTTTCTGAAGAAAGGATTTTTTCGGATAAGCCAAATAATCAGTATGATGATAAATATAGCCCAAACGATTCCTATTTGTATAGCTATGGCTTTAATCATATTCGTTCCATGCCTTTATTTCCAGTTCGTCAACATTCATTTTGCAGAAGGCCTGTATGAATGCCGATGCCAGACGCGAGTTAGTCAGCAGTGGTATATTGAAGTCGATAGCTGCGCGGCGTATTTTATACCCGTTATCCAGCTCGCTTGTCGTAAAGTTTTTAGGTATGTTTACTACAAGGTCTATCTTCTTACTCTGTATCATTTCCAGAGCGTTCGGCTGTTGATTATCGTTCGGCCAGAATACTCTGGTTGCAGGCACACCATTTTCTTCAAGGAATTTCTGTGAACCTCCGGTTGCATACAGCTCATATCCTTTCTGATGAAGTAGGCGGGCAGCTTCCAACAGTTCTACTTTCGATTTTGCCGGCCCTGTCGAGAACAGTACAGTCTTTTTAGGTATGCGGTATCCAACCGAAAGCATCGACTTGAGCATAGCATCGTAGAAGTTATCTCCGATACAACCTACCTCTCCGGTAGAAGCCATATCTACCCCCAGTACAGGGTCTGCTTTTTGCAGGCGCGAGAATGAGAATTGGGAGGCTTTGATACCTACATAGTCAAGGTCGAAGTCGTTCTTATTCGGCTTCTCAACATGCTTACCCAGCATCACCTGAGTAGCAAGATCTATAAAGTTTATCTTTAATACCTTCGATACGAATGGGAATGAACGGGATGCCCGCAGGTTGCATTCGATAACCTTTATCGCATTATCTTTTGCAAGGAACTGCATATTGAACGGTCCCGATATCTGTAACTCCTGAGCGATCTGTTTTGCTACCTTTTTGATGCGTCTTACAGTCTCGATATATAAGCGTTGTGCCGGAAACTGTATGGTTGCATCACCGGAGTGCACTCCTGCAAATTCTACGTGTTCCGATATGGCGTACATTATTATTTCACCCTTGTCGGCTACAGCGTCTATTTCTATCTCTTTTGCATTCTCCACAAACTCGCTTACTACCACAGGGTGCTTTTTAGACACTTCGGCAGCCAGACCTAAGAAGTTTTCCAGTTCCTGATCGTTGGAACATACATTCATGGCAGCCCCTGAGAGCACATAAGAAGGGCGGATAAGTACCGGATAACCAACCTCGTTAACGAAGCCTTTGATGTCGTCCAATGAAGTAAGTTCTTTCCAGCGTGGCTGATCTACTCCGATGCGGTCGAGCATACTCGAGAACTTGTGACGGTCTTCGGCATTATCAATGCTCTTGGCTGTAGTTCCCAGTATGTTTACATTAGCCTGATCGAGACGGATGGCAAGGTTGTTCGGTATCTGTCCGCCTACCGATAGTATTACACCATGTGGATTTTCGAGTTCGATGATATCCATCACCCGCTCAAAGGTCAATTCATCGAAGTAGAGGCGGTCACACATATCGTAATCGGTAGAAACCGTTTCCGGATTGTAGTTTATCATCACCGAGCGATAACCCTCTTTGCGGATAGATTGCAGGGCATTTACCGAACACCAGTCAAATTCTACAGATGAACCGATACGATATGCACCCGATCCCAGAACTATAACCGATTTGTGGTCTCCCAGATATTTTACGTCGTTTTCTTTTCCGTTGTATGTGATGTACAGATAGTTGGTTTGTGCAGGATATTCCGCAGCAAGCGTGTCTATCTGTTTCACACAAGGTACTATTCCGTTTTCTTTACGGATGCGGCGTACATCGTGCTGTACAGTCTCTATCAGCGATGGCTCTTTACATACTATCTTAGCTATCTGGAAATCGGAGAATCCCATTTGCTTGGCTGACAATAGCAGGCTTAGCGGGAGGGATTGTATGTCATCGAATTTTTCCAATTCTTTTGAGCAGTCGAATATGTATTGCAGTTTTTGCAGGAACCAGTTGTCTATCTTAGTCAGATCGTGTATCTGATCTACTGTATATCCTCTTTTGAAAGCTTCTTCTATGCAGAATATACGTTTGTCGGTCGGGTTTCTCAGTGCTTCATCCAGATTGTCTACAGCTAACGGTTTATTGGCTGCAAATCCGTGCATACCTATGTTTATCATACGAAGCCCTTTTTGTATAGCTTCTTCAAAGGTACGTCCGATAGCCATGATTTCACCTACCGATTTCATGCTCGAGCCGATTTCTTTTGATACCCCATGGAATTTACCCAAATCCCAGCGAGGTATTTTTACTACGATGTAGTCGAGTGCAGGTTCAAAGAATGCACAGGTCGATTTCGTTACCGAGTTTTTCAGTTCAAACAGTCCGTATCCCAGACCAAGTTTCGCGGCAACGAAGGCAAGCGGATATCCGGTTGCTTTAGAAGCCAATGCCGAAGAACGGCTCAGGCGGGCGTTTACCTCGATTACGCGGTAATCTTCCGATTCGGGGTCGAAGGCAAACTGTACATTACATTCTCCCACTATTCCGATATGTTTTACAATGCGGATTGAAAGCTCGCGTAACTTATGAAATTCGTTATTAGTAAGTGTTTGAGACGGTGCTACTACAATACTTTCCCCTGTATGTATACCCAGTGGGTCGAAGTTTTCCATGTTACATACGGTCATACAGTTGCCGTACTTGTCACGCACCACCTCGTATTCTATTTCTTTCCATCCTTTCAGTGATTTCTCAACCAATAGCTGGGAAGAGTAGGAGAGAGCCTTTTCGGCAAGTATGCGAAGTTCCTGTTCGTTGTCACAGAATCCCGATCCCAGACCGCCGAGTGCATATGCAGCACGTATAATGATCGGATAGCCCAGTTCGGCAGCAGCTGTTACCGCGTCTTCTATTGAACCTACCGCATGGCTTTTGATTGTTTTTACGTCTATCTGGTCCAGTTTCTTGACGAAAAGCTCGCGGTCTTCTGTATCCATGATGGCTTGTACCGGTGTTCCCAATACGCGCAGGTTATATTTTTCGAGAATTCCGCTTTCAAAAAGCTGTACACCGCAGTTCAATGCTGTCTGTCCTCCGAAAGCTAATAAAATTCCGTCCGGTCTTTCTTTCTGGATCACCTTTTCAACAAAGTAAGGTGTAATAGGCAGGAAGTATATTTTATCGGCACTACCTTCCGATGTTTGTACCGTTGCAATATTAGGGTTGATAAGTACGGTTTCGATTCCTTCCTCTTTCAACGCTTTCAGAGCCTGAGAACCGGAGTAGTCAAATTCGCCGGCTTCTCCGATCTTGAGAGCTCCCGAACCAAGAACTAATACTTTTTTTACGTCTATATCCATTATTATCTGTTTTATTTATAGGTAGTTAATTTTATTACCATTCAATTTCTTTAAATGTTTTCTTCTTTTCCTGAGTTGCTTTGCAATTTCGGAGATGAGTTTTCAAGGAAACAGTCTGCCAGTCTTCAAAACTGGATGTGTCGAAAATTCGCGATACTTTTTTTTTGAAAAAAAGGAACGTGAATTTATTTGCATCCATTCTGTTGTGCCATATATATCGGGGCGTATAGCGGTCTTTATACTTCTGATACATGAAAGTACCGTATGTCTCGTACTCGCTGAAACCCGAATTTATTAGGTCTTTATCATCTATTGCATCAAGAATGTTGAAGAACCAGAGTTGATGCGTATTCTTACTCTGGATCTGATCTATCAGTTCCTTCATAATCTTACGGTCGAACATCATATGCTCCACAATAAAAGATTTGGAAAAACTTTTATTTAATCCGGTAAGCCTTTCCATTGTTTCAAAATAAGGAGTATGATATTCTTCTCCATAAGAGAATAATGTTTTTCCCTCAGAAAAAAAAGTAAGCTGCCGATGTGGCAATGTATCGCTGTCCCATACAAGGTAATATGAACTTTGACATTGGAAGGCATATCCCATTTTCAGAAACTGTTGAAAATACCATCCTGCCCGATCGTCAGTGCCTGCTCTTTTTCGCAAATATTCTTTGATAACATTCAGATTGAGTGCTTCGATCATCAAATCTTCATCGATAAAAGTATATGTCGGATATTTTCCTTGTATCTCATCTATAATTGAAGAGTTTGAAATTATCACAACCTTGTCAGCACATATCCTCTTTGTAATTTGCTTAATATTCTTTTTAAACAAATTGTAATGTGTCGAAGAAAGTGGTATGACCAAATCGAATTGCATATACAGAGCCGAATCGCTAAATGTTATCTGTCAGTTTTTATTTCTCTATTTTATCTATAAATAAATCGAATAAAAAACCTGTATCGGTAGGCCCGCTCGATGCTTCCGGATGAAATTGTGCCGAGAAGAAAGGTTTCGTCTTGTGTTTGATACCTTCGTTCGTGCCATCATTCAGATTTATAAACAGTGGTTCCCAGTCTGAGCCTAAAGACGCATTTGCTACTGCAAACCCGTGATTCTGTGAAGTGATGAAACACTTAGGTGAGTCCACCATCTTTACAGGCTGATTGTGGCTGCGATGTCCGTATTTTAGCTTATAGATGGTTGCGCCACCGGCTTTCGACAGTAACTGATTTCCCATACAGATTCCGCAGATAGGCTTGTTGCCTTGCATTGCCTTACGTATATTCTTTACAGTTTCTTCGCAGAAGTCGGGATTTCCGGGGCCATTGGAGATAAACAGTCCGTCCCATTCCAGTTGGTTGAAATCATAATCCCATGGTACGCGGATGATTGTTACATTACGTTTTAGCAGGCTTCTTATTATATTGTGCTTCACACCACAGTCTACAAGTAGTACTTTTTTGTCACCGTTACCGTATGTCAATACTTCTTTGCAGCTGGCTTTCGCTACCTGATTTTCAACATTCGGATCGTAAAAGTCTATTTCGTTAGCATCCTTAAATACTATTTTACCCTTCATCGATCCTTTTTCACGCAATATTTTGGTCAGTTGGCGGGTGTCGATACCGTATATGCCGGGTACATCGTGTTCTTTAAGCCAGTCTCCGAGACTTTTTTTCGCGTTCCAGTGCGAATATTCATGGGAGTAGTCAGATACGATCAATCCGCTGACTTGCACTTTTTCCGATTCATAAAATTCAGAAATGCCATCGATAAATGTATCATCAGGTACTCCATAGTTGCCTACAAGAGGAAATGTTACGACCAGAATCTGTCCCAGATAAGAAGGATCGGTAAGGCTCTCTGTGTAACCAACCATTGCGGTGCTGAACACTACTTCACCGGCACTGGCTTTTTCAGAGCCGAAAGATCTTCCTTCAAAAACGGTTCCGTCGTCAAGAATTAGTTGAACTGGTTTGTCTGAATGCATCGTTTGTTTAGAATATTAATGTGATTAATAACAATTAGCAAAGTTAAAAAAAAAGGAACGGGATATTTGATCATATCTGTTCCTTTTAAATTATAATAATAAAAATTGTATCTTTTTCTTTCTCATTTCTCAAATACTCAAAATATCTCTTGTGAATATCTGAGGTGCAAAGTTAAGAATAAAAAATGACGAAAAAGGTTTTTAGAAAGTTTTTTTATTATAAATAATAATGCAATGTTTTCTAATCTAATGCAGATAGCTTTTTTCTGATCAATTTACTCTTACTTCATCGATCATCAGATATGCCTTTTCTCCTTTTTTCTCGTGCCAGTCGGGCAATACCTTTACCGATTCGGCTACTACTCTTATATACCGTGCTATGACAGGTTCATTGAGCGTAGCTGACAGGTTCAATACGATCGGACTGGTATGTTCCTTTCGCGGACCGAAAGGTTCTCTGTATACTTCATTATAGGACTTCCCGTCTGTAGATACATAAATGATCAGAGATTTAGGATCGAACAAGTTACCTCTGGTATTTACAAAAGAGTTGAGATTGACGGACGATACA
Organism: Dysgonomonas hofstadii; assembly: GCA_040395895.1. Lineage (GTDB taxonomy): Bacteria > Bacteroidota > Bacteroidia > Bacteroidales > Dysgonomonadaceae > Dysgonomonas > Dysgonomonas hofstadii_A. The sequence continues at coordinate 52,861 of JBEBPN010000022.1, forward strand.
TTAACATCGGTCTTCATATCTATGGTAGCGTCAAAATCTGTACCCAGAAATCCGAGCCATAAGCCTGTCCGGTAGCCGGTATTAGTGCCTAGTTGCCCGTTAACTACTGTTATGGCACCATTAAATGTATAGCGTTTGTCCGGTTCATATTTCAGAGTAACAGGTTTGGCGAAGGCATCATGGTATACAAAGTTTTTAGTATATACTCTGCTTTTCTCATTATCTCTGTAGAGTGCTGCTTTCAGTAATGTATTCTCTTTTATTATAATCGGTTCATTCGGTGTATATAACGTAGATTCGGTAGTCGGATCTTTCTCGCCCATTGTATAGTAGATAGGACTGTTGTCGAAGTTGGAGAGATAGAGTGCAATCTCATTTCTAACTGTATCTACAACTATTGAATCCTGTACTTCGTATGCCTGTTTGCAATTTTCGTAATCCAGTTTATCGAAATGTTTCGATAATCTGTATAAACGAGTTACAAATTCATCGTAATCCTTTACTTCAGGATTCGTCCATACAGTTTCGGCAACAGCACACATGCGCGGAAGCAGCATGTATTCCACATTTTGCTCCGAAGGCATATATTCGGCCCATACATTTGCCTGTGCTCCCAGTATATGCTTTTGTTTATCTTCGGCCAGTCCGGCAGGCATAGGATTGAATGAGTACACTTTCTTAAGCTCGGTCAGCCATCCGTATGTAAACGGCTCGTTATCTATATCGGGAGACTGATAATAATCGAGATATACGAATTGCTCTGGAGTCATTATCACGTCATGGCCTTTATTTGCTGCATAAACACCTCCTTCTGTACCTCGCCACGACATAATGGTTGCATTAGGAGCTATGCCGCCTTCAAGTATTTCGTCCCAGCCTATAATACTTTTTCCTTTTGCATTTACTAGCTGTTCTACACGCTTGATAAAATAACTCTGTAGTTGTTCGCCAACAGAATGTTCAGGTGTTTCTTTAATACCTAGTTGCTTCGCTCTTGCCTGACATTTGGGACATGCCATCCATCTGTTTTTAAGGCACTCGTCTCCACCTATATGGATATATTTGGATGGAAACAGATCTGCCACTTCTGTAAATACATTGTCAAGGAATGTAAATACATCATCGTTCCCAACACAGAGCACATCTTCGTATATTCCCCATTCACAGCCTACTTTGTAGGGGCCTCCTGTACACCCTAGTGCAGGGTATGATGCCAGAGCGGCTAAGGTATGTCCCGGAACATCTATTTCGGGAATAATGGTGATAAACCGATCTTCGGCATATTTGATTATTTCTTTGATTTCTGCCTGAGTATAGAAGCCGCCATGAGGTTTGTTGTCAAACTCGTTTGTATGTCTGCCTATAATAGTCTTTTCACGCTGTGAACCGATCTTTGTCAGTTCCGGATAGCTTTTTATTTCTATTCTCCATCCCTGATCGTCGGTCAGGTGCCAGTGGAATACGTTCATATTGCACATAGCCAGCACGTCGATGTATTTCTTCACAAATTCGACAGGGAAGAAATGGCGGCAGACATCTAGTGAAACACCTCTGTGACCATAAGCCGGATAGTCGGTTATTTCTGCACCCGGAAAAAGAATACTTTTACCGGAGGTGACAGGAAGCGCCTTGCGTAACGTTTGTATTCCATAGAATGTTCCGGCTTCGGAATCACCATTAACAATAATCAAAGAGTCATTTATTTTTATGTTATATGCTTCGTGATTGTCACTAGTGAAGTTTGTAGTCAGGATAATTGCATTCTCCAGTAATTCTTCGTTAACGGTTTCCAGCCTGTATCCGGTTATCTGCTCAATATATCCGGCCAGAAGTTCGGCAGTTTTATTCAGTTTCTCATTTCCGGCAGGAGATGAAATCTTAGTTGTAGTACTTAGTATAAAACCATTCCCCTGCGTAAGGCTGATTTCCTGTACCTGAGGTACGATATTATAGTCGGCTGTGTCACCAACAGGAGGGTTTTGGTTACATGAAAATAATAAAAGTAATAAAAGAGCGTAACAAAGTTTTTTTAGTATCATGATATATGATTTGTGATAAATAGTAGAGTAAATAATTATACTCTGACTGTTTTCTATAAGTTGCTTCTAATGTTTTACTTAGTGTACAATAGGGTCAAATATCTATTCTAAAATAGTCATCTAAATTCAAATATATATTTTATTCTGAAATTAATGCTCAATTTTTTTTTTTAATTTTGCACCATTAACAGACGAATGTAAAAAAATAATAGGATAAAAGCTATGAAGATTCTGAAGTTTGGAAGTGCGTCTATTGCTACAGCAGATAAAATAAAAAATGTAGCGACTATAGTAGAGAAAGGACACGGCGATATCGTTGTGTTGTCGTCTATGCGCGGAACAGCGGAAGCTTTGACAGAGGTATCCGATTATTTATATAAGAAAAATCAGGAGGGTGCGACTGAAGTTATAAACAGACTTGAAAAACAGTACCGCAATCTTGTTTCAACCTTATACTCGGACATTAGTACCAAGTTGCAGGCCGGAGAAATGATTTCTGCCCGGTTTGATTATATACGTACTTTTACCAAAGATCTGTTCACGCTGTTTGAAGAACGTGTAGTTATGGCTCAGGGTGAACTGATTAGCTCTGAGTTATTTCACCTGTATTTGATCGAACAGAAGATTAATGCAGTATTGGTTCCGGCACTTGACTTTATGCGTACCGATAAGAATGCAGCACCGGATCCTGTTTATATAAAAGATAAATTAATATCTTTCCTGAATGCTTCGCCAAATGCCGATATGTACATTACGCAGGGTTATATCTGCCGGAATGCGTATGGTGAAATAGATGATTTGCGAAAAGGCGGTAGCGATTTCACGGCTTCTTTGGTCGGTGTAGCTGTCGGTGCCGATGAAGTACAGATATGGGCAGATGTCGATGCCATGCAGAACAATGATCCACGTTATGTTAAAGGTACGAAAGTAATTCCTTTCCTTAACTTTGACGAAGCAGCGGAACTTGCTTATTTTGGAACAAAAATATTGCATCCTTCAAGCATCCTTCCTGCTAAGCTGGCGAATATACCGGTTCGCCTGAAAAATATTGAATACCCCGAAGCGCAGGGTACACTTATCTCTAACGAAACCGAAGCTAAAGCGATAAAAGCAGTGGCGGCAAGGGATAATATAACAGCTATTAAAATAAAATCGGGAAGAATGTTGCTGGCTCATGGTTTTCTGCGCCGGATGACAGAAGTATTCGAGAATTATCAGACATCGATAGATATGCTGGCAACCTCTGAGATAGGAGTTTCGCTGACGATAGATGACGATAAAAATCTGCAACTGATTGTTGACGATCTGAAGAAATATGGAACAGTCTCTGTCGATGCAGATATGGTAATAGTTTCAGTGATAGGGGACTTAGAGTCGGATGATGAAGGTTTTGCTTCCAACATACTGAGTGCGGTAAAAGGTGTTCCCATCAGGATGATCTCTTATGGTGGCAGCAAATATAACTTTTCGTTTCTGATAGAGAAGAAAGATAAAGAAAAAACGTTACAAATATTGAACGATAAATTGTTTAATTAATTTTTAAAATTCTAATGACAAAAGGAAATTTTCCTGTTGACAAACTAAAGGGTATCGATACGCCTTTCTATTATTACGATATAGATTTGTTGAAGAGAACATTGAAAATCGTTAAGGAAGAAACAAAAAAATATGGATTTAATCAACACTATGCGGTAAAAGCAAATGCAAACAGACGGATATTAGAATTAATAGCTTCTGAAGGATTTGGAGCTGATTGTGTAAGTGGTAATGAAGTTAAAGCAGCAGTCAATGCCGGTTTTCCTGCCTCTAAAATAGTTTTTGCCGGAGTAGGTAAGACTGATAAGGAAATAAACATGGCCTTAGACCTGAATATATTTTGTTTCAATGTAGAATCATTGCCTGAACTGGAAGTGATAAACGAACAGGCAAACAAAAAAGGTAAACTGGCTCAGGTGGCTCTTCGTATAAATCCGGATGTAGATGCTCATACACACGAATATATAACTACAGGCCTGAATGAGAATAAATTCGGGTTTAGTATGGCACATCTCGAAAACGTAGTTGAAAAACTAAAAGCCCTGAAAAGTATAAAGCTGATAGGTTTACATTTTCATATCGGATCTCAAATTGAGGACGTGCATACATTCGAGCCGCTATGCGAGCGTGTGAACGAGTTGCAGGATACTTTCGAGAAAATGGACATAAAGTTGGAACATATAAATCTGGGCGGTGGTCTCGGAATAGATTATGAAAATCCGGATGCCAATCCTGTTCCTGACTTTGCTGCATATTTTGAATTGTTTGCCAAGTATTTGAAACTGAGAGACAATCAACTTGTTCATTTTGAACTCGGGCGTGCTACTGTAGGACAATGCGGAGCTTTGGTAACCCGTACAGTCTATGTAAAACATGGCGAAAGCAAGACATTCGTTATCGTGGATGCTGGTATGACCGATTTGATACGCCCGGCACTGTATCAGGCTTATCATAAGGTGGAGAATATATCATCTGATCAGCTTGCCGAAAAGTACGATGTGGTTGGCCCTATCTGTGAATCTTCTGACGTATTTGTTAAAGATTACGAACTGAATGGTACAAGCCGTGGTGATCTTCTGGTTTTGCGTTCGGCGGGTGCATACGGAGAGATCATGGCGTCGCAGTATAATTGCCGCGAATTGCCTAAAGCTTACTACTCGGATAAAATATAAATCGTACACAATTAATATACAAAGAGTCGTATGAAACATATGGCTCTTCGTTTTTATACAGCCTTTTCTTAACTAAAATATAATGACCGAACAGATTCTTTCATACTTTGTATTTAATGAGATAGAAATCATTGCCTTATCTGTTTTATTTGTCTTCCTGTTGATACAGATCTTTTTTTATGTCGCTTATTACAATAAACCGTATTCCTATGTGAAGCGAAGAATTAAAGATAACTATGTACCTGTAGCATCATCGAGGCCAAAAGTATCGGTCATTATTTCTTCCGAAAATGAGGTTACAGGCCTGTCTGAGAACTTGCCTGCAATACTCGCTCAGGATTATCCCGACTTTGAGGTTATTGTTGTTAATAACGGATCTACAGACGAGAGCGATGAACTGTTGCAGTCTCTGAAACTGAATAATCCACATCTGTACCATACATATTTGCCATATTCAAACGATAAGACATTTGGTCGCCGTAAACTTGCATTTACTATCGGTATCAAGGCAGCCAAAGGCGATGTTTTGCTTTTTACAGAACCGTATTCAAGACCTGTATCCAGCGGATGGATTACCTCGATGATAAATGAGTTGTCAGAAGATAAGGATATTGTTTTGGGCTATTCATTTTATCATAAGAAACAGAAATTCTTTAATCGTATAGCCCGTTTCGATAATTTACTGTTCAGTATGCAGTACTTGTCGATGGCAATAAAAGGAAAGCCATTCACAGGAATATATCGTAATATTGCCTTTCGCAAGCATCTCTTCTTCGATAATAAAGGCTTTGCATCACACTTGGGTTTGGAAAACGGAGAAGATGTTTTCATCAATCAGATAATAACCCCCGACAATACAGCTGTAGCCCTGATGCAGGACAGTTTTGTGGAAACATATATCGAGCGCTTTTCTCTTTGGAAACAGATCAAAAAATCATATTCGGTTGCAAAAGCCTATTTCCATAGCCATGCTTCTGCCTTATTCGGGTTTGAGGTATTCTCCAGATACTTCTTCTATCTATTGCTGGCAGCACTGGTTACATATAGCATTATGATCCAAAACTGGGCTATATTGGGAATATCTGTGTTTATGTTTCTTATCAGACTTATCATACAACTTACGCTGATAAATAAATCGTCAAAATATTTCAATTCGGGTAAGTTCTATTTCTCTCTCATACTGATGGATATATTACAACCTGTCTACAATGCCAGATTCAGAACAAGGCATAAGAGCAGGATATAAATATATAATGGAAGACAAAAGGGTGGGAGATAGTTAAGCTTTTTCTACACTTTTAGTTACCAGTTTTCTGTAAGGTTTCCTTATTTTTTCTTCCCATATCAGCCAAAGGATAAAAATAACTCCGTCATAATATATCCATGTGAAAATGTCGCGATGGAAGACATTGAACCAATCCTTGTAGAAAGTTACATAGCAATCTCTGGTGTTTTCCCATGTGCGGTTGTTATACCATTCATTTACCGATATAAACCATTCTGGGAACGGATCTTTAATGATAATGAATATTATTGCCAGCCGTAGTATATTGATAAGCACGAGTATTAATAGCGAAAGAGGTATATACCACAATTTCTGTTTCGACGGGCCGAAGTAGAATAAGAGGATAAATGTAAACAGAAACAGCTGTTTCAGTCCGGTACAGCCCCATATAATGTCTATAGGTATAGAACCTTCAAAATACAGACTGACTCCGTTATATATATGAAAAGTATTGTATCCGAGCAGGTCGTGCAGTACCCAATATACCGACTCGGCTGTCCACCGATTTATACCTTCTGTATATGCAGTGAGATCTTTTCCGAGAACGAGTAAAATGCGTTCATCTGCTCCCTGATGCACACATATTTTCCAGATAAGTTCAAATATAATGAACAAACACAAAAACCACATAATGTTCTTAAATGGTTTCAATTTCTGGAAAAGGATATTTATGTAGTTTTCTATTTTCTTTATCATTATTTCTCAGAGCAGACACAAAGGTACTAAAATAAGGAGAATTAACCTTTTTAAGGGAAAAAAAATATGACATTTTATATAAAAAGTCGGTTAACTGAGTTTTTTTAATTTACTTTGCACAAATTTCATCTGTTATTTAACGAATACGATGACAATTCGGGTGGATTTATCTTTAGTATTGATTGTAAATGATAACTCAGGCTTTTATAGATATATATAGTGCAAGTATAAAATGAAGAGAAGTTTTTACTTTGGTTAAATAATAATTCTTCATTTTTTTTGTTTATAGATCAGTAAAAGGAAGTAGATGCAGATTGCATCGCCCGAAATAGTGTCGGATATTAAAGTTTAGAGTTGAAAGGTTTAAAACCCGTATATTGAAATATAATGTTAATGAGTAAAAGACTTCTGTTAGTAGCCGTTCTGGCATGTGTTATGAGTTCCCTTTGGGCACAAACCGATTCACCTTACAGTAGATATGGTTATGGTATATTGAAAGATCCGGCTATAGGTCCTTCACGGTCTATGGGTGGAATCGGATATGGGCTTAGAAGCGGACAAAGTGCCAATCCGTTAAACCCGGCTTCATATTCACGGGTCGATTCTTTGACATTCCTTTTCGACATGGGAGTTAATCTCAATTTTGGAAAATTGAGTGATAATGCAGGTTCTCATAATAAAACAAGTGGCGGACTCGAATATATAACTGTTTTGGTTCCGTTGAAAAAATATCTGGGATTTAGCTTTGGTGTTGTTCCATATTCATCTATCGGATATAAATTCGGATCGACAGATACAGAAGGCTCATTGGTATCAGCCAAAACATTTTCCGGATCGGGCGGACTTAGTCAGGTATATGCCGGACTCGGTTATGCTACACCTCTAAAAGGACTTTCGGTAGGAGTAAATGGCTCTTTTATTTTCGGAACATTAGATCATTACCGTGCGCTGACTCTTGTCAGTCCGGCGAATTCATCGGTAGAATATACAGAACTATCTGTAAAATCAGCTAAAGTAGATATAGGTGTTCAGTATGAAATGGAATTGTCTAAGACAAAGAAACTGACATTAGGTGCGGTATATTCTCCCCAAATGAGTATGCGTGCCGATTACGAGAACAGACATTACGAAATAACTTCTACGGAGACTATAGGAGACACTACTACATATAAGAAAGTAGATGCCGGTATACCTCATACATTTGGAGCCGGTTTTACCCTGAGCCAGACTAATAAATACATTTTGGGCGCAGACGTTACTTATCAAAAATGGTCGGATGTGAAATATTCATCGGTTATGGGAGACGGATTGTCGTCTTCAGACCGTTTCAATGACAGATGGAAATTTGCAGTCGGTGGAGAATATATGATCGATCCGTTCGACAGAAGCTATTTCAAGAAAATAAAATTCAGAGGCGGGTTTAACTATAGTAATTCATATCTCAATGCAATGGATGTCAATGGCAATATTGACGGATATAACGAATATGGAGCCACACTCGGATTCGGATTTCCTATACGCACAACATTAGGTAACAGAACATCATATGTAAATCTTAATTTTGAATACAAGAAAATGAGTCCTAAGTTGAAAAACATGATTAGCGAAGAATACTTTGGGATATCTTTAAACGTCAATATCAATGAACTTTGGTTCTTCCGCAGGAAAGTTGAATAAATATAATGTAAATTATATATGCAGCCTCAATTTTATAATTGAGGCTCCTTGTTTTTCTATAAAATAATGAAGTTGATGCAAAAAAATATATTGGTATTTGTCATGGTGACCTTGTTCTTTGCCATACCTTTCTTTTTTGCATCATGTAAACAAGAGTCTAAAGCTGTTGTTGACTTCCAATATAATAAAGACAGCGTACCCTCTATGAGTACCGATAGTGTCGATATGCTTATCTCAGATTCCGGCCTTATCCGCTACCGCATGCTTGCCAAAATATGGAATGTATTCGATCAGGCAAAAGATCCGTACTGGCATTTTCCGAAAGGACTTTATCTCGAGCAATTCGATACTGCATTCAATGTTGTAGTCACAGTAAAAGCCGATACTGCATGGAATTACGAACGTAGAAAACTTTGGAGGCTCAAAGGACATGTTTTTGTAAGAAATACACTAGGAGAAACATTTTCCGGAGACGAGCTGTTCTGGAACCAGCAGCAGCAGAAAATATATTCGGAAAAACCTGTTGAAATAGACCGGCCGGCTAAGGCATTGATCATTGCAGAAGGCTTTACCTCCAATCAGCAAATGACGGAGTATGAATTTAGCAAAGTACACAGATCGAAGGTCTATGTAGAAGAAAACAAGGAGAGCAAAGAACCGGATGAACAAGAAAAAGCAGAATAGTCTTTCAAAGATGAAGGAAATTTAATCTCAATTTATTATCTTCGTGCGCTGAAAGTTATAACATAGAAAATTAAAACAAACAATATAAAGTAATAATAATTTAATAAATGGCTGCATTACAGAAAATTAGAGCTAAATCTGGCTTGTTGGTCGGTATAATTGCTGTAGGTTTATTGGCATTTGTATTCCCTTGGGGTGAAGTAACCACATTCGTTAATAAAATGAGAGATAAGGCGTTTGTTGTGGACGGTGACGTTGTAACAACAGGACAATACGCTAACAGAATAGCAGAGTGGGAAAATTTCCAGAAATTAATGTCTGGACAGAGTTCATTAGATGAACTTGCCACATCGCAAATAAGAGAAATGGTTTACCAGCAAATGGTAAAAGAAGCCATGCTCGATAACGAAGCAAAAAAACTGGGACTTGAAGTTACGAAAGAAGAACTAAGCGATATGGTGTATGGAACACCTGCGGCAATCTTTTATCAGATCCCGTTCTTTACAAATCCGCAGACAGGTCAGTTCGATAAAGCATATCTGATGCAGTTTTTATCAGATATAAACCAAGATCCTGCGACTTTGTCTCCTGAACAAGCCGCTGAAGTTTCAGCAAGAAGAGAATTGTGGGCATTCATCCAAAACATGATGAAATATCAGCGTTTGGAAGAAAAGTATGCTTCACTTGTTGCCGGTACGGTATTGGTTAATGATACAGAAGCGAAAGCAGTATACAATGATTCGAAGAATGTAGCAAATATTGCATACGTAGTTCAGCGATACTCGTCTTTGCCCGATTCTATTGTAGATGTTTCAGATAAAGATGTTAAAGCTCTGTACGATCAGCGCAAGGGTAATTTTAAACTCGATACGGAACTACGTAAGATTTCTTACTTTATAAAAGACGTAATACCTAGCGATGAAGATTATGCTGTAGTTGAGAAAGAAATGGAAGCAGTACATGAAAAATTGGTGACAGCTGACAATCCGGCTCTTCTAGTTAGCGAATATTCTTCAAATCCATACGTTGATGCTTTCATGGCAGTATCTACATTGCCTACAGAAGCAAAAACATTCGTTCAATCTGCTTCGGTAGGAGAAATATACGGTCCGGTACGCGACGGTCAGTCATACATTATGTATAAACTTGTAGACAGGGCAAATGCAGCGGACTCTGTTAAATTACAAATAATACCTATGCCGCAGGGTATAGATGCAGCAACATCAGCTCACCTTACAGATAGTTTGTTGAACGTTATAAAAGGCGGAAAAGATTTTGCTACAGTAGCAAATGAAGTTATGCCGGGATCTAACGGCGGAGAACTAGGCTGGGTGAATGAAGTAATGATAGCCGGTGCAGGCATAGCAAAAGAATGCTTCGCTGCTGCTAAAGGTGAAGTATTGAAATTAACTATCAACGGTCAGACTCAACTTGTTCGTGTTCAGGATAAAACAAACCCTGTACCAAAAGTAAAACTGGCTATAATTCAGATGCCGGTGATCATTAGCGACAGAACGCAAAATGCTATTGATAATGAACTGAATCAGTTCGTATCCGAAAGCGGTAATCTCGACAACTTCGACAAAGCTGCTCAGGCTAAAGGATACGCCCTTATGTCGAATACATTGATTGCACCATCGGAAATGGGATTGGGACAAGCATCCGGTACCCGTCAGGTTGTTCATTGGGCATTTAATAATAAAGTTGGTACTGTAAATAAATTTGACACGTCAGACAAGAGAGTTGTAGCTATTGTCAAATCGGAAATAAAAGGAGATTATCTGCCTGTATCAGAAGTATCGGCTGCATTGAAAGCTGAGCTTGTAAATGATAAAAAAGCAGTTAAGATGATAGATGACCTCAAGGCTAAAAACCTTCCGTCACTTGAGGCATACGCACAAGCTGTATCTGGAAGAGTAGACTCGGTAAACTTTGTTACCTTCCAAACCAATAATATTTCAGGAATTGGTTTAGAACCGGTTATGAATGTGTACGCGAAAACAGGACAAGTTGGCAAACTATCGTCTCCATTGAAAGGAAAAACAGGAGTATACGTTCTGGATGTTGTAAGCAGAAATGAAGACACAAAAGAATTTAATGCAGAACAGACTAAACAATCCCTTAAACAAAATAACTTCTATCAGCTAATGTCTCAGGCCGTTTCGGTACTGAAAGATAAAGTCAAAGTAGAAGATAACAGGGTTAAATTCTGGTAAATAAAATTTTATTACTATATTTAGAGTCCCTTACAGATATCTGTAGGGGATTTCTATTTTAATAATTAGATAAATTATGACAAAGAAAGAGCGCTATGCAGGCGTAATTAATTGGTTCGAAAAACAGATGCCGGTGGCAGAAACAGAACTGCATTATAACAGTCCTTTTCATTTACTTATTGCTGTTATACTGTCGGCACAATGCACCGATAAAAGAGTCAATATGGTAACCCCTGCTTTGTTTGAGGCATTTCCTACACCGGAAGTAATGGCTGTTTCAACAACAGATGCCATATATCATTATATTAAGAGCATATCATATCCTAACAATAAAGCAAAGAATTTGCTCGGAATGGCAAAGAAACTCGTCAATGATTTTGGAGGTCAGGTTCCCGATACATTAGAAGAATTGGAGTCTATACCCGGTGTTGGACGTAAAACGGCTAATGTGATGCTTATAGTAGCCTTTAATAAGCCCGCTATGCCTGTCGACACACACGTTTTTAGAGTCTCTAATCGTATCGGATTAACAGATAATTCAAAAAATCCGGTTCAGACAGAAAAAGAATTGATAAAAAATATACCAACAAAGTATTTGTCTTTAGCACATCATTGGTTAATTTTGCACGGAAGATATGTCTGTTTGGCGCGTAAGCCAAAATGTGAAATGTGCGGCCTGACCCCTTATTGTAAATTTTTCTCACGAAAAAGTGAAAAATAATAGATGTTGCAATTTGTTGTAAATTAAAGGGTTGAAAAATTCTTCAAAAACTTTCAAATTTCCCTTTAAATTTATTTGGAATTATGGTAAAACTTTATTTATCTTTGCACCCGCTTTGGGGATGAGATATAGCCGTAATGACGGTTATTTTCCTTAAAGTAGAGAAGCGATCTTTGAAAGCAATGATAACAACAATAAAGAGTAGTACAAGAATACTTTTTGGTGTTTTATAATTAAGCTGTGTTCATTCATAACTTATAATTCATAATTCATCATTAAAGAAAGGGTATTACCGTCAATTTAAGACCTGACAGGACAAAAGACTTAAAGTAAAAA
>JBEBPN010000023.1:0-63922 GCA_040395895.1 Dysgonomonas hofstadii
TGAATATAAAGGGAATTATTTTCTCAGTTTTTATCAGAGAGGACAATGATTTCATAAAAATTTCGTTTCGTTCTCAGGGAGATTTCCCAAGCAACAAGTTTGCGGCACAATGTTATAACGGAGGTGGGCATCTGAATGCTTCAGGTGGAGAGTTTTACGGAACGATGGAGGAGGCGATAGCTATCTTTGAGAAAGCATTGCCCGAATTCGGAGATTTATTGAGGAAGAAATAAAAAATATTTAAGTCATAATTTTAGAAAATAGATGAAGAAGATTATCAGTTTTATATTCGCCACGATGGCATTCGCTATTATTTTCACAGCCTGTGGTGGAGAAACATACGCCGATAAGCTGAAAAAAGAAGAAAAAGCTATCAATCGTTTTATCGATGCTCAGGGTATAAAGGTTCTCTATACATATCCTGATAAACACCAGTTTGCTGAAAATGAATTCTTTCTGGATGCTTCCGGTGTATATTTTCAGGTTGTCGATTCGGGTGGTAAAGATAAACCATCGAAAATAGATCCTAAGACGGATATATATCTGAGATACGATAGTATATATGAACTGTTGGAAAATACAGTTATTGCAAACCCGAATTATTCGGGAATATATATGACATTCAAATACGGTGATTCTGATTCATATTCCAGTACGGATTATTCATCAACATATACTTCGCAGATGTATTACTTTTTGTCTCCGGCATGTGTTATCCCGTTGGAGTACGGTATAGGAAAGAATGCAACAGTGAGGCTGATTGTTCCGTTTGCAAGCGGATCTACAGTTCAGCTGTCCAGTTATACTCCGTATTACTACAGCTTGCTGAGATATGACTTTACGTTAGATGTACCACACGAATAAATAAAATATGGCCTTAATTAAATCTATCTCCGGAATCAGGGGAACAATGGGCGGCAGAGTAGGCGAAGGTCTGAATCCGCTGGATACTGTGAAATTTGTATCTGCTTATGCCTCATTTATAAGAGAGAATGTGAAAAACGGTTCCAATACCATAGTTGTTGGACGCGATGCCCGTATTTCGGGTAAAATGATGGAACAGTTAGTTATCGGTACCCTTATGGGAATGGGATTCGATGTTGTCAATATCGGTTTGGCTACAACACCGACAACCGAACTGGCAGTGACGATGGAGCACGCCTGTGGAGGTATTATCCTTACAGCCAGTCACAACCCTAAGCAATGGAATGCATTGAAGCTGCTTAACGATAAAGGGGAGTTTCTTAATGCCAAAGAGGGTGAAGAAGTCCTTCAACTGGCAGAAGCAGAAGATTTTAACTATGCACATATAGATCATATAGGGAAAGTATCGGAAAAAGATTATACCGACCGCCATATTCAGGCTGTTTTGGATTTGTCTTTGGTAGACGTAGAGTCTATTAAAGCTGCTGATTTCGAGGTGTCTATTGATTGTGTAAACTCAGTAGGAGGTATTGTTCTGCCTAAGTTGCTGAAAGCATTGGGTGTGAACAAAGTAAATGAACTTTATTGTACTCCTAACGGTGAGTTTCCCCACAATCCGGAACCACTTCCTGAGCATCTGAAAGATATATCGGTAATGATGAAAACTACTTCTTCGGATGTAGGTTTTGTTGTAGATCCCGATGTAGACCGTCTGGCCATTATCTGTGAAAACGGTGATATGTTCGGCGAAGAATATACGCTGGTAGCGGTAGCCGACTACGTGCTGAAGCATACGCCCGGTAATACAGTATCGAATCTGAGTTCGAGCCGTGCCCTGCGGGATGTTACACGCAAATACGACGGATGCGAATATTATGCAGCCGCAGTAGGTGAAGTGAACGTAACTACGAAGATGAAAGCTGTAGGTGCAGTGATCGGCGGTGAAGGAAACGGCGGAATTATTTATCCATCGAGCCACTATGGTCGCGACGCTTTAGTAGGTATTGCACTGTTCCTGTCCCATTTGGCATTCGAGAAGAAGAAAGTGAGCGAGATACGCGCTTCGTATCCGCAATATTATATAGCTAAGCAGAAAGTAGAACTTACACCGAGTATCAATGTAGATGCCATACTGAAAGCTGTGAAGGAAAAATACAGCCAGTATGATGTAACTGATATTGATGGTGTGAAGATAGACTTCCCAGACAAATGGGTACATCTGCGCAAGTCGAATACCGAACCGATCATCCGTGTATATTCCGAAGCACACTCGATGAAGGAAGCCGAAGAGATAGGCGGCGAGGTGATGGCAGTGATAAAAGAATTGGCAAAATAAAAGAATATATTGAGAGATAGCAGTTTTGGAAAAAGCTGCTATTTTTTTATCTTTATAGCTGCTTTTCAAAAACGATTTTAAGAAATATGGGAGAATTCACTTTTGACGGTTTCACACCACAGACATTTCAGTTTTTCAAGAACTTGAAAGAAAATAACTATAAAGAATGGTTTGATACCAATAAGCATATATATGAAAAGGAACTGCTCAATCCGCTGAAAGCTCTCGTGACTGCATTGTCGCCTGCCATGTACAATATCGATCCGGCTTTTGAGCTGCGTCCGCATCGCTGTCTGTCGAGGATATACAGGGATATACGTTTCTCCAAAAATAAAGATCCGTACAAAGATTTTATGTGGATGGCATTTCAGATACCGGTGACTAATGATGTGTGGAAAGATTATCCCGGTTTCTTTATGGAGATCAATGCCGATGGCTATGCTTTAGGCTTAGGACTTTTTCAGCCAAAGAAGAAGGTAATGGATGCTTTTCGTGATGAGGTAATCTATGATGCGGAAGAGTTTCAGCGTGTGACGAAGAAAACTGTATTAGACAGAGGATATATCATCAACGGTGAAGAATATAAACGTCCTGTACCAAACGATTTGCCAGAATATTTCCAGCCGTGGATACAGCGCAAAGGTATATGGGTAAGCAAAACAAAACCGATCGGAGAAGAACTGTATTCTGCCGCTTTTGCCGAAATGGTAAAAGAAGACTTCGTAGCTATGGAGTGGCTGTATAACTTTATGAAAGAAGCAACACAATTATAATCATAAATTTAAATAGTGAATGAAAAAAATAAGAGCAGCTATTGTCGGATATGGTAATATCGGACAGTATGTATTGGATGCGATTCAGGCATCACCCGACTTTGAAGTGGCAGGTATTGTACGTCGCGATCCGGCAAATGTACCGGAAGAGTTGAGAAAATATCAGGTAGTAAAAACCGTAAAAGAACTGAAAGATGTAGATGTAGCCGTGCTATGTACACCAACCCGCAGCGTGGAAGATTATGCCAAAGAATGTCTTTCGGCTGGTATCAATACGGTGGATAGTTATGATATACATGGTGGTATTGTAAACCTACGCAAAGAACTCGATGCAGTAGCAAAGGCGAATAATACAGTGTCTATTATTTCTGCCGGATGGGATCCGGGTACAGACTCTATGGTACGTTCCATGCTGGAGTTTATGGCACCCAAAGGAGTTACTTATACAAACTTCGGTCCCGGTATGAGTATGGGACATACAGTTGCCGTAAAAGCAATAAAAGGCGTAAAAGCCGCCCTGTCGATGACTATTCCGTTAGGAACGGGAATACATCGCCGCATGGTGTATATAGAAGTAGAGGACGGACACAAATTTGAAGATGTATCTAAAGCCATTAAAGCGGACGATTACTTTGTACATGACGAAACGCACGTAATGCAGGTAGACTGTGTAGACAGCCTCAAAGACATGGGACACGGTGTGAACATGGTGCGCAAAGGCGTTTCGGGTGATACACAGAATCAGCTTTTCGACTTCAATATGAAGATAAACAATCCAGCACTTACCGCTCAGGTGCTTGTCGCTTCGGCACGTGCAACGATGAAGCAACGGCCGGGAGCTTATACTATGATCGAAGTTCCTATCATCGACTATATATACGGTGACAGGGATGCTCTGATAAAGAAATTGGTTTGATTTGTCTTTTTTGTAGACAGATTATAGAATGGCGTGCTAAAAATTATCTTGCAACAGCAAAATGGGCTACATTTTGCTGTTGCTTTTATTTTGTTTTTCCGGTTGTAGCCAGAGCCGGACATTATTATAACTCGCTTCGTTCGGTATGACAAGAGAGTCATTAAAAATATTTTCAGATAATCTTTCCTTTAATATATTTGTGTAACTTGAGCGGCTATTATAAGATATATACATAACTCGAACCGTTATTCTAGACCGACTCTATGGAAAAGGAACAATCTACATTTAAGGTAATTGGCAAACCTGTACTTATATTCCTGCTTATTTTCTTCTCATTTAAACTTATTTTCTTCTCGTGGGGTGAGAAGTATGAATACAGGCATGGCATGATAGAATATAATTATGGAACAGGATCTGGATGGAAAAGTAGTGGGCATAGTTATTTTAATATTAAGCTCGCAGGAAATGATACAATTTATGGGCTTTATGCCAAATATAAGGGGGCTGAGGCGAAGAAAACCATAAGAGATATAGATCGCTTGAAAGAAGGGGATACTGTAACTATATATTTTAAGAAAGGGGAAATATGCGACTATCGGGTGACGCCAAGAGATAAGTCGTCTCTATATATGGATAAACAAGAAATTGAAGATTCTAAAATAATTAATATCGCAGGTATTACCTCGAAGGGGAAACTTATTTTAGATCCCCAAAATAGAAAATATTACAATCCGTCTTATTATTGGGTGGTGTGGTTACAAGAGACGTTTTATTTTATTTCAATCTCAATTCTGCTTGTACTTGTTGTTTTTCTGTTAGTTCGCAAGTTTGCGCCAAATTATATGAAAGAGATGGCAAAAGCATCGAAGCAATCTCGCGAGAATATAAAATAAACGATCTGTTTATACAAACACAAACTATATGAGAAATACACTTTTATTGTCTCTTCTTCTCTTTCTTCCGTTTGCTACTAATATTTATGGACAGAATGGTCTTGATCCGTATAAGAGTTGTGGCTATAAAATTGGCCGTTACGAAATAGATACAGTTAACAGAAAGGTAAATGTTTCCGTATCTGTCGGAGGTACTATTATAACACCTGATGGTGGCCGACTGGCTTGGGATGGAGATAGATATATGAAGAATATATAATGATAGTCGACTTGTTAACAGTAAACTATAACAGATGAAAATATGAAGGCTATCTTTAAATATTTCATAGGATGTGCAATATCACTACTTGCTATTACTATAATGCTTGCGGCGATTGTCATTTACTTTTTCAGAAGTGGCGATCCGGGACGAGAATATTTTGATAATTCTCATATATTGGACAGTTTGAATCTTAGTAATGAGAAGTACTATGAATTAGGAGGATATCTTATATATCCTGCAAAAAAGACTGTATTGGTTTATCGGAATAATTATACACCCTGCTATATAGATACACTTGTTAATTTTGATTTCACAGTACTTGTTTTTTATGGTAATACCATTGATTTTAAGGAACATCTCGATAGCTCGATTGATTATAATACGCTGAAGATTCTTCATTATAATATAGGTGAAGATAATAGAGTTTCTGTTTGTAAAGATAAAAATGCTGTATATAAAAATGGTTTGACAAGTAATGATAAACAAGACATATCAGCTCTTAATACTATTAATGATTGGATCTATCAGAATGATGACGATGAAATATATTATCTGACCAAAAATGGAGAATTACCCAGAATGCAGATTCTTGATCAAAAGCCTTATTTGCCTGATCTTGAATATTTGTCAGACAGATGCTTTTTTAATAAGGATGGTTTGTATCAGTTACAAGAACAATATTATCGAGGAGAGAGGTTTTTCCCACCGGTGAAAATAGAGAGCAGCGGCGGACGAAAAATAACCCCGATAATGAGAAAATTCTACTTTATCTACGATAGAAGTGTTTATTTATTGGAAGATAATTCTAAATGGGATAAATTAGAATTTCAGAAATTGGACTTAGATGCTACTCATTTAAAGGAGTTTATAATATCTGATTACGATCATAGCTTTATTCTTTCCGATGGAAAAAATACCTATGTCTTTCCTGAAAAAATACGGAAGAAGATAAATACCAACAGTATATCACGGTGGATACAATTATCCGATGATAAGCTGGATTTTTGGTACAAGAAACGAACGAATACATTGTATTATGCACTGAATAAAAACTCCGAATCAGGCGAATCTATTTCAATGCATGGAGCCTTAATTAATATTGATGGAAACTTCTGGTTTATTAATATGCCTCCGAATGAAGAAGGAAAAGGAGAAATGTTTTCAGTAGATAAGGTGATGATAAATACCGGAAATAATTATGACTATGAGGAACTGGATATTGATAGCTACAGGCATATAAGTGGCGATCTGTATATTTACAAAGGTGTTCTATACAGAAATCTTTGTCAGAGGATAGACGGTTATAAAGATCTCGACTTATCAAACCTCCATCCTTTGATGCACAATGGCACTTCTACAGAATACTATACGGACGGAAAAAGTTTATTATATCAGAATCATATTATAAAAAATGTCGATTTAGCATCATTGAAAGTTATTACAGAACGGATGCTTATTGACAATCATAATATTTATGGCGGTACGACTGTAATACCACGCGACAGCTTGGGGGTGAAAGTAGAAGTATATTAAGTTTTATTTTTTGTTTCTTGAAAATCCTTAACTTTATACGCTAAAAAACGGAAAATATGATCACATTTCCCAATGCTAAAATAAATCTGGGACTGAATATTGTTTCTAAAAGACCTGACGGTTATCACAACCTCGAAACAGTGTTCTATCCTATTGCTATACAGGATGTTCTTGAAATTATTGTAAGAGAGGATCTGGATAAAGATACATTCATCGAAGCCGGAATAAAAGTAGATGCTACACCCGAAAACAATCTGGTGATGAAAGCCCTGAAACTGATGCGCCATCATTATGTCTTTCCTCCTGTTGAGGTGCATCTGCTAAAGAAAATCCCTTTCGGGGCAGGATTGGGTGGTGGCTCGGCAGATGCTTCATTTATGTTGAGGCTATTGAACGATACATTTGATTTACAGGCTACAAAAGAAGAACTGGCTGCGTTAGCTGTCCAACTGGGTGCCGATTGCCCGTTCTTTATATACAACCGTCCGGTATTTGCTACAGGTATCGGTGAAATATTCGAGGAAGTAGAATTATCGCTCAAAAACTATTCCTTTGCATTGGTAAAGCCCGATATACATGTGGCTACCAAAGACGCATTCGCCAGAGTGCAGCCACAACAACCAGAAATGTCGTTGAAAGAAATCGTCACCAAGCCATTAGAGCAATGGAAATACCTGATGAAAAATGATTTTGAAGACAGTGTATTTGAGAAATATCCGGCGATAATGGAGATCAAGCAATCGCTGTATGATATGGGTGCTATCTATGCTTCCATGTCCGGATCGGGCTCTTCCGTTTTTGGAATTTTTAAGGAAGAAGTAAAAGACCTTGAAAACACATATCCAGACTGCTTTGTGTGGGTTGGACGAGGTGTGTAGAGGCTTCATCTGTTTTTCATAACTGAAAATTAAATAGTACCTTTGATAGTTATTATCTATAAATGCCAACTGGTTTTGGAAGCACTTATCTATAATGCTTAGAATGAGGATCAAAAGCTTGGTCGGAGAGATAATAAATGTAAAAATGGTAATCCGTACATAAAGAAAAGTGTTGTCTTTTCTTATTATCATTATTATCTAAACTGGTTTATAATTTTTTATATGAAAAAAGCTCTTATATTTTTAATCCCTATAACCTGCGTCGGCGCACTCGCTTTTCTTTTTTTATCGAATAACAGTGTGGAGACAGCAGAATCTAAATTACCCTATGTGCTGTCGATGACTAAATCTGTGGAAATTCCTCATAAAGTTGAATTTGCAGGAGAAGACCTTGTACTCGACAGATATGATCTGCATGAGCGCTACGACAGAGAGATAAACGGATTTACATACCTGCATTCTACGACTTTATTGTTGATAAAAAAAGCCAACCGCTATTTCCCGATCATAGAGCCTATACTGAAGGAAAACGGAATTCCGGACGATTTTAAATATCTGGCGGTAATAGAGAGTAGTCTCAATCATCGTGCCGTCTCATCGGCCGGAGCTGTCGGACTGTGGCAGTTTATGCCTAAAACAGCGCCATCATACGGGTTGGAAGTGTCATCGGAAGTAGATGAAAGATACTCAATCGAAAAATCGACTGTTGCAGCCTGTAAATATTTTAAACAGGCTCATAATAAATATGGAAGCTGGTCGAGCGTTGCTCTTTCGTACAATGCCGGACAGGGACGTATAAGTGGTGAACTGGAAAAGCAACAGGCCGAAGACGGCTTGGATCTTTGGTTGGTAGACGAAACCACCCGCTATTATTTCCGCATGCTGGCAATAAAGCAAATATTTGAAAATCCTCAGAAGTACGGATTTGTTCTTACAGATAAAGATTTATACAAGCCGATCGAATTCAAGAAAGTTGAAGTAACGCAGTCTGTTGCCGACCTGACTGCTTTTGCAAAGGACAATGGTATCTCTTATGCCCAGCTGAAAGATTTTAATACATGGCTTCGCGACAGAAAACTGACCATTTCGGCAAAAAGCCAGAATTCTTATACAATACTTATACCTACACAAGAATCCCTTTATTATAAGAAAGGGGAGAAAATAAAAGTTCACAACAGGGCATGGCTCTCTCGTGACTGATAAAATTTTTGAAAAGGAGTACAATTATAGAATGGAAACATCCACAGAGGAAAAAGAAAAAATAAGCGTGTATGGTGCACGCGTACACAATCTGAAAAATATAGACGTAGAAATTCCGCGCGATTCACTTGTTGTGATTACAGGTCTTAGCGGTAGCGGAAAATCGTCACTGGCGTTCGATACTATCTTTGCCGAAGGACAGCGTCGCTATATAGAGACGTTTTCGGCATATGCCCGCAACTTTCTGGGAAATATGGAACGTCCCGATGTCGATAAAATAACAGGGCTTAGTCCGGTTATTTCTATCGAGCAAAAAACGACAAACCGTAATCCACGTTCCACAGTAGGTACTACTACCGAAATATATGACTTCCTGCGTTTGCTCTATGCGCGTGCAGGAGAGGCTTATTCTTATCTCACAGGTGAGAAAATGGTGAAATATACCGAAGAGCAGATACTCGAGCTTATACTCGAACGTTATATCGGTAAAAAGATTTACCTGCTTGCACCTGTAGTCCGCAATCGTAAAGGGCACTATAAAGAACTCTTTGAGCAGATCAGCAAAAAAGGGTATCTGACTGTGCGTGTAGATGGCGTTATACGTGAGATAATACCCGGCATGCGCCTCGACAGGTACAAGATGCACAGTGTGGAAATCCTGATAGACAAGCTTGTTGTCTCTAACAAATTTGCCGATAATCTGAAAACCAGTCTGCGCACGGCTATGAAGCAGGGTGACGGATTGATACTGATACAGGATGTAGACAGTGACGAAGTGCGTCATTTCAGCCGCCAGCTGATGTGCCCTACCACAGGTCTGTCGTACAGTGAACCTGCACCACATACATTCTCGTTTAATTCGCCGTATGGTGCATGTCCCAAGTGTAAAGGACTCGGAGTTGTCAATCAGATAGATATGGGAAAGATTGTACCCAAGCCACAACTCAGCATCTATGCCGGAGGAATAGCTCCGTTGGGAAAATATAAGAACTCGCTGTTTTTCTGGCAGATAGAAGCTATCTGTGAGAAGCATGGAGTAAATATTAAAACCCCGATCAAAGACATTCCCGAAGAGGCGATGGACGAAATCATGTTCGGAACAGAAGAGCGTTTACAGATAAAGAACGAATCGCTCGGTAATTCCAATTATGTAGTTGCATTTGAAGGTGTAGCCAAATATATAGAAATGCAGCAGGATAGCGAATCGTCCGCATCGGCTCAGAAGTGGGCAGAACAATACATCAAAACCGATGTGTGTCCCGACTGCAACGGTCAACGTCTGAATAAAGAAGCATTACATTATAAAATAAACGGAAAGAATATAGCCGATCTGGCAGTAATGGATATCCATAGCCTTTACGAGTGGGTACAGGATATGGATGATTATACGTCTGATAGGCAAAAAACGATAGCTTCCGAGATAAAGAAAGAGATTGTTTCACGTCTGTCGTTCCTGCTCGATGTAGGGCTCAATTACCTGTCACTCAACAGGGCTTCTGTTACACTGTCGGGAGGCGAAAGTCAGCGCATACGCCTCGCTACCCAGATAGGCTCACAGTTGGTGAATGTATTATATATTCTGGACGAGCCGAGTATAGGGCTTCATCAGCGCGACAATAACCGACTGATAGACTCGTTGAAGAAACTGCGTGATAGTGGTAATTCCGTAATTGTCGTAGAGCATGACAAAGATATAATGCTCGATGCCGATTATGTAGTCGATTTAGGTCCTTATGCCGGTCGTCGCGGAGGAAAGGTCGTTTTCTCTGGGACACCGCAGGAAATGATGAAAGCCAGTACAATGACTGCCGATTATCTGAATGGCAGACTTAAGATAGAAGTTCCTAAAAAACGCAGAAAGGGAAACGGCAAAAAAATAACACTGAAAGGTGCTACAGGGCATAACCTGAAAGATGTGTCGGTTACTTTTCCGCTTAATACCTTCATTTGTGTGACCGGAGTATCCGGCAGCGGCAAATCGAGTCTTATCAACGGCACATTACAGCCTATCCTCAGTCAGTATATGTACAGATCGCTGGCAGACCCGTTGCCTTACAAATCGTTGGACGGAATAGACAATGTGGATAAGGTAATAACAGTAGACCAGTCTCCGATAGGACGTACACCACGCTCCAATCCGGCAACATACACAGGAATATTTTCAGATATTCGCAACCTGTTTGTCAATCTGCCCGAATCGAAAATACGCGGATACAAGCCCGGACGTTTTTCGTTTAATGTGAAAGGCGGACGTTGCGAAGTGTGCAGTGGTAACGGATATAAGACCATCGCGATGAACTTCTTGCCCGATGTGTATGTACAATGTGAAGAATGTCATGGTAAACGTTACAACAGAGAGACGCTCGAAGTACGCTTTAAAGGTAAGTCGATTGCCGATGTATTGGATATGACTATAAATATGGCGGTAGAGTTCTTCGAGAATGTACCTAATATTCTTCATAAAATCAAAGTATTGCAGGAAGTCGGTCTTGGGTATCTGAAACTGGGGCAACCATCCACAACTCTTTCGGGAGGCGAGTCGCAGCGGATAAAACTGGCTGCCGAGCTGGCACGTGTAGATACCGGAAATACTATATATATACTCGATGAACCTACAACGGGGCTTCATTTCGAAGATATACGGGTACTGTTAGGAGTATTGAATAAATTAGTAGACAGAGGAAATACGATTATAATTATAGAACATAATCAGGACATTATTAAGTGTGCCGATTACATTATTGACATGGGACCTGACGGCGGTGTCGGCGGTGGCAATGTAGTTGCCGTAGGAAAGCCGGAAGCGGTAGCAAAGGTAGATGGGAGCTTTACTGCTGAGTATCTGAGGAATGAATTGGCATAGATGAGAGAATACAATATTTTTCAAAAAAAAATAGATTTTATCTATTGTATTGTGTAAAAATTGTTATCTTTGTTACGTAGTATAAGAAACTATAAGTATAAATTACTATCAAAAAGTAATTAAAACTTAATAATATAAATTGAACACAGAGTTGGTTCCTGAGATTACGAATGAACCAAAATCAGGCTGCAATCAGCTCTATTGTGTAGTTTTGTAAAGTTTGTGTTAAGGTTGGGAAGTCTGCGAAGGTGATTTCGCGGACTTTCTATTATTTTAGCCTCTTTCTGTTCGATTTATGCGATTCCCTGACTTTCCCCTCTGTTAGTTGTACAATTCGTTCCTGCAAAATTTCTCCTCAAGTTTTAACCTGCAATTTCTGCTGTTTATCATTTACCGTCCCCCCTTTTTTCCGTACCTTTGTGCCCGAATTAGAAAAAGAGAAAATAAAATATAAATATGGCTCAACCATCCTTATTGGAAAAACTAGAAGCTTTGGTCATTCGTTTCGAGGAGATCGGCAAACTGATAACCGACCCTGCCGTAATAGCAGATATGAAACGCTATGTGAAGCTGAATAAAGAATACCGCGATCTGGAAAAAATAAAATTAGCTCATGACGAATACAGGCAACTGCTGACAAACGTAGATGAGGCAAAAGATATTCTGGACAAGGAGAACGATCAGGAGCTGCGTGAAATGGCCAAAGAAGAGTTGGAAACCGCTACTGTGCGGTTGCCCGAACTCGAAGAAGAAATAAAGTTCCTGCTTGTTCCTGCCGATCCGCAGGATAGTAAGAATGCCATTGTGGAAATCAGGGGCGGAACAGGAGGTGATGAAGCGGCTATATTTGCCGGCGACCTCTATCGCATGTATATCAAGTATTGCGAAAATAAGGGCTGGAAAACCGAAACCACCAGTTTGACCGAAGGTTCGTCCGGAGGATATAAGGAAATAATATTTACAGTGACGGGCGAAGGTGTATATGGGATTCTGAAATACGAATCGGGTGTGCATCGCGTACAACGTGTACCTGCAACCGAAACGCAGGGACGTGTGCATACATCGGCTGCTACGGTCGCTATTCTACCCGAAGCCGAAGAAGTAGACGTTGACATCAATCCGGCCGATATAGAAATGCAGACAGCACGGTCGAGTGGGGCAGGAGGCCAGAACGTAAATAAGGTGGAAACAAAAGTACAGTTAACACATAAGCCGTCGGGTATTGTCGTTGTCTGTCAGCAGGCTCGTTCGCAGTTGGCAAACAGGGAATTGGCTATGCAGATGCTGAGAGCAAAACTGTATGATATCGAATTATCCAAATATCAGGAAGAAATAGCTTCGAGAAGAAAGACGATGGTTTCTACCGGAGACAGGTCTGCTAAGATACGGACATACAATTATCCGCAAGGCAGGGTTACCGATCACCGTATAAATCTGACGCTGTATAATCTGACAGGTGTGATGGACGGTGATATACAGCCGATAATCGACCAGCTGATAATTGCAGAAAATACAGAGAGACTCAAAGAAAGCGAGCTGTAAATAATAATATACGAAGAACCCAAATCATTATTGGCTAAAAAGCAAGATTATGACAAGGCAACAATTATTTGAAAATATAAAGAAAAAACAATCGTTCCTCTGTGTAGGACTCGATACCGATATAAAGAAAATCCCCGAACATCTGTTGGAAGAGGAAGATCCTATCTATGCTTTCAATAAGGCGATCGTAGATGCTACTGCAAAATACTGTGTAGCTTACAAGCCGAATACGGCATTTTACGAAAGTCATGGTATATCGGGACTTATAGCATTACAAAAGACGATAGAATATATCAGAATAAAATATCCCGATCAGTTTATCATACTCGATGCCAAGCGCGGAGATATAGGTAACACTTCGGAAATGTACGCTGTGTCGGCATTTGAAGATCTTAAAGCTAATGCTGTAACTGTTGCCCCGTATATGGGCGAGGACAGTGTGAAGCCGTTTATCAAATATCCCGGAAAGTGGGTTATACTCCTAGCTTTGACTTCAAACAAAGGTTCTGCCGATTTTCAGTTGACTGAGGATAAAAATGGAGAGCGGTTGTTTGAAAAAGTTCTGAAAAAATCGCAGGAATGGGCTACCGATGAGCAACTGATGTATGTGGTAGGTGCTACACAAGGAGAAATGTTTGCTGATATTCGCAAGCTTGTTCCGAACCATTTTCTGTTAGTGCCGGGTGTCGGTGCGCAGGGTGGCAGTCTGGCTGAGGTTGTAAAATACGGTATGAATGCTCAGTGCGGTCTGTTGGTTAATTCTTCCAGAGCTATCATTTATGCCGATTCTACACGTAATTTTGCATTTACGGCAGCAGCTGAGGCTAAGAAAGTACAGGAAGAAATGAGCGGATATCTAAGAAGCTGTTAGAGCTCAAAGCAGGCAAACAATATATTCAAACCGCTTCTGAAGGGAATTATTTCTTAAATCCGTGATAGTTGACTGAGTAGTAGTAGTCTACTGTTCCTTGTTCTATTTGCAGAACGATTGCTTCTATAGCAGCATCTTTATCGTCCGGATCGTACTTCGATTTCAGACTATTGCCAAAAAGTCCGGCAAATGCGTTATAAACACTGGCTTTGAAGCTTCCTACCAATGCCTTTACAATATTATATGAAGGAGTGTTGCATTCACGGTCGATAAGTTTGACCAGTATCTTGCCCTGATTCTTGGTCATCTTTTTCATCTGGGGCTTATATTCTGCCATCATGTATTTTTGTACATCTTCCAGATATTTCTGCTTAGCCTTTTCGGTAGGTATAGTTTCCATATACTCGTATGTTTCTATGATAGACGATGCTATCATACGGGCATAAGGGTAGGCTTTCTTTACATCCCGCACCAGTTTTGTATATTCCTGCCGTTCCTTGTTGTTCTTAAACTTGATAGGAGCAAATATATAAACGGGTTTTAGTGCAAACATGGCAATGGTATCGCCCTCGTATATTGCAGCCATATCTATATATGTCTTAGGCTTCTCATCCTGCGACCAGGCAGAGGCCGAGAATGAAAGCAATATACAGAATATGAGTACGATTCTTTTCATAAGAGATTACACGATATAAGCGTTCAAATATACAAGAAAATATAATATGCTGATGAAATTTAGGATAAATTATAAATGAAGAAGAATGGAAAAGTTTATCTATAAGATATCAATGTGCTAATTAGGCAATGTGCCGATGTGCCAATGAAAGCGATCTTTGAAGAAGTGATATAGTATATTAGAAAAGAGGAGAAAAGTAATAAAAACCGAAAATAGTGTAAATCCGTTACCTTCGTTACTTTTTAGTTAAAATTGATGTTGTAGGGACGTATTGTATACGTCCGATTGTATAAGCTGCGGGTGAATGATTAATCACTCCTACAGAAGAAAAGTAACAAAGAATAGAAATGGTACAAATCCGTTACCTTCGTTACTTTTTAGTTAAAATTGATGTTGTAGGGACGTATTGTATACGTCCGATTGTATAAGCTGCGGGTGAATGATTAATCACTCCTACAGAAGAAAAGTAACAAAGAATAGAAATGGTACAAATCCGTTACCTTCGTTACATTTTAGTTAAAATGGAATGGGTGGAATTAGTTAAAGGGCTGTAGCTTAGAGTATACCCTGACAAACTGAAGATAATATGCAGCCAGTATGCTTTTTGGGTATATTGTCTTAACCTGATCGACTGTTCTTTTTGAGAGGTTTTCCTGTCTTGCGCTTCTATACTTCCGTCTGTTGTCGTAAAAGTCTTTATGCGCTCTGATTACTTCTTTCGCATTAGCATATTTTCCTGTCAGGGTAAATTGTACAGCAGCGATATAGTCGAGAATCAGGCGTATGATCATTACACGTTTCAAGTGTTTCTGCGGTAGATTCTTGTAGAGCATCAGTAAGTTGTTCCTGAAGTTGAGGAACGTTTTTCGCGGACTCTCTTTTTTTAGTGTGGCCGCTCCTACATGATACACAGTAGAGAACGGCAGACATACGATTCGTTTCCCGCGACAGTTGAGACGCCAACACAGGTCTATCTCTTCCATATGTGCGAAAAAGCTCGCGTCGAAACCTCCCGCAGTGAAGAACTCTTCGGAGCGAATGATCAGGCAGGCACCGGTAGCCCACAATACATCTGTTGGGGCATCGTATTGCGCAAGATCTTCTTCCACGCGTTGGAATATTCTTCCCCTGCAAAACGGGTATCCGTATTTGTCTAGGAATCCGCCCGATGCACCGGCATATTCAAAATAAGGCTTGTTGCGCTGTGCGCGTATTTTGGGCTGAGCGGCGGCAATGTCCTTATGGGTGTCAAGATGCTCAATTATGGGCATCAGCCAGTTTTTCGTGACTTCTACATCAGAGTTGAGCAGTACGAAATATTCAGCGTTAACCTCTTCCAGTGCTTTGTTGTAACCATCAGCGAAACCATAATTTTGAGGAAGAACAATGCGTGTAACAGAAGGGTATGTATTCTCCAGAAACAGAAGCGAATCGTCGGTAGAGCCATTATCGGCTACTACTATCTCCACATCGGGATGTGTTGTGTATTGCAGAACTGACGGCAGAAATTCTTCGAGCAGTTTCTTCCCGTTCCAGTTGAGTATAACAACAGATACTTTCCTCATTTGCGATGTTGTTGTATCCGTTCTACCTCTTCGCGGGTTCTTTTCCAGCGTTTGTGTGTCCACAGCCAGTAGGCCGGATGGCGGAGTATTGTTTTCTCCATGGCCTGTATGTAGGTTTCGGTAATGCTGTTTTCCGGTTCGGCAATCGGATTGTCGGAGACTAGTCTAACAGTGGCTTTATAGTGTCCGCGTTTGACCTTCTCCATATCCAGATAGATCACGGCATATCCTGTTTGCTTGGCAATACGCTCCACACCTGTAAATACGGCACTATCTTGATTCAGGAAGTTAGTCCAGTAATGTATATTAGGTACAGACGGGGTCTGATCGGCCATGAAGCCGATGAGTACCTGTTTCTTTTCGCGGCGGAGCTTTACGATCATGCGTAGTGTGTCGTTCTTGGGAATACCCAGCGATCCGAAACGGCTGCGTATTTTGAGGAATAAGTCGTCAGCTGCTTTACTGCGCAATGGCTTGTATATCTGGCCTAATATTTTGTTCTCGTCTCCCTTGTTGCGAAAATCCATAGTGATGGACGGTATCCATTCCCAGTTGCAGTAATGACCGAGAAACATTAGTACGGAATTACCGTCTTTCATCAGGTCTCTTATCTGGTCTACGTTTTCAAACTGCATTCGCTTCTTCATCTCTTCATCTGAGATGTGTAGCAGTTTCAGCGTTTCCACAAAGTAGTCGCAGAAGTGGTGATAGAACTCCCGTTCAATGGTCTTTCTTTCCTTGTCTGTTTTTTCAGGGAAAGACAATGCCAGATTGTGCCTGACTACTTTCAACCGGTATCCTGCGATCTTGTATACAAATAAGTAGAGTATATCTGAAAATATATATAGTACGCTGAATGGCAACAATGCATGTAAATACATCCAACCGTACATTATATAATAGAGTAGTTTGTTCATTGCTTAAGCTTCTACAAGTGCTGATTTTATTCCGTTGAAAGTGCCTAAGGTAACTATTTTTATCTTATTGGCTTTATTTTCGTGGAACGGGGTTTCTACTTTTATGTAATTCTCGGTAAATCCGTACATTATATTATCGTGCTGTGTATGCTCGAATAGCACTTTCCGTTCAGTGCCTTGTTGCGACTGATAGAATGCTTCTAGTTTTCGGTCAGACAAATCAAGTAAGGTTTTGCAGCGCACATGTTTTGTTTTCGGGTCTACCTCGTGATCTATTTTCAATGCCTGAGTATTCGGGCGCTCTGAGTAGGTAAATACATGCAGTTGTGAGAAATCGAGGCTTTCCAGAAACAGTCTGGCTTCCTCGAAGTATTCGTCAGTTTCGCCACGTGTGCCTACTATGACGTCTACACCGATAAAGGCATCGGGCATCACCGATTTTATCTTCTCCACTTTGTGGCGGAAGAGTGCGGTGTCGTATTTGCGGCGCATCAGTCTCAACACTTCGTCAGAACCCGATTGCAATGGTATATGAAAGTGTGGAGCAAATCGTTTCGATGTAGATACAAACTCGATGATCTCGTCTGTCAGCAAATTAGGCTCGATGGACGATATGCGGTAACGTTCGATTCCTTCTACATTGTCGAGCGCTTTTATCAGGTCGATAAATGTCTCTCCGGTTGTCCTGCCGAAATCGCCGATGTTTACACCTGTCAGTACGATTTCTTTTCCACCTTTGGCTGCTACTTCCTGTGCCTGCTTCACCATGCTGTCGATAGAGCCGTTGCGGCTGCGTCCGCGAGCAAATGGTATGGTACAGAAAGAACAGAAATAGTCGCAACCGTCCTGCACTTTCAGGAAATAACGAGTGCGGTCGTCCTGTGAACAGGATGGTACGAATGATTTTATCTTGGCTGTTTTGGAAGTATGGATTACTCCCTTGTCTTTCTTTTTCAGTTCGTCGAGATAAGCGACTACGTCCAGTTTCTGCTCCGAGCCTAGTACAATGTCCACGCCTTTTATTCCCGATATATCTTCGGGCTTGAGCTGGGCGTAGCATCCTGTAACGATAACGTATGCGCCGGGATTTTCCTTTATCAGCTTGCGTACGGCCTGACGGCATTTCTTATCTGCGAATTCAGTAACCGAACAGGTGTTTATAACGCATATATCGGCAGTCTCGCCTTCACGTGCTCTACGCACGCCTACCTGAGACAGTTGTTTGCCGATGGCTGATGTTTCTGCGAAATTAAGCTTGCAGCCCAGTGTGAGGTAGGCGGCCTTCTTATTTTCAAATATTGAATGATCTATCATTGTTTTGAGAAAAACCTAAATAAGTAATATTGAACTATATACTATTTCCCTCTGACGAAAGGGAAATCTAAAAGAGTACAAAATTACATAATTGTTACAACTTTACCGATAAAATACTTGTAGATTCTGAACAGACTTTCTATTTTTGCACAAAATCATCAAAAATGAGCAATATTATATGGTTGATAAGAATCTAATAGAATTATACGAAAACAGTTTTAAATATAACTGGGACTTACAGGGACTATCCGATTATTCAGAAAAGAAAACACTATACTATAAAGACCTTGCCCGCGAAATAGCACGTATACATATCCTGCTGTCCGAAGCTCAGGTAAAGAAAGGGGATAAGATAGCACTGATAGGTAAAAATAATATTCCTTGGTGTGTTACATATCTGGCTGTTGTAACATATGGTGCAGTCATTGTTCCTATTTTACAGGACTTTCATGCAGATAGTATTCAGCATATTGTAAACCACTCCGAATCGAAGCTTTTGTTTGCCAGTACACAAATATGGGAATCTTTGGATGAAGATTACCTGCCTGCTATCAGAGGTGTGTTTTCTACAAACAGTTTTAATTTTACCTGTTTGCACGAACAGAAAGGAGAGAAGCTATCGTCGATAGTAGAATCTTTGGATGATAAAATGAAAGAGAAATATCCGAATGGATTCACCCCTGATGATATAAAGTATGCGAAGGTAGATAACTCGGAGCTTGTCCTGATCAATTATACATCGGGAACGACAGGGTTCAGCAAAGGAGTAATGCTTTCGGCTAACGCTTTGGCGGGAAATATAACGCACGCTCATTATCTGAAACTGCTTTTCAGAGGACAGAATATTGTATCGTTCCTGCCGTTGGCTCATGCTTACGGATGTGCATTTGAGTTCCTTTATTCGCTAACGGAAGGTTCTCATACCACATTGCTGGGAAAAGCCCCATCACCGAAAATTCTGGCGGAAGCCTTTGCCGAGATAAAGCCACATCTGATCATATCGGTGCCATTGGTTATAGAGAAAATATACAAGAAGTCTATATTACCTAAGATAGAGAAACCTGCCATTAAAATGGCGTTGAAGATACCGATTGTAAGAGATCAGATATATGCCAAGATCAGAAAAGGCATGATGGAAGGGCTTGGCGGTAATTTTCACGAGGTTATTATCGGAGGAGCTGCTCTGAATGGAGAAGTGGAAGCTTTCTTGCATAAGATCAAATTTCCATTCACAGTAGGTTATGGTATGACCGAGTGTGCGCCTCTTATTTCTTACGATCACAATTATGACTTTATTCCTACATCGTGCGGAAAAGTGCTGGACAATATAATGGAAGTACGCATCGACTCAGAAGATCCTTACAATGTGGTTGGTGAAATACAGGTAAGGGGCGAGAATGTGATGATGGGCTATTATAAGAACGAAGAAGCCACTAAAGCAGCTTTCACAGAAGATGGATGGCTCAGAACGGGTGACTTGGGTACAATAGACAAAGATTACCGTATATTTATACGTGGGCGTAGTAAGACGATGTTGCTGGGGCCTAGCGGACAGAATATATTCCCTGAAGAGATAGAATCGAAGCTGAATAATATGCCTTTTGTACTTGAAAGCCTTGTTGTGGAACGTAATGGAAAGCTGGTTGCCTTAACGCATCCTGACTATGAGACGATGGATGCCGCCCATGTAGAGCAGGAAATGCTCCCGGCTATAATGGAACAGAACAGGCAAAACCTGAATAAGATGCTCTCAAACTATGAAAATATATCTGCTATACAGATATATCCAAGCGAGTTTGAAAAAACTCCTAAAAAAAGCATAAAAAGGTATCTGTATGATAATTAGTGTTTTATGCATCAAAAGATAATCGGGGGATAGCTTCTTCTAAAAAATCTGAAAAAAAACACTAAAAAAAACATAATTGTGTTATACAACATCTGAATAATATGTATATCTTTGCATCGTGTTATCAGAAATAACTCAAATACATTTACCGTTTAAGTTTTAATAGAAAAGAAAAATGAAAAAATTAGTTTTATTTGCTGTTGCTGTTGTTGCAATTTCTTTCGCATCATGTGGTGGAAACAAAGTTGATCCTAAAGTAGAACAACAAAGAATCGAAGATTCAATCAAAGCTGCTGCTGAAGCTGAAGCTGCAAAACTTCAAGAACAAGCTCTTCAAGACTCTTTAGCTAAAGTACAGGCTGTTGCTGATTCTATCGCTGCTGCTGCTGCGAAATAATCGACAGATTACAGTAAAAGAAAGATTAGACCTATATGGGAGTACTCCCATATAGGTTTTTTGTTTTTAACCAAATATATCTGCACTAATGGCGCTATTCTGGCTGAATATCTATGAAAAATGTTTATCTTTGCACGTCGAAAAATAAGCACAAACAACCAAAAAATAATTATTATAAATGGAATCCGAAAAAGAGCATTGGGATATTGTCATAAAACCCCGAAGCAGTAACTTTTCTTTAAATCTGGATGAGATATGGAAGTACAGGGATCTCATCAGGATGTATATTCACCGTGATATTGTAACTATGTATAAACAAACGGTTCTGGGGCCGTTGTGGTATGTTATACAACCGATATTCACTACAGTGATGTACATGTTGGTTTTCGGTGGTATTGCAGGTATTGCTACTGACGGT
The DNA here is from genome assembly GCA_040395895.1 of Dysgonomonas hofstadii. Lineage (GTDB taxonomy): Bacteria > Bacteroidota > Bacteroidia > Bacteroidales > Dysgonomonadaceae > Dysgonomonas > Dysgonomonas hofstadii_A. Next base: position 21,125 of record JBEBPN010000023.1, read on the forward strand.
GTTCCTCAGCCGGTTTTCTATCTTTCAGGTCTCATACTCTGGAATTATTTTACCGAATGTTTGGGACGTTCTTCCGGTACATTCAGTTCCAATGCAAATGTGTTCAGTAAAGTATATTTTCCCCGTCTGGTTGTTCCTATTTCCGGATTGGTTTCGAGCCTTGTAAAACTGGGAATACAGGTAGCCTTATTTTTGGCTGTTTATATATATTTCTATTATAAGGGAGATGTTGCATTGCCGAATACGATGGTATTGTTGGTTCCTTTATTGATTCTGATTACAGCCATGCTGGGTTTCGGTATTGGTATTGTAATATCTTCTTTAACAACTAAATACAGAGACCTTACATTCCTGTTCGGGTTTATTGTCTCTCTCTGGATATATGCAACCCCTATTGCGTATCCGCTTTCGGCCATTCCGGCTAAAGTGGGTAATTTCAGGTGGGTAATAGAGTACAATCCGATGACACCTGTGGTAGAAGCTATGCGATATGCGTTTACCAGTTCGGGGCAATTCTCATGGTTTGGAGTGATGTACAGCCTGATATTTGCTGTGATTATTTCTATTATCGGTATCTGGATCTTCAATAAGATCGAGCGTAAGTTTATTGATGTTGTATAATATCTAATCTAAAAGAAAAATTATGTCAGATATAGCTATAAAATTTGAGAACATCTCTAAACAATACCGTCTGGGTGTAGTAGGTACAGGTACTATAAGTCATGACCTTAACAGATGGTGGCATACAGTAAGAGGAAAAGAAGATCCATATCTGAGGGTTGGAGAAGTCAATGACCGATCAGTAAAAGGAGATAGTAAGTATGTATGGGCATTGAGAGATATTACTTTTGATGTAAAACAAGGTGAAGTAATAGGTATCATCGGGAAAAACGGAGCCGGAAAGTCTACATTGCTAAAGATATTGTCAAGGGTAACATCACCCACTATCGGTACTATAAAAGCTAAAGGGCGTATTGCATCTCTTCTGGAAGTAGGTACAGGGTTTCATCCCGAGCTTACCGGTCGTGAAAATATTTATATGAACGGCTCTATAATGGGGATGACAAAGCCTGAGATAACAAGTAAACTGGATGAAATAGTCGATTTTGCCGGTATAGAAAGATATATAGATACTCCAGCCAAACGTTATTCGTCGGGAATGACAGTACGTCTTGGTTTTGCCATAGCTGCACATCTGGAGCCTGAAATACTTGTAGTAGATGAGGTTTTGGCTGTAGGTGATGCTGAGTTTCAGAAAAAGGCGATCGGTAAAATGCAGGATGTGTCGCGCGGAGAAGGGCGTACGGTACTGTTTGTGAGCCATAATATGGCGAGTATCAAGAAACTGTGCGACAGAGGTGTACTTCTGGAGAATGGACAAGTAAGCTTTAATGGTGGAATTGATGATACTATCTCGCAGTATTTAAAGAAAAATACGGATGCGACATATGTCGATCTTAAAGATCGGAAAGACCGGAAGGGTAGTGGACGGTTTCGGTTTACTTCTATTCGTTTCTTAGATGAAGAAAATAATGATGTTTCGGAGGTTTTCTCGGGAAATTATTTGAAAGTAGAGCTTCATTACGAGAAGGATGAAGATATTAAGATGGAGAATATGATAATGGATCTGAGTATCAGAGATGATTACCAGAATAGTATTTTTCAGTTTATATCGGATGAAATGGGAGTTACATTTAATGAAAATAAAGATAAATCTATTATATTGGAAATACCTAAGCTGATGCTTAGGGGAGGAACATATTCCGTTCGTCTATTCTCCAGTTATATAAATACTATGCAGGAAAATCATTGTGATGAAGTTGAAAATGTAACAAGTTTAACTGTGATATCATCGAACTTATGGACTCCTTATAAGACCATGCGTGATGGTAAACAGGCTATATTGGAAGGCAGTTATATTTCGTAAATAAGATCACAAAACTCTTGATATGTAATATTAAGAGTGAAATGTTGTCAAACATAGATATCCTCGTTATGAGGATATTTAGTTTCAGAAGATAGCATTCCGAAACTGGTTTTTAACAAAAAAACAACTTTAAAATGAACTTAGCCATTATATCTCCCAATCAGAATGCTTATTCTGAAACATTTATTCAAAATCATAAAAAATATTTTGATGCAAATGTAAAGTTCTATTATGGAGGGCATTTACCTGTTTATTTGGAAGGAGAGGCTAGGCTTAGATTAAGTAGAAAAGAAAGACTGGGGCGTTATATAAAAAAGTATGTTCTCAGGCAGGAGTTGGAATTCACCGATGAAGAAAAAGCCCTGTATAACTCTTTCCGAAAGCAGAATATTAACGTTGTATACGCAGAATATGGTCAAACAGGTGCAGCTGTAACGCGGGTATGTAAGGCGCTTGGAATTCCTTTAATTGTAAATTTTCATGGTTACGACGCATCTATGTATAGTGTTCTTAAAGAATACAAAGAACGCTATGAGGAAATGTTTATGTATGCTTCTAAAACCGTAGCTGTATCTAAGGCTATGTATAACAGGCTGCTTTCTATCGGATGCCCGAAAGAGAAACTCGAATATATAACATACGGGCCAGGGAATGTGTTTTTTGATGTTCGTCCGGCCTATTCTGAGAAATCATTTATTTTCATGGGAAGATTTGTCGATAAGAAGGCTCCGTATTATACCATATTGGCAATGAAAAAGGTTGTTGAAAAACATCCGGACGCAAAGCTTTATATGGCGGGAGAAGGCCCTTTGATGGATGCTTGTGTAAATCTTTCGGAGTTTTTTGATCTCAAATCAAATATTATCTTTTTGGGGAGATGTAGTCATGATGAGATTATATCTTACTATGAAAAGGTAACAGCATATGTTCAACATTCCATAACTCCTGCTAATGGAGATATGGAAGGTACGCCGGTAGCGATACTGGAAGCTTCTGCGGCTGGTTTACCGGTTATTTCTACCAAACATGCCGGGATACCGGATGTTATACTGAATGGAAAAACCGGACTCTTGGTCGAAGAACATGATGTTGACGGAATGGCTGAAGCCATGATTCAATTACTGGATGATAAGGAAAAAGCATCGCAGTTGGGACTTGCAGGCAGAACGAATATTGCTGAGAATTTCAGTATGGAAATTCATATTGCGAAATTAAATAATATGATACATTCTTTATCCAATAACTAGTTATAATGTCATTAACCGTTGGGAATCCTCTTGTTACAATCGTTACTCCTCTATACAATGCCGAAGAATATGTTTCGCAGACAATAGAGAGTTTGTTTGTTCAGACCTATTCCAACTGGGAGCTTGTTATTGTAGATGACGGGTCTACCGATACTTCTTATAGTATAGTAGAGCAATATTTTAAAAAGGATAATCGTATAAAACTTTATAGTAGAAGCAGGAACCCTAAAGGTGGAAGTACATGTAGAAATATAGGAATAGAAAAGTCGCAGGGTGATTTTATTATATTTCTGGATGCCGACGACATTCTATTTCCTCTTTGCCTTGAGAACCGTATACGAATAATGCAACAACAGACTGATCTGGATTTCTGTGTATTCCAAATGGATATGATATCGGAAGAAGTTGAACTCAAAGGAAAACTGTTGACTCACGAATCTGACAATTATCTGTATTCCTTTCTTTCTTACCGCTTGCCTTGGGCTATAACCTGCCCGATATGGAAAAGCAGTTTCCTGAAAGAGAAATTAAATGGGTTTGATGAACGGTTTCCCCGTTTGCAAGATCCTGAGTTACATACCCGTGCATTATTCGTTGAAGATGTAAAGTTCGAGGTGTTCTATGATCCTTCATATCTGGATTGTTCTTACAGATTCTTTCGTAAAAAGGGAAATATTGCCAATGCCCTGATCGGATTTGATCTGTATACCGATATGGTATATCCTCGTGTTGTTGCACGCACTGATAAAGAGGAATGTATAAAATCCTTATTTGATCTTTACAATGCTATCGTATTACATTATTCTATTGTCGAAAAAGAAGATATGATGGCTAATATTGGAATAATGAGAAAGATAAATAAATCATATTTCGATAAAGGAATAATAGATAAGAAAGAATATCGTAAAACTCAGATGTTCCTGAACTATATCAGATATAAATTATATAAGTCGAAATTAGTTGACAGTCTGATACTCAGGCTAGGTTTTGACCATTTCTATGGATATAGGTTCGATAAAAAAGATAACGAATGAAAATTACCCATATATCTACATCTGTAACGGGAGGAGGAGCTGCAATAGCGGCATTACGACTTCACCAAAGTCTGATGAAGCATTCGGATATTCAGTCCGAAATGTTGCAACGGCTGCCTGTCGATGCAGATTTTGCACGGGATAACAATATTCATACAGCTACTACGAGCCGCGACCTGATCACCCGTATTCGCAAGAAATATAATGTACATACTGAACATTATCATTGGGTGAATCTTAATAAGTATCCCCGCAATTACGAAATAGCTACTTTTGCCACCACATCATACAGACTTGAGGAACTGCCAATAGTAAAGGATGCAGATATAATTCACTTGCATTGGGTGGCCGAGTTTCTCAATTATCCTACATTCTTTAGGAATATAAAGCAGCCGATAATATGGACTTTACACGATATAAACCCATTCAGAGGTATGTTTCATTTCGACTCCGATAAAGCTAAAAATGCTGATACATATGGTCGATTAGATGAAAAAACTCTGGAAACAAAAATAAGATCGATAAATAAAAAGGATAATATATCTGTTGTCTGTCTGTCAGACTGGATGAAACAAAAATCGGAAGCCAGCGCGGCATTAGGGCGGTATCCGCATTATATTATACCCAATGGTCTCGATTTTTCAAAATATCCGGAACAAAATAGGATAGAAGCCCGAAAGAAGCTAGGAGCAGACAACGGACTGAAAAATATACTAGTGGTCGGAGCATCATTAGAGAATGAACAGAAAGGATTTTCATTGCTGTTCGATACAATAAACAGTCTTGAACGTACTGATTTCAATTTGTTGTCGGTAGGGCATTTATCAAATCCGGATCATGTAAGAAAAGATATTAAGCATATACATGCGGATAAGGTTACAGAGGTATCCGAGCTGAATACGTATTACTCTGCTGCCGATCTTGTTATTATCCCATCAAAAGAAGATAATCTGCCGAATATAATGCTGGAGTCGTTTGCCAACGGTACGTCTGTCATGAGTTTTACCAACGGGGGGATGGCAGAACATATAAAGACCGGGGAGAATGGCGTATTAATTAACACAATAGGAAGTGCACCTTTAGCACAGGGAATCGAGGATTTCTTGAATAATAGATATATCTTTGATAGCGAAAAGATAAGGGATTATGCCTTAACTCATTTTTCCGATACATTGCAGGTTGAAAAATATATTAACCTGTACAAAGAGATACTGAATAGATGAAGCTGTCTGTAGTTACCATAAACTATAATAATGCAGCAGGACTAAGGAAAACCATAGAGAGTATAATTCCTTACCGTTCTGCCAATGCTGAATATATTGTTATAGACGGAGGATCTTCCGATGGCAGTGTCGATCATATAAAAGAATATGCCGGCGAAATAGACTATTGGATAAGTGAACCCGACAAAGGTATCTTCAATGCTATGAATAAAGGGATGAAGCAAGCCAAAGGTGACTATCTGCTGTTCATCAATAGCGGCGATATACTGAAACAAGATATAAGCTTCGATGAAATACTGGCATATCTGAATGGCGAGGATGTGATCTATTTCAATATAGAAATGGCTTATTCCGATGCACTTGAACATTTTGGTGATATATACCCCGATAAGCTCGATTTCAAATTCTTTGCAGAACGCTCATTGCCTCATCAGGCTTCTTTCATAAAGAAGGAAACGTTGTTGGAGTATGGCGGATATGATGAAAGTATGAAGATCGGTGCCGACTGGGCTTTCTCTGTAGATGCCGTTTGTATGAAAGGATATACCTATAAGCATGTGAATGATTGCTTCTCTGTCTACTTTCTGGATGGGCTGAGTTCTCTATCCGAGAATTACAACCTGCTTTGGGAGGAGAAAAGGCGGCATATCGAAAAGAATTATCCGTTATATTATAGCCTTTATCAGGAGTGGCGCGAGAAGAAAAATGAATTGTATAAATTAAAGACATCGGTAAGCGTCAGATATCTGAAAAAGATAGGCTTGCTAAGATGGCTTAAATTATAAATTATACTGAGATGAATCCTATCATATCTGTCATAGTACCTTGCTACAATCAGGCAATATATTTGCCTGAGGCTTTGCAGTCTGTTCTCGATCAGGACTATCCGCACTGGGAGTGTATTATAGTGAATGACGGTTCACCCGATAATACGGAAGAAGTGGCTAAACAATGGGTAGAAAAAGACAGTCGCTTCAAATATTTCAGCAAGACAAATTCAGGTGTTTGTGATACCCGAAACTTTGGTGTAAAACAAGCTGTAGGCGAATACATTATTCCGTTGGATGGCGATGATAAGATCGGCTCACGTTATTTTAGTGAGGCTATTGCTGCCTTTACAAGCGATCCGGCCATCAGACTTATATACAGCGATACCATATTGTTTGGTATTGTGAATGAAAAAAAGATCAATCCGGAATTTGTATTTGAAGGTATGCTGACAGAAAATCAGATATTCAACTCGGCTATATTCCGCAGGGCTGATTTTCTTGAGGTGGGGGGCTATAATCCAAATATGGTAGACGGTATAGAAGATTGGGATTTCTTCCTGTCGCTTATCCGTCCCGACGATAAAGTTGTAAAACTTCACGATTATCACTATTACTATCGTATCAAAGAGGTATCGCGCTCGGCAGATATAGCCCGCCATACCGAAAAAAACGATGCAATGCTTTTACAAATGTTCAAGAATCATGTACCTTTGTTCCTTGAATATTTCAATCCGGTAAGAGACCGTATAGAAGCAGAAACATACCAAAAAGAGTTGCGCTGGCATTATCATACAAAAGAATATCGTCTGGGACGTATACTCTTTGCCCCGTACAACGGCTTAAAAAAGCTTTATCACAGTATATTCTCCAAAGCGGATTAATCACCGATACAAACTATTATGAAAATAAACGTTATACTTATTACATACAATCATGCTAACTATATTCGTCAGACACTGGAAAGTATTCTGATGCAGGAAACACCGCATGATGTGGAAATCATAATAGCAGACGACTGTTCTACCGATAATACAGTAGACATTATAAAGGAGTATGAAGATAAAACCCCTTTTACGTTTACATTCCTTTCCCGAACACAAAATCTGGGTTATGTCCGCAACTATCAACAGGCTTTCGCCGCATGTGATGGCGATTATGTTGTCATTATGGAGGGCGACGACTATTGGGTAAAACCAACGCATATACAAAACCATGTCGATCATCTCGAACAACTACCTGAGGCTTCGATGAGCTACAACAGGCATATCCGTTTGTTTGCCGATCAGAACAGGGAAGAGATATTCGATTGGACGGCTGATAAGAATTACGAACCGATAACAACAGAGCAGTTGGCTATGGGTAACCGTATCGGTAACTTGTCGTGCTGTGTTTTCAGGGGAAAACTTATCAGGGAGATCGACCGGAAGCTATTCGATATGGAAATAGCTGACTGGATGCTGGGTATGTATATGGGACAATTCGGACTGTTACTGTATCTGAAAGATGTAACATCGGCATACCGTATACACGACAACGGACAATGGTCGCGAATGGACGAAAAAGCTCAATGTTTGCGGGTAATAGAACTGATAAATGAATACGATAAGTATTTCGATTATAAATATACAGATACATTCACAAAGCATAAACGACGGTTAGAGATATTGCTATACGGAGATAAGTCATTAAGAGGATTTATCAAGAATATCACACCGGAATTTATCAGAAGAATATATAGAAAAACAGTTAACTAATGATAAGTTATAAATTATGAGTTATAAATGCTTGTAACTCGTAACTTGTAACTCGTAATTTTAGAAATATGAGCAAGAAATTAATGGTTACACAGCCGGCTCTTCCACCATTGGAAGAGTTTATTCCTTATTTGGAAAAGATATGGGACAACAAGTGGCTGACAAATAACGGGCCTTTCCACGAACAGTTTGAAAAGGAACTGGCCGAGTATCTTGGTGTAAAACATATATCCGTATTTTCTAACGGAACACTGGCGTTGATAACCGCCTTGCAGGCATTGCGCATTACAGGTGAGGTTATCACTACACCATTTAGTTTTGTGGCTACAACTCACTCTTTGTGGTGGAACAATATCAGACCTGTATTTGTAGATATAGACGACAAGTATTACAATATAGACCCTAAAAAGATAGAAGCGGCTATCACACCGCAAACTACAGCTATTATGCCTGTACACGTTTACGGTAATCCGTGCGATGTGGAAGAGATACAGCGCATTGCCGATACTTACGGGTTACGCGTAATCTATGATGCAGCCCATGCCTTTGCCGTGAAAAAAGACGGACATTCGGTGATGAACTGGGGCGATCTGTCTATTCTGAGCTTCCACGCCACGAAGGTGTATAATACTATAGAAGGTGGTGCAATCGTTTGTCAGGATGAAAAGACCAAACAACGTATAGATCTGCTCAAAAACTTCGGGTTCAGAAACGAAACTACCGTTATAGAGCCGGGAATCAATGCGAAAATGAACGAATTGCAGGCAGCATACGGTTCGTTGCAGTTGAAGTATGTAGACAGTTATATTGCAAAACGCCTCGAACTGGCAAAGCTGTACGACAGTCTGTTGCACGATGTTCGCGGAGCTACTATAATGACAGTAGGCGAGGGGATAGACCATACCTATCCATACTATCCGGTGCGTATTAATGCAGCGGAATATGGTATGACACGCGATGAATTGTATTTCAAATTGCAGGAATACGATATTTTTGGTCGCCGCTATTTCTATCCGCTTATCAGCGACTTCCCTACGTATAGAGGCTTGCCTTCGGCTACAGCAACCAATTTGCCGGTGGCTACCCAGATAGCGAAAGAGATTATCTGTCTGCCAATATATGCCAATCTGGAATTTGAGGAAGTGAAGAAGATCTGTGACTTAATAAAGAATAAGCCTTGGGAGAAATGAAACTGGGGATAATGCAGCCTTATTTTTTGCCGTATATCGGCTATTTTCAGTTGCTGAATGCAGTTGACAAATATGTGATATATGACAATATACAATACACTAAAAAAGGCTGGATCAACCGTAACCGCATTTTACAAAACGGAAAAGATTTACTTATAAGCGTGTCGGTAGAGAAAGATTCCGACTATCTGGATATAAGAGACCGTGTAGTCTCAGCCGGATTCGACAGGAAAAAGTTATTGAATCAGATACGTGAATCTTATCGCAAAGCTCCTCATTTCGGTGAGGTAATGCCTTTAATAGAAGAGATTGTAAACTATGAGGACACTAATTTGTTCGGTTATGTATACAATTCGGTAAAGCAGGTATGCAATTATCTGGATATAAAGACCGAAATAATAGTTTCTTCTACTCTCGATATAGACCATTCTTTGAAGGGGCAGGATAAGGTTATTGCCATTTGTAAAGAATTGGGAGCCACTGACTATTATAATGCCATCGGCGGGCAGGAGCTTTATAATGTTGAAGACTTTAAGAATGAAAATATAAACCTATATTTCGTATCTACTAACCCGATAGAGTATAAGCAATATGCCAGCGAGTTTGTGGCATGGTTGTCTATATTGGATGTGATGATGTTTAATTCGGTGGATGAGATAAAAGATATGTTGGGTAACTATAAGTTAATCAGTTGATAGATATGGAAAGAAGCAAAGGTGAAGTTATAGTACCGGAGGAATTAATCAATATCCTAGAACAAGATGCAGAAGCGAAAACATTTTTTGATGGATTAACTGATGGATATAAACGTGGATATTGCGATTGGGTTGGCGGTGCTAAGCAGCCGGCTACACGGGAGGTCAGAGCAGGTAAAGCTTTGATAATGCTGCAGAATAGGCAGAAAACACTGAAAACATGAAAGAAATAGGCGGATTTTTTGAACTTCAACTCCGTAAAGGAGAGCATTATCATAAAGGGGCTATACATCTGAATACTGCCCGTAATTGTCTTGAATATATTCTTAGAGCGAAGAAGTATAAAAAGATATACATTCCGTACCTCGATTCGGAAGTAATATGGGAACCAATGGAGAAACTGGGGATAGAATATGAATTCTACTCAGTCGATTTCAGGATTGATCCTATATTCGATAAAGAATTAAAGGACGGAGAGGTTTTCTTTTATTCTGATATTTACGGGATAAAATGTAATACAGTTGAAAAACTAGTAAAACGATTTGGCAAACAGCTGATTGTAGATAATACACATGCGTTTTTTTCAAAACCATACGAAGGCATCGACACTATTTATTCGCCGCGTAAATTCTTCGGGTTGCCCGATGGAGCTTACCTGTATACCGATACATTGCTCGATGAAGAACTTGAGCAGGATATGGCAATTCCGCACATGACACACCTGATGAAGCGTATCGAGTATGGTACGGCAAATGCTGCTTATCAGGATTACCTCGATTATTGTGCAGGACTGATTAATCAGCCGATCAAAAAGATGTCGAATCTGGGAGAAGCATTGCTGAAAAGCATTGACTATGATAACCTGAAAGAAAGACAAGTCAGGAATTTCCAATATTTGCATTCCGTTTTAGGTGAAGATAATAAGTATGAATTCGATGACTTTCCGGCAGATACCTGTCCGCTGAGCTATATGTTCTATTCGGAAGATGCGAACCTGAGAAAGAAATTGATCGAAAACAAAATATACGTTTCCACTTACTGGAAAGCGACCTTAGATTTGGTTGAAAAAGATTCGGCTGAATATAAAATTGTGAATTATCTGTTGCCACTGCCTTGCGATCATCGCTACGACGAGGAAGATATGAAAAGGATAGTGGAAGTGATAAACAAACTGTAACGATGTGATGGTCAGAATTGAAAGAACAAACTCTGAAAACAAAGATTTCCGGCAGCTAATCCGGTTGCTTGATATTTATCTCACTCAATCAGATAAGGCGGCTCATGAAGTTTGTAAGCAATACAATAATATTGAAACAATAAAACATGTTCTTGTCGTATATGAGGAGAATACCCCTGTTGGATGTGGAGCAATCAGAACATTTTCAAGCGATACTATGGAGATAAAAAGAATGTTTGTACTCAATGATAAACGAAGATCCGGCATCGCTACATCAATAATACAGGAACTGGAAAAATGGAGTAAAGAACTTGGCTATCAAAGAACAGTACTGGAAACAGGGACACAGTTGCCCGAAGCCATAAAACTTTATGAAAAGCAAGGGTATAAAAAAATTGCGAATTATGAACCTTATATAAATGTCTCAAGTAGCGTATGCTATGAAAAAAGACTAACAAAACAGTAGATACATCATAGATGTGATATATGGATGAACTGCATATTTTCTCTGTTAATTTATCTATATACAAGAACATCGTTTTAATGATAGATGAAAAAAGTAATAGAAAATAAAAATAGTGCAAAAGCATTACATTGACTCCGCTTCGCTATGTCGAACGTTGTTTCGTTACTTTTTAGTTAAAATTATAGTTGCCTCCTGCTTTAGCTGGAGGATAAAATTAGGACAATAAACGAAAGGCTTTAGCCGAATACTTTGACTAAAGTCGTTTTCTTTACAACTCCTATCCACGCCTTAAAAGGCGTGGCAACTAATACAATCAGACATCCTGTACTACAGGGCGAAAGTAACAACGAACGAAAATGAAGCAAAAACGTTACCTTTGTTACATTTTAGTTAAGATGTGATGGTAATTATCTGTAATACAGAATGACGGAAGAAAAAGATATAATGGTTTCGGTTTCTATGATTACGTACAATCATGAGAAATTTATAGCGGAAGCAATAGAAGGTGTTGTTTCGCAGAAGACAACTTTCCCTTTTGAACTGGTTATCGGGGAAGACCTCAGTACCGACAATACCCGTGCCATTTGTATCGAGTATCAGAAAAAATATCCTGATATTATCCGCCTGAGGTTAAATGATCCTAATCAGGGCATGATGCTCAACTGGATAAACAATATTGAGAGCGGACAGGGAAAATATATCGCCCTGTGCGATGGTGACGATTACTGGACAGACCCGTATAAACTGCAAAAGCAGGTCGACTTTATGGAAGCCAATCCCGATTTTGCAATGTGTTCTCATAAAGTGCATACACTCATGTGTGGTGTATTGGACGAGAATATAGAAATGGAGCGTGATGTGTTGACTACCGAAGACCTTATCAAGAAAGACTGGGGCTTGCTTACGGCTTCTATATTTTTCCGCAAGGATGCACATAAAACACCCGATTGGTATTATACAGTAAAGAACGGAGACTTTGCGTTGCAGCTGATCGTTTCATTGTCGGGAAAAATAAAGTTCCTGCCTGAATATATGGCTGTCTACAGGCAGCATCTGGGTGGTATGTCGTCGACACTGAAGCCTCTGAACCAGACAGCATGGATGGTATATTTGCTGCACGAATTCGATAAATATACACATCGCGGGTTCCGCAAGGCAATAATAGAACGTATAAAGCGAATGTACAAAGTGCAGATATATTATGCTAAAGGTTATAGCCTACGTAAGGCGGCTGCTATGCTGATGTTATATCAGAAGCTGGTAGCAGTGAAGCCTTTTTTAATAGAATCGAGAAGAAAATAGAAGGAGTGTACTAGTAACTAGTAAACTAGGGTTCTAATAACTTATAAACTAAGATGAAACTATCCATTATCACGATAAACCTCAACGACAAGGCCGGTCTGAAAAAGACAATGGACAGTGTTCTGTCGCAGACCTTCACCGATTATGAATTTATAATAATCGACGGAAAGTCCACAGACGGCAGTGTGGAGTTGATAGAGGAAAACAAAGACAAGGTAGCCTATTGGGTGAGCGAAAAAGATAGCGGTATATACAATGCTATGAATAAAGGCATTCGTCAGGCTAAAGGGGAATATCTTTACTTTCTCAATTCGGGTGATGCACTTTATGCAAATGATGTGCTGGAAAAGATATTTGAAGGGGACCCGCACGAAGCTTTTGTCTGCGGTAGTTTCTATATGGAACAGGAGGGGAAACTTACTCCCGATACTTCGTACAAAGGGCGTGACTGGCGTTTCTCTATATATGATCTTTTTGCCGGATTCCTTTGCCATCAGGCGTTTTTTATTCATCGCTCTAACTTTGAAAAATACGGTTTGTATAGCGAGGAGCTAAAAGTAATATCCGACTGGAAACTTTTTTATCAGGGAATAGCTATCGACCAGCTACCTGTGCGTTATGTAGATGTATTCATCGTTGTTTACAACATGGAAGGTTTCAGTACGCAGGTAGGAGGAGAGATTATTTACAAAGAGAAGTTACAGGTGTGTCGTGAACTGCTTTCGGAGCAACTGACGCAAAAACTTATCCGTTTGTATTATCTCGATCAGAACGGCTTTGTGACAGATATTATGAAGTCTAAGAAGTGGATATATAACGGATTTCGTGCGTTTAGTAAGGTGGGACGTGCTTTAGGTTTTGTAAAAGGATAGATAAGATAAAGCCATGAATAGCACGACTCTGAAAATCATAATCATAATTGCTCTTTTTGTTACTCTGTTTAGCTGTAATAATAAGCAGCAGAATAGTACAAATACTACGCCTTCTATAGAGACAACAGCTTCGGACGGACAGCATCTGAATATTCCCGATAAGGTGGAGATTGTGAAAGATGGTAAACAAATACAGTTGCCCGGTACCCACTTGTTTATTGCCATTCCCGAGGGGTTTACACTTATGCCTGAGATGATACGCTTGCAAAAGAGCGATGATGTTTATTTTCAGTTTGTAGAAAGCTTCGGTGTTAGTTACTATGAGCGAAAGCCGGATGTTGTTGAAGTTTTTGATAATCTTCAAAATATGGGTGCTCTTCCATATTACCGCAAAGAATTTAAACTGGGAGATTATGATGCCTTTATTATCTATGGTGCAGAGAGTACACCGGGATTGGATCAGATAGCATTGTTCTTCGGTGATAATGATTTTAGTGTAATGGTTGCCTGCGAAATGATACGGAGTGATAAGAAATCGAGGGATCAGATGGTGCAGGCTATACAAACAATATATGTGGATAAGGAAGCAAAGGTAGATTATACCCCATTGTCGAATTTTGAAATTGATTTATCCGGCTCCCGATTTAAATTTAACCGGCACACATCGTCTATATTTCAATATACCATAGATGGAAAAGGTGATATTATGAGCGATCCTTTTCTCGATCAGATTCAAGTGTCGTCTTTGCCTGCTACTACTTACGAGAAGAAAGTAGAGTTCGCAGAAGACATCCTGTCAAGATATCCCAGATCAGGTATTGGTATTAAATCGGAAGTGGCTAGGAAAGAGATCACGATAAACGGTATGCAGGGTTATGAAATCTCTTTTGACGGAACTTATCAGGATAAGCCATTAAAGTTGTATTTGCTTATAGTAGGCGACAATAAAGTGACAATATCGTATTCGGCTATAATCTTTAATAATGATGATCTGTATAAGCAGGCAAAGGTTATTGCTAAGACCTTGAAGTCGAAACGGTAAATCTTCTTATTGTAAAACTTCCACAGCTTTATCAGGAATATTCGCCGAGCGAATCCGCCACTCCTGAGGATAGAGATTATTTGCCCTATTCCCTATGTTTTTTACAAATCCTAGAGGTATGTTGTTATATATCAGCAGTATATACCCTTTTGGCTGGTCGACTAAAGTAAGAGCTTCCTTACGCAGATAAGATATGGCTGTGTTCCAGTCTATTACGGTAGGGTTGAATGCCTTGATATTCAGGTTGTCACTCATAGCCAATGATTGACTCGGTATGAAGTCTCTGCCTTTAAACTCACCCAGACATATACCCATTGATACGATACTGAGTTGGGATTGTACGAGAAGCAAATCGTTATATAGTGCAGATGGAAAAGCGTGCCATGCCTCACCTTTTGGGTAGAATGTATAGTTGTCTTTATCTCTGATATAGTCCTGATAATGAGCATCGAGTTTGACCTTCATCTTCTGCTCTTTATTGTTCTTTACCTTCTTAAAGTTGGTACTGTCTTCCTGCTCTGTACCGGTCTTTCTCAGTAAAGCGAAGAAGAAGCCTTCACCCTTAGTCTTATGAGGAAAGAAGCGGTATGCGTGTATGTCGTCTGCAAAAGAGGGACTTATATTCCATTCATCCTTCGTGGCTACAGGAAGTACTTCGGCTTGTAGTTCGTCTCTTATCCATTGTACATTCTGCTCGTTCTCTTCCAGATTATATGTGCAGGTGCTGTATAAGAGCAATCCGCCGGGTTTCAATGCAGGCCATATATCGGCCAGAATGCGTTGCTGGCGTTCTTTGCAGAGTTTTACATTGTCTACAGACCATTCGGCTATTGCTCCTTCATCTTTGCGGAACATACCTTCTCCGGAGCATGGTGCATCGACCAATATAATGTCGAAGAAGCTGCCGAGTTTGCCCATCTGTGCAGGATCATTGTTTGTGACAATAGTATTCGGTTTACCCCATTTGGTGATGTTCTCGGCCAGAATATGAGCGCGGGAACGGATTACCTCGTTAGAAATAAGCAGGCTATTTTCGCTTATGATATCTGCTATCAGTGTTGACTTGCCACCGGGAGCCGCGCAGAGATCCAATACTTTTACATCGCCGGATATGTATTGACTTAGAGCTTGTCCGATAAACATGGATGAAGCTTCCTGTACATAGTAGCATCCGGCATGAAATAGCGGATCGAAAGTGAATTGAGGACGTTTGTCGAGATAGTACCCGGCATCGCACCATAAAACGCTTTCAGCATCTGGTTTATAGTCGTTGCTTTTTACCTTATTCAGACGAATGCTAGTGGGCGCATCGGTAGTTAATGCTGTAACGAATTTGTCCCAGTCAGTTTTCAGTAAAGGCTTTGTACGTGCTATAAAGTCAACAGGTAAATCGGTCATGCGTCATTGTTTTAGAGAATACAAAGGTAAGGTAAATTATAAAGTGCTGTGTTATATCCATAAGTCAAATTGAGTAAATCTGTGAAGAAGAATAAATGAGTTTATCTATAGGATATATTCAGTTAACAGTGATCAGTCAACATCATCGACAGAATAAAAATAAAAGTGATCTTTGAAATAGTAATTGCCAGAGCCAAATCATAGTATTATCTTTACGAACTTTAATGTAAGAGAAGAGACTAAAAAAAGGAATATATGCTGATTAATAGTACAATTAAGAATAAGATTCTGGAGGATAAGTTTATTTTTATCTTTCTTTTTGCTTATATCTTTTTGCTGCTATTCTTTTGCTCTAAGATGTCTCCACTATATCCTATCAACGAATGGGCTGATGTGAATCTGTATTTTAATATTGGGAAAGGTATCTTCAACGGAAAAGTTCCTTATGCCGATACATTCGATCACAAAGGGCCTCTTATTTTCTTTATATACGGTATAGGTTATCTGATCTCGAATACTTCCTTTTTGGGAATGTACTTCATTCAGGGAATAATGTGGGTACTGATTGTGAGTTTTGCATATCTTATCGGACGTATCTATCTGGATAAAGTGTATGCTTTTCTTGTTGCAGTATTGCTACCCTCGCTGATGTTGTCATATACGGCAACAGGCGGCTCTGCGGAAGAGTTTGTACTTGCTGCGGAATGCATCAGTCTGTACTTATTCCTTCTTTATTTCGACAATCAAAAAGTGGAAGGACATAACCCGGCTTATATGGTTGTGCATGGAGTAATGTTGGCAGTAGTGCTGTTTATAAAGAGCAATCTGGTTGTCTTTTGGGTTTTCCCTTTGGCTGCGGTATTTGTCAATATTATACTAAATAAAGACTATCGGGGATTGTTAAAGAATCTGGGTGCTTTACTATTGGGTATCTTGATTGTTACACTGCCTTTAGTATTATATTTCGCATTGAACGGGGCATTGGGTGAAGCTTGGCATGTGTATGTCGTATTGAACAAGTCATATTCAAATCCGGGTACTATAGGACAGATTATAGAGCGGCTATACTCCACATTTTATCAATCTATCCGGTTCGGTTCTCTGGTGTTTATCATTATGCTTATCGGGGCTTTTGTCTTTCCTTTTATGCAGGTTAAGAATAGGTTGGGAGGAATAGCTATTGTATTGTCGTTTCTCTCCTTATATGCCGCTGTATACATATCAGTAAAGAATATACCGTATTATACAATACCGTTCTTCGTGTATGCTCTATTGGGCTGCCTGTTCATTTGCAGATATATAAGGTTGGGATCTTCGTGGTATCTTTATCCCATCATTGCACTGATAACCTTCTATATAGGTATTAAACAGATTAACCTGTTCGGATATACTTTTGATGAATTGAGGACAGAACAGCCGGACAACGGTGTTTCCCGTTTCAGTGCAATTATAAAGAAAGAGAAAGATCCGTCATTGCTCAATCTTGGTCTCGATCTGGGGAATACAGTATTTACGGAGACAGGTATAGTACCATCAGTTAAGTACTTTGTATCTCCGAATCTGAACTATTCGGTTTTCCCCGAAATGAGAAATGAGCAAGAGGAATATATCAGACAGGAGAGAGTACAGTTCGTTATTCTGTCTGAAGCATCGCTAAACTTCGATTACTTCTTCGGATTACCGCTTTTGTATCAAAACTATGAAGTAGTAGACAGCTTCAAAGATCAGGAGTCAAAGGCCTATTACTTATTTAAAAGAAAAGACTGACTATATGCAACCATCTCTATACCTTATTCCGGTGACATTGGGCGAAACCACTGTTGAGCAGGTATTACCCGCATACAATAAGGAGATCATTCTCCGGATAAAATATTATATAGTAGAGAATATTCGTTCGGCACGACGCTTTCTGAAGAGGGTTGATAGTACGATCAATATAGACGAGCTTACATTCTTCGAGCTGAATAAGCATACTGATCATACACAACTAGAGAGTTATCTGGCTCCTATCGAAAAGGGTTTTAGTGTCGGCATTATATCCGAAGCCGGTTGTCCGGCTATTGCCGATCCGGGGAGTGATATTGTTGCCATAGCACAGCGTAGAGACTATAAGGTAGTGCCATTGGTAGGGCCTTCTTCTATATTATTGTCGCTTATGGCATCGGGTTTTAATGGGCAGAGTTTTGCTTTTCAAGGATATCTTCCGGTAGATAGTGCCGACAGGGTGAAGAAGTTGAAACAGTTGGAGCACTTTATCTATCACGATCATCAGACTCAGATATTTATAGAAACACCATACCGTAATCAGAAGCTGGCAGAGGATATCCTCAAACACTGTAATCCGGCTACGAAGTTTTGTATCGCTATGAATATTACCTGTGACAACGAGTATATAAAGACACTGACTGTAAAGCAATGGGCTAAACAACTGCCCGATATGGGTAAGCAGCTGTGTATCTTTCTTCTATATAAATGATCCCACAGTATTTACATAATGAAAAGTGAGGACAATATGCCCCCACTTTCCGGTTGTGTGTTTTCAATAGTATAGTTGAACCTTTATTCGTCCTCGCTATAAGCGATTTCTCCATGCTGGGAGATATCAAGACCAACAGATTCATCTTCTTTAGACACTCTTAAGCCGATTGTCTTATTAACAATAAAGAACAGGATGAATGTTAATATTGCACTGTATGCTACAGAAGCCACTGTAGCCACTACTTGTATCCATAATTGGTTCCAGTCTCCGTATAGTGCACCCTGTACACCTTCGGCACCAGTAATGGACTGTGTTGCAAACACTCCGGTCAGTATAGAACCGACTATACCGCCTACACCATGTACACCGAATGCGTCGAGTGAGTCGTCATATTTCAGTTTTGATTTTACGTAAGCTACCATCCAGAAGCATACCAGAGCCGAGATTCCTCCGATGGCGAATGCGCCGAGTACATCTACTGTTCCGGCAGCAGGAGTAATCGCTACCAGTCCGGCCACAGCTCCTGTACAGAAACCTACAATAGTCGGCTTTTTATACATGATCCATTCAATGCTCATCCATACTACAGCAGCTACACAGGTTGCCAGGTGCGTAACCAGAAAAGCATTTGCCGCAAGACCATCTGCCGCAAGACCGCTTCCGGCATTGAATCCGAACCAGCCCAGCCATAGCAGGGCCGTACCTATGAATACGAACGGAATGTTGTGAGGGGTGAAAGGGTGACCTATTGTCTTAAAGCCTTTACGGCGTCCAAGCATGATAGCCATTACCAGAGCTGAAATACCGGCATTAATATGTACTACAGTACCGCCGGCAAAGTCGATAGCTCCCATTTGCATCAGCCAGCCGCCACCCCATACCCAGTGTGCCATCGGGTTGTACACAACGATAGCCCATAGTATAGTGAAGACAAGGAATCCGGAGAATTTGATCCTTTCGGCAAAGGCACCGATGATCAGGGCCGGTGTGATAACAGCAAACATACATTGGAACAAAGCGAACAGGATTTCGGGTATGCCCGGCCCGTCCATATACGTCTCCAACGTTAGGCTTTTTAGGAATACTTTGTCGAATCCTCCTATTACAGCCCCCAGTGCGCTACCGGAATCCATGAAGGCAGTACCGAATACCCAACTGTATCCGAATGCAATCCACAGGATACTGATTACTCCGGTAATGATAAGGCATTGCATAATGATGCTTAGTACATTCTTCTGGCGTACCAGTCCCCCGTAGAATAGAGCAAGTCCGGGAACTGTCATTAGCATTACCAATATAGTAGCTACAATAATCCATGCTGTATTTCCTGAATTCAGGGACGGAGTATCGTTCACTATAGCAATTTCTTCAGCTACGGGAGCCACTGTTGTAACCTGAATAGTTTCAGTTGTTGTCGCTAGCGAGTCCTGAGCCATCACGGCTGTAGGTATAGCTATCGATATGAGTAATAATACTGTGATATATTTGAATAATATGCGTTTCATATACTTTTGTTTTTTACCTGATTAACCTCATCTTTACTTCTCTTCTTCCTCTTTGTCGTATAACGATTCGTCGCCATGATCACCTGTACGGATGCGTATAGATTGCTCTATGCTGGATACGAATATCCGTCCGTCTCCGCTCTCGCCGGTGTATGCTGCTCTCAAAATGGCATCTATGGATTTCTCCACATTGATGTTTCTTACCACAAACGATATGTAAATACGGTCGATAGCATTTACGTCATAAGCTATCCCTCTGAATATTAACCCTTGTCGGGCACTGCCCTGTCCCTTTACGTCCCACCATGACAGAAAGTCTATATCGGCTTCGTGTAGGGCACTGCGTACCTCATTGAACTTCGATTTACGGATGATTGCTTCAATTTTCTTCATATTGATAAATATTATAGGATTACTTGATTGATATGCCGAATACAAAATGGATATCCTCTCTGTGCGGGTTGCATATTACATTGGCGAATACAGGTAATGAGAACGAATCGGTGATCTTGATACTTTTGGATGCGTGTAAAGTAACTGATGTGAAGTTGAAACCTGTAGACCCATACACTGCGCTTTCCCAAGGGGTGAAGCCTGCCGCTATTCCCATATCGACGCCTTTCACCGAGAATGGATAGGCAAGTTCTACATAAGTAGAGTAGGAGTTGTCTCCGTCGGCCTTTTTGTTGCCTTTTCCCAATACAAAGGTATTCCATGTAATGCTTAGTGGGAAAGATTCGGGTAGTGTGTAACCCAGTGTGGCTTCCAGATAATGACCGTTGTAACCCTCATTCGGACTGCTGAAATAGCGATATGCACCTTCGCCGTCCCACCAGTAATCGGTCACCATTGCTTTGAACCCGCTGTTTTCGTACGATGCGTAAAAGTCGACTTCTTTAGCACCTGAGCTGGAAATATCTGTCGAACCCCATGCGCCAAGTGTAAATCCGCTGACACTGGCACTGATGCCCGGTTGTACACTCGCTCCGGCCTGTTTGTAACCCCGCCATACATAGGAGCTAACAAGGTCTGCTCCGAAATCGACGTCAATGCCTTTCTGGGCTTTGGTTGACATCGCCGGAAGCAGACCGAATAATAAGATAACCAAACAAACACTTTTACTTAAAGGATGAATCTTCATAATCAAAATATTTAAAGTTGTTAAAAACTATTTTAAATGTACTTTTTGATTAGAAAATGGATAGGATTGTATCTTTTTGATTTATTTAAAAGCAAAAGTATGATAAAATATTTTAATCAACAAAAATAAAAGAAAGAAAAATTTATTAAAAATTTACTCTTGTTTGTTATATCATTTAATATCAGCTGTTTTATCTTCAGTTATCAATTTATAATATTAGATGCAATTAAAATTTTAACTAAAATGTAATGAAAGTAATAGATTTCCCTTGTTTTTATTCTTCATTACTTTTTTCCTCTTTGTCACTCTGACCAGAGGGAAGAATTTCTTTTGACACAAGAAATGCTTCGTAGCTCAGTATGACAGGTCGATCAATTTTAACTAAAAAGTAATGAAACAACGTTCGACAGAGCGAAGCGGAGTCAATGTAATGCTTTTGCACTATTTTTATTTTCTATTACTTTTTTTACTTGTTGCAAATTGTAGTGCTGAACTCTATCAGCTATGTATAGATAAAATTGTAGTAAATACATAAAAAAAGCGAAGACCCATTTCTGAGTCTTCGCTGAATTTTCTTTATATTTCTGTTCTTATTTTTTCTCCACAGTAAGATCTACAACATCTGCATCAGGAGCGTTTTTCTTAACAGAAGCAATTCCATTATCGCGGCTGGCAACACTTTCGTACATTTCACTTGTACCAATAATCTGTCCGTTTGTAGCTTTCAGATTAAAGTATGGCTTACCGTTTTTTGCTTCCAGTTTATCGAAACGAGCGTCTACCTGGCTGTTTTTCTTAACAGATTCGATACCGTTTTTGCAATTCTCTTTTGTGGTATATCCTTCACTGGTCAAAATCACCTGACCATTGCTTGCTTTAAGATCAAATTGGAATTCCCCGTTTTTTCTTTTTTTGATTTCAAATTTTCCCATTTTGTATTGTTTTTAAGAAGTTCGTATTTAGTTTGAACGCAAGTTAGTAATAAAAAGTTTAGCTTCTATCTTTTTTTTGACAAAATTATGTGTTTGGTAGATATTTGAAAGGGGTAAAAAACTATTCGGAGGGAGGGGCGAAACTGTCATGTGAGAAATAGTTTTTAGAATTTTCTTATTAAAATTAAGTTTTAAAAAAAACTTAATTTAGAACGTGTGATTTCTTATTTATAGACATAGTTAGTAAAAAGTATACCTTCTTATATTTCTGACTACTATTGTATTACGTCTTTTTCAAAATGCTGTTTGACATTTCTGTTCAAAAGATTTGTTTTTGTTAAAAACGTTTATAACTTTGTTAAAAACCTAAATATGAATATCATGGACTTTAAGGATGTAATAAAACAATTATCAGAAAGAATTGATAAATTGAAAGATAATCTTCAAACAGAAGAAGCCACAAAAAATGCTCTTATTATGCCTTTTTTGCAGGCTATGGGCTATGATGTGTTTAATCCGATGGAAGTAATGCCTGAATTTACATGTGATATTGGAATAAAGAAAGGTGAAAAAATTGACTATGCTATATTCAGAGATAATAAGCCTATTATTTTGATTGAATGTAAACATTGGAAACAAGATCTAAATCTCCACGATAATCAACTTTTGAGATATTATCATGTTTCTAATGCTAAGTTTGGAATTCTCACAAATGGTATAATATATAAATTTTATACAGATCTGGTTGTTCCTAATAAAATGGATGAAAAACCATTCCTTGAATTTAATTTATTAGATTATAAAACTAGTCAAATTGAAGAATTGAAGAAATTCCACAAGGCATATTTTGATATTGAAAATATCTTGAGTTCAGCGAATGAATTGAAATATACGAGCGAACTTAAAAATATTATAAATCAAGAGTTTGCAAATCCTAGTCCGGAATTCGTTAAGTTATTTGCGAAACAGGTTTATGATGGAATGATAACTCCCAAATTGCTGGAGCAATTTACCTCATTAGTGAAGCGCTCAATATCAGGATTGATAAGTGATACTATATCTGATAGACTGAAATCTGCACTTAAAAGTGAAGCATCTGAAAGTGAGCTGAAGGGTAGTGAGGTAGAAAATAAAGATGATGACAAAAATGATGGAATTATTACAACAGGAGAAGAGTTAGAGGGCTTTTTGGTTGTTAAGGCTATTCTAAGGGAAGTTGTGGATATTTCTCGTATAGCTTATAGAGATGCAATGAGCTATTTTGCAATTTTCTTTGATGATAATAACAGAAAGCCTATCTGTCGCTTATATTTAAATGGAAATAAAAAATATATTGCTACTTTTGATAAGGAGAAAAAAGAAATAAAAAATCCGATTGAATCGTTGGATGATATATATAAATATTCGGATGTATTAAGGGATACGGTGAAGCAATATTTAGAATAAGAAACAATGAAAAAAAGAGAACCGAAATCCGGTTCTCTTTATCATTTTAACTTGAATGAAACAGGTTCTGTTACCCCAAGTAGCTTTTTAGTAATTTGCTTCGTGAATTTTGGCGCAGACGCTTGATTGCTTTTTCCTTAATCTGACGAACACGTTCACGTGTAAGCTGGAATTTATCTCCGATCTCTTCGAGGGTCATTTCCTGATACCCTATTCCGAAGAACATCTTGATAATCTCGCTTTCTCTTTCCGTCAATGTCGATAAAGCACGTTCGATCTCCTGTTGGAGCGATTCATTTATCAACGTACGGTCAGCAATCGGCGCATCGTCGTTTACAAGTACATCCAGTAAGCTGTTGTCTTCACCTTCTACAAAAGGTGCATCCATTGAGATATGGCGTCCCGAAACCTTTAGCGAGTCTGCAATTTTATCTACCGGTATGTCCAGTTGCTCGGCTAGCTCTTCAGCTGATGGCTTGCGTTCGTTTTCCTGTTCAAATTTAGAAAAGGCTTTGCTAATTTTGTTTAGCGAGCCTACTTGATTGAGTGGAAGGCGTACGATACGCGATTGTTCTGCTAATGCCTGCAATATGGACTGGCGAATCCACCATACCGCATAACTGATAAATTTAAAACCTCTGGTTTCGTCGAACTTCTCTGCAGCTTTAATCAGTCCCAGATTCCCTTCGTTGATAAGATCGGGTAAGCTCAGCCCTTGATTTTGGTATTGTTTGGCTACGGAAACTACGAACCTCAAGTTTGCTCTCGTTAGTTTTTCCAATGCAGCCCTGTCACCTTTTTTAATGGCTTGTGCTAACTCTACTTCTTCTTCAACTGTAATAAGATCTTCTCGGCCAATTTCTTGTAAATACTTGTCTAAAGACGCGCTTTCACGATTTGTAATTGACTTTGTTATTTTTAACTGCCTCATATATAGGTATATATGTTAGAATGTTCCAAAAATGTTTGCAAATATAGTAAAAAAATAGCAAACATAGCCTATCCGTTTCCCTTTATTATGGGAAGGCTATTGTTAATAATATTCAATTAATGTATTTGTTTTATTATAAATTTTATTTATAACCTAGCTTCTATATAAATAACGCTTAAGCATGAGTTTTGTTTCATGCCTAAGCGTTTTTCATTGTTAAGAATCTGATTGGTTATTTATTCGCTCAGATCTACAGCATAATATTTTCGTTCTCCGTTAGCGGTAATACCTGATATAAAGAGAACTTTGTCCTGACTGTTAGTTGTAGCCTGTATTATTCTTTCTACTTCGGTAGGTGACGATACGGTCTGATTGTTTATCTTCAATATAACAAATCCTTTCGCTATACCTTCCTTGTGGAATTTACCGGCATTGTCTACACCTGCTACTTCTACTCCGTAGCTAATACCCAGCTGTTTTTTCTTTTCAGCAGTGAGTTCTTTGAATGCTGCACCGGCCGATCCTACAGCATCTTCTTTCTTCACTACCGAAGTGCTGCCTGTACTGGTTTTGAGTGTAACGTCAATGCTCTTGTCGGTTGCACCTCTTACAATATCCAGTTTAACTTTATCTCCCGGACGGAATCTGTTGATCTGATCCTGAAGTTCACTTACATTTTTCACTTTCACACCGTTTACAGCGGTTATAACGTCGCCTTCTTCTACTCCGGCTTGTTTCGCAGGACTCATTTCAGCAAATCCGCCGACATAAGCGCCTTCATTCACTTTTATATTCTTTGTCTTTTCAGGATCGCTTTCTTTTGCAGCAGCTACATCGCCTATCTGCACACCTAAAACGGCACGTTGAACAGTTCCGAACTCTTTAATATCGGCTACAACTTTTCCGGCAATAGAAATCGGTACGGCAAAACCATAACCTGCAAAATCTCCGGTTTGAGAATAGATGGCGGTGTTTATACCGACCAGCTCCCCGTTGGTATTTACCAGTGCGCCTCCGCTGTTACCTCTGTTGATAGCGGCATCAGTCTGAATAAATGACTGGATATTTCCCTGATTGAATGACCCGATACCTCCACGCCCTTTAGCACTCACGATACCGGCCGTAACTGTTGATGTAAGGTTGAAAGGGTTACCTACGGCCAGTACCCATTCGCCGACTTTCAGATTGTCGGAGTTCCCGAACGGTATATTAGGCAGGTCTTTGCCCTCTACCTTCAGCAAAGCTATATCAGTCTGAGGGTCTGTGCCTATAAGTTTGGCTGTGTATTTGCTGTTATCGTTAAGCGTGACTTCTATTTCGTCAGCTTTTTCGATCACGTGATTGTTGGTAACAATATATCCGTCTTTAGAAATAATGACACCCGATCCGAACCCTACACTGGGTTGCGGGCTGCCATACTGATAATCTTCTCCGCTACCACCGGGATTTCCGAAAAAGAATTCAAACGGATCGATCATTCTTTGCCGGCCTTGCCGTTGAGAAGAAGATGGGGACTGGGCTTTTACTGTCGACTTGATGTGTACCACCGCATGGATGGAGTTTTCGGCTGCTTTTGTAAAGTCAGGATAACCATCGGCTGTAAGGCCTGCCAGATGTACGGCGTTCTGGTCAAATTCGTGACCGTAATTATATGTGTCGGACGAACTGTAGCTTTTGCGATAGTCCATGTAACTATACATACCATATGTAGCGCCTATACTCACTAATGCAACCACAACATAGGTTGAAACATTTTTCCAAAAATTTTTCATACGCAAGTATCTTTTAATTTATTTATTAAACTCTTTTTTTATTTCAAATGTAAACACAAAAATCATACACTTGGTACGTGATAACTCTATTTTTTAACACTTTTAACCGAGATGAAATCCTTTATTGCAATTTTAACAATTAGGCCGGACTTTTTGTCAGTTTTCCTTTCCAAAATATAAAAATAAGACATAGGATATAATATGTCCTGAAATTAATCTATTTTTGCATTGATAATGAAAAAAGTATTGCAAATATTACTATCATTGGCTGCGGTATGTCTGCTGTCGGTGCTGATTGTTACTGTATTGGCTTATGTCGGTTCGCCTTTAGCTCCTGTTTATTCATTCCTTCAAAGTATAGATTGTACCCAGTTGTCAGCTGATCTCGAGTCGTTACTGACAGTATTGTCAGAGAAAGGTTATCTTTCGTTTCAGCTCTATATATCTTTTATATTGCTGTTGATCGTGGCATGCATGGTAAAGATGAATACCCTGTATCCTTACCTCACTGCATTTCTCCGCTATATATATGCCGGTCTGAAGTCGGTATGGGACGATATGAAATCGTGGCAGGTATTGGTTGTCTTGTTCATTCCTTTTGCCACTTCTATTTATTTCGGGTGGATTATGCCTGTTTCTTACGATGAGGCGCTGACATTTGTAGATTTTACGAATAAGCCGATATTGTATTGCCTTACTTCTTATCCTTATCCGAACAATCATGTGTTGCATTCTATTATAACGCATATAACGGTACATATTCCGTTTTTCGATCTTCTTTTTTGCCTGCGGATTTCGTCTATTATTGTATCTATACTAACATGGGCTATTACCTATTCGTTTGTGAAACGTTATTATGGTGAGAAGACGGCATTGTTCGTTACAGCCATATCGTCTATGCTGTTTATGACTATCTACTATAGTTATATGTCGCGTGGATATGGCTTGCTTGTCCTGTTTTTTGTAATAGCATTGTATGCTACATTCAATATCATCAAACGGGATAACCGGAGTAAAGACTGGGCTGTGTTCACGCTAAGTTCTATTTTGGGACTTTATGCTGTACCTTCGTTTCTGTATCCTTATCTGACGTTGAATCTTGTTATTTTTATTTATAACTATAAGAATATTAAGAAGCAGGTAATATTCAATTTGCTGGCCGGATTGTTTACATTGCTGCTATATATGCCGATTATTCTGAATGAAGGATTCTCAGCCCTGACGGTGACACCTTTACCACGCGATATTGTGGTGAAATATCTGCCTACATTCTTCCCTGCCACGTTATACGATATATTCAGAATGTCGTTGTTTATAACTTCGCCGTTCATCGCAGGAGCATTGCTTGTTGCCGCATTCAGAAAAGATAAGTTTACATTGATCTTGTGGGCTGTATTTGCCATAGTGCCGGTAATACTACTTGTCATCCAGTCGGTGGTGCCGTTTCCGCGCACGTTTGTTTATTATGGTGTTACGCTCATCTTTCTGATGGCGATATCTATACATCCTTATATTGAAAAAATATCGAAAAATTTGCTGTTCGGTTTTCTTGTGCTGATACAGGTCGCGTTTTTCTTCAATTTTAAATGGAAGATATACGAGTACGAAACATTTAATATCGATTATCAGGAGATAAATGATATACTTACCGAAAGCGGAAAGAAAATATATATATTGAGCGCTCTCAATACAGATACAAACATGTTTGAAATGATAAGGAAGGGCTACGATATGAGCAATATACGATACGAAAAAACATTCAGGGGATACGAATATATAAAGATTGTGGATGCCGATACCATAAAGGGCGATTATGACTATATATTCATAGACACGGACAAGGATGAGACAAAGCATCGTAAGGCTGTATATACTAATGAATGGTTTACTGTCTATGGCAGGGAATAAAACTAAGATATTTTGAAAACGTGCAAGATACAGGGAGGTTTAGGTAATCAGATGTTCCAGTATGCTATCGCAAGGGCATTGGAGACAGACCGAATGAGGAATGTTTACCTGGATGTGTCTTTTTACGAAGAGAATAAAGTGTCGACCGAAACCTACACTGCCCGAAAATTTGAATTAGATATCTTTAAGCAGCTCAGAGCCGATATCCTTTCCACACGACAAAAAAAGATGTTGCTCTCGAGAGGTGTATATTACCGGTGCATGCGTGCACTCTTGGGGCTAACTCCTGTTATCGTAAAGCAGAAAGAGAATGAGTTTATAGAAATGCCCTCTGTGAAGAATATTTATCTGGACGGCTATTTTCAGTCCGAAAAATATTTTCGGTCTATAAGAAAAGATCTGTATAAGGACTTTCAATTCCCCGAACCGGATGAGAGGAACAAGCTATTGATAGAAAAAATGTCAGGAGAAAAGTCAGTGAGTATACACGTCCGTCGGGGTGATTATGTACATCTGGCATCGGTAAATAACTATCATGGAGTTTTGCCTCTCGACTATTATAAACAGGCTATAACATTATTGGAAACTGCTGATTCTGGTATGACTTATTATATATTTTCGGATGATCCCGAATATGTAAATAATAATTTCGATTTTTTGCCCTATAAGGTACTTGTTGATTGGAATCAATCAGCCGACAGTTGGAAAGATATGATGCTGATGCAGGCATGTAAACACCATGTAGTGGCTAACAGCAGTTTTAGTTGGTGGGGAGCATGGCTCTCCCGGGAGAAAGGAGTTACAATAGCACCATCCAAATGGTTTAGCGATAGCGAGGTTTATAATATCGACGATATAGTGCCGGACAGCTGGCAGGTGATAAGTATATAATATTGGATAATATATTTTAGAATTATGGGTATTTACATCTTGATTGTTATAGCAGTATATTTTGGTGCCTTACTGCTAATATCCTATTTTGTAAGTCGCAAAAGCAGTGATAATGACGCTTTCTTTCTCGGTAACAGACAATCGCCTTGGTTTGTTGTAGCCATAGCCATGGTAGGTACATCTATTTCGGGTGTTACATTTGTTTCCGTACCCGGAATGGTGGGCAGTTTCGACATGACATATATGCAGATGGTATTCGGTTTTGTGATCGGTTACTTCATTATTGCTTATGTGCTGTTACCATTATATTACCGGCTCAATCTGACGACTATATACGGATATCTCGAACAACGTTTCGGATTCTTTTCTTACAAAACGGGGGCTTCATTTTTTATTCTCTCCAAGATTATCGGTGCTGCTGCCCGTCTATATCTGGTAGCTATGATATTGCAGGCGCTGGTTTTCAGTCAATGGAATATCCCGTTTTGGGTTACCGTTACCGGAATTATCCTGCTCATCTGGGGCTATACATTCCGCAGCGGAATAAAGACTATTATATGGACTGACACTTTGCAGACATCGTGTCTGTTGCTGGGTGTTATACTCATTATATGGCAGGTGGCGTCTAAAATGGATTTGAATATACCGCAGGTGATAGATGCTGTTAGCAACAACGAACATTCACGTATTTTTGTGTTTGACGATTGGACATCGAAGCAGAACTTTTTTAAGCAGTTCCTTAGTGGTGTGTTTATTACCATTGTGATGACAGGGCTCGATCAGGATATGATGCA
This sequence comes from Dysgonomonas hofstadii, assembly GCA_040395895.1. Classification (GTDB taxonomy): domain Bacteria; phylum Bacteroidota; class Bacteroidia; order Bacteroidales; family Dysgonomonadaceae; genus Dysgonomonas; species Dysgonomonas hofstadii_A. The sequence goes on from JBEBPN010000023.1 coordinate 51,021, forward strand.
AAAGAATCTTACATGTAAAAGCCTTAAAGATGCCCAGAAGAATATGGTGACTTATGGTTTTGCATTTGCGCCTATCAATTTTTTGTTTCTATCGTTGGGAGTCCTTCTGTTGCTTTTTGCAGCCCAGTATGGTATTGCCTTACCTGAAAAATCGGATCAGATATTGCCGATGCTTGCCACCGAATATCTGGGGTTACCTGTTCTCATATTCTTTACGATAGGTATTATTGCCGCCGCTTTCTCCAGTGCCGATTCGGCGCTGACAGCCCTTACGACATCTGTGTGTGTCGATCTGTTGAATATAAAACGGGAGGATGCCCAAAAGGCAAAGAAGACACGTAAAACAGTGCACGTTCTGGTTAGTCTGGCATTCCTTGTTGTAATATTAATTATCGACTCGGTGCAGCAGGAAAATATTCTCGATACTATCTACAAAGTGGCTTCTTATACTTATGGGCCATTATTGGGACTATTTTTCTTCGGGCTATTCACCAAGATGAATATAAAGGACAAAGTAGTGCCGTTTGTATGTATTCTGGCTCCTGTGCTAAGTTTTGCTCTTGAAATGTTCCTGCTGAAGAAATTCGATTATCAGGTAGGCTACGAGATACTATTGTTTAACGGATTGCTCACTGCTTTTGGCTTGTTCTGTATATCAAGGAAGAAAACTGCTTTGGAAATAGGCTAATAACAAAGAGTATAACGTATATAACAAACAAACCCGATAGAGACTTATCGGGTTTGTTTTATTTTAGAAGTAATTCCTCAATTAGAATAGCATATTCTTGATATCCGAATTGTTCAGGAATTTAGTAAATTCTATATCATTCAATACTTCACTGGCTGATATACCGTTGTCTAACGCTGATTTCAGGTTACCTGCAACACCCGATGCATTATTTGTTCTGGCAGCTACAATAGCCGACAGATAATATGTTGTAGCATCTTTGCTAGGCACTGCACTTAATATTTGCTGCGCTTTATTGTAATTCTTAGTCAGTATCTGAGCCAGAGCGGCATTGTTCGATTTAGTGTCGCCAAACGATTGTACTGCTTTGTTGTAATCACCTTTTTGCAGATACAATAGTCCCATCGCTTCACCTAGATTACTTGCACCGGCTGCATTACCCAATAGTTGCTCGGCTTTTGCAGTATTACCTTCCGACAATGACAACAGAGCCTGATTCATGTTAGCTTCCGGAGCCAGAGCTGTTACACTTCCTGCTTTGCTGAATGCCTGAGCAGCTTTAGCTGTTTGGCCGTTTTGGTAATAGTAAGCACCTAAGTTATTCCATCCGCGATAGTCGTTAGGGAATTTCTGAGTGATGTAAGAATATATCTTTTCTTTAGATACGCCATCCAGAGTTGCAGTATAAAGCAATTCTTCTACTGTAAGTCCTGTAAGGTCGCTACCTGCCAGCTGTTGCAGTTCCTGATCGGTTTTACCGATAACTTCTACGTTTGCCACAAGACGTGAACGGCGAAGCTTAGGCAGGATAGTTTCTGCCAGACCGGAATATACTGCTGAAATATTCTTAATTTCTCTTTCTCTTGTTTCAGTATCAGGATACATAGACAATACTCTCAGCACAAGATCTTTGTCCTGAAGGCTCGATGCCTGAACCAGTTTCTGGAATCCTTCCCAGTCCTGAGCTGTATATTTGGCATTGATCTCAGTGTCGATATTCTGTTTCTTAAATTCCTTAGCCAGATAGTCAGTTGTATTCTGTTCACGCTTTTCAGCTAGTTTTTCATTCAACTCGCGACCTCCGTCAGGAGATGCATAAGCCGAAACCTCTACATTCAGATTCTTACGGGCATTGTCGTCTGCTTCTTTTACCAGATCTTTCCAAGCAGTCATATTAGAAGAGTTCAGCTCGCTTGAACGCAATTCTGCACGTTGGATAAGGAACATGATGTCTGCATCATAAGCCTCTTTGATAATGCGTTGGAATGCGTCAGGAGCTAACGACGGATTTGTTGTAGCCGCACTGGCTAATCCCTGTGTAGCAAGTACTCCATCGGCGATCTTCACATCTGAAAATCCCGGAATTACTTTTCCGTTACGATAGAAGTCGAATCTTAAGAATAATTCCGATTTTTTCATTGCCGGAATATAGTCGTATTCAGATCTCATTGTTATTGTACCGCCATTTTCGTAATTAATAGCAATACCGTTGCCGGCAACTTTTTCGCCCTGATATGTATATGGCGTACCTAGTGCCTCACCACCCTTGTACTTCAACACAGGAGTAACGGTGATGGTAGTTTCTTTTTCAAACCATTTAGCAGGGAAACGTCCGTTAATGGTAACCGGAACTTTTGTTCCGACAAGCTCAAGTGGTGACGGATTCGTTGTAAATAATGAATTCGCCAACGGCGTGATTGTCTTTTTGCTACATGATGTTGCCAGTATAGCCACCAGTGCAATTAATGAAAGAAATGTCTGGAATTTCTGCCTTCTCATAGCTTCTAAAATTATAAATTATTTTTATAGATGATTTTCCTTTTACTTTGTTGGCATTAGTTTCTACAAATCTACCCTTTTTCTTTCTGAATGCGAAATGTAGCTGCCCAAATTTTATTATAAATAAGAGTTTTAATATTTTTTAATCCTTTAGCATCTTAACACTTAATGTAGATGGTACATAAATGCCTTTTTCGCTGAGTGTCTTGTAGATTTCCTCATTCAGAGCCACACTTACACTCCCATAGTCACTACTGTTGACCCACGAGCGTATAGTTACATCTATCGACCCGTTGTTAACAGACGTAACTCCTACAAATGGAGCGGGAGTCTGTTTTATAAGCGTATTCGTGTTTATAATGGTCTGAAGTGTGTTTTTAAGGTCATAAACATCCACTCCGTAATTGATGTTGAAGGAGATATCGACACGACGTTCTTTCTGCGCCGAATAATTCGTGATACTTCCGGTCGACAAAGGTCCGTTGGGTACATAGATAGTAATGTTGTCGCCTGTAAGCAATACGGTATATAATATTCCTATCGATTGTACTGTTCCGTCAGATCCTTGTGCCACAATTCTGTCGCCTACTTTAAACGGTTTGTTTACCAATAACATTACTCCACCTGCAAAGTTGGACAGATTGTCTTTCATAGACATACCTACGGCGAGTCCTACCGCTGCTATAATGGCAGCGAAAGATGTTGTTTGAATGCCTATTATATTGACAATCATCAGGAAAAGCACAAGCTGTAATGTTATGTTAGCAAGACTGTCGAGAAAACGCCTCACCGTTTCTTCTATGCGGCGGCGGAGAAGAAATTTGTCGATAAACTTCCGAAGCCAGCCAATTATCCATCGTCCAATGATGAATACAACAATAGCTGCGGCAACTCTGATACCCAGAGATATCGCATGATCGAGCAACTGATCGAATAAACGGTCTAAAGAAGACAGGCTTGCTCCGGCATTTGAGATATTTATGCTATCTCCGGGCAGAATATCAAGTAACATGTTAGTTGTATTAAGTTCTCTAATTAGTTCCAAAATTAATTATTTATTGAATATAACAGCTATACTCTTTTAACTATTTTATTAACCCGCTAAAAAGCAAATTGTTGACTTTAATATGATTTTTTAGGAAACCCTTAATAGAAAGATTTAGTATATTTGGATGCAGAATATTATCAACGGTCTATAAAATATATCGGATGAAGATACTTATAATAGAAGATGAATTTGAAATTCTTAAATCTATTGAATCTTTTTTGTTATCGGAAGGTTATATCGTAGAGAAAGCTACCGATTATGCTTCGGGAATAGAGAAGGTACAGCTATACGAATACGATTGTATATTACTCGATATTTCCCTGCCCGGAGGTAGTGGTCTCAAAATACTGGAAGAAATGAAAAAGAGCGGACAGGTAGCAAATACAATTATTATATCTGCTAAAAATTCGCTCGAAGATAAGATTGCAGGGCTTGATCTGGGTGCCGACGACTATCTGACAAAACCCTTTCATCTGGCAGAACTGCATGCACGAATAAAGGCCGTATTGAGAAGAAAACTACTCGATGGAAAGGAAGTGCTGGCACTGGGGAATTTGTCGGTAGATTTTAACAGTCGTATGGCGTTTATAGATGGGGAGGAGATGAAACTCAACCGGAAGGAATTTGATATATTGTCTTTCTTTACCACCAATATGAACCGCCTGATTACAAAAGAGGTACTCGCTGAGCATGTGTGGGGAGACAATATAGATTTGGTCGACAATTTTGATTTTGTATATGCACAAGTGAAAAACCTGCGTAAAAAATTGAAAGACAGCAGTGCCGAAATCGTATTGGAAAATGTATACGGAGTCGGTTATAAAATGACATTATGAAACTATCGAATTATCTGACACTGAGATTGGCAGCCGTATTTATGCTGGTGATATTCGTATGGTCTATTGTTTACTTTATTATACAAATGAATGAAGTATATGACGGGATCGATGAAGGCCTCAATAATCTGAAACAGGAATTTGTGCATAAGGCCAACAGTTCCCCCGATTTTATAACAGCCATGTCGCAGCATAATCCGCTCAATATTATAGTGGAAAAAATCTCTTACGAAGAAGCTCAGGATTTTAAGGAAGTCTATAGCGAGAGCAAGGTCTACTTTGTAACGGAAGAAGAAGATGAAGAGGTACGGATGCTGACAACTGCATTTTATTGCGAGCAGGATAATCAGTACTATAAGTTGAAATTCTTTACATCGACTGTAGAGCGTGACGATATGGTGAAAAATATGCTTTATCTGCTGATAGCTCTTTGGGTATGTCTGGCTTTGGCTATAGTAGTGGTGATAAAAAAAATAATACACCGCAGCAACAAGCCGTTCTATGAACTGTTGGACAAACTGAAGATGTTCAGGCTGGAAAATACGAAGATGATAAACTTTCCTGCAACGGATATTACTGAATATAAAGAATTGAACGAATCGGTTAAAAGCCTGCTTGAAGACAATATTAATGCCTTCAGGGAGCAGAAAAATTTTATAGAGAATGCTTCACATGAAATGCAGACCCCTTTGGCCATTGCTGTCGGTAAATTGGAAATGATGATTGATAGCGATGGGCTCGATCAGAAACAGATTGAAGATATTCATTCCATACTAGGTAGTATGAATAGAATGAAGCGGTTGAACTCCAGTCTGTTATTATTATCGAAAATAAAGAATAAGCAATTTCCGGCCAGTGAAGATATTATTATTAATACAATAGTGAAAGAAACGCTGGACGACTTTGAGGACCTCATTCAGCACAAAAATATAACTGTATCTCTGGAAGAAAGGCAAACCGTATCTGTGAATATGAATAAAGACCTTGCCTATATAATGATAAACAATCTGGTGAAAAATGCCGTCTCTCATAATGTAAAAGGAGGGAAGATCGATGTTGTTCTCGATACCAATACTCTTACCTTTACGAATGACGGTTTACCTGTGGCTGATGGAGTGAATATTTTTGAACGCTATAAATCGGCAGGAGCGGATACTCTGTCTTCGTCAGGATTGGGATTATCTATCGTAAAGTCTATTACCGATATATATAAGTTCCGGATTGCCTACCATTATTCCGGCTCACATATGTTTCAACTAAAATTCCGTTGATTTCCGGAAAATTTCATTTTTTCTTCTTTTAGAACTGTTTTTCCCAATTCTTTTCAGATTTGCTACCGGATATTTGTACTACGATAAACAAATAAAATATCCGTTATGAAGAAAATTGTAAATTTATTGACGTTAACACTTGTACTGTTAATATCCTGTCAGTCGGCACTGGCGCAGCCGAATCCATCCATTACCAAGAAATATACAAATGCTGAGATTGAAAAATTTATGGATGGCTATAAAGCTCTTCGATCTCAGGACACATATCCGTCTTCAACATTACAACAGCAACTGACAAAAGATTTCCCTAACGCAAAAGATATAGATTGGGAAACGGCGGCAAATGTATACGAAGCTGATTTTGAGATCGGTCGTACCGACTATAAAGCTTATTATGATACCGATGGTAACCTGTTGGCCTATTCTATCGATATCCGTGAATCACAGGTTCCGGCAATCGTAAAGAATGCGGCGTCCTCAAAGTATCCCAACTGTAAGATGGACGATAGCAAAAAGATAATACAAGGAACAGAAGTTTTCTATAAGGTGGAGATGGAGAAACATAAATTCGAGGCAAAAGCGCTCTTCTCCCAGAATGGCACATTTATAAAAGAATTACACAATTAAGAAATAAGGAATATTATGAAAAAGTTATTATTTGTATTCGGTTTACTTGCAGCTTCCTTCACGTTTGTAGCTTGCGACGACGATGATGAAAAAATATCCGTAGTAGATTTGCCCGCTAAGGCAAGAGAGTTTCTCGATACACACTTTCCGGGACAAGAAACCCGCCTGGTGGAAAAAGACAATGACAGCTACGATGTATCCCTGAAAAACGGATTCGATATTGATTTCGATCTTGCTGGAGAATGGGACGATGTAGACGGGCACACCCAAGCCATACCGCAAAGCATTATCGATCTGATACCAGAGGCTATACCGGCTTATGTTGCCGAGCATTATGCAGGCTCTGTTATAACAGAGGTCAATAAAGAACTGTATGGTTATGAGATTGATCTTGATAACAGGATAGAGCTTAAATTTGATAAAAATGGAACTTTTCTGGGTATAGACACCTGATAAAAGTCTTTTGAGCAATATGTAAATAAGGCGGGGAATTCCCTGCCTTATTTGTTTTTTAATATAATAGAAAATATTTATATGCAATTTTCAGACAGGTATTCACATGCTTTTAGCAGATCGAGACAAAAGTATTACCTTTGGTCTACTTTCGCTTAGCCGATTGTTGATTATTGTTTTTTAACTAAAAATATAATGAATATAAGAGATATATCAAATCTTAAATCTTTTTTGGATAAGAAAGTTGAGCAGTATAATACCCCCGATTTTATAAAAGATGATCCCGTGTGTATACCTCATAGCTTTACACGACAGCAAGATCGGGAAATAATGGGATTCTTTGCTTCCATATTCGCTTGGGGGCAGCGCAAGACTATAATAAATAAATGCAGGGAATTGGCACAACGAATGGATAACAGTCCGTATGTATTTATCAGAGAGCACAGAGATACAGACCTGCGAAAGCTTATAGACTTTAAACATCGCACATTTAACGATACAGACCTCTTATACTGCATAGATTTCATGAAACGTCATTATGCACAAAGTGATACATTGGAAACTGCTTTTTTCCCAACAGCAAATATGACGGTAGAAGGAGGGTTGAATCATTTTCAGTCTTACTTTTTCTCTCATCCCGATGCTCCACGCCGTACCCGTAAGCACATACCTTCACCTGTACAGAAGTCGGCCTGTAAACGGTTGAATATGTATCTGAGGTGGATGGTTCGCGATGACGACAGAGGTGTGGATTTCGGTCTATGGAAAAGTATATCTCCTGCATCGTTGATCTGTCCGCTCGATCTGCATGTAGAACGCACAGCGAAGAAACTGGGGCTTCTTCAACGCGATAAACCCGACTGGCGTGCGGCAGAAGAACTGACAAGCAATCTGAGCCTGTTAGATGCAGCCGATCCTGTAAAGTATGATTTTGCCCTGTTTGGCATATCTATCGAAGAAAAATGTATCATCGATATGCAGTAATAAACTTACATTATTAACGTTTTATATTTGGCGGTTTAAATTTTTCGTATATTTGTAGCGAATAATGCTTGCATTGAAAGGAAGGAAATGGGAAAGTTATATATCATACCTACCCCAGTAGGTAATTTAGAAGATATGACGTTCAGGGCAATCAGACTGCTCAGGGAAGCAGGGCTTATTTTGGCCGAAGATACACGTACTACAGGTATCCTTCTCAAACATTTCGACATCCAGAATAAGATGCAGTCTTATCATAAGTTTAACGAACATAAAGCGGTTTCCCACATTGTGGAGAGACTCAATGCAGGAGAGAATATAGCGTTGGTTTCGGATGCCGGTACACCCGGAATTTCAGATCCGGGCTTTCTGGTTGTAAGGGAATGTGTCAAAGCCGGTATAGAGGTAGAATGTCTGCCGGGTGCCACAGCTTTTGTCCCTGCATTGGTGGCTTCAGGTATTCCGTCTGATCGTTTTTGTTTCGAGGGCTTCCTGCCGCAGAAGAAAGGACGGATGACACGTCTGAAAATGTTAGCGGAAGAGCCCCGCACGATAGTATTCTATGAGTCGCCGCACAGGGTGGTAAAGGCATTGACCCAACTGGCTGAATATTTTGGTGAAGAACGGTATGCGGCTACCTGCCGCGAGATATCTAAAGTCTATGAAGAAGTGCGTCGCGGTACTCTGAAAGAACTTATATCTCATTTTTCAGTGAACGAACCCAGAGGTGAGTTTGTTATAGTTGTATCCGGTAAAGAAAATTAAATTTAAATAGAATAGAACTAACAAGTTAAACAATTTTTATATGAAAAAGCTATTAGTAGGATGTCTCTGCCTGTTTGCACTGGCATCATGTAATGTGAAAAATTCTGATGAATATAAGGCGTTGCAAGCCCAGAGAGACTCCTTGATGCAGGTGAGTGCACAAAGCAACAGCGAACTTGAGGAGACAAACAGCCTGATAAACGAAATCGAAGAAAACTTCAGACAGATAAGGGAAGCTGAAAAATATCTGACGATAGAATCTAAGTCGAAGGGTGAAATGTCGAATGATACGAAGACCCGTATCAAAGACAACTTTGAAATGGTAACTGAAATTTTGAAGAAAAACAAAGCAGACATCGACAAACTGAATCAAAAACTGAAAGGTAACTCAGGACAGATGGCTGCATTCAAGAAAACTATAGAGAATCTGAATGCCGAGTTGACAGAAAGAGCGAGTACAATCTCCGGCCTTCAATCGGCTCTGGCAACCCGTGACGCTCAGATAGCAGCTTTGGAAACTGATGTGAAATCGCTGACTGAGAATGTAGATAATTTGAATACTCAGACTGCTGAACAAGCTTCAAAAATCAAACAACAGGATAAGGAACTGAACACAGCTTATTATATGTTCGGTACTTCTAAAGAATTGAAAGAAGCCAAAGTGGTAACAGGCGGATTCCTTGTATCTTCTAAGTTGCTGAGCGAAGGTATCGAAAAGAGCAAATTTATTAAGGTAGATATCCGTGATGTACAAAGCATCCCGTTGTATGACAAGAAAGCTAAAGTATTGTCGGATCACCCTAAAGACAGCTACTCTCTGGAAAAAGACGTAAATAGCAAAATCGTGATCAAAATCACAGATTACAAACGTTTCTGGAGCCTTACTAAATTCTTAGTGGTAGAAGTAGGATAAACAAGATATACAATATAAAGAAGAGCCAATGTTAAAAAATATTGGCTCTTCTTGTTTTTTATCCTAAAGGGAGTTTTATGTCCATTCCTCATACCCGCCAATAACACTATATACTTCGGAAAATCCCTGTCTGGATAGATAATCGGCTACCAGCTGGCTGCTATTGCCATGATAGCAGATAACTAGAACCGGAGTTTCCCGGTTGGTCTCATTCATGAAAGCAGGGAGAGTCTCCTGTGTCAGATGGAACGCTTCGGGAGCATGGCTTTCGTCGTAACTGTCGGTATCACGTATGTCTACTAATATTGCGGATGATGAGTGCAATATATGCTTTGCCTGTTTGGCATTGATTTGTTTAAAGGGCATATGGCTTAAATTTATGGTATAAAAAGTATAAGTATCTGCTATTAAAATATAAATATTATAGATTGAACAAATAAGTATGCCTTTTGTTAATTGATTAGTAAAACTAATAAAAAATATTACATTCTTATGATATATAGGGCGATATTAATGACATTTCTTTTTGTGCAATCGATAACAATCTTTTCCCAGACAGAGCCAGCTTACAAAAAAGGAACATTTTATGCTTTCTGGGGTTGGAACAGGAGTGCATACACAAACTCGGATATACACTTCAAGGGTAATGATTATAATTTTACGCTTCGCGATGTAAAAGCTGCCGACAGACAGACAAAATTCAGCTTTAAAGATTATTTTCGTATAGACCGTATTACCATTCCTCAGACCAATCTGCGTATAGGTTATTTCATTAAAGACAATCTTGCCATTACACTAGGTGTAGATCATATGAAATATGTGATGGATCAAAATCAGACTGTTGATATCGACGGATATGTGAAACCTGAATACGAATCACATATCAATGCTGACAACTCTATAAAGCTCACTGGCGATTTTCTCCAATTCGAGCACACAGACGGGTTGAACTATATAAATTCAGAAATTGAATATTATAAGAATTTTTACACGAATGGCATACTTAAGGTAAATGGTCTTATCGGCGGAGGGGCAGGCATTCTACTTCCCAGAAGTAATGTGACCATGATGGGTAACGAGCGCCACGATGCTTTTCATCTGGCCGGATTCGGGTTAAGCGCCAAAGGCGGGCTCGATGTAAATCTCTGGAATCTGTTTTTTCTTCGTTCCGAGATAAAAGAAGGTTATATAAATATGCCCAGCATACGTACGACCAAATCCTCGGATGATAAGGCGCATCAGGCTTTCTGGTTTGCCGAATGGACATATACTTTCGGTTTCAACTGGCATTTCTAAAGACATCATACGGTTTATTCCTTATATTTAACAACAGATTCTAATATACAGAGGCGGATATTTCCGCCTTTTTCTTCTTATTTTTGTACCTTTGCATACTTAAATTAAAAGAATCCGACGATGCCAGTAAATATACCGAACAACCTTCCGGCAATAGAGATATTAAAAAAGGAGAATATATTCGTTATGAGTCAGTTGAGGGCTAATGAACAGGATATACGCCCCTTGAGAGTGCTTATACTCAATCTGATGCCGATAAAGATAATGACGGAGACCGACCTGATAAGGTTGTTGTCGAATAATCCGTTACAGGTTGAAGTCGATTTTTTGAAGCTGGAGACACACGCTTCAAAGAATACATCGGAAGAGCATTTACTGATGTTTTATAAGAATTTTAGTGAAGTAAAAGACGACTATTATGACGGTATGATCATCACCGGAGCACCTGTCGAGCTGTATGAATACGAAGAAGTAACGTACTGGCCTGAAATATCATCTATATTCGACTGGGCACGTACGCATGTAACTTCTACATTATACATTTGCTGGGCGGCACAGGCTGCCTTGTACCGATTCTACGGGGTAAAAAAACATTTGCTTCCCGAAAAAATGTTCGGGGTATTCAAGCATGTGGCACACGATAAGAAATTCCCGTTATTCAGAGGATTTGACGATGAATTTTATATTCCTCACAGCCGTCATACTACTGTGACGCGCGAAGATATACTGAAAAAGGACGGGCTGAAAATTCTCTCCGAGTCGGACGACTCCGGTGTGGGTATAGTGGCATCGCGTGGAGGAAGGGAGTTTTACCTGACAGGCCATTCGGAGTATGCACCATACACATTGCATAACGAATATGTACGTGATGTGGAAAAAGGACTTCCCATAAAAGTCCCGAACAACTATTATAAAAACGATAACCCTGCCAATCCGCCTGTTGTACGCTGGTCGGGGCATGGCAACCTCTTGTTTAACAACTGGCTCAATTACTTTGTGTATCAGGAAACCCCATACGATAAGACTAAGATTAAAGATCTGGGCGATATATCCCCTATAAATGGGGAATACATGTATCATATATAGATATGAGTTATTCAAAGCTGCAAAAAGAGGTCTCTGCAATATTGCCAAAGGACTATGATGGCAGGAAAGACGGCTTGGCTGCCTATTATGATGTGGTCAAAGCCATTATTGCAAGCTGGATTGATGAAAAAAGGTATCGCGATTTGATTTCATGTGCTCATGGAGGATGGTTTACAGATGATATATTGTTACACCCTCTGGCAAACCATTTAGCAGATCAACAGGAAATTATATATATAAGATTTTTGTGCGAACGGAAAATACGTTCGGAAATAAGAAGTATTATAAATCTGAAGAAATACGCAAAGGACTACAAACCGGATTATACTCTTCAGGATATTCTGTCAGTAGATCTGGTAAAATATGCGAGTACGCAACATTATAACCCTTTGGCTGAGCTGGAGAAATGGAGACAAAGAACTCTAACACAGATGGAATGGTATATCTCAATTCTTGAAAGATTGCCTCAGGATGATTATTTTCATTCAATTATAAGATTGAAGGGCAAGGTTGCCACTTTGGATGTGAAAACGGCCGATTTAAAACTAATTCAGACTAAACTATAATATTACTTTGCTAAAAGCCAGAAAAATAGAACTACTCGCTCCTGCTAAAAATCTGGAGTGCGGCATAGAGGCCATCAATCATGGTGCGGATGCCGTGTATATAGGTGCACCGCGTTTTAGTGCCCGTGCGGCGGCAGGCAATACACTGGACGATATAAAAGCACTGGCAGAGCATGCGCATCTGTACGATGCGAAAGTATATGTCGCTCTGAATACGATACTGACAGATAAAGAGCTTGCTGAAGCTGAGCCTTTGATCTGGCAGCTATATAACGAAGCCCGTATAGATGCCCTTATCATTCAGGATATGGGTATAACCAAGCTGAATTTACCTCCTATAGCCCTGCATGCCAGTACACAGATGGACAACAGGGGAGTAGAGAAGGTGAAGTTTATGGAAGATGCAGGCTTTCAGCAGATTGTGCTTCCACGCGAACTCACTATAGATGAAATACAAGATATAGCCTCACAGGTGAAAACTCCGTTAGAAGTATTTGTTCATGGAGCGCTGTGTGTTTGTTACAGCGGACAATGCTATTTGAGTCAGGCTTTGTCGGGGCGAAGTGCTAACAAAGGCGCATGTGCGCAGTATT
>JBEBPN010000024.1:0-61384 GCA_040395895.1 Dysgonomonas hofstadii
TAAATTTCATAATTGTATTCTTTTATGGGTTTATATTTTTCCATATAGATAAAGTCGTTGGAATTTGATAAAAGAGGAGGTATAAAATCTTATTCCGGCAGCTCACAGAAAATTACAGAAAACCTTAAATCCGTCATAATCATTCTTAAAGCATTGCACATTGTATGCAAAAATTGTAATTTTGACACTCAAATATATTTCATGAAAATTCTGTGGGTTATACTGTCTATTTTAATGCCCCTGCTATTTGCCTGTCAACCTACACCTAAAATTGACGACAAGTTGGCGGAAAGCCGTGATTTATTGAAAAGTAATCCCGATTCGGTACTGCATATACTTCAGGATCTGGAATCCTACTACCCTGAAATGACAGACAGGCAAAAGGCTGCATACGGTTTAGTGCTTTTTCAGGTGAAGTACACCTTAGGGATAGATCCAATGCCTGTGGAAATGATAGATCACTCGATCGACTATTACAAAAAAAGTAATGATAAAAAACCTCTTGCCAGCAGCTATCTGTATAAAGCACGCATGTACACTACTGAGCGAAAATATCCCGAAGCAATACAAGAACTACTGGAAACCCTGAAATATATCGATCCCGATAAAGACACCAATATGTTTGGTTCGGTCTACTTCAATCTGGGACTGATATCCGGCTATCAGGATGAACTGGAACAGGCTCTCGAATATTACGAACAGGCTAAGAAATACTACGAAAAAAGCGGGAATACAGAAAATATTACCAAAATATATGTGGGTGAAGGATGGGTATATCAGGCGATGGAACGTTTTGAGGATGCCATAGTAGCTTCCCGAAAGGCACTGAATATAAGTACCGACCCTATCACACAGGGTGATTTGCTGAGCAATATCGGAAATTCTTATATTTACATGCACCAGCCGGACTCGGCATTGTATTATCTGCACAAAAGCCTGGAATATCCTTATCTCTCTACCAACCTGTCACTCCGGTTATACAATATAGGTAATGTGTACACATCCATCAATTCATACGACTCGGCAAAGGTATATATGGAGAAAGCGCTGTCGCACCCTATCAATATCTATATAGAAGAAGAATGCTATCAGGCGCTCTCCAAAATTGCCATCGCAAAAGACGACAAGGAGAATCTCTCCATATATATGGCCAAGCAACAGGCGTGTATGGATTCGATAAGAAAGATAGAAAAACAGCCGAGTATAAAGCTTTTTGATAAAATATACCGGTCGGAAGCCGAAACATCGAAAATAAAGAAACAGCAAATCTATTTTATCGGCGGCATCATCGGATTGGTACTGATAAGCGGATTTATCCTCCTGTGTATGTACAGAGGCAGCAGGAAGAAACAGATAAAAGCCGATACCTATAAGAGTGAACTGGATAAACAAAACGTACTGTTGGAACAGAAGCACGAGCAACTGGAGCAAAAACAGGAACTGCTGCTGCTTGAATTTGCCGACGAACTGGAGCGTACACGGGCAAAATACGCGGATATGCGCAAAAATGCCACTTTTGAACAGCGTATGCAGATAGAAAAGACTGTTTACGACAATGTACTGCATATAAACGATGAAAAGGCATTCACCGAGAAGGCGAGCCGCCTGCTGAACGACTTACCTAAAAAACTGAAAGAGGATTACCCCGACATCACCGATAAAGAAATTATGTGGTGCTGCCTGTTTATGCTACAGCTGTCTACTACGGATATTTCCCTGATTATGGACTATAAGCAGAGCAGCCAGTACAAATTTAAGCAGCGTCTGAGCAAAAAACTGGGCTTTACCAACGCGAAGGATCTGGAGCAGATGCTTCGGGAAAAAGTATTGGGTTAGAATCTATCTTTCGGGTATCAATATCATATCATTTTTGCCCCTCATGTGAGACAGGTTTCCGGCATGTCTCAATTTCTTCATCCGATATTAAACAAAATAAGCTTATAATTAACACTTTAAGCACAAACGGTGTCCTAATCTAAAAGGGGCTGAAATTTGCTTCTCCTGCCTCAATGGAATAACTTTGCCTTTATCAAAAAAACTGTGACAGTTTCCGTAAAATACTTAGAGTCTGTCGAAATTTTCGCTAAAATTTAAGGAGACTCTTAAACAACACACTTTCTACTTTAATTCAAACATCAGCGGGTACCGAATCACGCAAAACTATACACAAATAAGGGTATCCGCTTTTTTTATTAATGACAATCGGTTTTTAAGATTGTATTAAATAAACGTTCGATTATACTACACATAATCACAGATTACTTGTATTCCTTTTGGGCAATGCCAAAAGTAAAAACAAGCATGGGAGTGAGCGTTAGTAATGAGCTGAACTTATAAGAGTTAAACTTGGATAAGAGTTACGCGTAGGATAATCGAACATATTATTTTAATAACTAATTAGTCTTAAAAATTAAAATATCTACTATCTTCTTTAAGATATACTAAAATCAATTATATTTGTTTTATAATGCCTGTCTCTGCGTGGGATAGTACAATATAAGGGAAATCAGCAACTACATAAGTTCCTTTTAATCAGTGGAATAATTATTATTTCAAAAAAAGTTGAAAGAATCTGTAACCGAACAGATGCTTCTGTAGTCATATATTCGTAAACAGATTATTAACACTAAAAAATAAAAAGATTATGGAAGGCATTTTAATTCCGATAATAGCGATCATATGTATATTTGCGCTACCCGTTATTGCAGGAGCATATGTATTGATAAAACTCATCGGGTCAAACAACAAAGAACGGATGGAACTGGCAAAACACGGGATAATACCTCCGGTAAGGCAGAAACCATCACCCAACAAATACCGCTCGCTGCGCAACGGCGTACTTTGCATCGGTATTGCTATCGGGCTCATACTGGGCATTGTGATAATAACAGGACAATTCTTCGATTTCTATATCGAATTCCTTATCATCACTTCATCCACTGTCTTGTGTCTGGGACTGGCATACGTGATATTCTACTTCATGGTAAAGAATAAAGACCTCGATAACAACATCGAATAATGGATGAAAAGCAACAGATACACAAAGTGCTGAAGGGAGACATGTCTGCCTTCGGCTACTTTGTCGATACATATCAGGATATGGCTATCACTATAGCTTATCGTATCTGTGGCAACAAGCAGGATGCAGAAGACATTGTGCAGAATGCTTTTGTAAAAGCTTTTCACAATTTACATACATTCAGGTCAGACAGTAAATTTTCCACATGGTTTTATCGTATTGTGTACAATACAGCCATAACGGAAACCCGTACCTCGACATTCAATACCGAATTTGTAGACTATAAGGTAGCCGAAACAAGCTCATACTCAGACATGGACACAATGAGTCAGATAGAGGAAAATGAGCGCAACAGGCTGATCAGTCAGGCGATGGATCAAATGCCGAAAGACGAAAGCGTAATGCTTACCTTGTATTATCTGGAGGACAATCCGGTGAAAGAAATAGCACTGATAACGAACCTTACCGAATCGAATGTAAAAGTAAAGCTTCACAGAGCACGGAAGCGATTCGCTGATATAATCGGCAATCAATTAAGAGTATAAAAAATATTTATATATTTGAATATGAATAAAAACGAATCAAATATGCAAGACGATAAACTGAAAGAACTTCTTTCGGGCACAAAGCTGAAAGCCGGAGAGAACCTCAAGTACAGAATCATGCAACAGATACAGACCGAACAGGCCTTGCAACAGAAGATGCAAAAAACAGCCCGTCCGGCTGTGGGGAATATGCTTTCTATTTTTGGAATCATGTATGCACTGATCGCGCTGGTCGGGGTAGGTACATATTTTATGGTTGGGGGAGAGAACATGCTGAAATCGGTAGTCTTTTTCCTGCCGATAATCCTCATCGCATCTGTTTGCGGGGTGTTCTGGATGATTACGTCATACGACGATGGCAGACGTAGTCGCCAAAAGGCAAAGGAATAGATTACTTAATAGTATAGTATTATGGGAAAAGAAAGCAGGCAGGGATCGATTATTCCCTACCTGCTTCTTTATTATAGTATATCTCAGATTCTTATCTTACACCGCTTCTTCCACTTTCTTTAAAAAGTCTTTGCGATATTCGTCAGAGCCAGAAACGATGTGTTCGCAGTTGAGCCATGTGGCATTATTGATTCCTACCGAATAGAGCATATTCGGAATAAAATAATCCTGTACAAATGGTTTAAAGTTAGCACCCGGACTTTCCGATGTAGTTATTACCGTAGACTTCCCTATACTTAGCAGGGGTGTCCAACCATTCGTATAATTGTAAGCAAAATCAAGTAATAATACCTTGTCGAAAAATCCTTTCAGGATGGCAGGCATCGTACCCCACCAGATAGGATATATGAAGATCATCTCATCTGAGTTCTTCATCATTTCCTGATATTTTGTAACAAGCGGATCTATCGCTTTTCCCTTGCTGTATCCGGCAAGTTCGGCCTCCGTGAATGAAGGATCAAATTTATCTTTCGGTAGGTCTATAACCTGATATGCTTTGTTTTCTTTATCAAACTTGGTTGTGATAGTGTCTAATATAGCTTTGTTGAAGCTACCATGCCATGGGTGGCTGAATACGATTGTAACCATTTTATTTAATTTTTTTATTAGTTATATATTGGAAAGATATTAACAAATGAAAGCATCCTTTTCCTCTTTATCCCGCTACGCTTACTTTTATACCCAGAGCCTCTACCCGTTTGCCTATTTCCTTCATTTTCTCCACAGGTACCTTTTCAAGATTCTTTTCGGGTGTTTCCCTGTCTATGGTGTATATCATTACTTCGCGTGGGTTCGTAGCTTTGACTGCTTCCAACCACGCCGAGATTTCCTCTTCTGTGGTATTATCTACCACCTTACCTTTATGGCTACCCCTTACAAACATGGTCTGCATGATAAAGTCACCGTTGAAACGCTTGAAAAGCTCTACTTGCTTTTCAATACTGTACTCCGGTGAATTGGGGCGATCTATCAATCGCACCGTATCCAGAATAGCCGAATCGAGTTTCAGTATATTGTTGTCCACTTTTTTCAGTGCATCAAATATCTTTTGTTTTCCGGCGTGCATAGCGTTCGACAATACGCTGATCTTTGCATCCGGATAATATTTGTCGCGCAGGACGATAGTATCGTCAATGATCTCTGCAAACTGAGGATGTACAGTCGGTTCACCATTTCCGGCAAATGTGATTACATCTATCAGTGTATTTTCTTTTTGCAACTGTATCAATTTGTCTTCCAGTGCCGCCCTAACATTTTCCCTGTCGGGCAGACGTGTTTTTGTCCTGAAATCCTCATTGTAGCCGCATTCGCAATAAATGCAGTCGAATGAGCACAACTTGCCGTCGTAAGGCAACAGGTTCATACCTAAAGACGAGCCCAGACGACGGCTGTGTATAGGACCAAAAACTATTTCGTGAAATAATATTGTTGACATAATTATATAAACGTTTCTAATAACTACAAATATCGGTTCTCCTCTATTTTTGTATGAATCCTCCCTTTCCACCGCATCGGGTTCTCTATATCATCCGAATTATCGAAAGTAAAATCAAATTCAGCTTTCAGAATACCTTTCTGCCATAAAGTCCGGTCTATCCGTATCCATCCGCCTTTACCTCTATAATATTTAATTCCGGCATCAGTTATGCTATTCAATTCTATCGAAGGTATACAACTGTTTTCCGTGACAATAAAGCGTAAACTCGAATGGGCAGATACTCCGTAAGCTGTATGACAACTGACTGTATCACCTCCGCCTCTGTACGCGTATGCAAAATCCGTACCATCCCACTCATAACAATCGGCATCGCTTTCTATGGTATGATAGTAATGTGTGGTATCGAGCAACTGGTAATACCTGTCTATCGAGTCGGGTAAAATCCGGCCATCTGCATCGCGCATCCCGAACAGGGCATCATCGCATAATCCGTCACAGACTAATTCTCCATAATCATTACGGAAAACATTTTCGGGGTAGTTCCATTTTTCGGTGAATGAAAAATCTCCTTGCAGATTATCAACCCATTTCACCTCTACCCTCTTGTTATTATTACAAGAGAACAGTGCCAAAGAAAAGATTATAATAAACAGCCTCATCATTCTATCCGGTTTGTAGTATGCAAAATCATACAAACTTACTAAATATTCGACAATAACAGGTATCCGAATATTTTGTTTTAGAGAGTATATATCAGATTTAAACTTTATTACACTTCTGCCCTATATCTGCCTTGTTATCCACAGGAACCACAGAGATAAAGATATTACAAAAAGCTTGTGTATCCATCATGTTATTTGTATTTTTGCATACTACAGATAGCGTAAGTCACTAAAAATGAAACAAGAGAAGATTCCCGAAAATAATATTTCCGACAAAGAGCATAAACAAGAAAAAATCGTATCGGGATACAGAATTTATGATGCCGAACAGAAGAGAAGGACAAAACGAAACGACTTGCCCAGTCTCTACCCGGATTTGCCAGACAAAAAATACGACATCATTTATGCCGATCCGCCTTGGGACTACGGTGGTAAGATGCAATTCGATAAAAGTGGTAAAAAGGATATAAATGTAGATTGGAAAAACAGTATCTTCATCAGTGCGGCAAAGTTCAAATATCCCACCCTGAAGACAAAGGAAATGAAGAAAATTCCTATATCGGAAATTGCCAATGATGATTGCTTACTATTCATGTGGGTTACAAATCCACATCTGGCTCAGGGTATAGAGTTGGGAAAAGCATGGGGATTCGAATATAAGACTGTTGCATTTGTATGGGATAAAATGAACCACAATCCGGGACAATACACCTTATCCTATTGCGAACTCTGTCTGGTATTCAAGAAAGGGAGGATTCCCAAACCGAGAGGAGCCAGAAATGTAAAACAACTGGTAAGAGTACCCAGAGGCGAACACAGCGAAAAACCGTTGGAAGTTCTCAGAAATATAGAACTGATGTTTCCTACACAAGACCGCATTGAGTTATTTGCACGGCATAAATCCGACAACTGGGACGCATGGGGTCTCGATGTCCGCGAGGAATATAAATAAAGAAACCGTTACCTTAATCCAGTAACGGTTTTATATGATTCAGAAAATGCTCTATTAAAGATTCCGGATTATTTGTGTCGCGCCAGAAAAAGAAATGAGCCGGATATCCATCGTACCAGCATGTGATCTCTCTTACCCTGCATGGATCGCGGGTAATATTACCCTGAAAAACAGTCCAGAAGGGAAGTACATTATCACCAAGATTTCCTTTCGATCTTAAAATTTTCAGGAGTCCCGGAGTAAAAAATTTACACGATCTCTCATGCGCATTGCCCCGTCCGTCGGCTCTTATGCCTCCCTCTACCCAGCCATCTTGTCTTTTAACTTCTATATATATGGTTTTACCGGTCTCCGTATTATCTATAGCACAGTCAGGAAAAACACCATGCTTGGTTATAGCGCCGGCAGGAGTATAAATAGCAGCCTTTTCCGCATCACAGAGAGGCACATTTACGTATACATTACTAAACTCATTGGGTTTTGCCCGTATCACATACTCAGTATCTTTAAAAAGTATTTTAAATGTCTCAAAGAAACTTTTTTCAGCTACTCCTCCATTCTTTCCGGCATAGTCCTGCCACTTTCTCCGTAACCTGTTCGCATCACTTCCCATTATCGAATTTCATTAAATCATTAATACTTATATCAAAAGCTCTGGCTATTTTTTCAATATTAATAAGGGTAATGTTTTTTTCACCCCTCTCAATCATTCCGATATATGTTCTGTGCAAATCAGCCATAAAAGACAACTGCTCTTGGGAAAGTCCTCTTTCTTTTCGGATTTCCCGTACCCTGTCCCCAAACTGCTTTAGTATTTCCTTATTTGAATTCATGGTATGCTATAATACACAAAGCTAACTTTAGTATTTACCAAAAGCAACATACTATAGTTAGCATTCATTATTATTTTAACATTAAACAGAAAGGTACAGTTTATAGAAAAGTAATGGTTTTATCGGGAATTATCTATCGACAAAAGTAAAACAGCCGTATCATCCTATCCAACTGAAACCATACATAATATACATAATCACCAGATAGCGGACAAACTTACCCGCCAACATAGCCGCATTCACAATGTACACGTTTGCGCGCATATAGCCCAGTGCCAGAGCAATAATATCGCCTACAACAGGCATAAAACTGAAAAATGCCATTATGGCACCTTTCCCTTCCAGCCAATGCTGCATCTTATCTATTTTTGCCTTGTCTACTTTCAGGTATTTTTCTATCCATTCTATCTTTCCCAGCCTGCCCAGATAGTAGTTCGTCATACCTCCGAGCCAGTTGCCTACTGTTGCCACTATCACACAGCCCCACGCATTCATACCCATAGCCAGCAATCCGGCAAAAACAAATTCAGAGCCGAATGGCAGGATAGTCGCTGCCAGAAAAGAAGCCAGAAAAAGACCTATATAGCCGTATTCTACAAAGCCATCAAGCATTTTTCATACTCATGTATATCCAGATACCGAAAATAATACCTATCACACAAAGACCGATACCCAGTCTTTTAACCCATTTCTCCGTTTTCAGGCTGTCTTCATCGTATTTTGATCCACGCATTAACGTACGCGGACTAAAGATCATGAACAGACCAAAAGCGAACATGAAAATAGCATATAGATAGTCGTAATTAGAGAGTGTTTGCATTGTTGTTATCTTTAAATTATTTTTTTCCTTCTTTGTACAAATATATAAATACATAACGCAAAAACAGCCACAATGGTTATATACCAGCCCATTTTTTGTAAAATTGTTCCTGCATAATACACTTTTATGCTACCTGACGAATCCACCGGAATCTGTACCAGTCCTTTACTGCTCTCAGTTACCGGAAGCACTTTGTCACCGAGCATAGCTGTATAGCCTTTATAATAGAAAAGCGGTATTTCCAGTGAGTCGGCTGTCGCGATCTCCACATCAAAGCCTGTCACTTCCTTATCCCTGTAAAAATTGCGGATAATCGTATTTTCATTCTTTGACAAAACACTGTCACCACGTTCGCGCACATAGTACGGACTCGGAAACCGTGAAGGGATATATTCCAATGAACCCATCTGGAAGTAGAAATATGGATTACCCACTTGTGGATTTACGTCTTTCACCTTATTCAAATTCAGAGCTGTTACTTTCCGCATCGGATAATTCGTCGCCTTGTACAGTTGGCTGTCACCCACCATCATCACCACAGTAAGAGCTATCACAACACCGAGAGCTACCAGTTTGCGGTATTGCGAACATACAAGCCGCGACAGATAAAACCCGATAGCAACGGCAAAAAAGAAGGATGTGAACTCAAGCAGACGCCAGGGGAACTGAATAACGGCAAAACGATTGAAAGGGAATGTACCCCAAGGGAAATAGCTGGAAGTAGCGAAAATGTAGAATGCTCCGATCAATACACCTACATCAACATAGCGCAGCAAAACAGACTTTTCTTTTACAAACAAACGGATAAGGACACCAAATGCAAGAATTGCCCCTATTCCCGGCAGGAAGGCATCTTTAGGATATACAAATCCGCTGAATAGTCCGTTGATAAGCCTGTCGGTAGTCAGGCGGTTATACCAGGGGAATATAACTTTATTGGTATCGTAGTAGAATGTATTGGAAAACACCTGTTCGAGCATCGGCAGCAGATAGTAAGATGTGATGACAATAGTAACGACTCCCGCCAATATAAGATAAACAATCCGCTTACGCTCGGCTAATAATGGCTTATAGCAAATAATAAGGATAATCATCATTGTGCCGAACATCAGTACAGTAGACAGTACATGTGTGAATATCATCAGGCTGTAGCCGATAGCGATAATGTACCACTTCCGGTAATCGCCTTTTATAATATGATAAAGCCCCAAAAAGACGATGGGAATGAATGTGAACGAAACAGCCTCGCCGACAGCAAAGCGATGAAACACATCGAGCAGACGGTAGATACAGAAAGTGAAGAGGATGGCACTTACAGTCGCCGCAAAAGAGCTTTTAAAGACCGTATTCACCGTAATATATGTAAATACTCCGCACAGGATGGTAGAAGTAAATATAAGCACCTGAAACCCGAATAGTGGAGTTGTAAATATAGCGATTATAGCAAAAGGAATGAGGATAAAATCGGAATAGAAACATCTGGTGAGATATCCGTATCCATCTATCGAAGAATAGTCGATATAAACGGGGAAAGAGCCGTTTCGGATAGCTTCGGTCAACACAGTAAAACGTTTGAAATGAAAGTAGAAATCATGTGATGTCGTATTAAATTCAAACATCACATATTTATTCATCATAAACAGCGATAAGAACAGCAGCAAAAAAAAGAACAGCCAAAACCGGCTTGTACTGTTTGCCCCTGCTTTATCTATTATCTTATTCAGTATTTCCATTTCTCTTTTTGTTCCGTTTGTTGTATAAATAAATGTATAAAAACAATCCCAATATGCTGACCAGCGTCACATACCAGCTAATTTTCTGAATCGGTGTTCCGGCATAATATACCTCAATATGTCCTGTTTCACCGGTAGGAATCTGTATCAGTCCGTGACGGCTTTGCTCCACAGCAACTTCTCTATTGTTGAGTTTTGCAGTATAACCTTTATAGTAAAATAATGGCAGTTCCAATGAATCGGTGTTGTGAACAATTACATCAGCACTCAATATATTCCCTGTTCTATTTTGTCCTTTTACCTCAACCCCATTATGTAAACTGATGATACTGTCACCGCGCTCTTGTATAAAGTAAGCCGACTCTACACGCTCAGGCACATACTCGGCGCCATTTAGGTAAAAGAAGTTGCCAGGCGCAGGCGTTGCATTCGATTCGGTAATATATGTTTCCTGCATATACTTATAATTGTTACTATGCATATACATCGTTATACCTGTACAAAGCACGATGAAAACAATAACAATCATCCGCTGCTTGTTTTTCACAAATAACTGCGACAGATAGTAAGCTCCAGCAATAGCAAAGAAGAAAGTAACGAAAAGGAACAAGCGCGACGGGTACTGTATAAAAGACAACAGGGTGAACGGAAACCGCCCCCAAGGGAAGATACTTGAAGAGGCAATAAGATAGAATACACCGATAAATACGCCTGTATCCACGCCTTTCAATATCTTATCTTCACCTTTTATAAAGAATCGCAGCCAGACCAAAATAACGAGCAGGATGCCTATTCCCACAATCATTATATCTTTCGGAAAGACAAAACCACAGAGCAAAGCCCAGATAAAATACAGAGGGGTAAGCTTGGTACGTGACGGTAGCGACCAATCATTATCTTCATATTTGAAAGTATTGGACTGCATCTGCTCCAGTAACGGAAATATATAGGAAGATGTTATCACCAGCGTAACTACACCTGCAAGGGCAAGGTAGTAAAACCGCTTCGGTTCTTTCACAAAATCTTTATAGTAAACAACAAGAAATATAAGGACTGTAATAAAGGTCAGCACGGTAGATATGACATGCGAAAATATCATCAGGCTGAACCCGATAGCGATAATATACCATTTCCGGCAATCACCTTTCACTATATGATAGAGCCCCCAGAATACAACAGGCAGGAAGGTAAAGGCAAACACCTCGCCCAATGCTCCCCGATGATATATATCGAAAAGCCTGTAGACAGAAAAAGTATAGAGTATGGCAGCAAGAAAAGCCACATACGGATTCTTACAAACGGCTTTCACCATACCGTACATAAACAGTCCGCAAAGGATAGTCATTGTAAAAAGCATCACCTCATAAGCCGGATATGCTCCGGTGAAAACGCCCAGAACGGCAAAAGGCAGCAGAATAATATCGGAATAAAATACCTTGCTGAGATAACCGTATCCGAGTGCCGCCACATGATCGGTATAAAATGGAAAGTTTCCTTCGCGCAAAGCAGTAATCAGCGCATCGAAACGTGTCAGGTGAAAATAATAGTCATAACCCGGATGTTCATACACAGGGCCATATACCAATGTCATAAAAGCAGACAAAAGTACCAGCACCCCGAAAAACAAACGGAATTGTGATTTACTGTTATTTTCTATACTTATCATTTCTGTATTTTATCAATCAATAATATATTAGCTGTTGCGGGTGTAGGGGCGAAATATCTTTCGCCCGCAACAATCAACGGGCGAAAAATATTTCGCCCCTGCATCCAACAATATCGTAATAAACAGCTTCATTATTTAGTTTCTTTCTTTTTTCGCGATACAAATATATAAATACAAAATGCCAATGCGCTAAGAAGTGTTACATACCAACTTATTTTCTGCATTGTAGTCCCTGCATAGTACACTTGTATATTTCCCGTTTCCTGCGGTGAAATCTGTATTAGTCCGGCAGGACTTTCGCTTAAAGAAACAGTTTTATCATTTAGTACTGCCCTGTAGCCTTTGTAATAGAGCAGAGGCAATTCGAGTTCGGTCATTTCAGCCGATGAAATATCAAAACTCAATACACGCCCGTTTCGTTTCAGGTTCGATACTGCAACTTCACCCGATAAGGTTTTTACACTATCGCCACGCTGATGAATATATCTGTAAGACGGCACTTTCACCGGAATATATTCCAATCCGCCCAGATTATAGCCATTATCTACAGAAGGAATCTCTGATACAAGTTCAGATTTATACAGTCCGGCAGCAGTTTGCTTTGTCATGTAATAATCATTGTTTCGCACAATCACCACAAGTGTCAGCAATACAATCAGTGAACCTACAATTATATATTGTTTCTTAGTCTTTAGCAGCAAAGCCAGATAATAACCTCCCGCCATAGCAAAGAACAAACTGACAAACAGATAAAAGCGCGATGGAAACTGTATAAATCCTAACGGAAGCCGTCCCCAAGGGAAGAATACGGACATCATCAAAATAAGCAAAAGACCGAGAATAACACATACATCGGCAACTTTCAGATAAGGTGTCTTTTTACGGATAAATAACCGCAGGCAGATAGTCGCAATAAGCAAAAGCCCCACTCCTATTTTAGTCGTATTCTCCGGATATATGAACCCGCTGAGAAATCCCCAGCATATTTTGTTCAGTCCCAGTTTAGTCTGTCCTGTGATATTTGGCTCCGTACTGTAATAGAATGTATTTGAAAGCATCTGCTCACACATCGGCAAAATGTAAGAAGCTGTAAGGAATAGTGTCACTACTCCGGCAAGCAGCAGGTAAACCATGCGTTTCGGTTCCTTCAAAATTGCTTTGTAAGAGATCAGAAGGATCATTATCAGTACGATAAATGTCATTACCGATGATAACAAATGTGTGTATATCATCAGCGTGTAGCCAATGACAAGTATATACCATTTACTCTTGTCGCCATGCAATATATGATAAAGCCCCAAAAAGATAAGCGGAAGAAAGGTAAATGAAAGAGCCTCGCCGAGTGCCGAACGCAGATACCAGTCGTACAGATGATAGGCCGAAAATGTGTATAGCAAGGCACTGATTGCTGCTGCAAATGTATTTTTGAAAACAGCCTCAGCCAGTTTATAAGTAAAAAGTCCGCACAGGAAGGTCAGCACAAAGATCATTGCGTAATAGGCAAAGACCGTTCCCGTCAGTAACGACAGTAAAGCAAAGGGAAGAAGTATAAGATCGGGATAGAAAGCTTTTGTAAAATAGCCGTAGCCATCGAGATTTTCATAATCGAGATATATCGGATATATCCCTTCACGCAAAGCATCAGCCAATACATTGAACCGCCGGAGATGAAACAGATAATCGTGTCCTACGTAGTCCGTTAACGGACCTGTAAAGCATACCATAAACAGCGACAACAAGAAGAGCACTACCAGAAAAATCCGGCAGTTGCGCTTATTATCTTTTATATTTATTGCCGTTTCTGTCATAAGGCTTTCCTCTTTTTTCGTTGGATAAAAAGATAAACACAAAGCAGTACAACACTTAAAATCGAAATATATCCACCGATTTTCTGAATGGTTGTACCTGTATAATAAACTTCTATTTTTCCCGATTCATCGACCGGAATAGTCAACAGTCCCCAATCGCTTTGTCCTATCGGAAGCTCTTTTCCATTCAGACTAGCATTATAGCCTTTATAGTAGAGCAAGGGCAATTCAAGTGTAGCAGGACTATCAACGACTACATCGAAACGGGTAACGCCCACGTTTTTTGTCAGATTGGACGAATTTACCGTAGCCGGTTGCGCCTTTATGCTGTCACCCCTTTCGTGTATCAGACGGTAAGACGGCACACTGGCCGGCATATATTCGCGCCCCCCCAGATAATATTCATTATCTACAGACGGTACGCCCGTAAACAGTTCAGGGACATCTGCTTTTGCACGCGACTGCCAGTATATATAGCTGTTGTTAGTGACAACAACCGTAATCACCGCAAAAAAGACGATAACCGCACCAGCCGCCAACTGTTGTTTTTTCGACCTGAGAAACACCGTCAGATAATATGCTCCCGCAATAGAAAAGAAGAATACCACAAATTCATACAATCGCCAAGGGAATTGTATAAAACCCAGAGGCAAACGTCCCCAAGGAAAGATAAAAGACATAACGATCATATAAGTTATTCCGATCAAAGCGCATATATCAGCAATACGGATAAAGGCTGACTTTTCACGGATAAACAGGCGTAAAATGATAAGAATAATAAGTAATGGCCCTGTACCACTCATATTGCTGCCCCACTGATTAAATACTCCGCCGAGCATTCCCCAACCCATTTCCTTCGCGCTGAGCTTTGTTTGTCCCGTTATATTCACAGCATCGCTGTAGTTGAATGTATTAGAAGCCATTTGCTCAAACATCGGCAACAGATAACTCGCTGTCAGTGGTATGGTAACCACAGCCGCCAATAACAGATAACCAATACGCTTCGGCTCTTTTATAAGCGGTTTGCAACAAATGAGTACAACTATTGCAAGCGTGATGAATGTGAGAAAAGACGACAGCAAATGCGTGTAGAGCAATAGTGTGTAACCGATAGTCAGCAAATACCATTTGCGACTATCACCTGCTATAATATGGTAAAGTCCGAGAAAGATAACAGGAAGGAATGTAAAAGAGATGGATTCTCCCAATGCACCGCGATTGTACCAGTCGAAAAGATGATATGCCGAAAAGGTATAGAGTATAGCGCTGAACGATGCTGCCATCCGGTTATTGAAAACTGTTTTAACGGCATGATACATAAACAGTCCGCACAGGAAAGTCAATGTAAATATCATTACATTGTAAGCTGCTACCGCGCCGATAAGCAGACCTATCGCCGAAAAAGGCAGGAGTATAAGGTCGGGATAAAAAGCTTTTGTGAAATAACCATACCCGTCCATCGCGTTGAAATCGAGATAAATCGGATATTTACCAGCCTGCAAAGCATCCATTAAAACACTGAAACGCCTGAAATTGAAGAAATAATCGTGTCCGCCATATTCCGATACAGGTGCAAACCAGCACACCATGAACAGAGACAAGGCGAACAAAACACACAGGAACAGCGGATAGTCATATCTGCCGTCCTTTATCTTTATTTCAGGTTGAAGATTCATCTTCAGATAACGATTGCTTTTGCTTGCGTGCCGACACAAAAATATATATGCACAAACCGAGAATACTAAGTACCGAAAGGAACCAGCCGATTCGCTGTGCCACAGTGCCGTCATAATATACTTCCACACTGCCCGAACGGTCTGCCTGTATCTCTACCAGCCCGTTATTACTTTCATTCACCGGAATGGTCTGGTTATTCAGTGTAGCCGTATATCCTTTATAATAAATAAGTGGAAGCTCCAATATTCTGGCATTGTCAGATGTCAGATTGAAACGTGTATATTTCCCGTTTCTGGCGAAATCCGAAACAGGTATTGTGTCGTTTCCGCTAAGAACAAGATCACCTCTTTTGTCTATAAAATCGACCGAAGGCACTTTCACAGGAAGGTACTCAGCACCGCCCATATTATAAGCATTTGCCGGTTGCGGCACATTCTCTTCTATCGAATTGTAACAACGTACTTCCTTATATATCCGGCTATCGTTAGCCATTACTATCAATAGCATCGCTACTACCATACAAAGAGCGATCAATCCGCGTTTATTCGATTTAATCAATAGCGATAAATAGTACGCTCCCGCTACAGCAAAGAAGAAACTTGAGAACTCATACAGCCTCCAAGGCATTTGTATAAAATCAAGCAGGCTGAATGGGAATACACTCCAAGGAATAAAAGGCATTGTGAGTACAATGTAGAAAAGCCCGATGAGTACACCAATATCGGCAATTCTTAATTTGTCCGATCTGCCGCTTACAAACAGGCGCAGGGCAATAACACAGGTCAGCAACAAGCCCGTTCCCGGGATGAACAACTGGCGTGGCTGAATAACCCCATTAAACATTCCCCAGATGATCCAGTGATAATCGAGCGACATATCGCCCGCTTTCATCATTATATTTTTGCCGTTGTAGTAAAATGTATTGGAAAACATCTGTTCAAGCATCGGGAACAGATAGTAGCTCACAATAAGCAAAATAACTACACCGGCAATTACAAGAGACCTGATACGTTTAGGCTCTTTTATCAGCGGCTTATAACAAATAATAAGTATGATCAGCATCGTAAGGAACATCAGCACCGAGGATATCAGGTGCGTGAATATTACAAGGCTGTAGCCGATAGCCAATATATACCATTTACGGTAGTTACCGTTTATAATTTCATAAAGTCCCCAGAAAACCAGCGGGATAAATGTAAACGACAAAGCCTCTCCTAATGCTGCGCGATGGTACACATCCAGTATGCGATAGATGCAGAATGTAAACAGCAAAGCCCCTGCCGATGCAGTAAAAGTATTCTTGTATATACGATTGATAAACATATACGTAAACACTCCACATAATACAGTTGTGGTAAATATCATCGACTGGTAACCAAATTCGGCATTGGTAAGATTACCGATAATAGCAAACGGAATAAGGATAACATCGGAATAGAATGCTTTGGCAAAATAGCCATATCCAGCCATTGCGCTGTAATCAAGATAGATGAGAAAAGGGCTGATCTTTAGTCCGTCCATCAATGCTGTCAATCGCCTGTAGTGGAAAAAGAAATCGTGACCGGGACACAGCGGCCGGTACAACAGCATCATAGCCAGTGTAAGAAGCACAAGCACAACAAGGAACAACCAGAAATGGCTTTTCCTGTTAGCACCTATTTTGCTTAAAAGAAGTTCGATTTTCCCCATCCTTATATTTTATTCTCTTCCAGACAATAAATACTATCAATACCAAAATGGCGATCATAGATATATAGAAAGTCACTTTCTGCATTGTTGTTCCGGCATACCACGCTTTTATCTCTCCCGAATGGTCAACAGGCACAGCGATAAGCCCATTGTTACTCTCTTCAAAATATACCTTTTCACCGTTCAACGTAACGGTATAACCATAATAATAAATAAGCGGCAATATCACCGTATCGGAACTATTGACCGAAATATGAAGCGAAGTAACGTTATATTCCCGTTTCAGATCTGTTACCTTCGTATCTTCATTCCCCGTTTCGGCAATTTCACCTCTGTCACGTATATACTCTATATTCGGCAAACGCGCTGGAAAATATTCTCCACCGATGGTATGATACCTGTTACCAAAGGCCGGCTGCTCACTAGTGGCTACGTTTCCTTCTATATTTTTTGGAAAAAGTGTTTTAAAGTTTTCGCTGTGTATATAGGTTGTAATCAGTGTCGCCACAACAATAACGGCAAAAGCCGCCATGCGCTGCCTGTTCTTAATCAGCAGCAAAGATAAATAGTATCCGCCTGCTATTGCAAAGAAAAAGGTAACAAATTCATATAACCGCCACGGATATTGTATAAATGAAAGAATATTGAACGGAAAACGCCCCCAAGGAAAGATACGGGAAGTGGCAATAATAAAGAGAATACCGATAACGACACCTATATCTACTGCCCTGAGCCGATCCGTTTTGTGTCCTTTTACAAAAAAGCGTAAAAAGATAAGAACAGTAAGGATAATACCCACTCCTGTCCAAAGTATTTTAGGATAAGCAATACCACTGACAAACCCCCACAACAAAATATCGAAGTCTACCTTACCATATCCCGCACCGCCGCCCGGTGTACGAGCATCGAGATAGAACGAGTTGGAACTGAGTTGCTCCAATGTAGGAAAGATATAGTAAGATGTAATAATCACAGTAACCACACCCGCCAATACCAGATAAGCAATACCCTTCGGCTCCCTTATCAGAGATTTACAATAAATGATGAGCAAGATAAGCAAGGTAACAAACATCAGTACCGATGCTATCACATGCGTGTAGATCAGCAGGCTGTAGCCGATAGCCAGTACATACCACTTACCGTAATCACCTTTAACGATATAATACAACCCAAGAAAAACGATGGGTAGAAAGGTAAACGAAAGCCCTTCGGACAATGCACCGCGCTGATAGAGGTCATACAGGCGGTAAACAGCAAAAGTGTAAAGCAGGGAGCTTACAGCAGCAGCATACCGGCTTTTGAAAATTATCCTGACAGTATGATACATTAGCACGCCGCACAATACGGTCATGGTAAATACCATAACATCGTAAGCAAAGTATGTACTAGTAAAAATGCCGATGAAAGCGAATGGAACGAGTATAAAATCGGGGTAGAATCCTTTGATAAAATAGCCGTATCCTTCGGCATTGGCATAATCTATATAAACAGGATATGAGCCATGTCGCAGAGCATCGATCAGCACATCGAGCCTACGGAAATGAAAAAAGAAATCGAAACCGGAATAAGACGAGGACGGCCCGTTGCACCACATTGTAAACAAGGTAAGCAAAACCAGAATGGAAAAGAATATCCAGTATTGGTGTTTCCCGCTTTGTTCTATTTTATTTAAGATATTGTGCATAGAGCAAATTTAAATTTCCGGTAAAGATAATCAGAAAGATTTATTCGGACTTTTTTTAAGAATATGAATTACTCTCTCCTATCTATTGCCTTCCATACCGACCACCCGCTTAACAATATATACAGAGTATAGAATACGCATAAAACCTTCACAGAGAGGAACGATTCACCCGATTTTCTGTCATAATCGAAAAAATAATTATACCATTGCGTTTTGTATAAGAGTGATCTCAACGGATCTTCGAGCAACAACCACGTAACCATCGCAAGAGAAAAGACAATGATCAGCCAAACCCTTTACACAGGACTCCAGAGAGAATTCTTCACCGATACCTCTGACAAAGAAAAAGTAACCCAAGAACCCTGTCAGAACAGGATATAAACATAAAAGGATTAAACTCAGCTTGTGGTCATAATCCGGTGTATTGGAATAAAAATCCACAGTCTTAAACTCGAGACTGCAAATGAATGGATAGACTATTATAAACAGAAATAATAGCACAAACTTTAGTTTTGGGCTAATAATAAACATATTAAAAAGTATATAGTCCGCTTATGAATTAGATTCTGTCTTCTAAAAGAGGGGGATAGAATTTACAAATCGCAGATATACCCCTGTATCTGCC
This sequence comes from Dysgonomonas hofstadii, assembly GCA_040395895.1. GTDB lineage: Bacteria > Bacteroidota > Bacteroidia > Bacteroidales > Dysgonomonadaceae > Dysgonomonas > Dysgonomonas hofstadii_A. The sequence goes on from JBEBPN010000024.1 coordinate 19,602, forward strand.
ATCTATCTATCTTTACCGATATCTGTTTACCCCTTGTCTTCCCGAAAATATATAATAATGGGAAAGATACCAGACTAGTATAATACAATCTACTTTAACAGAATGTTCTTTGTGTGTGTGATAAAGTAGATATAAATAATAAATATCAATGTGCTTCCAGCCAATTCTTTCCTTTTCCGCAATCGGCTTTCAACGGTACAACAAGCTTATAGGCGTTCTCCATTTCTTCCATCACTATTTTTTGTACCTGTGGCAATTCGCTTTCTATGGCATTGAAGTTCAATTCGTCATGTACCTGCAATATCATTTTCGATTTGATATTTTCACGGTCGAAACGCTCAAAAATACGATTCATAGCCACTTTGATTATATCGGCTGCACTTCCCTGTATAGGTGCATTTATCGCATTTCGCTCGGCATATCCACGTACAGTCGTATTACGGGAATTGATATCGGGCAGATAGCGTTTACGCCCGAAAACAGTTTCCACATAATTCTTCTCACGAGCTACAGCTATGCTGTTGTCCATATATTCTTTCACCTTTGGGTAAGTTTCAAAATAGCCGTCTATCAGTTCTTTGGCTTCTCCGCGCGGAATAGAAAGCCTCTCCGCCAATCCGAATACCGAAATACCGTATATAATACCGAAATTGGCGGTCTTTGCCTTACGGCGCATTTCGCTTGTTACTTCTTTTATCGGCAGTTTAAATATCTTGGCAGCAGTGGCGGCATGGATATCTTCCCCGCTGTTGAAAGCGTCTACCATATTCGGGTCTTTGCTTAGGTGTGCCATAATGCGCAACTCTATCTGTGAGTAGTCGGCCGAAAAGAAGATACAACCCTCATCGGCAATAAATGCTTTACGGATCTCTCTTCCCTGATCTTCGCGGATAGGAATGTTTTGCAGATTGGGGTTACTCGAGCTTAATCGCCCTGTAGCAGTTACAGTCTGATTATACGATGTATGCACCTTTTCATCGGCAGGATTTACCAACAATGGCAGAGCATCTATATAGGTACTCAGCAGTTTTTTAAGTCCGCGATAGTCGAGAATCTGCCCTACGATAGGATGGGCAGTTTTCATACTTTCCAGTGTTTCTTCACTGGTTACGTATTGCCCCGTTTTTGTCTTTTTGGGTTTATCTACAATCTTGAGCTTATCGAACAGCACTTCCCCTACCTGTTTAGCCGAATTGATATTAAATTCCGACTCGGCTGCCTTGTATATTTCCTGCTCGATATTCTGCAGCTGAAGTGTAAGCTTCTTAGAATATTCTGCCAACGCATCCGTATCGAGACGCACTCCGGTGTACTCCATATCGGCCAGAACGTATATTAGTGGCAATTCTATTTCGTACAACAGTTTTTCGAGACCTTGCTTTTCAATGGCTTTTTCGAGTATCGTTTTCAGTTTCAGCGTCACATCGGCATCTTCACAGGCGTAATCTTTTATCTGTTCGGGACGCAGGCTACGCATATTCAACTGATTTTTGCCTCTCGCTCCTATCAGTTCATCTATATGGATTGTCTTATAGTTGAGAAACGTCTCTGCCATATAATCCATATTGTGCCTCAACTCGGGATTGAGCAGGTAATGTGCGATCATGGTATCGAAAAGCGGCCCTTTCACATGGATGCCGTATTTCTTAAGTACAATAATGTCATATTTCAGGTTCTGCCCTATTTTTTGTATTTTCTCATCTTCAAAAAACAAACGGAATTGTTCTGCTATCTGCTTTGCCTTTTCAAAATCGGCGGGTACAGCCACATAGTAGGCTTCTCCTTCTTTAAAGGCAAATGACATACCGACCAGTTCACTTGCAGTAGGATCAAGTCCGGTAGTTTCAGTATCGAAGCAACAGGATTTTTCTTTTGCTATTTTTGTCGCCAGTTCTGCAATTTCATCGTCTTTCTCTATCAGATAGTAAGTGTGCGGTACATCTTTCAGTTCCTGCAAACTCGAATAATTCACCGTTTCATTCGCTTGATTCGCCACAGGTAAAAGTTCGGCGAACAAATCGCCCTGAATAGCTTCATGTGTAGTAGTTATCCGCACCGGATTTGCCGGACTACCATCTTTCTTGAGTACACGGTTGATAAGTGTACGAAACTCGAGTTCTTCAAACAATTCGGCTATTTTCTCGGCATTTATCTCCCTGCGCTTGTATTCGTCCTTCTTAAAGTCGATAGGCACATCGGTTTTTATTGTTGCGAGAAATTTAGAGAAAATGATCTGTTCTTTATTCTCTTCGAGGCGCAGTTTCAGAGTGCCTTTTATATTTTTGGTATTCTCGAGCAGATTCTCAATAGTACCGTATTCTTCGAGTAATTTCTGTGCAGTTTTCGGCCCTACACCGGGACAACCGGGTATGTTGTCGGAGGCATCGCCCATCAGCCCCAACAGGTCTATCATTTGCTCGGGAGACGACAATTCGTATTTTTCCATTATGGCTTTTGCATCGAGTGTATCGAATCCGTTACCTGCAAATTTGGGCTTGTACATAAATATATGGTCGCTGGTGAGCTGCCCGTAGTCTTTATCAGGAGTCATCATATAGACATCGAATCCCTCTTTTTCTGCCTTTTTAGCGATGGTTCCGATCACATCGTCAGCCTCGTAGCGAAGCACTTCTAGTTCTTTGATATTGTATGCTGCTATTATTTCTTTAATGATGGGCACTGCTGCACGTATATCTTCGGGTGTTTCCTGACGCTGTGCCTTATATTGCTCGTAAGCATCGTGACGGAAAGTTCCACCGGGCGGATCGAATGCTACGGCAATGTGTGTAGGGTTTTCCTTTCGGAGCAATTCTTCGAGGGTATTCACAAATCCGAAAACAGCGGAAGTGTTCAGCCCTTTCGAGTTGACTCTCGGACTTTTTATAAAGGCATAATACGAGCGGTATATCAATGCGTATGCGTCTAACAGAAATAGTTTCATCTGGGTAATTTTTATAAAAACTGTGGAAAGTTACGGAAAAAGGGGGGAATTACAAAGCGGAATACTTAGTAACAATAACGGACAATCATTATTAACCTTGCTCGCGCAGATTTTCTGTCTGTATACTACATAGCAAAAAACAGATAGCTCTTTGCGCAGGACACGGGCAAGATATTCACGCCAACGAGTATTACTCATTTATCAGAGCAGCCTTATAAAAACAGAGAATTCCCCAGCCGATACCAATTAGAATCAGGATGAATCCTCCTATTCCGCTAATTATCCGCCCTGTCTTACGCCCAAAAAGATTTATAATACCATCGAGTTTCGAGAGATTATAGGTGACAGGGCTAACGTCACCGAATAGCCAGTTCCAGTCTTTAATAGCGCCGATGATAAACATAATACCCACTCCAATAAAGAAAATGGCACCCCAAGCCTTTGTATCGATCAAATAGATTTGAAACCAATCAATGTATTCTTGCATCACTATATTTTGTCAAGATTTCCGTTCCTTAGAATTTACATATTCTCTGAAAGAAAGAATTTACCTATCTACCTTCTTCCCAAAAAAGAAAGCACCATTGAGCTGATCTATAAACATTTCTATATTTTCCTTTTTCCCACCTATCGGAATGCCGAATCCTACAGCTCCGCCACCATGTCGGCCACCGCCTCCCATACTCACACCCAAAGCGAAGCCACTGCCGGCAACCTTGCGACTGATAACAAAGCGCCAGTCCGAGTCTTTCAGATATGCCTTGTGAAAGCTTCCGCTAAAAGCAATGTAAGGAATGCCATCCACTACAACTGCATATACATCTTTTGCCTTCACCTTCTTTTCCTTACCGGAATTTTCGGGGTCAGGTATTTTTACTTCTTTCAGGTCGTCTCCATCCGCTTTGGTTACAGTAACAGGAGAAGGATTATCAGGAGTAAGCAATTTCAGCGATTTGTAATTATTATAGATTCCATCAGGAATATTCAGCTCCGTATAGAACGGGATACTGTTTCTCTCGTACATATCTATATCCATCACCTGTTGTATATCGAGTGCCTGTTCGTCCTCAAAAACATCGTACGGCAGATTATCAATGATAAAAGATGCAATGGCATTGCCCGTGATAGTCCTGATCTTTCCCGCACTGCCATCTAGCAGGGTAGTATCCAGCGTATTAAGGAAATAATATTTGTCGCCATCCATCTTATACAGTGTCATGCGCAAATGCCCCATATTTTTCCCTTTGGTTTCCTTTGTGCCTTGCTCGAAAAACAAAACACGCATCTGCACAGCCAGTGTTTTAGCATCTTCGGACGGAGACATCAGATTCACAATAGGCTTTAGCTGTTCCGCTATCGGCTCTTTTGTCGTAATCATCTGCAAACCGTTCCAGATATCTACATATAATACTCCCATATCATCGGGATTAGAGCGCGACTCTATATACTGGAGATTACGATATTTGCTGTCTGCTATCTCTACATCGGGGATGGTAATCTTCAGATCACTGTTCTTTTGGGCATACGACCACCCAATAGAGCATATTACAAGCGCCGGAAAAATGAATAATCTCTTTCTCATAAACCTAAAATTCTTTATCTGGTTGATGTTAATGTTAAAAAATACAATAAAAGTATTTTACTTTACGTATATACATTCAAATATATAAATAAATAATGCTAAAAGCCGAATTATTCTTAAATTTGCATTTCAACAAAACATGATATGGACAAGAAGCTGTTAATAGCTAAACCTGTAGCGGAAGAACTTAAGATTTTCAACTCATATTACAAAGATTCGGTTTTTTGTAATAATGTCAGAATCCAGGAAATAATAGATTATATTATGAAATCGGACGGAAAACGCATCCGCCCTACCCTGTTGTTGCTGGCTGCCAAAGCTTGTGGGGAAATAAATAATGTAACTTATAATGCTGCTATCACAATAGAGTTGTTGCATACAGCCTCCCTCATCCACGACGATGTAGTGGACGAATCGAAAATAAGAAGGGGGGTGGCTTCTATAAATGCCATTTATGATAACAAAATGGCTGTGCTTGCAGGCGATTACTTCCTGTCTACAGCCCTGATAAAAAGCGTACTGACAGGGAATATAGACCTAATCTCCAATATATCGGACTTGGGGCGCGACCTTGCCGAAGGCGAGTTGAACCAGCTTTCCCTCGTAAAAGAGCTTATCCTCGATGAAGAGGAGTATTTTCAGGTAATAAAGAAGAAAACAGCTTCGCTTATGTCGGTCTGTATGCGTATAGGCGCTATGTCGGTAAATGCTACGCCGGAAGTAGTTGAAAAATTCACAAAACTGGGTGAACTGCTCGGTCTTTGTTTCCAACTGAGAGACGATATCTTCGACTATTTCACCAATGCTATCGGCAAACCTACAGGCAATGATATTCGCGAAGGAAAGGTGACCTTACCGCTGCTTTATGCTATCCGCAACGCGCCCGAAAGTGAACGCACCGAACTGCTGACGATCATCAATTCATACAACTACACGGACGAAAACATACAGAAGCTAATCAGCTATGCCAAAGAGCATGGCGGAATAGAATATGCCTATCGTAAAATAGAAGAAATAAAATTGCAGGCGGAAACGCTGATAGCAGAAGTACCAAACACAGAGGTACGCGAAGCACTGGAAGCTACAGTCGACTATATTGTAGAGAGAGCATATTAAAAAATAATGTGCCGATATGCCAATGATTCAATTTTCAATCAGCATGGTATCAACACATTACCCATCAAGACAACGAACTATAGCGCCCTGCCTTTATATACATTCGAGTCTTCTTCGCTGTACATGTTACCCGAAAAACTTATCCTTCCACTATTGAAAGTAGGATTTACCTCAGCATCGCACCTGTTGCTGCCATTGGGTATCCAGATTCTGACATCTGCCGACACAGCTGTTCCCTGTACAGACATACTGTAAGTAATATTCCCCTTTTTATCGGCATTTACCTTTACATTCGACACCATGCCGTCTACCGTAATACCGCCGATGCCGTTAGGTCCTGCATAGGGAGAGTTGAAAGCCATCTGTATAGTAGCCCTGTCTCCATGTACGGAAATAAAATTTGTATTTGAATTTACATAGGTGAAACGCCCGTATTTGAAAGTAATACGATCGGCCTCCAGCACAAACTCGCGATCGTTAAGGGCCTGCACGGCTTTATCGTGCCACATCTTATCTTCGGCTTGTTGAGCCTGTTTTACAAGCGGATCTTTCGCTTTACAACCACTCAGCAATAAAATTATTGCAATAAACGGAAATACATACGTTTTCATATCTAACTTGTTTTTAGAACTATAACAACCTACGGCATAAAAGGTTTAACAAATGTAGCAATACACCACAAAAGTTAAATGCAAGTGATAATAGAAATACTACAGAGATTGTTAAACAAGTGAAATCAACGTCAGATACACAAATACTGCGGGAATAGCCAGTATAGTACTATCGAAGCGGTCGAGTATGCCACCATGCCCTGGTATCATACCACCGGAGTCTTTTACACCCAGTGTGCGTTTGATCAACGATTCAAACAAATCGCCCCATGTACCAAACACCACAGTCACCGCAGCAAAACCAAGCCACGCGGGAACAGACAAGTTAGGATAGAAATGAGCAAATATAAGAGATGAAGCAATGGATATAATCGCCCCGCCCGCAAATCCTTCCCACGATTTTTTAGGAGATATGCGTTCAAACATACGATGTTTACCGAAAGTCATGCCTGTAAGGTAGGCAAAAGAATCGTTCACCCAGATAAATACCAACAGAGCAAGAATATATACATAGTGATAACTTCCCGGCTGATAGGCAAATACCAGATAATTAGTCAACGCCATCGGTCCGGCAATATATACTTGTCCTAAGAGAGAGTAAGACAGTGATTGTATCGGGTTGGGACGCTTCATATACAGCTCACTGATAAACAGAACTATCAGATAGATAATATAAGGAACGAACGCAATAACCGACGGCGTATGCACACAATAATAAAAACCGCCCAAAAACAAGAAAAATCCGCCTAATATATTCAGTGGGCGTATTACGGCTACTTTTGCATCCTTCTCCATCAACCCGTAGAACTCATACAGGCACAGAGCAGTAATAACCGAGAATATAATGAGGAAAGTATATTCGTTGACAAGGATACCTCCAAGCAGCAAGCCTACAAATACGGCTCCGGCCAGAATACGGACTGCGATATTAGGTAGTTTCAATGCGATTTCTTTTTATTATTAATCAATGTGGCAAAAGTAGTAAAAATCATATGATTATTTAGTTTTGTGACGAAAAAAGGGACGTTTTTCACAAAACATCCCTTTCTAATTAATAATAACATACTTGACTAAACTATAATTAGTTCGTCTATCTTATCATTACGCAGCTTTTATCATCCAAAACCATTATAAATTAATGGACGGTATTTATACCATCAAATTCAGCTTGTTTAATTGCCCAAGCCAAAGCATTAGCAAAAAAGATAGCATTATATACATTATATCTTGGCCTTGCATCGGCAGATCCATAATTAGGCTTCGGTTTCGGCAACTTATTTCCATCCAGTTTAAACGGATATGCCGATCTTATAGGATCTGTAGCACTATATGAGAAAAAGCCTCCGTCGCCAACCCATATAAGATTCAGGGTTTTGTGTCTGAATGCCGTAATTCTGTTTACATAGGTATCTATATTATTACTCATATCGTAGCCTGTAGAGTAAACAATTATTTTATCTTCAGGCAGATTTACAAGTCCGGCTGTCTGTGAGGCATCATCGCCCCATTGCAATCCTTTGATATTACCAAACGGACCATTTAAAACCTCATCGTCTATTGATGGTAAAGCATAAACAGCACCAGCACTATTAATTATGACAGGATGACCCTGACTGATTGTATTATCATTGAAAACAGCGCGCATCAACTCTCCTGCAGCACCACCACTTCCAACATTACCACCTCCTCCTTCATTATAGCATAAAATAACACCTCTCTTATTCAGATAGTCGGCTAGTAAAGTAGCATTAGCCGGAGTAATGTATGTGTCATATCCCATGATAACAATATCGGGTTTTGCATTCAGAGCATTTCTCAAGGCAGTATTATCCATCGCAGTACCACTGATTATTGTCGTAAACTCAAATCCCTGACTACCAACTACACTGTTGGCAAGTGTACCGAAGGCCAGAGGATTTGTCATTAAGATATTACCACCGGAAACACTAGCTGCAACATTATAGAGACCGCTTGCATGCGCGAGAGCAAGAATTTTTTTCTTCGGGATTGTAATTGTGACTCTGACTTCGCATGTTGCCACAGATTTTATACTATTACTGGTTATTGTTAATTTTTTCGGACTTACGGATGTAGGTGTACCATAGCCCTTCAGTTTTACTGTTTGTGAAGTATTATTACTCAAAATATCTTCCCCTTTAAAGTATATGCCATCGACAGTATTAGTTTCAATAATATATGTCGCACCAAATGCTGCAGCATCTACATTCAGAGTTACGTCGATATAATTAATATTCTCATCCAGCTTCTGATTCACCATATACAATCCATTTACCTTAATTTCATTACACGACATTGAATAAAGTGGCTTCTTTGAAGAATCTTTTATGGGAATACCTTTGGCACATGACCCATTTATTATTTTGTTATTTAACTTAACAATTATATTGTCGTCTGCCTGCCCTTCTGTATGCTTTGATGGAGTTCCGGCTCCCGGTATAGAAATATAATAATAACCCTTAGCCATGAATGTACCTGAAGTCGTAAAATAATAACCATTATCAGGATCAGATGTAGCTGTTATTGTATATGCACCTTCTTTAGTCACATGTAAGGGTATTGTCATATAATTGCCTGCATTCAGCGGAGTATCGTTCTGATATAATCCCATAAATGTAAGAGAATCGCAACCGCCTAACTCAGCAACAGCATTTCCCATCTTATTCTGTAAGCAATTCCATTGCTCACCATCCCACTGGTTAATACCGATGCATAATTCTTCGTCATCATCTTCATTAATGTTGTAAACCATAAGTCCGGTATGGATCTTCTTTGCATCCAGATATTCCTGTGGCTGTGGATTTGCATTTACGTCAGATTCCGGAGCAAAAGGTAAAAGTTCCTTTTTCTTTTTCAGCTCTACCCTGGGAAGTAACAAGCCTCCGCTCTCGGCAGTTGCAGCATCCAAATCTCCACTCGTATTCTTCAGCTTGTCTTTTATCTGTAGAGTAGCATACCTTTCTGGAGCCTCATTTTGTCCTATGGTTACTTGTGAAGAGGCTGGTAATACATTCATGAATGCAACTAGAAGTAACACTAGTGCTGTAAATTTTGTTGTTTTCATTGTCTTCGTGATTAATCAATTTTCTAATCAAATATTTTAACTGAGATCTATCACTACGCATTTTTCATATTATATTTAGCCTTTGAATAAGAAAAAATTATTGCAGCCAATATAAATGAAGGGAACCCTTTTTCACAAAGTATTCCTTACCTAAATCTCAGAATATCATTGTCAATGATATCCCAATAATCACAAAATTACTTGAGAGTTTTTAATCCAATTTCCCAGTCCTCATGAATGTGTCTTCACGACAAATTTAAATGTTTTCATATTATAAACCAAAAAATTTCCCCAAAAAACACTTCTATCTGACGCATTGTGAAAATAAAAAAGCCCAAATAGTTATTTAACAACTATTTGGGCTTCAATATGAATTATAATAAATTATGCTTCTTCCGATTGGTCTTCTCCGGCAAGAATACCCGGAGAATCTTCTCCTTTCTTGATTTCTATTTCTACATCCGTCGGGAGTTCTTCCGTTTCCTTCAACAATTCTTCGGAACGGGAAACCCACTGACGTTCACCAAATACTTTCTTCAGGTCGTCAGCAAAGATCACCTCTTCTGTAATCAACAGATTTGCCAATTTACCATGTCCTTCAGAATGTTCTTTCAGCAGGCGTTTGGCACGCTCGTACTGTTCGCTGATCATTGCCTGTACTTCTTTATCGATCAGAAGGGCGGTCTCCTCACTGTATGGTTTTGTAAACCCGTAACCTTCACCAGACGAATCGTAGTAACTTATATTAGCCAGCTTATCGCTCATTCCCAGATAAGAGATCATAGCATAAGCCTGTTTGGTAACACGTTCGAGGTCGTTAGCAGCTCCTGACGATATGTGTCCGATAAATACTTCTTCGGCAGCACGTCCTCCAAGCAATGCACACATTTCATCAAGCATTTGCTCTTTAGTAGTTATCTGCCTTTCTTCAGGTAGGTACCATGCAGCACCTAGTGCCTTACCGCGCGGTACGATAGTTACTTTCACCAGCGGATTGGCAAATTCGAGGAACCAGCTAAGTGTAGCATGTCCGGCTTCGTGTATAGCTATCGTTTTGCGCTCTTCGAGCGTAGTTACTTTGTTCTTTTTCTCCAATCCACCGATAATACGGTCTACAGCATTGGTAAAATCTTCTTTCTGTACCACCTTTTTACCTTTACGCGCAGCTATCAGTGCAGCTTCATTACACACATTGGCAATATCGGCTCCTGAGAATCCCGGCGTCTGACGAGCAAGGAATTCCACGTCTACTGTATCATCTATCTTCACAGGACGCAAGTGTACTTTAAATATTTCTTTCCTGTCATTCAGGTCGGGCAGGTCTACAGTGATCTGACGGTCGAAACGTCCTGCACGAAGCAGGGCCTTGTCGAGAATATCGGCGCGATTGGTAGCAGCCAGTATAATGATACCGCTGTTAGTACCGAATCCGTCCATTTCTGTCAATAATTGATTTAGCGTATTTTCGCGTTCATCGTTAGAGCCCATATTCAAGTTCTTGCCACGGGCACGACCGATTGCATCTATTTCATCGATAAAGATGATACACGGCGATTTTTCTTTTGCCTGTTTAAAAAGGTCACGTACACGCGAAGCGCCTACCCCAACGAACATTTCCACAAAGTCGGAACCCGACAATGAGAAAAACGGAACGTTAGCTTCACCGGCCACTGCTTTTGCCAGCAATGTCTTACCTGTTCCCGGAGGGCCTACAAGCAGAGCGCCTTTCGGTATTTTACCTCCTATTTCGGTATAGCGTGACGGATTTTTAAGAAATTCAACGATCTCTTCTATCTCTTCTTTGGCTTCGGACAGTCCGGCTACGTCTTTGAAGGTAACACGCAGATCGGAGCCTTTGTCATACAACTGGGCTTTGGATTTACCCACGCTGAATACTCCGCCTCCACCACCGGAACCTCCGCCCGACATCCGGCGCATCATATATATGAAGAGCCCGAATATAAGCAGGATAGGCAGGAAGCTGAGCAATATTTCCACCGCACTGGTGCTGCTCTCGTAGCTTACATCTATATTGTACTTATAGTCGGCACGTACCTTATCGTAGAAATCGGAAAACTTGTCAGCCGACGGTATTCTTACAACAATAGAGGGGTTATTCCCTGCACGTTCGGCATCGGTTTTGAATACGGCTTTCACCGAATCGGGACGAACGAATGCTTTCAGCGTGTTATTCTTGTTGTCGACAATAATCTTGTTGATGCTGTTATTTTCTACATAACCCTGAAAATCAGTCCAAGGTACTTCTTTGGTAACATTGTTTTCGGTGAAGAAGTACATCCCGATAATGGCACCGAATACCAGCAGGTAGATCCAATACAGGTTGAATGGCATCTTAGGCCCTTTGGCAGACGGCATCTTGGGTTTGTTGTTATCTCCTTTGTTATAATTATCCATATATTTTTTAGATACGGTTTCTAATCTATTTTCTTTAGTTCTTGAAAACGTATAACAAGCAACTACAGGCGATTGTTGTTAGTCGAAGTCGGGTATGCTCTCCAGCTTGGCATCAGCCCACAGATGTTCAATGTTATAGAATTCGCGCAACTCAGGCAAGAAAACATGTACAATAACCGTACCATAATCTATTCCCACCCAACGGCCTTCGCGCAGACCGTCTATCGAGAGAGGGCGTTCTTTCTTCTTTTTCAGCGCATCCACGATCTCGTCCGAGATAGCACCTACCTGAGTAGGCGTATTTCCCTCACAAATAACAAAGTATTGGCAGATTGTTCCCGGAAGTTCGGTCATGTCGACTATTACAATATTTCTCGCTTTCTTTTCCTGGCACGCAGCCACGATGTTGTTTACTAAGCTCTTTACTTCTTTCATCCGTAATTATAAAGTGATTGAATCTATTTGAACCTACAAATATAAGGTGATTTTTTGAACAACAAGCCTACATAAGCCAGAAGAACAAAGATTTAATAAAGAAAAGATAGGGAAAAGGGTAAAATTATGTATCTTGTTACAAAATAGAGTTATTAAAACATAAACAAAATGAACGACTACAACGGACTTAAAGTCGGATGCATTTTCACAGTTGTCTCCATGCTGCTTACAATAACGATTATCATACCCGGCTTCTCTATGATACTGGGATTTGTTGCAGAGCAAATTGTTTCTATGTTTGTAGATAACGAGCCATACAGCAATGTAGGACGGACTACGATTATCGTTATGTCTGTTATTTTTGCCATTATGCTGATAGCAACCATCTACTATGTACGCAAGTTGACAATCAACGATCGGGAGGTAACCAAAGTCAAAATAGCTTTAATAATGGCAATGTTCTATCTAATAGTGCATCCTCTCTTTTTCTATATCTATTGGGCTACAAAAATGGACTACGGCTCAGACGGTCAAATAGCATTTAGTGTAATATCTACCTTCCCCATCAGCAGCATATGGTTTTTTATCTTAGGGTTAATAATAGATCTAACCATCAGTTTGACAGAAAACAGGAAAAGCTATTAACCGAAATAGATTATCTTTGCTTTATGAAAAATTACAACCTCATCACCATACTCGGCCCTACCGCCTCCGGCAAAACCACCTTTGCCTGTCATCTGGCTTCGGTACTCGATACTGAAATCATAAGCGGTGATTCGCGGCAGGTGTACAAGTCGATGGATATCGGCACGGGAAAAGACCTTTCGGACTATATCATCGATGGTAAACCAATTCCCTACCATCTGATAGATATACGCGAAGCGGGTGATAAATACAATATTTTCGAATATCAGCACGATTTTCATCAGGCTTATACCGAAATAAAAAGCAGGGGAAAATTGCCTGTTCTTTGCGGTGGATCGGGCTTATATATCGAATCGGTATTGAAAGGTTATTCCCTTGTAAATGTACCTGAGAACAAAGAACTCAGAAAAAAATATGCAGATCATAACCTGCCTCAGCTGACCGAGATACTGGCAGGTTATAAAACCCTGCACAACAGTACCGATGTAGATACTGCTCAGCGAGCCATACGCGCGATCGAAATAGAGGAATATAAGAAAGAACATCCGATGGAAGCGAACGAATTTCCTCCGCTCAGTAGTCTGGTCGTAGGAGTAGATATAGATAGGGAACTGCGCCGGAAGAAAATATCGGAACGCCTCAAAGCACGGTTAAAAGAGGGAATGATAGAAGAAATTCAGGCAATACTCGACAAAGGTGTCAGTGCCGAAGATCTCATCTATTACGGACTCGAATATAAATATGTTACGCTCTACATACAGAAACAGCTAACCTACCAAGAAATGTTCGATCAACTCGAAATCGCCATCCATCAGTTTGCCAAGCGGCAAATGACATGGTTCAGGGGGATGGAGAAAAGAGGCACACATATCCATTGGATAGATGCCACATTGCCGATGGAGGAGAAAATAGCTGAAGTGATGGCTCTATTAGCTGAATAAAAGAATATAAATATGTGAACTTCGTGTAAAACTTTGTGCCCTTAGTGGTAGAAAGGAAGACTTAACCGCAAAGAACACAAAGGTTCAATCATATACACTGATAAATAATTGATTCTACTATGATCACACTACGACATGCTTTGCCCGATGAAAAGAGGAAAACATACGAATGGCTATGTCTTTCCGATACAACAAGCTGGCATATGGGAGAACCCGATTATTCCGAAAATCCGGTATTCGGCTGGGAACAGTTTCAGGAAGATTTCGAGGATTTCTATTACCAAACAGAAGGACAGGAAAAAGGATCGGTAATGATCATACTAAATGACGGCGAAGAGATAGGCGCCGTCTGTTATGCCTGTTTCCACCTTCGACCGCAGGCAGCAGAATTAGATATATGGATAAAATCGCAGAAACTGTGTGGTAAAGGATGCGGAACCGAAGCATTGAAACAACTGATCAGTTATCTGAAAGAAAGTTTCGGCATCAGAGATTTCATAATACGTCCATCGGAGAAAAATGCCAGAGCTGTCAGAGCTTACCAAAAAGCAGGGTTCAACAAAGTTTCCGACAAAAGAGTAACTGTAAAAAGCTATATAAAACCGGAATACAGAGAACTGTATGCCCATGGCGACTATGGTTGGGACGATACAGCTGTACTGACTCTGGAAAGTGAGTAGCAGACTACTATCCTACTTTTTCCTGGAATTACGGACGTTATCCATAATAAAATTTAACTTTGTAGAAATATTTATTGTTTCACAGCATGATACTTATTCATAAAGCGACCATTATCAACGAGGGTTGTTCATGTACCGGCTCGGTATTGATAGAAAACGACCTTATCACCGAAGTTTACCGTGCCGAAGATGTACCCGAATATATACTCAACAAGGCAAAAATCATAGATGCCAATGGCCTGTGGCTACTGCCTGGCGTGATTGATGATCAGGTACACTTTCGCGAACCGGGACTTACTCACAAAGGCGACATCGCCAGCGAAAGCCGTGCCGCAATCGCCGGAGGTGTTACTTCCTTTATGGAGATGCCGAATACCAAGCCGCCGACAATAACACTCGACCTGCTGGAACAAAAATTCGAGATAGGGGCAAATACATCGTATGCCAACTACTCATTCTATCTGGGAGCGACAAACGAAAATCTCGCGGAACTGAAAAAGGCTGATCCGAAGACAATACCCGGTGTAAAGGTTTTTATGGGATCGTCGACAGGAAATATGCTTGTAGACGATAAAAAGGTGCTGCAAGCTATTTTTGCAGAAGTGGATATGCTGATAGCTACCCACTGCGAAAAAGAAGAAATAATACGCGAGAATGTAGCTAAATACAAAGCGCAGTTCGGCGACGATGTGCCGATACAGTATCACCCGCTGATACGGAGTGCCGAAGCCTGCTACCGATCGTCAGCCGAAGCGGTGGAGCTTGCAGACAAATATCAGTCGCGCCTGCATATTCTGCACCTTTCCACCGAGAAAGAGATCAGTCTGTTCGATATAAAACCACTTACTGAAAAGAAGATAACAGGAGAAGTATGCGTACATCACCTTTGGTTTTCGGACGAAGATTATTCAAAATACGGTACACGCATAAAATGGAATCCTGCGGTGAAAACGCGGCAAGATCGCGGCGCACTCATGCAAGGACTGCTCAAAGGCAAGCTGGATATAATAGCCACCGACCACGCTCCGCACCTGCTGGAAGAGAAACAGGGAGGTGCACTGAAAGCCGCATCGGGAGGCCCGCTTGTACAGCACTCGTTGCAAATGATGCTCGAACTGGCTAAGAAAGGAAAAATATCGAAAGAACAGGTAGTGACCAAGATGTGCCATGCTCCGGCCATTATGTTTCAGGTACATAAGCGCGGCTTTATCCGCAAAGGCTATTATGCTGATCTGGTACTGGTAAATCCAAGTAAGCCATATACAATAACACAGGACAATATCCTCTATAAATGCAAATGGTCGCCACTGGAAGGTGAAACAATGTCGACAACCATAGAAAAAACATTCCTCAGCGGAAAAATCGCTTTCGAGAACGGAACGGTAAATGAAGTAAGGGGCGAAAGATTACGATTCGACCGATAGAAACTAGCATTCACTTTATTTTTTAGAAGATACCCTCAAATCAGGTTTTGAGGGCACGCCATATAGATGCAAACTTTAAAATAAACTATATAATCATGTTACAAATTCCTCAACTATTAGACACTCCTGAGTTTCTGGATGCCAAATTAGACTATAAATGGAATTCTTCTATAGAAGACAGAATGACAGAAAAAGTAAGTGACAAACTATTCGATGCTGTTTGCCCGTTAAATCATAAGGCACAAATGGGAATAGCGCTTGCTATGACTGAGTTTATATATTGGCGATTACATAAGTTCTGTGAAAAGGAGAACATTGACCTCACTATTCCATTTTCTTTTGTAGAAGCAGCCTGGCCGGGCATAATCGATAAGCAATATGCAATATCTCTCCCACCTCGTATATTTGAAGAAACAGGCAATGTGAAAATAGGTGCAGTAATTGAAAATACTGATGCTTTTTTGAGTTATGTAGCTACCGGTTATCTGAATGGCTCATATTTCGCATATGAGTCTGTACCCTCCATTATTGCTTTAGCTCGGCATATAGCACCTGATAAAGATTGGTTCGATAAATGGTCTACCGACATTTTCTCACGTGCCCTGAAATTATTTCCTGCGCAATATAATGTAGATGATATAATTTTTGAACGTCCTACTTATAAAAAGATGATGTATGATTCTTCTAATGAACCACCTATTCCTCGCGAATTTTTCTTTGAGTCTGGTTTCGACTACAAAACAGCGGATATAACAGCACTCAATCAAGTGTACCTTAAGAATCTTGACCTAGATAATCCGTTTCTTAATCCTACACAGAAAATGATCGAGAACGGCTTTCAAGGCACACCATACAAATATAAATAAAACTAAAACACAGACATATTATGCTACAAATACCAAAGATATTAGATACACCGGAGTTTCTGGATGCGCCGCTAGATTATAAAATGAACGATAAGATAGCCGGAGGGTTTATTGATGTTGAAAACGAAAAACTGATTTTCTCTGTCTGTAATATGAGCCATAAAGCATCGATGGGTCTGATCACAGCACTTAGCGAATGGGTGTTCTGGCGACTAAAAGGGCATAAAGATATGTCAAAATGTTTTTTGATGACTCAGGCACATTGGTCTGGAATTATTGATAAACACTATATGTTCAGATGGAAATATCAGCCTGATTATTCAATTGATCAAATTGCTACGGTACTGAAAGTTACATTCGTTTCTTTAGAGATTACCCGAAACAAATATATCAATGGTGATAAGTATATCTTCTCTGAACTTCCAGCAATGGTAAAATTAGTCAGACACATTTCTCCTGATAAAGAGCTGTTCGATAACTGGCTGAATGATATAACGGAGAGATTAGTAAAGGAATTTCCTGCCAGATACGATTACAAAGAAGCACTAGATGAATTCGAGCCGGATGTATATGATTCTACACACGAACCTCCAATTCCTCGTGAATTCTTTTGGGAAGATGATTTTATTTATGAACCAGAGAAAGTCAATGTATTGATAAATGATTATTTATCGAAACTGGATTACACAAATAATATGTTCCTTAATGCTCCTGATATTATGAAGGAAAACGGCTTTCAAGGTATGCCATACAAATACGAACCCAAATAAAAGAGACAAACTATGCTACAAATACCTCAGCTATTAGACACACCGGAATTTCTAACAAAAGAGATTACATTTAAATGGGAAGATAAATCAGTAGATTACTTTACTTACAAAGTGGAAAATGAAAAGCTTATTGATACACTATGGAAACTAAATCATAAATCGACATTAGGACTTGTAGCTGCTTGTGGAGAATGGGTGTTCTGGCGATTTAGTAAAATTTATGAGAAAACTTCTGTAGCAATTAATGCTATGGAGCCGCTTTGGCTGGGGCTTATAGATAAACATTATATTAAGAATTGGAAATTTACAAGTCCCCCTGAGGATACTATTTACAAAAATATATTGTGGATTATTTTTAATAGTCATTTATTTATTCGCGATAATTATATCAAGGGTGATTACCAGATACAATTTCGTGTAATGAATATGATAATGCTTGCCCGTCATGTCACACCGAACAATATAATGTTTGACGATTGGTTATCGGATTGTTTAAAACGGTCGATAGAGCTATTTCCGGCACAATATGACAGAGGAAAAACCTTAGGAAAGACTGTAAACGGATATGATTCTTCTAATGAACCGCCTATCCCAAGAGAATTTTATTTTGAACCCGACTTCGATTACGAAGCGGCAGACATAGATAAATTACTGGAAAAGTTCATGAATGAAGTAGATCATTCTAACGAAACATTTTTTAAATCTGCAAAAGATATGCTTGCAGAAGGCTTCCAAGGTACTCCGTACAAGTACGAACCAAAAGGAGAAAGTATATGAATGAAAAGAATTATGCCTATTTATTAACTTATAAGTTAGATGAGTATTTTGATCCAACTGTTTCCTGGTCGGAAGAATATCAAAATTATGCGTATGATATTGTAAAAGCTTTTAATGAATTTGATAATCCGGAAGCAGCTATTGAACCATTATTGCAGTGTTTTGAGAGGCAATACACAACCAATATTCATTGGTTTGCAGAATTTCAGGCTTTTTTAGAGCAATTCGATAAAGAAATGTTGAAAACAAAATGTCTGGAATCTTTGCAAAGAAAATCAACAGAAATGTGCAAGATACTACTACAAAGATTAGGATGCTCTAAAGAAGAATTAGAAGCAGTAAATATTAACAGGGAAGAAATGCTAAAAAGAGTTTTTAATATAGATTAAGTGTACATATAAAGTAAATTAATGATGACCATCCACAACTATTGGAAGAATGGCAGGAAAAAAATAATATACTAAAATAAAACTACCATGACAGACACACACGAAGAACATGACAGACAAGCCAAAGAGGCAATCAGAGAGAACATAGATAAGTACGGATGCCATCTGGCACTGTTTGAAGCAGATAATTACCTTCCGGCATTTGCTTACTCGATCGGGCTATACAAGAAATTCGATCATCCGGAAATCATTTGTTTCGGTCTGCCGACCGATCTTATGGGCAGTTTGCTGAACCATGCACGTGATCTGGTAAAACAAGGGGAAACTCTTGTTCCGAATAAGTTATATTCCGGATTTCTGAATGGATATGAAATACAATTTATTCCTGTGGATGAGGCTTTTTATCCCGATTATCTGGGATATGGAGGCTGGTATTATGACGAAAGTTTCGATTTTCCCACATTACAACTCGTATGGCCTGATAAGGAACAGAGATTCCCATGGAAGGAAAATTTTAATCCCGACTGGCAATTCCTGCAACCCCTACTCGACCGTGATACAGATTTCAGATTCTATGAAAAAAGAAATCTTGGCGTGTACACTACCAAGCAAGTATTAGATGGGGAGCCCATCCTATATGTTTACCACAATGAAGATGGCGACTGGCAATTTCACAGTTCGTCCGATCCGGATATAAACGATGCAAAACTGGTCAGTCTGGAAAGTCTGGTAAAGAAAGATCCATCGCTGAATAATATCTACTTTCTGCAATATGGATGGAAAGCATGGCGAAACAGTGTCAATGATGGATGGGAGTATGAGGAGGATATTGAATAAATCGACACTGATTATTTTTTATCCTAATAAGCCGTATAACTTTCAGACCTATCCATTAAGATGACAAAGGCAATGTGAAGAGATTTAACAAAATGTGAGTCCGAAAAATAGCCGTTAAATATCAGCGTGTTGCTTTCTTATTATTTTAATCTGTTCCCATGTAAGATTTTCCTGAGAATCATAAAACTTTATTATACCATAATGCCAAGCTTTTACAAAACTTGATATTCGCCTGTTTCCTGTTAAATCTTCTATCTCCCTGACATTTCTATATACAGTATTATTTACAATAAGCGAATCCATATTTTTACTCTTATAGTCTTTCTTCCATGTAACCAACTCATAATCATCGCTATTGCAAAATAAGATTTGCTGTCCGCTGGTAGAACTGTCTTGCGTGTCAAATTCCTTTATACTTATACCATGCTTTATATCAGTAGTAGTGGTATAATAGGCGTCTTTAGGACATTGGTAATCCATCACCATAACGGCACTATGAGAAGATGCACCTTCTGCGTGAAAGTCATTCACCACTAATATTATGGTATCCGATTTGTTCGATTTATATACTATCGAATCTCCCAACCGGAAAGCCAACACCTCAGTTCTATCTGTGTAATATCCGTCACAATGATATTGACAGGCGGTTGCCCATATAATAACAAAACAAATGAATAAGTATTTCATAAAGCAAGGATTAAGATTAACAGTAATGCTCCTAATTGATGTCATAGTATAACCGGATTAAAGATAATCTTTTTTTACTCAATCCGAAGTTTAAACACATAAAAGTCTTTAAGCGGAATCTACAGTTCTTTGGTGTTTGCAATGTTTATTTATAATCTGCTTGCACTTTTATCATCATCCGCTATTTTTATCTATACCCTGAGTGTTCTTTGACATCAGGAATTAAACGACTACATACTGAAAAAATAGTTGTGAAAAACGTAAGGTTTGTAAGGTTTTAGTTAAAATGTAGTGTCCTAGATCATAGAGTTCTGGTTTACTAGATTTTGTTAAATGATCACTGTTGACTGTTGACTGTAATCTTTGTAAGCTTTTAGTTAAAAAACTCATTTGAACATAAATGAATCGGGAACTGTTCTTATTGAAATAACAAACTAAAATGCGGATATGAAAATGATTAAAAAACTAAGCCTTATTTTGTTTGCCGTCGTAGCAGCGGCACAGTTGAATAACACAGAAGCCTGTACCCGGTTCGTTTATCAGGGACCGAACAACACCATTATCACAGCACGTTCTATGGACTGGAAAGAAGACAGCCGCAGCAACCTGTGGATATTTCCGAGAGGAATGCAACGCAATGGTGAGATCGGCAAGAATCCTCTAAAGTGGACATCCAAGTATGGCAGTGTCATAGCATCGGCATACGATATTTCGAGCACCGATGGAATGAACGAAAAAGGACTTGTGGCAAATCTTCTCTGGCTGGCAGAATCGGCTTATCCCGAATGGGACGGCAAAAAGCCGGGACTCTCCATTGCAGCATGGGTACAATACATGCTCGATAGCTTTGCTACTGTAGATGAAGCTGTTGCAGAAATGCAAAAAGGAACATTCGAGGTAGTATCGGACATGATGCCCGACGGCTCACGGATGGCTACCCTGCATCTGTCTATTTCGGATGCTACAGGCGACAATGCTATTTTCGAGTACATCAACGGGAAATTGGTTATCCATCACGACAGATCGTATCAGGTGATGACAAACTCTCCGGTTTTCGATCAGCAGCTTGCCCTCAACGATTACTGGAAGAACATCGGCGGACTTACATTCCTGCCGGGCACCAATCGTGCAGCAGACCGTTTTGTAAGGGCATCGTACTATGTTAATGTCATACCGAAGGTGGAAGATACACGCATAGCTATAGCAAGCGTTTTCAGCGTCATACGCAACACTTCCGTTCCGTATGGTATAAGTACGCCCAACGAGCCTAATATCTCTTCTACGAGGTGGAGAACAGTCGCAGATCAGAAGAATAAGGTTTATTACTTCGAGTCGACATTGTATCCGAATGTGGTATGGGTAGACTTTAAGGATATCGACCTTTCGGAAAAAGCTCCGGTGAAAATGCTGAATCTGGTAGCAGGAAACAATTTTGCAGGAAATACGGCTAAAGATTTTGTGGAAGCGAAACCATTTGTATTTCAGGGAATGCACTAACAAAGAGGAATCATAAAAAGTAAAGGAGGTTCTCTTTGGGGAACCTCCTTTGTTTTATATTTAGAATGGATAGCCTATACCAAAGTGGAAGGCCATCTTATTGAGGGTAGGTTTAAACAGGACAAACTTCTTCTCACGTCCCGGATCATATGCCTTCATACCGGCATCGAAACGGAGGACAAGGAAGGTCAGATCGAAGCGAAGACCTAAACCATACGAGGCAGCAATCTCTTTATAGAAACTGTTAAACTTAAACTGCCCGCCCGGCTGGCTCTCATAGTTTTTGAGCGTCCATATATTTCCGGCATCTATAAACTGGGCAAATTCGATCAGGGGAGTCAGTTTCATTCTGTTCTCAACGTTAAACTCAAGCTTCATATCTCCCGTCTGGTTTACAAAGTCGGCCTTCGGATATTCTATCTCACCGTTCTCGTTCACAGTTCCCTGCGAACGGTACGAACCGGGACCGAGCGTACGGGTGCTCCATCCCCTGATACTATTGGCTCCTCCACCGAAGAACCGCCGCTCGAAAGGCAATACATCCGAGTTGCCGAACGGATGAGCCAAGCCCAGACTGGCACGATATGCAAGAGAGTGTTTTTTTGAGAAATAGAGTGTCCGCGAATATTCCATCGTTCCCTTTATGTATTCGGCATAAGCCACACCCAGAATCTGCTTCTGACCAAATTCATCTTCTTTGGCTCTACTGAGAGAAGTCACCAATCGCGGTAACGGGCCTGCAATTTCGACAGAACCGCGAATATTATAGGTAGGCGACAAAGGGTTTAGACGCCTCTTATTCGTATAATTTACCGTATATGAAGTCAGTGCGACAAGCTGGTCTTTATAGCTTTCGCGCAATAAAGGGTTTTCGGGATTGTTCAGATACAGACTGTCGAACTCTTGCGACACCCAAGGCATCCGTATATAGTTTATACTCAACAGATCGAGCCCGTGCCGCAATCTATTCCTGTTTGTAGCCCAACTGTAATTCACACCCATATTGAAGAACTGACGGGTATACTGCGCACGATGCTGGTTCGTCAGCCCTACAGAGAATTTGGTTGCAGCCAATGGTTGTTCCCTCCAGCTTTTCTTAAGCCAAGGGAAAAGGAACATCGGGAATGTGAGACTGGTCTCGATACCATATTCGTAGTAGTTCTCATTCAGTATGTTCTTTTCCTTATCTCCGGGAACAAACTCATAAGCACCTTTCAGTTTCACACTGAACTGCTCTCCTCCGTTGAAAAGGTTCTGATGACTGTATGAGACACTCGGGGCAACCCCCAAGTCTCCGGCAGAGTTGGTTCCATCAAGCGCTGCCTGAAACCAGTGTGCATTGGCCGGTGTCAATATCACGGTAGCATCGAGCAATGTACTGTCTTTTGCCGATGGCGTAGTGGTTATATTCACCTGCTTTATAGCCCCCATCTTACGATATGCCTGATCGGTGAAATCGAGCGCCATATCGGAGTAATAAGAGCCTTTGCGCAAAAAGTTGTTACGGAAGATGGTAGACGAGCGCAGGAAGTTGTTACGCCCGCGTATGATCTTTATTCCTTTGTATTCGGTTGTATCGGCATTACGATAACGGCGGTTTCCGGTAGCGATCTGACCGCCTGTGCGTCTCCTCAGTTCGGGGTTGATTCCCGATATGATGGTTACATCATTTATCTTATAGCGGGGATAAGGCAGGCTGTCTTTTGCCGGATATACATCCAGATACAGATTTACTTCGTGCGAGTTGAGCGTGGTATCAGCCTTGAAGTAGACAAACTCTTTAGAAAAACCGTAGTAACCGACATTTCGCATGATACTGTTTACCCGCAGGCGTTCCTCTTCCATCATATCGGCATCGAAGAAATCACCTTTAGACAGTAAAGGTGCAGCAGGGATCCGCCTCATGATACGTGCAATCGTAGTATCGCTGATATCATATACATAGTCGCGAATGCGATATGGTTCCCCTCCTTTGAGGTGGTAAGTAACGGCTATCTTTTTGCCTTTTACCTTTAGTGTGGTATCGGCTTCAGCATTCAGGTATCCTTGATTGTTGAGCTGTTTGAGTAACTGGTTTTTCGATTGGTTAGTCAACGATCCGCTGTAAATAACCGGAGCCTGTCCTATCTTCTGTATCGTGCGGGTCATCCATTTACTGGTGTCTTCACCAGCCATGTTGTAGATACCCAAACGTACCTTACCCAACAGGGGAAGACTTGAGTTAGGCAGCTGACGGACATAATCTTCGAGATCGGAAGTCGCATTCCTTGTATCGTGCTTAATGCTGATCTCATCCAACAGGTATTGTCCTTCCGGAATGTTCTTTGTAGTGTCACATGCCGCAAAGAGTATAGTAAAAATGAATAAAATTAAGGGCCGTTTGCTCATAATATATAGTAAACATCGTACAAATATACAATGTTTATTAGCTTTCTTCAAAAAACGGCAAATATTATTCTTTATTGTAATCGGTGATACCTAATCGGTTTCCCGAAGGGTCAGAGAATTCTACAGCCCATCCGGTTTTTATTCTGAAAGGTTCGGAAAGAAACACTACACCCTTTGCTTTGAGGTTTCTATAAGTATCAGATACATTATCTACCTCGAACCAGATAGTCGGCTTAAAATCGGGGAAACGGGAGACATCTTTCAGGATGATAGCAGGTTCCTCCTGCCCTACCTTATAAGCAACCATCCCCATATCGGAGAAGTCGAATTTGAGATTCAAGCCCAATATCTTTTCATAGAAGTCGCAGCTCTCTTCCAGATTGCCGGAAGGGAGGAAAAAGTTATCATAATTCTTCATATCACTACTTGTTATCCTGAGAGAAAGTGAGGATATAACCGTTGCAATCTTCGATTGCAAAATCGGTGGAACCATAGAATGTATCGTGCATTTCTTTGGCAATAATCGTTTTTCCTTTCAGCTTATCATAGAGTGCCTGGATGTCGGATACATGTATGTAAAATGTAAGTCCTCCACCCTGCGGAAATCTCACCAGTTGCGGATACTCTTCTTTTATACTGGCTTCTTGCTGAAACATAAACATCACATTACCGGAACGTACCATAGCAAACACAAGCTCTTCACTTTCAGGCAGAGGAACTGAACCTACAAGGTCGAAGCCCAGAATAGAAGTATAGAACCCGACCGTTTGTTTTACATTCTTCACCATGAGGTTAGGTGTAGCATCTTTTAAGATCATCTTTGATATATTTAAATTGTTAGACACATCAAAAGTAAGTAATGCGACAAGCTTATCTTGTGTAAAAAAGCGACATAATCAGAATCTGGAAGGTGAATCTCCGGAGAGCCGCTTAAATTCTTTTATCAGATGGGCATGATCATAATATCCGCAATCGACAGCTGTTTCAAAGAGGCTTTGCTTCGGCTTCAATTTCAGAAAGTTGTATGTAGACTGGAATTTAGTGATACGGTTGAATGCTTTGGGTGAAATACCTATTTCAGATAAAAAACGCCGTTCAAACTGGCGTCCGCTCAGACAAGCTTTGGACGCAACAACGGATACGGGAATATTCCCTTTTTCGTGCCGGAACAACGAAATGGCGTACCGGATACGTTCATCGGGTACAAACAAACGTGGAAGTCTCTCAAGCAAATAATTATCGACATAAGATATCAGGTCGTTGATACTCATATCTCCCGATATATCTGCACAAAACGAATTGTCGAATACTGATTCTACCGAATTGAGTTCTATACGCATATCCGTAAACTCATTTACGGGAACACGGGTAAAAGCAGTTATGCCTCCCGGTCTGAAGCGAATACCTACGACTTTGACAACACCTAGATAGGTTATCTCCGAAAAGGTAGTCATTGTACCTATAATGTGCGGACAACAGGGTTTTAGTCCTCCCTGCTTCGTATCGTACAGGAAGAAAAGGATATCCACACAGCCATCGGGCAGAATACGGCTTTTCTTCTCGTATTCTACAAATCCGTTAGTCGACCAATAAGTCTCAACATAAGGCATCAATGCAGGATGGGGACTATGTTCTGTGTACACTGTTGGTTCTCGTCAATGGTGAACAACAAAGATAAAATGAAATGTTTATCTATAAGCAAAAAAGTTAAGAATACTCATATTTAGACATTTAATCTGGAAAAAGCGATAACTTTGCGCCCGATTATGAAAGAATACCGATTGACAGACTGGTTGCCGACCACAAAAAAAGAAATGGAAATCAGAGGATGGGACGAACTCGATGTTATCCTGTTCTCGGGAGATGCGTATATAGATCATCCTGCATTCGGTGCGGCTGTTATAGGCCGCTTACTCGAAGCCGAAGGGCTGAAAGTAGCTATTGTGCCGCAACCGAACTGGCGCGATGATCTGCGCGATTTTAAGAAATTAGGGAAACCACGTCTTTTTTTTGGTGTGACAGCGGGAGCGATGGATTCAATGATAAATCATTATACCGCTAACAAACGTCTGCGCTCAGATGATGCTTATACACCTGATGGACGGGCAGATATGCGCCCCGACAGGACATCGGTAGTATATACCAATATTCTGAAAGACCTTTTTCCCGATGTACCTGTATTACTGGGAGGTATCGAGGCTTCTTTGCGCAGGGTTACACATTACGACTACTGGGACGACAAACTACATAAATCCATTCTTATAGATTCGCGGGCAGATCTGCTTGTCTATGGTATGGGAGAGAGCCCGTTGAAAGCAATTATTTCGCGCCTGAAAGAAGGGGATGCTTTCGATAAACTGACGGATATTCCCCAGACAGCATACTTGATAAATAAAGGCGAAATAAAGGCAAGTGAAGACGAAAAGGATATCTACCTTCATTCGCATGAAGAATGTAGCACAGACAAGCTGAAACAGGCTAAAAACTTTAAAACAGTCGAAGAGCAGTCGAACATGATGAACGCATCGCGTATCATACAATTATACGATGAAAAGGCGGTAATCATAAATCCACCTTATCCGCCAATGAGCGAAGCGGAGATTGACGCATCGTTCGACCTGCCATATACCCGCCTGCCCCACCCTAAGTATAAGGGGAAGACAATACCGGCATTTGAAATGATAAAATTTTCGGTAAATATGCACAGAGGATGCTTCGGTGGCTGCGCTTTTTGTACCATTTCGGCACATCAGGGCAAGTTTATCGCTTCGCGATCGAAAAATTCGATACTGAAAGAGGTGAAACAGATCACGGAAATGCCCGATTTTAAGGGATATCTGAGCGATCTGGGAGGCCCTTCGGCCAATATGTATAAGATGAAAGGAAAAGACGAGGATATTTGTGCGAAATGCAGGCGTCCGTCATGTATCCATCCTAAAATATGCAAGAATCTGGATGTCGATCATTCCCACCTTTTAGACATCTACAAAGCGGTGGACTCTTTACCTAAGATCAAGAAATCGTTTATAGGAAGTGGTGTCCGTTATGATATGCTATTGCACAGGAACGAGGATAACCGTTTAAACAAAATATCCGATGAATACACAAAGGAACTGATACTGAATCATGTATCTGGTCGATTGAAAGTAGCTCCTGAGCATACTTCAGACAAGGTGTTGAGCTATATGCGTAAGCCAAGCTTCCAGCAGTTTCATACATTCCGGAAAATATTCGATAAAATCAATGCCGAAAACGGATTGAAGCAACAGCTTATCCCCTATTTCATTTCATCCCATCCGGGCTGTACAGAATTAGATATGGCAGAACTGGCAGTAGAAACGAAGCCGTTAGGATTTAAACTGGAACAGATACAGGATTTTACACCATCGCCAATGACTGTGGCAACCGAAATATATTATACAGGTTACCATCCCTATACATTAGAGAAAGTATATACGGCACGCACAAAAGAGCAGAAACTGGCTCAGCGTCAATACTTTTTCTGGTATGATAAGAACTATCGTCCGCAAATAGCCAAATCGTTGAAAAGGCTGAAAAGGGAAGATTTATTAAAAAAATTGTATTTTTGATATTTGTGTTAGATTAAAACCATTATACAAAACATTAATTACCTTATAACTAATAAATTACTGAATAATGAAACGAATATTTGCTCTTCTTACTATCATTGGTTGTACATTATTCCTATCAGCACAGGAAGCATCGGATGACATTGTAACAGTTGGCGATAAAATGCCTGAATTTTCACTTTCATCAGAAAAATATGGAGTCGTAAATTCCAGTGAATACACAAATAAAGTTCTGTTAATCAATATATTTGCGACATGGTGCGGCCCTTGTCAGCTGGAACTCGCTGAGATTCAGAAAGAACTATGGCCGAAGTATAAGGATAATCCTGATTTCGTTATGCTGACTGTTGCTCGTGAACATACCGACGAAGAACTAACGAAGTATAATGAGAAAAAGAAATTCAGCTTTCCACTATATCCCGATCCGAAACGCGGATTTACTTCAAAGTTTGCTGTAAAACAAATCCCACGTACATATCTTGTCGATAAAAATGGCACAATAGTCTATATGTCTGTAGGTTATAAGAAAGAAGCTTTCAAAGAGCTATTGAATAAGATTGAAGACGAATTAAATAAATAAACCTTATGATAACACTGGAAGTATGTGCAAATTCTGTACAGTCGGCAATCGAAGCCCAAAAAGGCGGAGCCGTAAGGGTAGAACTATGCGACAACCTGACCGAAGGAGGTACTACCCCATCGTTATCACAGATAGAAACAACAAGACAAATAGCTGACATTCAATTAAATGTGCTTATAAGACCACGAAACGGAGACTTTCTGTACAGTGATCTTGAGTTCGAGACAATGAAAAAGGATATACATCATTGCGGACAGGTAAAATGTAATGGAGTTGTCTTTGGAATATTAAATCCAGACGGTTTCATCGATAAAAACAGGAATAAGGAATTATTGGATATCGCAAAAAAATATAGTATGTCTGCGACTTTTCACCGTGCTTTCGATCGATGTGCTAATCTTTCCGAATCACTCGAGGATATAATAAATTTAGGCTTTGACCGCATACTTACGTCGGGAGGGAAAAAGACTGCACCTGAAGGAGCAGATATATTGAAAGGATTAATTCAACAGGCAAGTGATAGAATCATCATTATGCCTGGCGGCGGAATTACAGAAAATAATATTACAGACTTAGTCAGAATTACAGGACTAAAAGAATTTCATGGATCGTTCCGCAGTTTGTACAGAGGAGCGATGAAATATATTTCTCCGGAATTTGACGATATAAAAGAGGAATACTCCATCATGCAGACCGATGCTGCCAAAGTTAAACAGGCAATAGAAAATGCCAATAATGCTTAAAAAGAAATAACATTTCACTATTTCCACTTGTTATAGATATTCGCCGGATACATATTATAAAAAAGAACAACAATAAAGTATTAACTTTGTAGCCGGAAATAAATTTTTATCCAACTAAAAAATAAGATGAATTTCAAATATGACGTAATCGTTGTCGGAGCAGGGCATGCCGGTTGTGAAGCAGCAGCAGCGGCAGCCAATATGGGATCGAAAACCCTGCTGATAACAATGGACATGAACAAGATAGCCCAGATGAGTTGCAACCCCGCAGTTGGAGGAATTGCAAAAGGGCAAATTGTGCGCGAGATAGATGCACTTGGCGGACAGATGGGAATTGTTACAGACAAGACTTCCATCCAGTTCCGTATGCTCAACAAATCGAAAGGGCCTGCTATGTGGAGCCCGAGAGCACAAAGCGACAGGGCACAATTTATATTGAAATGGCGTGAGATTATCGACAGCACCGATAACCTGTTTGTTTGGCAAGATACTGTGACCTCACTTGTGATAGAAAACAAAACAGTGACAGGTGTAAAAACTGCGATGGGCGTAAATTTCTCAGCTAAATCGGTAATACTGACAAACGGTACTTTTCTGAATGGACTAATGCATATCGGCAAAACACAACTCGGAGGAGGCCGTGTTTCAGAACCGGCATCATTCGGATTGACCGAACAACTTAAAGAAGCAGGGTTCACAACTGACCGGATGAAGACGGGAACTCCGGCAAGAGTAGACGGAAGAAGCATCGACTTCAGTATGATGGAAGAGCAGAAAGGAGATATAGATTTCCACAAATTCTCTTATCTCGATTTTGCCCCACATACATTAAAACAATTAAGCTGCTGGATCACTTACACCAATGAGGAAGTACATGACGTACTCCGTAGCGGACTTGACGATTCGCCCCTATACAACGGACAAATAAAAAGTATAGGTCCGAGATATTGCCCGAGTGTGGAAACAAAGATCGTGACATTTGCAGAAAAAACATCACACCAATTATTTCTTGAACCGGAAGGAGAGAACACACAGGAATACTACCTGAACGGATTTTCATCCTCTCTCCCACTCCATATACAAATAGAGGCATTACAAAAAGTTCCGGCATTTCGCAATATACATATATATCGTCCGGGCTATGCGATAGAATACGACTTCTTCGATCCTACACAGCTAAATCACACGTTGGAAACGAAGCTGATAAAGAACCTGTTTTTTGCAGGGCAAATAAACGGCACTACAGGATACGAAGAAGCCGGAGGACAAGGTTTGATCGCCGGCATAAACGCACACATAGCCACGCACGGTGGAAACGACTTTATACTAAAAAGAGACGAAGCATATATCGGTGTACTCATCGATGACCTTGTAACTAAAGGTGTAGATGAACCATACCGTATGTTCACATCGAGAGCCGAACACCGAATCCTTCTTCGTCAAGATGACGCTGATATGAGACTAACCGAAAAAGGACACGAAATCAGATTAGCGAAACAAGAACGCATCGACTTACTTAATCAGAAAAAAGAAGAGATAAACAGAATCATCAATTTCACCGCCAACTACTCCTTGAAGCCTGAATATATAAACGCAGGGCTCGAAGAATTGGGCACAAGCCTGCTAAAACAAGGCGTAAAACTAAAAGACATGATCACACGCCCGCAGGTTTCCATCCAGAAAATAGCAAAATACATCCCCGCATTTGAGGCTGAGCTAGACAAACTCCCGAACAGAAAAGAGGAAATAATAGAGGCAACAGAGATCATCATCAAGTATGATGGATATATAAAAAGGGAGCAACTGATAGCAGACAAAATCACAAGACTCGAAAACATCCGAATAAAAGGGAAGTTTAGCTACGAAAATATATTATCGTTATCAACAGAAGCAAGACAAAAATTAGCAAAAATAGATCCGGAAACAATCGCGCAAGCAAGCAGAATTCCAGGCGTTTCACCAAACGATATATCAATATTATTGGTACTTTTAGGTAGATAAAACAGAATTGTTTCACGTGGAACATAAAATTTCACCACCCAGAAATCAAGATTGTTTCACGTGGAACACACAAATAAAAAAAATACAGAAAATGAAAGAACTAACACGCGACGAAAAACTAGTTATTCTAAAAAACAATGTCCGTAACATCCCTGATTTCCCTATTCCGGGGATACAATTCAAAGATGTTACAACATTATTCAACACAAAAGAATCCTTATCTATGCTATCGGAGGTCTTACTTGAAGAATACAAAGACAAAGGTATCACAAAAGTAGTAGGTATAGAATCACGTGGATTTATAATGGGACCAATTATGGCACTTGAATTAGGAGCCGGATTTGTACCGATCAGAAAACCCGGAAAACTTCCGGCAGAAGTATTTGAAGAAGAATACGAGAAAGAGTACGGCATTGACAAGATTCAAATTCACAAAGACGCCCTATCTCCTGATGATACCGTACTAATACATGACGACCTGCTTGCAACCGGAGGCACAATGCTTGCCGCTTACAATCTTGTGAGAAAAATGGGAGTACGCAATATATATGTAAATTTTATCATAGAGCTACAGGAATTAGATGGCCGACGTTTATTTCCTAAAGATGTAGACTTGAAAGCTCTTATAAAATTCGATATATAAAAGATAAAAATTCTTAGCTTTACAAACCGAAAGACAAAAGGACAAATATATAATGAGTGAATATCTAAGAAATATTATACAGAATATCCCCGAGAAGCCCGGATGCTATCAGTACTTCGACGAGAAAGGGGTAATTATATATGTAGGTAAAGCTAAGAACTTAAAGAAAAGAGTTTCTTCGTATTTCTCAAAGAAACATGAAGACAGTCCGAAGACAAGAATCCTGGTAAGTAAAATACGTGATATAAAATATATCATCGTAGATACTGAAGCCGATACACTCTTATTAGAGAATAGTCTTATCAAAGAGTTTCAACCACGATACAATGTGATGCTGAAAGATGATAAGACCTACCCTTCCATCGTTATCAGGAATGAATTTTATCCGAGAGTAGAACTCACACGGAAAATAATGAAAGATGGTTCCCTGTACTTTGGTCCTTATTCGAATGTACCGAGCGTAAAAATACTTCTGGAATTCATACATAAATTATATCCTATACGCACATGTGCTCTAAATCTGACTCCTGAGAAAATAGCAGAAGGAAAATACAAAGTATGTCTCGAATATCACATCAAAAGATGTCTTGGCCCATGTATCGGATCACAGACTTATGATAACTATAATAGAAATATAGAATCGATAAAAGAGATATTAAAAGGGAACACCAATCTGGTAAGCGATGAAATTTATGCCCAGATGCTCGAGATGGCCGAAAAGCATGAATTTGAAGAAGCAAATAAACTGAAAGAAAAATATTTGCTTGTAGAAAACTTCAAAAATAAATCGACCGTTGTCAGCAGTATAAAATATAACATAGATGTCTATAGCTACGACGAGGATGAGAGTGCCGCATATATAAATTATCTGAATGTACACAATGGAGCTATTATTCAGGCATATACATTCGAGTACAGAAAACGTTTGGATGAAGCTAAAGAGGAATTACTCGGATTGGGGATTTTAGAAGTAAGAGAGCGGTTCGGCTCGAAAGCGAAAGAAATAGTAGTACCCTTTCTTCCCGACATTACGCTCGACGATGTAGAATATGTGATCCCCCAACGTGGTGACAAGAAAAAACTGCTGCTTCTTTCGACACAAAATGTAAGGCAGTATAAATTCGATAAGCTGAAAAAAGCAGAGAGTCTTAACCCCGAGCAACGCAGTGTAAGAATTCTGAAAGAGATACAGAGAGATTTGAATCTCAAAGACTTACCTACGCACATCGAATGTTTCGATAACTCCAATATACAAGGAACAAACCCTGTTTCGGCCTGTGTAGTCTTCAAAATGGGAAAACCGTCGAAAAGAGATTACAGGCATTTCAATGTGAAAACTGTAATAGGTCCTGACGATTTTTCTACCATGCGCGAAGTTGTCTATCGCCGTTATCACAGGCTGCTCGAAGAAGAAACTCCCCTACCCCAACTGATTGTGATAGACGGAGGTAAAGGACAGCTCAGTGCTGCATGCGAATCTTTGAAAGCACTTGGTATCTATGGAAAAGTTGCTATAGTAGGTATCGCAAAAAGGCTGGAAGAAATTTATTATCCGGAAGACTCCATTCCGTTATACCTCGACAAAAATTCGGAATCGTTAAAAGTATTGCAACATCTGAGGGATGAAGCACACCGCTTTGGTATCACTTTCCACCGGAATCAGAGAAGCAAACATCAGATAAAGTCGGAACTTGATAATATAAAAGGGATTGGCGATGAAGCTAAAAGACTGTTATTCAAGGAATTTAGAAGCGTAAAAAGAATAAAAGCAGCTGAAGATAAAGAACTTCAGAAGATAGTAGGCAAACACAAGACTGCATTGATAAGAAAGTATTTTGAAGACAAAAACGCTTAAATATTTTTTTAACTTTGTCATTGGTATAAACTCAATAATGAAACATGCTTGAGAAGAAAGAAAAAAGCAGGATACTGTACGCCGATGTTTTAAGGATAGTAACAATATTTGCTGTAGTAGTCTTTCATGTAACTACCAACAGATGGTTCAGTGCATTCGACTCTCCTTCCGAATGGCATGTAATAAATATTTTTGTAGCCGGACTTCGCTGGTGCGTACCCGTATTTTTCATGCTAAGCGGTATGATCTTCCTCGACCCGAACTACAATATCACTCTCAAAAAATTATACACAAGGACTATTCCCCGCATGCTTTGCGCACTGATAGTGTGGAGCATAGCATATCGTACACTATCTCCGCTTACTGCAGCATTCCTCGATATTAAAGAATTGGATATCAGTGATTTTCATCGTATATACAGCGAAATATTCTTAGGTACACCCTGGCATCATCTATGGTTTATATATCCGCTGATCGCCATGTATATGCTCACTCCCCTACTCCGTATATTTACGGCTCATGCCGAGAAAAAACATTACATATATTTTCTCATTCTATACTTTATATTCGGATCGGTAATACCTACCATCAATGCAAGATGTGGTATTTATATCAGCTTTGCTATACCCGAATTGTTTACATACACAGGCTATTTCATCGCCGGATACTTCTTTGCCAAGTATGACCTTACCAAGAATGAAAAAACGATACTCTATACACTGGGGATAGCTTCACTCGTAGTCACATACATACTATCTACCGTTACGGCAATGGAAGGCGGACATCCGATGACACAGTTTTTTGACCGGACAGGACCGAATACCATGCTATCGGCTTTCTTTGTATTTGTACTGGTAAAAAATCTTGTAAACAACAGTCCTAAACTACTTAGTTATGAGAACAATAAATATATAACGAATCTTGCAAACTGCGGATTCGGAATATACCTCGTACACGACTTTTTCAATATTATACTCAACATACTAAACATCCACACAGGAACATTCCCCGCCCTACTCTCCGTACCTGTGCTAAGTCTGCTTGTATACGCAGCTTCGCTATGCATAGTATTGGGTATAAAAAAGATACCTGTGCTAAACAAATGGATCATATAGATTGTTTAATATATAGTAAGTATACTTACTATTATTAAACTAGCACAATTATGAAAAATGATCTGTTTTATTCAACAAAACAAGCGGTAAAGTACTGGTGGATCTCGCTTCTTATCGGATTACTTGCTGTAGGTTTAGGTATTTGGTGTATGGCAACACCATTGAGTACTTTGGTGGCTCTGGTACTGGTATTTGCGGTCACATTCTTTGTGAGCGGACTCTTTGAAATAGCATTTGCCATATCGAATCGTAAACTCCTCAGAAACTGGGGATGGACACTGGCAAGCGGTATTCTCGACCTCGCATTCGGTATTATCCTCATTGCAATGCCACCGGAAGTAATAGCTTTGGTAATGGCCTATTTTGTAGGGTTCTGGGTGATGTTTCAGTCGGTATGGGGTATTGGTACAGCTGCCGAACTGCAACGCAACGGAGTGAAAGGATGGGGCTGGCTGATGGCTCTGGCTATATTGGGCGTCCTCATGGCATTCATATTCATAGTATCTCCGGCATTTACTACAACCTTTATTATTGCCCTCGTTAGCATCTCGTTCATATTCTACGGAATATTCCGTATATATTATGCTTTCCGGCTCAGGTCGCTCCACAAAGAACTGGACGAACTGGACAAAAGCTGATCTTTTTAATCTATAATTCAACATTAAGGCCGTATATCCTCTTGGATATACGGCTTTTATGAATAATGGAAATCTTTATCTATACTTGACTAATATGCTAATTGAATGATATGCCGATATGTCAATGAAAAAGAGAAAAAAATGTTGGGTTTACATACGCTTCGCTCCTGTGATTGATAATTGTCAGGTTTTAGTTAAAATAGAATATACTAATTCACCATATTGTTAACTGATAACTGTTGATTGTTAACTGCAAAAGTTGTTACCTTTGTTACCTTACTAAAACTGTAAACTTTGTCAGGTTTTAGTTAAAAACAGGTTTACAACGAATATGAGAGTACTTATACAACGCGTAAAACGAGCATCGGTTACGATTGATGGCTATATAAAATCAGCAATATCGAATGGTTTGCTTATATTTGTAGGAGTAGAAAACGAAGATAATGCCGACGATATAGAATGGCTCTGTAACAAGGTCACCAATCTGCGTATCTTCAATGACGAGCAAGGGGTTATGAATAAATCGGTAGTCGATGTAGGCGGAGAAATTCTTGTCGTTTCACAGTTTACCTTACATGCGTCTACCAAGAAGGGAAACCGCCCGTCATACATCAAAGCAGCCAAACCGGATATATCTGTTCCGCTATACGAAAAGTTTTGCACTGCCCTGAGCAGTCAAACAGGCAAAGAAGTACAGACAGGAGAATTTGGGGCAGACATGCAGGTAGAACTGATAAATGACGGCCCTGTAACCATCTGGATAGATTCTAAAACAAAAGAATGACCATGACTATAGAAGAAGCTCAAAAAGAGGTAGATAACTGGATAAAAACAATCGGAGTGCGCTATTTCAGCGAACTTACCAATATGGCTATTCTCACGGAAGAGGTTGGGGAACTCGCCCGGATTATGGCGCGCACATACGGAGACCAGTCATTCAAGAAATCCGATTTGGAAAAGAATCTGGGAGACGAAATGGCAGATGTGCTATGGGTACTTCTGTGCCTTGCCAATCAGACCGGAATAGACCTCACAGAAGCTTTCAGAAAGAATCTGGAGAAGAAAACCAACAGAGATAAAGACAGACATATAAATAACGAAAAACTAAAATAAAAATGGAAGAAACGAATAAATACACCGATACGCTGAAGAAGTATAATACCGATCTGAACGATGCGGATATTACAAAGAAAGTAAACGAGATAGTAGCCAGGAGGTTTAACGAAAACAATACAAAAGAAGTATATAAAAAACTATACTCGTGCATCGATCTCACCTCACTGAATACTACCGATACGCGAGAAGATATATGGAATTTTACTGAGAAAGTCAATGATTTTGAAGGCTCATCCGACCTCGAAAATGTAGCTGCAATATGCGTCTACCCAAACTTCGTAGAAACCGTAAAAGGAGCACTGACAGCCGATGTTAAGATAGCTGCTGTATCGGGAGGATTCCCTTCATCGCAGACATTCACGGAAATAAAGATTGCCGAAACAGCCCTCGCTGTAGCAAACGGAGCCGATGAAATAGACATCGTGCTCAATCTTGGATATTTTCTGGAAGAAAATTACGAAGAGCTTTGCGAAGAAATAGACGAAATAAAGCACACTTGCAGAGACTCGCACCTGAAAGTAATACTGGAAACAGGAGCCTTGAAATCTGCATCGAACATTATGAAAGCGTCTATCCTATCGCTATACTCGGGAGCCGACTTCCTGAAAACATCTACAGGCAAGGTATATGAGGGCGCTTCACTGGAGGCTGCATACGTGATGTGTACAGCCATAAAGGAATACGAAGCACAAACCGGCCGAAAAGCGGGTTTTAAAGCCTCTGGCGGCATTTCTACCACCGAAGATGCTGTCAGATACTATGCAGTAGTAAAAGAGGTCTTAGGCGAAGAATATATGACCAATGAATATTTCCGCATAGGAGCAAGCCGGTTGGCGAAGAATCTGCTCGACAGTATCAATTCATAATAATACATTATAACTTACAATCCATAACTAAACAACATGGCAACAGCTTATCATAACTTATCGTCTTACAATCCTGCTACTGTTCCTAACGGAGCAGATATGAAAATAGGCATCGTAGTATCAGAGTGGAACGAGAATATTACCAAAGCCCTGCTTGAAGGTGCTTACAACACGCTCATCAAAAGTGGAGTAAAGGATGAAAATATTCTTATCGACTATGTACCGGGAAGCTTCGAGCTTATATTCGGCTCAAAACATCTGGTAGAAAACAAGGAGATCGACGCCGTTATAGCGCTTGGTTGTGTAGTAAGAGGCGATACACCTCACTTCGACTATGTATGCAGCGGTGTGACACAGGGAATCGCCGATATGAATATCCGCTACGATATTCCTTTCATTTTCGGTCTATTGACTACCGATACTATGCTACAGGCAGAAGAGCGTGCCGGAGGGCGACATGGCAACAAGGGTGATGAATGCGCTATTACGGCGATAAAAATGATCGATTTTTATCGTAGAAATTTGGCAGAATAAAAAAAAGTGTTACTTTTGCATTCGCAATTATGCAAGGGCAGTTACCAAAGTGGCCAACTGGGGCTGACTGTAACTCAGCTGACTTACGTCTTCGGAGGTTCGAATCCTTCACTGCCCACATACTTTGCGGAAGTAGCTCAGTTGATAGAGCATTAGCCTTCCAAGCTGAGGGTCGCGGGTTTGAGCCCCGTCTTCCGCTCTGATGATGAAGCACTTACAGAAATGTAGGTGCTTCTCTTTTTATTAGACCTAACCAGAATTCAGACCGGTAGTTAAACCGAGAGGTAAACCAGCAATAAATAATAGTCAATACTTCCAACCAAACACCAACTTTAAGTCCTAAATTAACCTCTTCTGCCAACAAGGTAGAGATTTAGCCGGATTTTACGAATAAATATACGATTATTCTTAATTGATATTTGTTGTACATCTCCTTATTTTGCAATTACAAAATAGCTCTCTATGGATGCAGAAGATAATGGGAAAAGCTATTAAACAAAATAGACAATATCAAGTTTCAACTTCCTAAAACCCGGAAGAGAGAAAACAATTACCCAATTCATTTTCCGGTTCCATGGAGCTTATATGATTTATTCGACATTTTTATATCTATGCAATGGTGTATTTGCGCGTACATTGGCAAGAACACCAAGCACAGAGGAACAAAAACTGAGATGAGAAATTCAATGCCTTCAAAAGTGATGAGAGTCTTTTGTTGTCTAATAGTTTTGTCTTCATTTTCATAATTTATCTGCTGCTTGCGAAAGTAGTGAATAAACATTTTTGAAGCATTGAATTTTTCATATTATACGCAACCTGAACAATCCACAGTCAGCGGTAGCAACAGCATCAAATATTAACGAGCCTATCAAATCAAAAGACCTAAGTTACATACCGTCAGACAAAACAGTACCATTTACCCGTTTCATTAAAAGTATAAAGTGAGAATTTAGCCGGATATTACGAATAAATGTACGATTATTCTTAATTAATATTTATTGCACATCCTATTATTTTGTAGTTGTATAAACAACTCTTTATAGTGAAGATCATAATGGACAAAACTTTTAAACCAAACAGGCAACATCAAGCTATAACTATCTTCCTGAAAATCTGGAAGAAAAAAAACGATAATCCAAATCATGTTCCGGTTTCATGGTTCTTGTCTGGCTTATCCGATATTCTCCTGTCTATACGATGGGGCATATACATGTACATTTTCAGTAAGAATACCAAGTATAAAGAAACAAAAAACTGAAATAAAAATTCAATGCTTTCAAAAGCGATGTAAGTCTCATGCTTAATTAGCGAGAAGTTTATGTCTTCGAATTATTTGTCTTTATCCTTTATTCTATTGCTTGTGAAAGTAGTGAATAGACATTTTTGAAGCATTGAATTTTTTTATATTACACACAGATTCACAAAAGAAAGAAATATTCAAACTGAAAATTTGATAATAATAGCTTTTATGAAAACTCATTCTTCATAATATTACATTGAATTATAATAACATATAAGCTAATAAACAATACTGAAACATGAGTTGTTTAACTCATTATTTACCATAAGAAATTTATAACTAATATGCTTCTATAATTTAGCCTGTTCAAAGATACTGCAGATACCCGATAAATATGGGTGAGAACCGACATTATAAAGAGAGAGAGATGGGAAAATATGGAATTAGATAAACTGAAATGAAAACGGACAATAGTTATCCCGATCCCGATAAGCTTCCAACCACAATAACTCAGGAAGAGCAAACCAACAAGAGGGGAAAACTGAAGATATTCTTCGGCATGTCCCCTGGTGTAGGCAAGACTTATACGATGCTGCAAACAGCACATCAGGATTTGTCTAAAGGAGTAGATGTGGTCATAGGTTATGTGGAATCCCACAACCATTCTGAAACCAATGCGTTAGTGGAGGGACTGGAGATTATCCCACGTAAAAGGTCAGACTATAAAGGTGCAGTCCTCGAAGAGATGGATTTGGATGCCATCATTATGAGACATCCTTATCTTGTTTTGGTAGACGAACTTGCACATACCAATATAAATGGAAGCCGCCACGCTAGACGGTATCAGGATGTACAGGAATTGCTTGATAACGGCATAAATGTATATACTACTGTCAATATCCAGCATCTGGAGAGTAGAAATGATACTGTTGCCCGAATAACAGGAGTTACTGTAAAGGAGACTATCCCTGATGAAATATTTGAAATGGCGGACGATGTGGAATTGATAGATGTTACACCGGATGTTCTTCTCAACCGTTTCGCAGAAGGTAAGGTGCATGCACCGTTTGAATTAAAAGAAGCCGTTCAAAAATTCTTCAGGAAAGGGAATATTACAGCACTGCGAGAGATGGCACTGCGCCTTGTTGCCGATCGGGTAGATAAGCAACTGAAATTCTACATGCAGCAAAAGAAGATAGAAGGCCCGTGGAAATCGGGGTTACACTTACTTGTCCTCGTGGGGCCGAGTAAATCCTCCGCTAAACTGATACGCTGGGCAAAGAACCTTTCATATACAATGGGAGCCGACCTTGTTGCCTTACATGTAGAAAATACGCAGGTATTAAACGAAGCACAACAGGAACAGCTCTCGAAAAATATAGATCTGGCTCGCCAGTTTGGTGCAGAGGTAATAATAACATCCGGTAGCGACCTCATATCCACAACGCTGGATATTGCCCGTAAAGAAAATATTAGTCATATCATTATTGGAAAGTCCGGTAAACAGAGCTTCTTTTCCTCATTGTTTTCAAAAGACAATTTTGTAGCCCGTTTATTAAAAGAAAGTGGCGAAATAGATATTTATGTTATAGAACCGGGATTTGAAACTAAGCAGTATAAAAAGAAACTAAGTGCATCTCTGGATTTTTCTTCATCATTCAAGAGCTACCTTTTATCAATATTAGCCGTATTTGTTGCCGTTATAATATGTCTGCCTATTTCGTACGAGACCGGTTATCAGCCCATTTCTTTTATATTACTTTTTGTGGTGCTGCTAATATCAATGTTTTTAAGGCTTGGGCCTGTTATGTTAGCTTCGGTAATCAGCGCTATGGTATGGAATTTTTTCTTTATACCACCACGATATATATTGAAAATAACAGAGTTGGAAGACCTGCTTGCCTTATGTACCTTCTTTGTAGTAGCTCTGGTAACAGGAACCCTTACATCGAAAGTTCGCAAGCAGGAGCGACTGACCCAGAGAAGGGAAGAGAAAACAAACGCCTTGTTCCACTTGACTAACCAGCTTGCAAGCGCAAAGAATACAAAAGGAATAATAGAGGTAGCCAAAGAAGATATAAACAAATACTTCAATGTCGATGCTTATTTTCTGCTTCAAGACGGAGATGGTAAATTAAAGAAGAAACAGCATAATAGTATGCCTGGCGAATTTACCGAGTCGGAGTACAAGATTGCCCAATGGGTACTTAAATATTCCAAGAAGGCCGGAAAACATACAGATACATTTTCTTTAAACGAATACACATTCTATCCGCTAAAAGGAATAAAAACAAAGCCCGGTATAGTTGTAATAAAACTCAATAAGAAGTTTAACGGGGAAACCGAGCTATTCTGGGATACATTCTTGACACAGATATCGAATACATTAGAACATCATTATTTTGCCCAACAGGCAAAGAAAGCGGATCTACTGGACGAATCGGATAAGTTATATAAAACACTATTCAATTCCATTTCACACGAGTTAAGAATACCCATTGCTACTATTATGGGTGCCTCAGATATGCTTATAACCGGAATGTATCCGGAAACAGCCAGAAACGAACTATATACTGAAATATTAAAAGCATCGACGAGGCTAAACCGTCTGGTAGAAAATTTGTTGAATATATCCCGTCTCGAAACGGGAAAAATAGCACCTCATATTGACTGGTGTGATATAAATGATTTATTCAATAAAGTGGCCGATAACTTAAAGAAGATTTATGTTTGTAATTGCTAAGGCTTATAGTTTTGTATAAAACATAAGCCAAAGAGT
>JBEBPN010000025.1:0-61246 GCA_040395895.1 Dysgonomonas hofstadii
ATCAGATGCACCGGCTGGATTTGTATGATTACTCGGCAAGGTATTATGATCAGGCAATAGGCAGGTTTACGACGGTGGATCCGCATGCAGAGAATTACTATAGTTGGTCACCATACCACTATGCAGCTAATAATCCAATTAGGGTTACTGATCCTACAGGGATGGATTGGGTAACAGATAAAGATCAAAACATTACATGGAATGATAAAGCAACTTCTGTTAAAAATACTCCAGTGGGATATACATATATAGGAGATGATCAAGCATTGCTGTCTCACTTGGGAATGTCATATAGTTTTGAAGAGTTATCTACGAATCGTGTAGGGATGGTTGCTTTTGATGAAAGTGTTGGTATGCATTTAATAAATGTCAAAGAAAAAAGTAATGTAACAATAGGCATCAATTCTTCTTTTAATAAAGATAAGGAGACAGAAAGTAATGCTCTGGGGATAACATATAATGGTGTTAAGGTGACGATTACTAATAGTACTAGGACAACAGGTTCTGATGGGGATATTAATAGCTCTTCAAGTGTTGCCAAAGTTGAATATGGTGGTAAAACTTATTCAAGAGGCATGCAAGAGCCATCGGGTACCAATATCTATCAAATAGGATCATCTATAACTCAGGCAATTATAACAATACCAGCTAACCAAATTAACTCAAGTAATAATTTATCTAGTATAAGTGTTTCTGGTAGTTGGTGGGTTACAAAACCAGAAGGTAGAACACCTGTGGTTTATCATGGTTTAATACCTGTTCCTCAAACATATAAATTTACATGGACTTTTTCAAAGAAATAAATATGAAAAAAACAGCAATTATTCTTATGGTATTAATATTAAATCTTAATACTTGCTCTAATTCTAAAAATATAGAAAAATTAGAATGTGAGAGAATGTACAAACAAACTTTATCAATGATAAATAATTATTATACTACTAAAGATAAACAATATTTAGAAAAAGCACAATGTTTTTTAGATAGTATGGCTTTTTGTAACAAAGAAATACAAAATAAAATCACAAATACCCAGATATCATTATTCTTTTTGTTAGAGGATTATGATAAAGGTATCGTTTTTTTAGATTCTATTCCTCAAAATCATTTTGAAAAATCATATCAAAAAATGATGTATCTAGATGGACTGAAGGCTATGCAATTAAAAAATATGCAATGTGATACAATTCAAAGTGTAAAGTATTATGAAAAAATAGCCAACAAGATAAATGAATATGTATCTCAAAATCCAAATGATGAAGATGCTTTATATGATTATTTCATGATTAAAATTAATATTGCTCCCAAAGGAGCAATATTAGATGAAATAGATAAAAGAATGAAATTAGAACCTGATAAAGCTGATTTTTTTAAAGCTTTAAAAGAATTGGTATTGAATAAAGGTGAAGAAATTGTAGTAGATTAATCCTCGTCTTTTAGAGTTTGTAATCCCAAAGTAATAGCTATTAGGATTCACAACCCACTATAAACTCGCTCCTGTCAATATCTGATTGGCAGGAGTGTTTTATCTTATAGGCAAGGTAGAGTTTTACATGTAACTTTCGTTAGTTTTGTTAGCTTTTAGTTAAAATAAATCCTTAGATTTACCTACTCAGCCTCAGGCGTGAAGCTGCGTGTGACACACCGTTGGAACTCCGACTATTCCAAGACCTTTGTTATCGGCTCCACAGTCAATACTGCTGCATTGGATATGACAAAGGTCACCGATTACATTGGCAACAAAGTCTACGAACAAGGCGTATTAAAGAAGATACTGGTGGATGGCGGCTACATCGAAGACGGCAAATACTACTTCACTCTGCAGGACCATCTGGGCAATACCCGTATGGTACTCTCGCAGGATGGCAGTATTGTCCAGCGCGAGTACTACTATCCGTTTGGGATGACCGTG
This sequence comes from Dysgonomonas hofstadii, assembly GCA_040395895.1. Classification (GTDB taxonomy): domain Bacteria; phylum Bacteroidota; class Bacteroidia; order Bacteroidales; family Dysgonomonadaceae; genus Dysgonomonas; species Dysgonomonas hofstadii_A. Next base: position 1,913 of record JBEBPN010000025.1, read on the forward strand.
CCTCATATCGAATACGACGGTAAGCATCCATACCGCTACAATGGCAAGGAGCTGGATCAGATGCACCGCCTTGATTTGTATGACTATTCGGCAAGGTATTATGATCAGGCGATAGGTAGGTTTACAACGGTGGATCCGCTGGCGGAGAAGTATTATAGCTGGTCGCCGTATAATTATGGATATAATAATCCATTAAGATATATTGATCCGACAGGGGAAGGCCCCGGCGATGTTGTAAGAGGAATTGGCGAAGGATTTGTTGGTACATTTAAATCTCTCGGTCATGTGATTACTCATCCGATAGAAACAGTTAAGCAAGCTTACATTAACCATGATCAAAAGGTTCAGGCTCGTAATGCACAAATAAAAAGTGGCGATATAGGAGGAGTTATCTCAAGCATAGTAGGGGATGCTGCTATACAAGCAGGGGATGCTGTTTCCGGCGGACAAGTTTCTTTGTTAAAGAACTTAGGTGAAGCTCTATATTCAGATATTGGTGGAGGCGATGGATCTGCAACTGGACGAGTGATTGGTGGTCAATTAGCTGAAACAGCTATTGCTGTTGGTACAGCGAAAGCAGGACAAACGGTTTCTGCAGTTGCTAAAGAGGCTAGTGCTTTGAAAACGGTGGTTAATGGAGCAAAAGCTGTCTATGTCCCAAAAGATAAAATAACAGGAGAGGTATTTACTGTCACAAAGGAAGGGATAGTCCTACCTAAAGGAATAAATATTCCAAAAGGGTATATTGAAAGTCCTTATCGTGGTGGTAGTTATGGGGTTATTGAGAATGGTAAGTATGTGGAAAAATTGAGAATAGACCCTGCTACACCAGTTAATAAAAAAGGACCCAATACTAGTCATTTTCATGTGAATGGCGATAAAGAACACTTATTTGATTTAAATTTATGGCCTAAATAAATATATATATGAACTTTGAGGATTATTCTTGGCATGATTCGGTTATAAAATCTATTTCTATTAATAGAAATAACCCTGGTGTAATTGATGAAATATCTTTTGAGATTGAGTGGTATGATGGAGATAAAGGTGTACTAATATTTGAAGATGCTTATTGGGCTTCTCTAACATTAAATTTTGGAATAGTCGCTGATGAAAATATATTACACGCAAAAGTTTTGAGTGATTCTGATCCTGATCTAGTAAGCTTATATAATAGGTGGAAAGGATTAATAAATGATATTAAGTTAACCACTTTTTTAATTGAATTAAATTCTAGTGGGGGAATGATTAAAATAATAGCAAAAAGATATAATGTTAAGAAAATGCAATTTTAATATCTCCCTTTCGGTGTAGGATCTGCCTGCATCGGATCCCCGTCCTTCGGGATTTGCAAATCCCGAAGGAATGACTATTAGGATTTTCAATCCACTATAAACTCGCTCCTGCCAATACATCATTGGCAGGAGTGTTTATCTTACAGGTAAGACAGAATTTTATATGTGATTTTTGTCATCTTTGTCAGGTTTTAGTTAAAATAAATCACTAGCTTTACCTACTCAGCCTCAGGCGTGAAGCTGCGTGTGACACACCGTTGGAACTCGAATTATTCCAAGACACCCCTTATCGGATCCACAGTCAATACAGCCGCACTGGATATGACTAAGGTTACCGACTATATTGGCAATAAAGTCTACGAACAAGGCGTATTGAAGAAAATACTGGTCGATGGTGGTTATATCGAAGACGGCAAATACTACTTCACTCAGCAAGACCATCTGGGTAACACCCGAATGGTACTCTCAGATAACGGTACTATTGTCCAACGCGAGTACTACTATCCGTTTGGGATGACCATGCCTCAGATCGAATACGACGGTAAGCACCCTTATCGCTACAATGGCAAGGAACTCGACCAAATGCACCGCCTGGACTTGTATGACTATTCGGCAAGGTATTATGATCAGGCGATAGGTAGGTTTACAACAGTGGATCCGCATGCAGAGAATTATTATAGCTGGTCGCCATATCATTATGCTGCAAATAATCCTATTAGGATTACTGATCCTACAGGGATGGATTGGTATTTTAATCAAGAATATGGGAGTTTGTATTTTATTAAGGATAATACGCAGGAATCTTTTAAATACGGAGGAACAGAATATGTTCGTATTGGAGGAAATGACATGCTAGGTAACATGGGTGACATCACAGAAAAAATATATAATCTTGATGAATCACAAAAATTGGTTTCAGCTAAAGGATACGCAATAAATCCTATTCAACAGGTAAAAGAGTCAAGTAAAACCAAAATTTCAGATATTCACAATCCTTCAACAAGAACTGAAATGGCAGAACAAGAAGTTGTTATTAATGAAAAATATTCTTTAATGCCTATTGAAAATAGACATCAAGTAAGAGAAAATGTCAAAGTTGAAATTCTTGGTAATAAATTTGGTATTAAGGAATTCATTAAAGCAATGGGAGGAGCAGCAGATCAAATTATTTACACTAGGGAATATTCGACTTATTTGAATTCAAGTGACTTCGAGAAATCAGGAAAAAATGAAATATCCGTTCCTCCATATGGAAGTAGGACGACTTATAACAGTTGGCAAGATTATTATCGCGCTACAAAAGGGAAGGGTAATATGTTGAAATATAGAAAATAGAAAAAATCATGAAGAAATACATATTTTTATTATTGATTACCAATCATTTGTTTTCATTTTCACAGATAGATGAAAATCCAATAAGGTGTGAATATAAAAAAGCTTTTTCATTATATCCGGATTCACTTATAAATCATTTTCCGAATCCTATAAATAAGGATATTGTATATTTTAGTATGGAATATCCCGGAGCTACCAGACTCAATTGTGTATATGCTATTTTTCATTATAAGGATAAACGGATAGGAGAAATAGAAGAGGTAGCAAAGTACGCATCTCTTGCTAATTACAATTTCACTGATTCTTGCCTAATGATGACTAATTATGATACATCATGGTATACACCTGTTTTTGATGGAATCATTCAATGCAAAGACTGTGCAAATATTTATCCTGTTCCTAATTTTAGTTTTCTTAGAGAATTGGAGATTGATTTTTTTGAAAAAGCAAAAATCTATGTTCTAAAAGCAGAAAGAGGTAATTTTCTTGATGATAATATATTGTGGAATGAAGGTGTTGGCCTGTCAAAAGATTGGCTACATGGGTATACAAAAGGAATAACAATCGGAGGAAACCTTGTTATTTATTGGCTTGAAGTTTGGTAAATATCTCTTATCCTTCAGCATTTGTAATCCCAAAGTAATAGCTATTAGGATTCATAACCCACTATAAACTCGCTCCTGCCAATATGCGATTGGCAGGAGTGTTTTATCTTATAGACAAGGTAGCGTTTTACATGTAACTTTCGTTAGTTTTGTCAGATTTTAGTTAAAATAAATCCTTAGATTTACATACTCAGCCTCAGGCGTGAAGCTGCGTGTGACACATAAGTGGAACTCGAATTATTCAAAGACACCTCTTATCGGCTCGACAGTCAATACTGTTGCATTGGATATGACAAAGGTTACCGATTACATTGGCAACAAAGTCTACGAACAAGGCGTATTAAAGAAGATACTGGTGGATGGCGGCTACATCGAAGACGGCAAATACTACTTCACTCTGCAGGACCATCTGGGCAATACCCGTATGGTACTCTCGCAGGATGGCAGTATTGTCCAGCGCGAGTACTACTATCCGTTCGGGATGACCGTGCCTCATATCGAATACGACGGTAAGCACCCTTACCGCTACAATGGCAAGGAGCTGGATCAGATGCACCGCCTTGATTTGTATGATTACTCGGCTAGGTATTATGATCAGGCTATTGGTAGGTTTACGACGGTGGATCCGCTGGCGGAAAGCTATTATAATATTTCACCTTATGCGTATGTGGCGAATAATCCATTGAAGTACATTGATCCTGATGGTAGAAAGATAAGAATTGCAAATAATCGTGCCGGAGCAATGGAGAATGTTGCGAAAATTGCGGCCACTACTAGAGGGGCAGAAATGATGAATCGTCTGATTTCTAGGAATGAAACATATACAATGAACTCTGTATTTTGGAGTGATAATAGTGAGTATAAAGCTTTCGAAAATGGTGGAGGATTAATCAGTTATGTTGGTAGCCCGTTGTCACGAACAAGTGGAGGGGGTTGGCTGAAATCATTTATTGCTATGGGACATGAAACAATGCATGGATACGATCACAGTTACAATGAATTTAGTAATAAAAATGCAGGAGCAAGTGATCAATATACAGAACCAAGAGCTGTAAGTTTTGAAAATTATCTGAGAGAAGTTTATGGTTATACAGACTATAGAGATAGTTATGGAAATATAAAGGGAAATTTTCATCAATTTACGACAAATGGAAATGAGAAAATATCAAATTTTTCTACTATCGGAAACAATAAAGATAAAACAAGCTATGGTTATAGTTATGTCAAAAAAACAAATGAAAAAGAAGTTAATAGATTCGGATATCAGACGGGAAAAACGATTACCTCAGAAAAGACATATTACATGACAGTTAGTGTAGATAAAGATAAGAATCTAACATATAAAATTTATGATAATGAAAAAGAGTATAAAACAGCTACAAATAACTGGTAAAGCAATAGAAAACATTCTACTTCTATTTTATTTTCTATGTATTGTATTTTATATTTTCGATACATCATTATTTTATTTTAATGATAGATATAATTCAGATCCTTCCATTTTACATTTACCGAGTAAACCCTTATTTCTCTACATTGTAAAATGGATATATGCAGTAATACTAATAATATCTATTTACTATTTAAGAAAAAAAAGTAACTTCTGCTGGGTTGTTCTTAATACTTTATCCATCAGCATCTTATTGTTAAAGATAATGATTTGGTATCGTTTTTTATTTTATTGTAGTAATACTGATAAATTTTTATTAGAACTTGTTGCTATCTGTATTTTGATAACAATCAATTTGAAATTTTTCATTACAGAAAATAATATAAAAATAAAGAAAGGTTATTTATTGTATATTTGTTTAATACCATTAATATTCACTTTAATAATATATAATATATTGATTTTATTTCAATAAATCATGGAATTGTGACAAATATACTATTCAAATATTACTAAACCCACTCCTGCCAATAATGTATTGGCAGGAGTATTTTATCTTATAGACTAGGTATAGTTTTACATGTAATTTTCGTTAGATTTGTCAGGTTTTAGTTAAAATAAATCCTTAGATTTACATACTCAGCCTCAGGCGTGAAGCTGCGTGTGACACATAAGTGGAACTCGAATTATTCAAAGACACCTCTTATCGGCTCGACAGTCAATACTGTTGCATTGGATATGACAAAGGTTACCGATTACATTGGCAACAAAGTCTACGAACAAGGCGTATTAAAGAAGATACTGGTGGATGGCGGCTACATCGAAGACGGCAAATACTACTTCACTCTGCAGGACCATCTGGGCAATACCCGTATGGTACTCTCGCAGGATGGCAGTATTGTTCAGCGCGAGTACTACTATCCTTTCGGTATGACCGTGCCTCATATCGAATATGACGGCAAGTATCCGTACCGCTACAATGGCAAGGAGCTGGATCAGATGCACCGGCTGGATTTGTATGATTATTCGGCAAGGTATTATGATCAGGCTATCGGTAGGTTTACGACGGTGGATCCGCATGCGGAAAGCTATTATAGTATTAGTCCGTATGTTTATGTGATGAATAATCCGATAAATGCGGTAGATATTAATGGAGATAGTATAACCGTTACACGTACAACTGGATTTCTCTCATTTTTAGGTATAGGGAAAAAAGAGACAGTTATGTATGAAAATGGAAATTTATATAACAAAGATGGTACACCCTATACAGGAAATACAAAAGGATTTTTCTCAAAAGCAGCTACTGCATTAGATAATTTACGTAATACAACAGAGGGGAATACTTTAGTGGATGAATTGCAGTCTTCTATTCATACATTTGATATACAAAAAGGATCTAGTAATACATTTAGCCCTAATAGCGTTTCCAGGGCTTCTGGGAATTTAAATATACCAGGCTCTTCACTTGGTTCTGGAGGAGTAATAAAATGGAACCCAAATTCTACTAGCGGAGCAATTGATATGAAAGGTAGCACAACTAGGCCAGCATATATTAGTCTAGGACACGAGTTTATCCATGGTAGTGATTCTAACAGAGGCGTGTTAGATTATAATATGAAAGATGGTATACGAATGGCTGAATGGAATGCTGTATATAGAGAGAACCTTATTAGAGGGGAAGCGAATATTCCTTTAAGAATGAATTACGGATTAGACATTTCGACAGGTAAAAGAGTTAGAACGGGTCCAAATCTATTCAAGGACTACATTAAAAGACAAAATAAAAGAATTGGCTATCCATTTTAACTTAAAAAATTATAACTATGCTGAAATTTTTATTCTTATTATTAATACCCATTTGGAGTATGCCCCTATTAGGGCAAGAACTCGCTATCGATACTGAAGGAAAGCAATATAAAGGTTACATTTTTCCCAAAAGCCTCTATATACCTTTAAAGTTAACAGATTTAAAGGTTCGATATAGTCCCACTATACAAGATATCAATGACGCGGAATTGATTTTGAAAAAGGAAATAAATGATATGGTTAGAAAAAAGAAAGGAAAAATTAAAAATCAGACTTTAAAAAGTTATACTAGACAATATGTAGGGTATATTAATAATAAAGGTGACACAATCATTTATATTAACTTATACCTTACCCGTAATATTGACAAAAATAAGAAATCAAAATTTAAGGAAGAGTTGCAGTTAGTTTTGGATGGAGGAGATGATTATTGGCAAATATGTGTAAATCTGAACCAAAAACAATTGTTTGATTTACATATCAATGGGATTACTTAAGTCACCCGTCCTTCGGGGTTTGTAACCCTGAAGCAATTTATGTAAGAATTTGCAATCCACTCTATAAATTCACTCCTGCCAATGATACATTGGCAGGAGTGTTTCACCTTATAGGCAAGGTAGAAGAATTCCGTTAGTTTTGTAAGATTTTAGTTAAAATAATTCCTTAGATTTACATACACAGCCTCAGGCGTGAAGCTGCGCACCGTTCACCTGAACTCCACCGATGTGGGTTACACCCCTGTCCTGGGATCTACAAGCGGGGATGCCAACTTCGATAAGCGGATTACTACCGACTACGTCGGCAATAAGACCTATGAGAACGATAAGCTCAAACGTATATTGGTCGATGGCGGCTATATAGAGTACGATATGTATCACTTCCATATGACCGACCATCTTGGCAATAGCTATGTGGTTGCAAAACAGAATGGAGGAGTTGCCCAGCGCAATCATTACTACCCGTTCGGGATGGAGTTTGCCGAGAATACAGCACAGAATGCTCAGCCATACAAGTACAATGGTAAAGAGTTGGATAAGATGCACGGGTTGAATATGTATGATTACTCGGCTAGGTATTATGAATCTGGTATAGGTAGGTTTACTACTGTCGATCCGCTGGCGGAGAAAAAAAGGTGGCTAACTCCATATCATTATTGTTCTAATAATCCAATTAATAGAGTTGATTTAGATGGGCGAGATGACTACAAGCTTTTAGGAAATGGCAAAATTGAAAAGAAAAGTAATGTAAAATATCTAACGGGAGCAGATAAGCTAATTGGAAGAGATGGGAATTATATATTTGTTCCCGGAGGACTTTTCAAGAATATGAAAAGTAAAGAATTTGGTAAAAACAAAACTGCTCATTATCTTCAAATAGATGGAGATTTTTTAGCAGAATCATTATTTAAATTTGTAAGTCAAAACACATATGTTGAATGGTCTAGGACTGCTTTTTCAAAAGGTGTTGTTTCTGGTAATCTTATTGGAACAACACATCTTGAAGACAGAGAGTATTTTCAACCATATATTGTAAAACTCTTGATGGATAGGGGATGGAATATTGATAGAGCAAGCCATAGCCATCCCGGAGGATATATTCCAAGTGGATATGGGAAAGACGATGATGATGGAGATAAAGCTTTTTATGAATATATATCAACAAGAGCCCCATTTAGTAATGGTACTACTGATGTATATAATCCAGACAACGATACTTATAGGAACTATGATTATATGTACAGAGAGCCTGTAAAAAAGCCAATAGACGGGAGATTCCCTCAACCAACAAACTGGATGCTTCCTCTACGAATTGATTGGGACCGCCCAGATAAATACTAAATAATTGGAGAATGATAAGTGAAATAATTAAAATATAAAGTTATGAATAGATATAAGTATGTTACTATATTAATTCTCATATTAATGATTTCTTGTTCTAATAAGCAAAGTGGATTTGATTTAGTTTCCTTTAAAGTAACTAATAATGATTTAAGTTCATTACTAAGTGATTTTACCAAGAATAAAAATGATGAGATCAATTCAAGAGTAAATTTTGTCTGTATAGAAAAAGTTGATACTTTGACATTTCGTATATCTTCTGATGATATTGACTGTATTAGTCCCTACATATTTGATCACAATTATCGAATAATGGGGTGTCTTCCTTTTGGCGAAAACACTATTTTATTATTAGCTAATCCATGTATCAAAAGAATAGATGCAGAAACGGCTTTAAATAAAATAATGACGCCTACTTTTGAGAAGAAAAATATTTCATACCTTTATTATGATATTGACTATTCAGATATAAATATATATCCAAGACCTTCTCCTATAGTTGATTTGAAATATATAAGGTATCAATTCATAAACGATACATTTATACTTATGGAATAGTATGTATCTAAGTTTTGTGCGATTGAGTTGGGTGACAGTGTATACAAGATTGTTATGCAGTGATGCTGATAATCTTATAGGCTTGTTCTGGACAATAAAAAATCCCCCATGTCCTTCTGGATTTGTAATTCTGAAGTTAATATTATAACGATATACAATCTACTATAACCTCGCTCCTGCCAATATATGATTGGCAGGAGTGGGTTTATAGTGGACTATTATTTTAATTTCTCTAATACTTCATTCTCAAATAATTCTAGAACTTCTCTTTTTTCTTCTTTGGGCAGTTCTTTTATTTTATAAAACTTAGCATTCTTTGCTTGGTACCCTTTTAAAATTATTTCAATTCCAATCTTTGCTTCTTTTTCTTGAATTGCTCCTTTATTTAAATTCACAATTGTATAAAAAATTATGTTTTTCTCTTTTATATAAAAAGAAGCATGATAAAAGTTATTATCGTCTATCGTATCTTTTCTTGCGGAATCAGGAATTAAATACTGAGGATAATTACTCTTTGTACTCACAATACGCTCCACAAGCTCTTTATTAGAGATACCATTTACACTGTAGAATATTGCATTTGAATAGGTTCCTCCGCTAAAAACGCATGATTGAAAAATAATAACAGAAATACAAAGAGATATTAAATATTTCATAAATTCGATAATTTTAATCTGTTAAAGGTCCTGTCTGATATCCTTCAGTTAACCATTTCATTATTGTTATAAGACCAAATCCTGTTGCTGTTAGGGCAGATCGTTGTCTATCTTTTAATGGAACTCCCGGTCTAACCATATTCTTTAGATTTCCTTTAGTCAACCGATAATCAGCACCTTTCAACGAATGATTAAATAATGCATCACCTAAACCTGCCGCTCCTCTTGCATCATATTCTTTATCATGATATACTGAAGAGAATTCACTTAAATTTCGAGGTATATATTGATATGAGTATTTAGGTTCTATCCCTAAACTTGCATTACCATAAGTCATAGGATTGTCTCCTCCTGTATAACTTGTGCCAAATAGATTTTTATGTAATGTTTCAGCATTCACACTATTATCACTTGTGCCAAAAATAGTAAAATCATTACCATATATAATTTTATCATCTGGCATCAAGTTGCCGTGAACATCTATAACTGCTCCATTTTCATTACTACTACTGCCATCATTAAAGAATGTAAATTGAGCGGTCATTTCGCCATTAGCATTATACCTTGTCATGCTGGAACCACTTGATAAGTGCATAACAAAATTATTACTCCCATATTTACTATTAGCATCTTCTTGGGAGCGAATATCTCTATCGTAATAATATTCAGTTACTCCATCAACAACACGCATTACCCAATCCATCCCTGTAGGGTCAATAATTCTAATCGGATTATTAGCCACATACGCATACGGACTCCAGCTATAATACTTCTCCGCCAACGGATCCACCGTCGTAAACCTACCTATTGCCTGATCATAATACCTTGCCGAATAATCATACAAATCCAGCCGGTGCATCTAAAACTCTATTCTGCCTATAAGATAAAACGCTCCTGCCAAAATCGTATTGGCAGGAGTGAGTCTATAGTGGATTTCAGAATTCGGCAAACAGGATTAATCAAATGTATAAAAAGTTCCCCATACTAAATCACCTGATTGAAGAGCTTGTTCTGCAATAATATTTAAATCATCGCCATACTCATGATTAAAATTGAAAAGTTCAACATCTTCCAGTTCTTCTAATATGTATCCATATTCAAACAATTTAGCCTTTACTGTTTTATTAAACTTGTCTTCAGTTTCTGCGATGAGTAGAACATTTACGGATGCCCCTTTTGCATCTCCTAACTCTTTGTTATCAGCTAAAGGGGTTACAGTAGCTAAGCCAATCCATAAGTTTTTATTAGTCTGGATATCCATAATGTACATTATTACTTATTTTACCTGATTTTGTCCCATAATCTTTAGTCCCTTTTCCTTTCCCCTCTGGACCAGAGATAAATTACTTTAGGATTACTTATCCTGAAAAGCAAGAAAAGTTTTATCTATTACTCTCTATTTTCTTTATATCAGTAAATTCCTTATTAGAAGAATAAAATAATTCTATATCTTTACTAATAATAACATCACCGTCATTCTCAGAGATAGAGGCTTCTCTATCTTCTGGATCAAAAGAACAATAATAGAATCCATCTTCTGCTTTTAATAATTTATATGACTCTATAGTATAAAAATTATATTCTCTACTCCAAGAAAGGTGATAGCTAAAAACATCTTTAAATATAAGTTTTATATAAGAATTACATGGATAACTTAATTGTATAATAGCTTCTACATCAACAACTCCATTGTCATTAACACATATACTCAACTTCTGCATAGTCGAATCGTAGATACTAAACTTATCAGATAATACTATTTGATTATAATGCATACTTCATATTATTTTAAGTTAAAATCCCGTTTATCATTATTATTATACTTTGTCCGAGCAGGCTGTCTGTCTCCACGCCCTGTTGGATTATTCGGGTTAGGTTTGTAATCATGGATATGGTCTACTAATCCTTTAGGATTTTTATCCTTAGAATGCCCTTTATTCCATTCTTTTTGAACATTTCCGTCTGGCCCATATTTTTTCATAGTTGTTCCAGAATTATTTGATTCTACCGTATTAGGCTCCCCCTTATCAGGTATACGATTTTTTCGTCTAGCTCCTTGACTATTGTTTCCACCTGATCCGCTTGCCTCCGATACTCTACCATAATCATATCCGGCTTGTTTATTCAGATAAGCATTTCCTAATAAAACAGCCCCTCCTACAACCTCTGCAGCTCCACCCGCTACAACTATACCTCCTGCTCCGGCAACAATACCTCCTACCGAAGCACCTAAACCAGTGGCAGCAATAATTCCTCCAGCTCCAGCTGTACCACTTCCTGCAGACATATCAAATACTCCAACAACTATCATAGCTGCACCTACAGCTACTGCTGCATTATCTGTTGCTTGCAAAGCTCCATTATAATCAACCACATCATTTGGAGTATATACATTTCTAAGACTTGTTGTACCCGGAATATTATTGGTAACAACTCCCATCCCAACTCCCATAATCCTATCTATCCAGTCTTTTCCATCAGGATCGACACGTCTTATAGGATTATTACCAACATAATTATACGGACTCCAACTATAATACTTCTCCGCCAACGGATCCACCGTTGTAAACCTACCTATGGCCTGATCATAATACCTTGCCGAGTAATCATACAAATCCAACCGGTGCATCTGATCGAGTTCTTTGCCATTGTAGCGGTAAGGATGCTTACCGTCATATTCGATATGAGGCACAGTCATACCGAAGGGATAGTAGTACTCGCGCTGGACAATACTGCCTTCCTGAGAGAGTACCATACGGGTGTTACCCAAATGGTCTTGTTGAGTGAAGTAGTATTTGCCGTCTTCTATATAGCCGCCGTCTACCAGTATCTTCTTCAATACGCCTTGTTCGTAGATCTTATTACCAATATAGTCGGTAACTTTGGTCATATCCAATGCGGCTGTATTGACTGTGGAGCCGATAAGGGGTGTCTTGGAATAATTCGAGTTCCACTTGTGTGTCACACGCAGCTTCACGCCTGAGGCTGTATGTAAATCTAAGTATTTATTTTAACTAAAACCTTACAAAAATGACAAAAGTTACATGTAAAACTATGCCCTGTATGTAAGATAAACACTCCTGCCAATAATATATTGGCAGGAGCGAGTTTATAATGGATTGTAAATCCTAATAGTTATTAATTCGGGATTACAAAACCCAAAGAACGAGGGATTACAAGCTCTAAAAGACGAGGATAGGGGCTTATAATATTATTCTCTAGTAATACATAATCCTTTCAAATTATCAGCTCGGTAAAGTGTATTATTAGAAATACTGTCAATTCCGATTATAGTACCATTAACGTTAATTCCTTTGACTGCTGTATAATAAGACCCAGATAGTTCATACCCTTGAATTCTAGAATGAGGAAATATTTGTACTAGGTTGAGCGTTTCTGTTTGATATTCTTTTATTACTCTACATGAAATTGATGGATATTTTTCCTTCTCTGATACAATTTTATAAACAGAGTCTCTCTTTTGAGCAATAATCACATATACATTATCATCCAAGATGCTTATTTTTAATATCTTATATTTATTATCTATGGAATCCTTATACATAATTTTATCACTATAGATTGTCGATATTGCTTTACTTTTACATCCGAACAATATAGTTGATAACACTAATATAAGAATAATAATTTTTTTCATATTGTTATGGTTCAAAAATTTGGATTACTTTATCTTTATTTGTAATGCTTTTAACAAACCACTCTACTCTGACTGCACTATTTACATCAGTAGTGATATTTCCTTCAGAATCGTACATTCTTTCGAAAATTGGATTTTGGAAAGATGCTTTGTCATGAGCTTGCGTATAAGGACTTTTAGAATTGTTTGCATTTGATCCTGTTGCAGGAGGAGCTGAGGAACCTGATTTTTGAGAATTCTGAGCTCCAATATACGCTTCTGTTAGTTCATGCATAGTTAAACTACCTGGAGTTCCTATATGCTTATCCGCAGCACCTAAAACGTTAGGATTTATCTCTTGACTTGCTACTACGGTCTTATTCCCATTTCTATCTGAATAAACCTCATTTCCCATGAATGCTCCACCTACAAAAAGATTATTAGTACTTGTTAGTCCTCCGTTAATAGTTTTTAGATCAATAAAAATTGAATTATTATCAATTATTTCTACTATTTTCGCTGCATTAAAGAGTAATTTCTCTTCTATATTCTTTGTATAACAGATATTTCCATCATCGGCGATTGTTAATGTTATACTTGATCCTGCTGCAGATTGTAATTCTTGTAATGCCCTTTTACTCAATGCTCCTGATACAATAATAGCTTTTCCATCCGGATCAATATACTTCAACGGGTTATTCATCACATACGCATACGGACTCCAACTATAATACTTCTCCGCTAACGGATCGACCGTTGTAAACCTACCTATTGCCTGATCATAATACCTTGCCGAGTAATCATACAGGTTAAGTCCATGCTTCCTGTCCAGTTCCTTACCATTATACTTGTATGGTTGTATATTCGAGTTATAACTGTCGGCAAAGGTCATTCCGAACGGGTAGTAATGGTTTCGTTGAAACATCGGTCCATCGGCACGAGCCACTGCCCGGTTGTTACCCAAATGGTCGTTTACATAGAAATAATATGTACCTCCTTCAATATAGCCGCCATCTATCAATACTCTTTTTAGTGCTCCGTTTTCATATATTTTATTCCCGACATAGTCGGTTTCTGTCACCTGTGTCAGCGAACTGACATTAACATCGGAACCGGTTACGGGTGCAGGCAGGAAGTTAGGATTATAAGTATGCTTTACTTTCAGCTTCACGCCTGAGGCTGAATAGGTGTAATAATTGCGCCCCTCACCTTCGGGGTTCTTGATGTCTGTTAATGTTGGTAAATTTAACGAATTATATTGTATTTGTGATACACCTTTATTTAAATCTTTGGTCATTGCCCCGTTTTTGTTATAAGTGTACTCAACAGCAGCATTATTATGGTTCTTGAAGTCGGCTGATTCGCCGAATATAACATTGGCGGCAGCATCTTCCGCTTTGATGAGTTGGTTACCGTTATAAGCCATTGTCAGGTTATCGACAAGTCCGAAGCTGGAGGCATTGGTTCCTGCATCTTTTTTACCATAGCGTTGCAAGGTAAGTATGTTGCCATGCTTGTCATAGGTATAGGCTGTACTATACTGTTCTCCTGTGATCCCGGTAAAGATTGCTGCTTTCAGACGCGACAGGTTATCGTAGGTATAGTCGTATTTACGGGTTTGCCCGTAAAGTACCCATTGCATATTCTTTATATTACCACTATGTGTATAGTTCAGGTCTTCATGGAAGTGATAGTGCCTGATCCTTGATAGCCACGAACGTACATTGTAGGTATAAGTACCGGTGAGTTCATTCCTGCTGTTGCTTTTTTTCTCTTTCAGCCTCCCCAACTCATCATACTTATTTTCGGCAAGGATCATTTCGGTTCCACCATTTAGCTTATGGGTGGTTTTCAGTAAACGTCCCGCATGGTCGTAGCTGTAGGCATAGTCTTCGGTCAGGGTGGTCTTGCCTGTAGCCTGATGTACATGCTTACGTTTTAGTGGCTGCCCGGTATAATCGTTGTAGATAATATATTCTTTTTCGAATCCTCCGGTCAGATGATTGTTTGAATTGGCTTGTATCAACTGGCCTTTGTAGTCGTAGTACATTACCGAACACAGATAAGTTGTAGATACTGTACCATTTGAGTTTAATTGAGCTGTTAATGTTCCTGTCAACAATCCTTTATTCTTATACTTATTTGCATCGGTATAATCACCGGCATACCATGTACCATAGTTCGCGTCGGCGGTATATTTAAAGTTAGCATCTGTTGTTGCCGGCAAACTGTTGATTCCCATAAATTCATAATTGTCGTAGTAGTTGACCGATAAAATGGTAGGACTTGTCAATGTAAACCCTGCTGTCAGAGTATAACCCTTATAACTATTTGTCGCTTTAGCCCATGTGGCTGTTACTTTTACATCGATAGGGGTAACGGCCATATAATTGAGATTATTTGTACATGTGCCCGTCAGCACTGTCCGTCCAAAAATATCAGGGATAGAAAATGCCCAAATTCCTTTCAGGCGTTGTTCTCCATCCTGGGCAAATATCAACCGGTTATCTTTGTCATATATGTAATATACCCAGTCGCATCCGGGAAGCTTCTTTGCTATACATCGCCCAAGATCGTCATACTTGTACTGATAGGCCAACTCGTCCAGTTTCGCTTGTGTTATGCCTTCGTCATTTATACGAGGAGGTAGCACATAGCACAGGTAGCCGCAATCGTTATACACATGGTAGGTATCATGATTGGCATTGTCGGAAATCTGGCGGGTAAGGATAACCTGTCCTATGTTGTTCTTAAATTCATAACTGACATTATCGTCCTCGTCCCTTACTTCGCTAACAAAAAGCTGTCCCGTAGGATAATTGCCTGATTTGGTCAATGCCGGGCTTTGGTTTGTTCCGCCCGCTTTGTATATATAACAGTTGAAAGCAGCATTATCCGAAATATTTATTTTATAATTTGTCGATACTGCTTTACCATTGTTGTGCCAGTCTTGTCCGGGCCCGTATTGTTTGATTGTTTTCTTTAACGGAGACGATTCGTATTCCGGCATAGAGAAAGGCTTTGCATCCTGATATATATTCCGGGCCTGCCCCCTGACCTGTATGTCTTCCATGTATCTACTGTTGTTCTTGTAGATTGGAGTAGGTTGCCAGCTGTTTGACGGTCGTCCGAATTCATCGTATTCCTGTATGGTAACCAGGTCTGCCCCGCTAGGCGTGATTTTGCTTTGCACCAGCTGGTTTGGGCGACCTAATCCGTCATAGTATTGGATTTCTGTCAGATAAGTATTTCTATCTGTATAAACCCTTTTCAGAGTATAAGTTCTCTCTGTCGAAGGCTCTATATAATTACTGACAGTCGTTAAGGTACCTGTTATCTTTACCGTTGCATTTCCCTCATTCGAGGCAGGACCTGTATTTACAATATAGTATGTCCCCACTTGAAGGGTATTCAGATTAAGAGTACTACTTCCCGATGACTGGTTAATAAGCTCTTTTTGCGAATCCAGAAAATACAAAGTTCCGCCGGTAAAAGACATTGCCAGATCCATCACCTGTGTTATTGCCAGCTTATATTCGATATCTACATTTGCATTGGCAGTATAGGTATTGGTATAATCCTGAAATCGTTTTGTATCTGAATATACAAATCCGGACGATTTGGAGCCAATATCAATAACGGATTTTTCCTTCGGAGTGGTGTTCAGGCTAACAATCAGGTTAGCATCTTGACTTGCCGCTTCCGAAACGATATAGTATGTACCGGCAGGCAATAATTCTCTTTTCAGAAACGCGTGATTGAGATTACTTCCTTTTGGATCTCCAGCTCCACTCTCGCTGGTAGCAATTACACCCATCGACGCATTTAAAAGGTATATCTTACTTTTATTTACTGCTGAACCGGCATGAGATATAGACACATCCAGAGGGTCTTCAAGGGTAAATTTATGTATGATATCATTTCCGCTGCCCGTTTCGTAAAGGTTATGGCATTTCCCGATGTTATATGTATCGGTCTTAGTCTTCACTCCCCGCAGTGTTCCCCAGTCAGTCTCGAAAGGATATGGTGAGGCCAATATCTTCGTTGTAATATTTCCATTGGCGTAACGTCCTTCCGAAACAATAGTAACATTACCTGATAACGTGTATGCTCTGAGGAATGCATATTTAGAACCTTTACATGGACTATTGGGATTAGTGTAATCTATACTGGATGCCAAAACCTTTTGATTTCCATCCAATAGTTGTATTCTGGTATCAGATATTACTGAACCACAGTGAGATATTTGCAAATACATACCGGGATTATATCCACTAAATTTATATCTGATCTCCTTACCGGCATAGTCAGTGAAATCATTATTCCAATCATTGGAATTTCTTGTATCCTGATATGAGAAGGGATAAGTGACGTTCCCGATAAGGATAGTTTTGGAAACAGTACCCGTGATTGTTGTCGTAATAGAGCCATTATTAACTTTGTCATAGAGATTTTCCCACCAGACGGTTTCTGCACTCTCGGAAATAAATGTATATGTTCCGGCCGGTAAATCTTTTATTGTATGTTGAGATGTCCCCTGAAGCAGTTGTATTACAGACATATTATGTGTAAAGAAAATATTGGTATTGTTGATTTTGGAGCCATTATGTGTTATCGTTATATCCATCGGCTTGGTTATAGTAAATGTATATGGTATATCATTTCCTATACTTCCTCCATAGCCATTAGCAAAGCTATTGTAAAAATCACTATTTTGTGTATTTGTATAAGTGAAATCGGAGCTTTTTGTGCCTACATTTATCGGAGTAGTTTTGGGGACATTACTTTGAACAGAAAATCTAATCCATCCATCAACTTGTCTTCCTTCCAATACTAAATAATAAGTACCCGGCTCTAATATTTTTTTTATTTTTCGTGAATCCCACTGATCCCAGTTCGAATCAAGAGGCCATCCCTGCTTATCTAACAAAAATATTACAGCATTACTTTTACTTCTATCTTCCGGCCAAATGGTCAACTCTGTCTTTGTTGTTAATGTCAGCCGATAAAAAGCATCCGGTCTGTTGCCTCCGGGTCCACCAGAAAAATCATTCTCATAATTATACCTTGTATCTACACCATGTTCTATGGTTTCAGTTGCAGAGATTATTAAATCCACGTCCGGATTCTGCATCCTATGCTCAAAAGTTATATCATATGCTTTTACATCTGTAAAGGTAAAGATCGCACATAATAAACTTATTATATATATTGAAGTTCTCATAGTCTATCTATTTATTTGATACTGTAATTATATTCGTATTGTTCCAGAATATTCCGCTTATCATCTTTTATCCATTCCAGCTTATTTGCGTCATCATATTCATAATAAGTGGAATATCCTTTCGGATCAGTTACCGATATCATACCGATCAGAGGACGGAGAGTATAGGTGTAGACATGGGCATCCGGCAAAGCTTTTCTCAGATTATTAAGCAGCAACATATCTGCATCGCTAACCTGAGTGCTTTTGGATATTCTATCAATAACAGATACTCCTCCCAGCGCACTTGCGACTGTGTAATAATGGGCATTTAATATCTCTGCTACTATATTTCCGTAAATATTTCGTATATAAACAATAACTTCATTACTGTTTTTTGAAACCACACCTGGTAGAGAATTAGAGTCATGAAATGAGTAGCTAATCTGATCTTTCATTTCATTCTTTTTCCAATAACTGATAAAATTTATTGTTGTCTTATCATTATAAGTATAAACTAATCGTTCTATAGATACGCCATCTTTTTCAACATTTTTCTCTGTTATGTTTGTAAACATATTCGCATTCATCATTTCTGTATATGGAGAACCTGCCTTGTGAAAAGAATATTTGGTACTATTTGAATATACAGAACCGTCACTATTTGTCACTTTCTCAGTAATGGGTAGTAAATAAGTTCCATCGTAGTCAAACTCTCTAACAGTAGTTTGTGTGCCATTATCATGATAAGCGTACTTGGTTTCCTTTACTAATTTTTCCGCACCGGATGTGTATCTTTGATTTACGTATGCAAAAACATCTTTGAATAGATCTTTATAAGGATATATCAAATCTATTTCAATCTGTTCATCGTTATGACCGGAAGGTACAATTACCTGATGATATCTATAGCGATATACAGGCATATCATAAATATTCTTCTCTTTGAATGTTTTATAAGTGTAATCATATTTTTCCACTTCCTTGTATTGGATATCGGGCCCTTTTCCGGTACTTTTATAAATGATCTTGGAGTATAGATGATTTTTTTTCCAGAAGTCAGCCGGGCTTACATGAAGGCGGGTGTAGCCACTATATGTACTTTGAAAATCGTATCCGAATCGATCTTTATAAAAATCGGTTTGCAAATTACCTATATTATATTTATATTCTATTTTGCCTGTATTATTTATTGCCGAAGGGCCAAAATATTCAGTGACATGACCATATGATATAACATTGGAATGGAACTGGGTATACTCCGAAGGAAAACTCTTTAAATATGTAGTTTGCAAATATCTGCCATATCCATGTCCTGCAGTCAACCCGCTAAGTGCAGGGGATATATAATAACATTCTATTTCATTCTCCATTGTAATTGTATTATAATAGGGAGTGGATAAATACGAAGGAAGTACAGCATTTTTATATTCATAATACTTGGATTCTGTTTTTCCCGACCCGGATATATTATGAATCTGTTTGATTCGCAAGCCTCCAACCCAATTTTTAACTAATAAGTTATCCCCATTAACCTCATACTCGAACTGTGTCCGTCCCCCTGTAGGATATGTAATTTCTTTGATCATTCCTATGCTCATGCTGTTTCCATTAGGGGTTTTATGTCCGCCTTCCATCTTCATTATTTTGGAATCTCCTCTTCCAGTATCTTGTGAAGGTATACTTAATGCTATATCTTGGGCATAATACGCTCCTGCACCTTCGGAATAATAACCCCACCAATCAAAATTCTTTGACAAATCACTACAGGCCGGGGCATAATAAGAATCATAATAATCGAAGGTATAAACTTCTTTAGAGTCAGACCATGGCATTATTTCGATTTTATCAAGTAGTTTAAATTTATTACTCTCGTTATTTTTTAGTGTAAAGTATATATATTTAACCAGGTCTCCGTTGGCATTATTTACCATTATTTCTTCCAGGTATCTAGCGACATTTGATTGTGCCGATGTATAATAAAAATCAACAAGGCTGGTCAATTCTCCTCCGCTTTCTATGCGAATCGTACTTATACAATACTGATCGCATAGAATATGTTTACTATAATTAGATGTATTAAAGTATTTATATTTATCATTGAATAAACCAGACAACGCAGCATATATGGGTGACGGATATTCTCCCCATATCAGATCACGCTCCCAGGCATATGGTGAATTATCATGTAAATCATCGGATGTTACAGTGTTTTCGGACCGCACATAGGTCCTGAGATCAGACTTTTCGTAATCTATTGTTATAACATCCTGTTTATTAGCCGAGGTTATTTTTTTAAGATGAAAAGCTGTCGCAAATCCGTTTTCATCAGATTCGCTCATTTGATAATTATATGTAATGCCATTTTCGTCCGTTATTGTAACTCCTCCGTATCTGTCAGACTCTCTACCAACAACAATTTTAATTGGTTCATACGGCATTGTTTCAACAACCTCCCCTGCTCCGGTTAAAATAAATTTACCACTCTTTCCTGATGGCAAGCTATAGGAAAAAACATCATATTCAGTATCTTTATACTGCCCGCCCATAGTAATGAAAACGCTATTGTAACTTTGTCCACTACCACTATACATTGTGCTGGTTGTCCCGAATAAAGAGAAAAAGTCAGGCTTGTAATTCGGATTATTTATGCTTTCGTGTAATGGATAGCGAGAATGATATTCGTCAGGATATCCTTTTATAACCCTACTAACATGACCAAGACCTCCTAATACCCAACGTAAACCGAAAAAACTCTCCCGTTCATCGTGACGCAATCCTGAAGGATGAAATTTGAGACTTAAAGGCATACTTAGTCCGGGAGTTTTGATTTCATATAGAGGTATCGATATGTCAACCAGACCATTAGACAGGTCTACAGGATAATCTCCAAACTGATTTATCAGAGTTACTTGTGGGGAATGTATTGTTTCTCTGTGCTCAGGTACTTGTAAAGACTGGGCTTCTATATTATTATAAATTAAGAAGCATATAGCTTGTATCAGGAAGTATCTAATATATTGTTTCATAGTATCTAATTTTACTTTTTAATAATGACTTCATTGACAAACACATTATTTGCCGTTATACGTAGCACATAGTTCTTGTGGTATAACCCCGAGCAATCGATCTTCTCATTGTAAAAACCTGCCGTTTGACTCTTTGGGCTGACTTTCTTAATAACGATACCATCCATTGAGTATAGTTCAAAAGATACCTTTGCATCCTGTTTCAGCTCATAATCCAGATTAAGTAGTGTCGTTACCGGGTTCGGGTACATCTTACAGGTCATATAGTCTTCTAATGACACTGTTTTGCCGTTTTGGGTATCGGTGTTTGTATCTGTTGTTTTGTCTTTGTTGTTCTCTGTTTCTTCCCAGAGTTCATCGAGCAAGGCAAGATTATCGGGATCGGTATCCAGATAAAGATGGTCTTGCGGTGGAAAGAAGAAAGCAGTAGAGAAGATCACTGCATTATCTGCCAGATTGATATTCCTCACTGTCTCGAATACCGGATAGCGGTAACCTTTGTTATACCAGCGGCAGGTCTCTAATAACTTCCCTTTGTTGTTATCGGGATCGATGTTATAAGAGTATTCATCCGGAATATCGAATATAGTCTGTTCAGTCTTTACACGCAGTACAGGACTTAAAGTATCACCTGATGGCAATATCAGTGTACCATAAGCATCAGCAGTCGTCGTAACAGTACCTTCCGACTGCATAGGCACTGTACCGGAGTACATGCCTTTGGTCTTATATGATGAACTAACCTTTTGCCCGTAGTTCAGCGGAAAGTGCAACGGCATCATCGGGGTGGTATAGGCCAGACGAACTGTCGGGTTTTCATGCCCCATTTGTAACAGAGAATCGTTTGTAAGGCGATAGTAGTACATCGTGTTGTGTTCAGTACCTATTACCAGTTCGTTATCGGAGACAGTCTGCTTTCTGTAACGGTTATCTCCCAGTATATAGATACTGTCGCCTTCCATAGGAGGCTGGCTGTAAGAAAGAGTATACTCCGAATTAATGGTCTCCAGCTTACTGAAGTTCCAGACCTTGTTAGTTCCTGCCTGTCCGGGATCGACAAAACTGACCTGCTGCTTGATCAGGATATCGCCCTGACGCAGGTGGTTGTGCATGGTGTTGAGCTGCCCGCTGACAGGCAAATAGGAAACCATGGCAATAATAAAAATTAATGCGTTCTTTCTCATGTTAATTGATTAATTAGTGTGTGTCTAAAATAATAGTGAGCTTAAATGTGTTTAAAATCGTATAGATAATTTCGTTTAAAGTTGATAAAATGATAACCGCAACCAGCAGAATAGTAATACCATGGTTACTATTTCAGGGGTTGTTCCTGTTCGTTGAGTCTTTTGCCAATTTGAAGATTGTAAGATTTAAGTAAATGATAAACTATAGTAAATGATTTAATGTGTGTGTATCTGAGCCGGAGGTTAGACCAGCGATTTTATGTGTGTGATCAATATGATGAAATTAGATAATAACTTTAATAATCTGTTATCCTTTTTATCGCCATCTGACTTTTTGAGGGATTAGCAAGGGTTTATACTTTTGATTTATAGCCGAATATGCTTTCCGCCATCTGACTTTTTATTGATGAAGAATCTGACTTTTGGACTTCTTATAGATAAACTAAGAAGAAAAAAATAGAGATACTTTAGAATTTTAAAATAATTCTAAAACATAAAAAACTAAAACTATGACTGATTGAAATTGATTTGTATTAAGGTTGTTCTTTCTGTTCTTGTATAAAGTTGCCATTACTTTTGAACGCGAGAATGTACTTATTCTTTCAACAACAATATTGTCCTATTGAATTTGTATAGAATTTAGATAAATCAAAAACGAATATATAAATAAAAAGATAAGCAACCTACTGTAGCCCTCCCCTCCGTATTTAATATTTTCGGGTATACCCCCCTCTTTGAAATAGCATATCAAAACCTCATAAATGAGTCATTCTGGTTTTGGTTGTATGTAAATTTGTATGTATATATAAAGCAAAATGACTAACATGTTGAATGTTAGTCATTTGATTTTTAAAAAGTTGTCTCACTAAGATTCGAACTTAGACAGGCAGATCCAGAATCTGCAGTGCTACCATTACACCATGAGACAATATTACTTTTGCGAGTACAAAAGTAATAATACTTTGTTATTTTGCAATTAAAAGGAAGTAGTTTTTCTTTCCTTTTTGCGCAATAATATATTTTCCGGCTATCAGCGAAGACGTATTTATAACATCATCGAAGTTCTCCAGTTTCGCTTTATTGATCATTACACCACCTGCCTGCACAGTCTTACGCATTTCTCCTTTCGATGGAAAAACGGTTGCTTTTTCGGCCAGCAAGTCCACTGCTTTTATTCCTTCGGCAAGTTCTTCCTTAGAAATATCAAAAGTAGGAACACCCTCAAATACCTGTAGGAATGTTTCTTCGTCCAGTTTCTTGAAAGCATCGGCTGTCGCATTCCCGAAAAGGATATTCGATGCTTCAACAGCTGTCTCGAAATCGTCTTCGGAGTGAACCATTATAGTCACCTCTTTCGCTAAACGCTTTTGCAACGGGCGAAGGTGAGGAGCAGCTTTTTGTTCTGTAACTAAAGCTTCTATCTCTTCTTTGCTAAGTGCTGTGAATATCTTAATGTATTTTTCAGCATCTTCGTCACTTACATTCAGCCAGAACTGGTAGAACTTGTAAGGAGAAGTATATTTCCTTTCAAGCCATACGTTGCCCGATTCGGTTTTGCCGAATTTAGTACCGTCGGCTTTTTTTATCAATGGGCAAACCAGCGCAAAGGCTTCACCTCCTGTAGTACGGCGGATAAGCTCTGTTCCGGTAGTGATATTACCCCATTGATCGGAACCTCCCATCTGGATGCGTGCACCTTCTGTTTTATATAGGTGGAGATAATCATAAGCCTGCATCAGCTGGTATGAAAACTCTGTAAACGACATCCCTTCCGAGGCTTCTCCGTTCAGGCGTTTCTTTACGGATTCTTTAGCCATCATATAATTCACGGTGATGTGCTTACCTACATCGCGGATAAAGTTCAAAAATGAGAAATCTTTCATCCAGTCGTAGTTGTTTACCAACAGAGCCGCATTGGGTTTATCAGACTCGAAATCGAGAAACTTTGCAAGCTGTTTCTTTATCGATTCCTGATTGTGGCGAAGCGTAGCTTCATCCAGCAGATTACGTTCGGCCGACTTCATCGAAGGGTCACCGATCATACCTGTTGCGCCACCGACAAGGGCTATCGGACGATGTCCTGCACGTTGGAAGTGCTTCAGTATCATCACGCTCACTAGGTGACCGATATGAAGCGAATCGGCTGTAGGGTCTATACCTACATAACCCGAAGTCAGTTCCTTTTGCAGTTGTTCTTCCGTACCCGGCATGATTTCCTGTATCATGCCTCTCCATCTTAATTCTTCAACAAAATTCATCGAATTAGTTTATTTATAATAACTTTAATCAGTTAGGGTGCAAAAGTACGACCTTATTTTTGAAAAGAAAAAAAGTTATGGCGTTTTTATATTAAATGATAGCAAACAATATATAAGTATATGCCATTCATTGATTTTTCAGGTCAATACATAGCATAACATACCATTACTTATCCTCTTGGGAAAGAATGTTATAAATAAAATACCGGAAGAAAAGAATTTAAGGTTAACATTTAGCTATACAAATACTCACACACACAGAGTATTTAAAAAGTTGCTTAAGCAAATATATAGATAAAAGAGATGTACAACTCTGGATTCTTTGTTGGATATGAATTTTCAAAACGATAAAATATCTATTATTTATTGATAATCAGTAAATAAGGGTTCTTGTCTTATCGAAATAATATGACTTTTATTATGTGAAATAATATGAATTGAGGGCTTTATTAGTCAGAAGTCAACGGATTTTCTTGCCATATTGGAGACATAACGCATCGGCTTCCTTATTCTTTTTGCTTGAAGGGAAAAATACACCGCATACCTGTACTTTTTGGTTTTTTAATACAGGAATAATATCCGATGGAATTAGATTTTTTGATACTTCATAATAGTCGAATCGTTCCAGAGCAGGAGCAAATTCAGCAGCCGAAAGATCGGTCAGGTTTTTCATCGAAATTACTTTAATTTTTTTCAAAGCTGTTAATCCCGATAGGTCAGGTAATGAAGAAATATCGGACATGTATTGTATCTGCACTTCTTTCAGGTTTGGCAGATGTGATATCAAATCCAGATTATCGAGTCCTCTTATCGAACAAAGTGTCAGCTTGTGGATGTGGGGATTGCCACATAAGGTGGTCAGATCATTCTTTCCACCGCTTATATATAATTCTTCCAATTTCTTCAATTTGTTTATAAATCCAAGATCGGGGGCTGAAATTCCTTTTATCCTCAGGCTTTTTAGTTCCGATAATTCTTCTATCACATGAATATTTTTCTTAAGGTTCTGTATCTCCAGATATTCAAGTCCTCCAAAACGTAAAATCTTATTGGCGTCAAATCCTGTTTTGTTCACATTCAGGTTCAGATATTTTAGGTTGTTGCTTACTTTATCCAGAAAGCTAAAATCTTTTTGGTTGTTTATATCGACTATTAACTCTTCAAGTTGATTCAAATCTTGTATCGAATCAAGGTTTTCTACGGCATCATATATGCAGTTAATATATAGTTTCTTTACATTTGGAAGTAGGGAAAGAAAGGATAAATCTTTGAACGGATGACCATAAACTCTGAATCTTACATCCGGCCTTTTGGGAAAGAATTCTTCATTCAGCAATCTGAGCACTTTTTCGTTGATATATTTATCAATCTGGATACGGTCCAGAGGATAAGTATTGACCATCTGTTCTATATCAGTCAATGTAGTATTCGATTGTATTTGAAAGTATTGCATCATGGGTTTGTCATTGTGTAGATGTACAAATTATCTGTAATGTAAAGATATAAAAATTAGGTTATTCTTTTCTTCGTTCTTGTCTCTTTTCTATACCGGTGTTACCAATTAGGATAATGCGAACCTGTATAAGAAACAGGTAGAGAATAATTGGTATTATCGCATAACAAGTAAAAGCGGGGAGCTGGTAGAAATATCAGGAATAAGATCTGTTGAAGGTTTTCCTTTTATTCCAGAGAATGGTAAGGATTATCGTGTAGGATCAGTCGAGTTTTATTCGGTAAATCAGAGTGAAAACATCAAGAATGTGTAGGTGTTAATGCAAAAGTTTTGGAACCCACTCAGATTACTAATTTCGATTCATCCGTATTGAGTTATATTTCGATCACTTCTGTCTATTTCGAGACTGTAGCTATACTCGATCAATTATTGCTTACTCTTCTTGGTTCAGGAAGCACAGGTATGCCATCCGGAGGAAGCTTGTCTCTCTCTGCAAATATAACTCCGTCTCAGAGTGTACTCGACCAATTCACAGCAAGAGGAATACAACTGTATATCAATGCTCAATGAGAGACTGATTGGTAAATAAGAAAGAGCGGCTTCTACTGAAGCCGCTCTCGCTTTTTAATATATAAGTATATTAATTATTTTCTCCTTCGTTTTCGTTTCTTTTCTGTACCGGTTTGTCAGGACGAGGAGGGCGAGGAAGAAGCACCTTGCGAGACAGTTTGAATTTACCTGTCTTCGGATCGATATCGATCAGTTTCACTTCTATCATGTCACCTTCTTTCAATCCTGCTTTTTCCATATCCTCGATGCGATCCCATGAAATTTCAGAGATATGCAACAATCCGTCTTTACCCGGAAGGAATTCACAGAAAGCACCGTAAGGCATTACCGAACGAACTTTAGCTTCGTACACTTCACCTACTTCAGGAACGGCAACAATACCTTTTATCTTAGCCACAGCAGCTTCGATAGACTGACGGTTAGTAGCAGAAACTTCGACACGTCCGTATCCGTCGATTTCCTCGATGGTAACAGTTGCACCTGTTTCTTCCTGTATACCTTGTATGATCTTACCACCAGGACCGATAACCGCTCCGATGAATTCTTTATTGATAATAATAACTTCGATACGAGGAGCATTGTCTTTCAGGTCAGCACGTGGTTCAGCCAATGTTTCGGTGACTTTATCCATGATATGCAGGCGTCCTGCGCGTGCCTGATTTAATGCTTTCTCTAATATTTCGTAAGATAGTCCGTCTACCTTTATATCCATCTGAGTGGCAGTAATACCGTCTCTGGTTCCGCATACCTTGAAGTCCATATCGCCTAAGTGGTCTTCGTCTCCAAGAATATCGGATAGTACGGCATAGTTAGTACCTTTCTTCTCAGAGATAAGTCCCATAGCGATACCTGTTACAGGTTTTTTGATTTTCACCCCTGCATCCATCAATGCAAGTGTACCTGCACAAACAGTAGCCATAGATGAAGAACCGTTCGACTCGAGAATATCCGATACTACACGGATAACATACGGATAATCGGCAGGGATCATCGGCTTCAATGCACGGTGTGCAAGATTACCATGACCGATCTCGCGGCGTCCTACACCACGTTGCGGGCGGGCATCTCCTGTAGAGAATGGAGGGAAATTATAATGTAAAAGGAATCTGTCTTTTCCGTTGTTCAGCACGTCGTCGATGATTTTTTCATCCAGCTTTGTGCCTAATGTTACTGTAGTTAAAGACTGGGTTTCTCCACGTGTAAATACGGCTGATCCATGTGCTCCCGGCAGGTAATCTACTTCGCTCCATATAGGGCGGATTTCTGTAGTTGTACGTCCGTCGAGGCGTTTGCCTTCATCGAGGATAGAACGGCGCATTGCTTCTTTTTCCACATCGTGATAGTAACGACTAATCAAAGAGCCTTTTTCTGCCAGTTCTTCTTCTGTAAGGTTTGCTTTATATTCTTCTACGATAGCAGCGAAGTTATCGCCACGCTCGTGTTTGTTAGTATTTCCCGATGCAGCTACTGCATAAGCCTTGTCATAACATTTAGCCCATACATCTTTCTTAAGCTCTTCATCGTTTGTTTCGTGACTATATTCACGTTTCACGGTTTTGCCTACAGCTTCCATCAGTTCTATCTGAGCCTGACATTGTACCTTGATAGCTTCGTGTGCCACTTTGATAGCTTCCAGCATTTCTGCTTCCGAAACTTCTTTCATCTCACCTTCTACCATCATGATGTTATCTATGGTAGCACCTACCATAATGTCCATGTCAGCTTGTTCCAGTTGATCGAATGTCGGATTGATAACGAATTTTCCGTCGATGCGGGCAACTCTTACTTCCGAGATCGGGCCGTTGAAAGGCACATCGGAAACAGCAAGAGCAGCAGATGCTGCAAGTCCTGCCAGCGCATCAGGCATATCCTTACCGTCTGACGAGAACAAAATAACATTAACAAATACTTCAGCATGATAGTCGTCCGGAAATAACGGGCGAAGCGCACGGTCGACCAAACGGCAAACTAATATTTCATAATCTGACGCACGACCTTCCCTGCGTTGAAAACCTCCGGGGAAACGGCCGAATGCGGCAAATTTTTCTTTATACTCTACCTGTAAAGGCATAAAATCAACGTCCGGCTTAGCGTCTTTTGCAGCAGTTACCGTAGCCAGCAACATGGTATCTCCCATGCGTAGCATTACAGATCCGTCTGCTTGTTTTGCTAATTTTCCGGTTTCAATGGTGATAGTCCTTCCATCACCCAAATCGATACTCTTTGTAATCGGATTCATCATAAATATTTTTTCTTAACTTCTTAAAATCGAGCAAAGGTAAGGAAAGTTTTTGAAAATTAGGGGGATGGATGGGTGAAAAGAGGATGAGATGCCTAATTTGTGAAAATCCTAAAATCCTCTTTGCCTCATTGCTGCAAATGTAATAATTCTTTCAACTAGTTACTTTCTATATGCCTTATAACCTCGTCAATCCATCTTTCCTGAGGTATATCTCCCAGATAAATGTCGGGTGTAAAACCTACATCATCAATCGAAAATTTCGGTAACCATTTAGACCGGGTGGTAGTATAGAATAAAGTATTTCTCGTATATGGAGATTTAGCCGGCATCAGATTAGAAACATCAAAAACACCATAGGTGTTTACACCATATGTTTTTACTTTATAGCTTTGCCGTGCCCACATAAGAAACCCCTCGTTGGCACTTCCATTGTTTTCTGAATAAATAATACCTGCTCTTCTTGGAAATAGGGAGATATTTATCTCGCTACTGATGAATGTTTGCTCTTTATCTCCGTTAAAATCAGAAAATTTTCCAGCATTTTTCGATATTAGTTTTATCCTGTCTTCCAGCATATTTTTAGATGTAAGGTCTATGTAAGGTGAAGAATCAATATATTCCTTCAACTTCTCTGCTGTAAAAGTTGTGCAGCGGGTTTCTAGAAGCGGTCTCCTTACAGGAGAAGTGTAGAGGTATGGCTGTAGCCCAGACCAAACAAAATCACTTCCGCCGCGGCTGTTCCTTATGTCTATTATAAGATTGGGAGTTGTGCGTAACAGTTGATCATTAACTGATAATAAACTATCCATTACTGTTTTGTAAGGATATAGCATGCTTGGAAATTTAAGATATAATGTTTGATCACTCAATTTTATTATCTTAAATTCTTCTCTAATGGAATCATTGATTTTGTAAATATCCGACATATCTGCATCAGCTTTATTAATGTATCCATGATGTCCTTTTCTCAAATATCTCAGCCACTTATTAATGAGTATGACGCATTCGTCTTTTGTTTTTGTTTCTCTGCTTTCTCTCTTCAGCCCGTCTGTAAAGCCACTATATTCTTTTTCTCCTTTCTTCTCAATGATATCGGGGAATGCGGCATCATTTTCCTGAAATACATTTACGACCCAGTTGAATTCCTTTTCACAATCGCAGCTTTCCTGTGCTGTGATAGAAAAGGAAATAAAAAGTAAAAATGAAAGTAAAGCGAAGAGTTTTTTCATAGCCTTTATCTTGTGTTAAAATCCTCTTTGCCTCATAGCTTCAAATGTGATAACAGCCGTAGAAACCGATACATTCAATGAATCTATTTTTCCCCGCATCGGTATTTTGATTCTCGCATCGGCATTATTTAGCCAGAAATCAGTTAATCCGTCAGCTTCCGTACCCATAACAATAGCTGATGGAACGGTGAAGTCGGTATCCTGATACCATTGCGAAGCCCGTAGCTCGGCTGCAAGCGATTTAATGTTCTTTTTTTGTAGGAAGTCAAGCGCTTCCTGCGATGAACAAACAGCCGTTTGCACGGTGAAAAGGCATCCTACACTCGATCGTATAGCATTCGGGTTATAAAGATCGGTTGCCGGATCGCATATAATGACTGCATCTGCCTGAGCCGCATCCGCTGTGCGGAGGATTGCTCCCAGATTACCCGGTTTTTCTACAGCCTCGAGAATAATAATAAAAGGGTTGTCCGATAATTTCAGACCTGAAAGAGTGTGATTCTTTGGCTTGGCTAAAGTTAATAAGCCATCCGAACCCTCACGGTAAGCAATTTTTTCAAAAATGGCTTCCGTTACTTCAAATAGCCTGTCTTGGGAAATGGAATCCAGCACATCGGGATAATCTGTCTTTGCAAATAACTCAGGGCACATAAACACCGAATCTATCTCGTAATCCGCCATCAGTGCCAGACTTAATTCTCTGGCTCCTTCAATGATAAAAAGCCCTTGTTCTTTTCGTTCCCTGCTTTTAGATAGTCTGACAATGTTCTTGATCTTAGGATTTTGAAGGCTGGTTATCTGTTCCATTTCTGTTCGGATTGTTATCAAAGTGCAAAAATAAGGATTAATTACGGACAAAAGTCTGTATTTTTGTACCTTTGTGCCCGAAAATCAAGAAAAATGTATATGAGATATATCTGGATACTTTCGATGAGTATTCTATCCTTATTGAGTTGTGGATCTAAAGAAAAGCCTGAAAGTGAACCGATAGAACCAAAAAGATATACCCGTTTCGACGGAAAATACAGTGCTACCTTCAACGATTTGCCCGATCTGCATATAGAAGCAGCGACAGCTAACGGGGTAGGACCTCTGGAGACCAGAGCCGATACGGCGTTGTATGAAGACCGCTTGGTACGAATACCAAGTGAGTTGGAAATATACAAGGTGGACAAGCTAAAGCATTCGATGCCGTTTCTTGTGCCTAAGGCGGCAATATTGCTTTCAGATATTTGTCTTAACTTTCGCGATTCGCTGATCAGCAAAAAGCTGCCATTGTACAAACCTATTGTCACCAGTATTACCCGTACGAATGACGATGTTACCAACCTATCGAAAAGGAATCGTAATGCGAGTGAAAACTCGGTTCACAGGTATGCTACTACTTTCGATATAGCGTGGACGCGATTCGAGAAGGCGAATACCTCTGACGCGCGCACTCTGGACGATGGACGGCTTAAGGCTGTGTTGGGACAGGTATTACACGATCTCAGGCAGCGTGACAGATGCTATATCAAGCATGAGCGCAAACAGGCCTGTTTTCATATAACGGTAAGATAGTTCCAAAATTTCAGGTTTCAATATATCAATATTAATTTTGAAATCTTGAAATGAGAAATTTTGAAATATAAAACGATGAAACGTTATTTTATATATCTGGCATACAACGGCGAAAACTATTGCGGATGGCAAATACAGCCCAATGGTGTTTCGGTGCAGGAGACTATAGAGAAGGCTCTGACAACGTTGTTGCGTGTACCCACCTCGATTGTCGGAGCAGGGCGCACCGATGCGGGAGTGCATGCCCGTATGATGACAGCGCATTTCGATAATGAACAGGATAATCTCGATCTGAAATTATTGTCTGACAAGCTGAATCGCTTGTTGCCCAGAGATATTTCGATACACCGGATAGTAGAAGTAAAGGCAGATGCCCACGCGCGTTTCGATGCCGCATCGAGGTTGTACCGATATTATGTAACGACCGAGAAAGACCCGTTTTTGCATCATTTGAAATATAAAATACATGGCAATATAGATATGAATGCCATGAATGCCTGTGCAAATGTACTGTTCGACCATATTGATTTTACTAGTTTTAGTAAACTGCATACCGATGTGAAAACCAATAACTGCAAGATTATGCAGGCAACATGGCAACAACAAGGTAACGATTATATATTTACAATAAAGGCCGACCGTTTCCTACGCAACATGGTGCGTTCTATCGTTGGCACATTGCTCGAAGCAGGACGCGGCAAAATCACTCCGGATGATTTCCGGAAAATAATAGAAGCTAAAGACAGGGGCGCGGCAGGAACATCTGTACCGGGACATGCACTGTTCTTAGAGGAAGTGGAATATGATAACGATATATTTATAAAAGAATGAAAATATCCGGAATACTGAGAGGGCGAACCCTTAAACGGTTTATGGAAAGTGAAAAATCAGGCGGACTTACACTCATCGTCTGCACACTGATTTCAATATTGCTTGCTAATTCGGGAGCTATTGGCGATAGTTATCGGGGTATATGGGATTATCATTTAGGTAGTCATACTATAGCCGATTGGATAAATGACGGGCTGATGGCTGTCTTCTTCCTGCTGGTCGGTCTGGAACTGATACAGGAAATATATGAGGGCGAGCTGTCGAATGTAAAGCGGGCTATGTTGCCTCTTTCGGGAGCCTTAGGAGGTATGCTGGTGCCGGCTCTGATATATTTGTTCCTCAATTTCGGAACTAAAACACAAGACGGATTTGGTATTCCGATGGCAACAGATATTGCTTTTGCACTTGGTATATTGTCCCTGTTGGGGAGCCGTGTGCCTACATCGCTTAAAGTATTTCTTACGGCACTGGCTGTTATAGACGATCTGGGAGCGATAATAGTTATCGCTATCTTCTACACTACATCGCTTGCATGGATGTATTTGCTGATTGCTTTGGGAATGTTTGTATTGCTGCTTGTTCTGAATAAGAAATTCAATGTAACCAGTATGATTCCTTATATCATAGGGGGTATTATCATGTGGTACTGTATGCTCCATTCGGGTATACATGCTACTATTGCCGGAGTGCTTCTGGCTATTACCATACCCTTTAAGAAGGGAGATCCGAAATGTTTGTCTAACAAGATGCAGAATGCCCTGCATTATCCGGTAGCATTTATCATATTACCTGTCTTTGCACTGGCAAATACGGCAATGGTGATAGAGGGTAACTGGGATCAGTCGATAGGAGAGCCATTTGCATTAGGTATACTGCTTGGCCTGATAGTCGGTAAGCCATTAGGTATCACGCTGTTCAGTTTTATCTCCGTAAAAACGGGATTATGTACACTGCCTCGCGGGGTGAAATGGAAAGGGCTGTTGGGAGCAGGTATGCTCGGCGGTATCGGATTCACGATGTCTATATTTATTACTTTATTGGCGTATAAGGGTAATCGTAACTTTTCGCTGGAAGAAATAGAGCATCTTGTTAACGAATCGAAACTAATGATATTACTGGCTTCACTGGCTTCAGGTATCATTGGTTATGCGTGGCTGAATTATGTGTTGAGGAAAGACAAGGTGGAGGATGTGAAAGAATTGGAGTAAAAGATTTCTATATAAAAAAATAAGGCTGTATGTCTGATTGGATATACAGCCTTTTCTTTAGTTGTGAACCCGGCGGGAATCGAACCCACATCAAAGGAACCGGAATCCTCCATTTTATCCATTAAACTACGGGTCCGTAGGCGACACAAAAATATAAAATTATTCTCAACTATTATATTTTCGGGCTGCAAAACAAATTTTTAGTATTAAATCAGGCAGATTAACGTACATTTGTACGCTCTTATTCTCATCCGTTATGAACAAAACAAAAGGAATTATCCTTGCCCTGATCTCGTCCGCCACATTCGGACTTATTGCCCTCTTCTCGATTCCGCTGTTGAAGGCAGGTATGCATGCCCCATCCATTCTGTTTTACAGATGTTTGTTTGCTACGGTCGTGTTGGGAGTCATATGTCTTGTCAGGAAAAAGGAATTCCGCATATCACCAAAAGCTGCTATGCTCCTTTTCTTTCTTGGTATGCTGTATACCATGACCGCTATGGGCTTGATCTATTCATACAATTTTATTTCCAGTGGAGTTTCTACTACCATTCATTTCCTCTATCCCGTGTCGGTAGCCTGTATGATGATTATTTTCTATAAAGAGAAGTTGTCACGCAATCTGCTTTTTGCAGCCGTTCTGTCTTTAACGGGAGTAGCATTGCTTTGTTGGAGCGATACCGGTTTTATCAGCACTAAGGGGCTTTTGGCTGTGTTGATGACTGTTTTTACCTATTCTGTTTATATAGTAGAATTGAATAAACCCGAATTGAAAAAATTGGAACCGGAGATAATAACATTTTATGTAATGCTTTTCGGAGGATTTATATTTTCTGTGTTTTCCTATTCTACAACCGGTATAGAGCTTATTCCCGATACAGGTTCACTTCTCAATCTTATTGGTCTGGCTTTGTTTGCAACAGTATTGTCCAATCTCACTCTTGTAGCTGCTGTCAAGTATGCCGGTTCTACAGTTACCTCCATACTCGGCTCTTTAGAGCCTGTCGTTGCTACAACAATAGGAGTGTTTCATTTCTCCGAGCCATTCGGCTGGAATAGCCTGATTGGATTGCTATTGATTATCGGGGCGGTTATGTTGGTTATCCTGACCGATAAGCAGCGGGCGAAGTAGACGTTTATATAATTTTAAACTGATTTTATATTAACTATTGCACATTTTTACTATTTTTGTGCGATAAATTAATTAAGAACAGCTATCGCATATATTAAGTAGCTAGTAATCATTAAACGAATATAAAGATGAGTAACAATTTATTAAAAGGTAAGAGCGGTATTGTTTTCGGCGCGCTGAATGACAAATCTATTGCCTGGAAGGTAGCGGAAAAAGCGGTGGAACAGGGAGCAACTATTACCTTGTCGAATACACCAGTTGCCGTAAGAATGGGTGAAACAAATGCTCTGGGAGAAAAGTTGAATGCTAAGATTATAGCTGCCGATGCTACAAACCTCGAAGATCTTGAGAAAGTATTTGTAGAATCGATGGAAGCTCTTGGAGGAAAAATCGACTTTGTACTTCATTCTATCGGTATGTCTCCGAACCTGCGCAAAGGCAGACAATACGACGACCTTGACTATGGATTGTTAGATAAGACATTAGATATTTCTGCTGTTTCATTCCACAAGATGATGCAGGTTGCAAAAAAACTGGATGCGATTGCAGAAGGTGGTTCTGTCCTTGCTCTTACTCATATTGCAGCACAACGTACATTTACTGGATACAACGATATGGCAGATGCTAAAGCACTTCTCGAATCGTTCGGCCGCAGCTTCGGTTATATCTATGGCCGCGACAAGAAAGTACGTGTAAATACTATTTCACAATCGCCAACACTGACTACTGCCGGACAGGGTATCGGAGGTATGGATGCATTTTTCGACTTTGCTGAAAAAATGTCTCCTCTGGGCAATGCAAGCGCAGAGTCTTGTGCAGACTACTGTATTGTCATGTTCTCAGACCTGACACGCATGGTAACCATGCAAAACCTGTTCCACGACGGAGGTTTCTCAACTATGGGGCTGACTCAGGCTATTGTAGAAGATTATATCGAAAAGAAATAAGCAAACAACAATATTCTGAAGAACGGCTCATAAATAACAAATTATGAGCCGTTTTCTCATATAAATCCACTACTTTTGGTTTCAGGTACTGTCATTATGTGTACCTCATTCTTATATCAGGTAAATATGCTTATAAAGTTATACGAAGAAAATCCGAATCAGAAGGAGATTGACAAAATCGTGAAAGTATTGCAAGACGGCGGACTGATTATTTATCCTACCGATACTGTATATGCCATCGGCTGCGATGCGCTCAATGTGCGGGCTGTGGAGGAGATATGTAAAATAAAGAATATCAATCCTGCAAAAAGCAATCTTTCCATTATTTGCTACGATCTGAGTAATATCAGTGAATATGCAAAGGTGGATAATGCAACTTTTAAGCTGATGAAGAAAAATTTACCGGGAGCTTTTACGTTTATTTTAAATACTACCTCCTCTCTTCCGAAGATATATAAGAATAAGAAGACCGTAGGTATCCGTGTGCCTGACAATAATATCATCAGACTGCTGGTGCATGAACTGGGAAACCCTATCCTTACCACGTCAATAAAAGATGACGATGAAGTAGTGGAATATACCACAGATCCCGAACTGATCTACGAAAAATATCAGGATATGGTAGATATCGTTATCGACGGAGGTTATGGCGGAATAGAAGGGTCTACTGTAGTCGATTGTACCGGAGACGAACCGGAGATTATACGGCAGGGTAGTGGTGAATTAATTTTGTAAAAGCATATTAAATCGATATATTTGCAATCTTCTATCCAAGGGGGTGAATTGCAATCAAAATAACATAATTGCGAATTAAATAAAACCTTATGAAAGCAAAACTTACGTTTCTATTAATATTTACGCTTGCCCTACTATCGTTCAATGCCTGTAAAGACAGCAAAGACGATGATTATGGTAAGGATATGACTGATGATGAATATACAAACAGATGGATGTACAACAAGATGAAGAGCCTCTATTTGTGGAATACCGACCTACCGGCATCTCCTGATTATACGAAAGACCCTGAATCGTTTTTCTACAGCATTCTGTATAAATATAAAAATATAAATGGAGACCGCTTCTCATGGATAGAAGAAGACAAGTCGAAAGAAACAAAATCGTTATTTGCCGAGCCTAATCTTGGATTTGAATATATACCGATGTCATACTTTGCTACCGGAGTCGAGAATGAGCGTTCTTCTCTCGGTTTCTTTGTTGTGTATGTACAGAAAGGCTCTTCTGCCGAGTTGCAGGGACTGAAAAGAGGACAGGTAATCTATAGTGTGAATAACACGAATGTAAATTATGATAATTATTCTACTATTTTCGATGACAAATCTACTCTTGTCTTGTCGGTGTATGGCAACGATGGAGTGAAAACGACTCTAAGGACAATACAGGCAGCAGAACAAAAGAAGTCGCCTGTATTTATCAGCAAAGTTATTCCGAATACAAAAATCGGATATCTTATGTACAATGGATTTGAAAGAGGACCTGATGAAGAAGATGATAATAACTATGAGTACGATATAGAATTGATGGAAAGTATCCGGAGCTTATATAGTCAGGGTATTACCGATCTTGTACTCGACTTGCGTTACAATCCGGGCGGATACCTTACTTCGGCTATCGATCTGGCGAGTGCTTTGTACCCCGACAGGACAGGTAAGGTTTTTGCTAAGGAAAAATACAATCAACATTTCGAAGATTCACTATTGGCAGATCATAATAATGATAAGACAATATTTGATGACTATTTTCTTGAAAAAGCATATAATACAAACGTAACTATTCCTAAATCGAGTCTTAGCCGTTTGTATATCATTGCTGCAGAGTATTCTGCTTCTGCCAGTGAGTTGGTGCTACACAATCTGAAACCTTATATGACAGTGTATCATATTGGACAAACTACCGTAGGAAAAGATAAGGCATCTATGACTGTAGACTCAAAAGACAGCCGGATAAAATGGCAGATACAACCGCTTATATCCAGACTATCGGATGTCAACGGAGATGGGAATTATATAAACGGTCTGACTCCTGACAAAGAAGAGTCGGAATGGTCAGAAGGCTATACAATGCAAAAAGCATATTACGATGACGGTACTGAAACCGAAATTCCCTCATTGTCTATTTGGACAGGAGGACTTACCGAACTGGGGGATCCATCCGAGCCACTGCTTGCCCAAGCTATCTATCATATACAGACAGGAAGTTTTAAGCCAAGTGTGAAGTCTGCAACAACCCTTCCATCGAAAACATCGGAGCGAATACCGCGCATACAGCATAACGAATCGCGTCAGCGGATAATTATAGATGCAGATAGATTCTCAGATTTAAAAAAGAATAAATAAAAACAGATAATATACTAATGAAAGTAATGAAATTTGGCGGAACATCCGTAGGTTCCGCTGCTAATATTGCCAACGTAAAAAAGATTGTAAGTAGGGAAGAAGGCCCCATAGTTGTAGTTGTTTCAGCTTTCAAAAGTATAACGGATAAATTATTACTGACCTCAGAACTAGCTGCTGTCGGAGATTACTCCTACGAACGTGAATTCAGGGAAATTGTAGAGCAACACATTACTGTAGTCAGCAAGCTCGATATTCCGGAAGAACAACGTCCCAAGTTGGAAACAGAGGTCAATAACCTTCTTGAAGAATTAAGCAATATCTTCAAGGGAGTATTTCTCATAAATGATCTTTCCCCTAAAACTTCGGATAAGATAGTTAGCTATGGAGAGCGTTTGTCTTCCCTGATTATCAGCTACGCTTTTGCCGATTACGAATTGCTCGATACAGCAAAGCTTATCAAGACCGATTCGGCTTTTGGCAAGCATACACCCGATATAGAGCTGTCCGGTAAACTCATACAAAACGCATTCGAGATATCATCGAAGAAAATCTTGGTTGCCGGATTTATATCTACCTGTAAAACTACGGGTGAGATAACGAATCTGGGGCGTGGCGGTTCCGATTATACTGCCGCTATATTCGCTTCGGCGCTCAACGCTAATATTCTCGAGATATGGTCGGATGTTGACGGGTTCATGTCAGCCGATCCGAAGGTAATAAACGGAGCGCATGTGATCGAAAACCTGTCGTTTACGGAAGCTACCGAGCTTTGTAACTTCGGTGCAAAGATTATCTATCCGCCGACAATATTCCCTGTTTACCATAAGAATATCCCCATCAGGATAAAGAATACCTTTAAGCCCGATGCACCCGGCACATATATTTCACACGACGGGGGCAATGGAGGACAGAGCAGAAAGAATAAGGCTATGATAAAGGGGATATCTTCTATTTCCGATTCATGCCTCATTACCGTTCAGGGGCTCGGTATGGTAGGTATTATCGGAGTCAATTTCCGGATATTCCGTGCACTGGCAAAGAATGGTATCAGTGTGTTCCTTGTATCGCAGGCCTCGTCTGAAAACAGTACCTCGATAGGAGTACGTTCAGTTGATGCTCAACTGGCAGTACATGTACTGGAAGAAGAGTTTGAAAAGGAAATTGCTTTGGGGAGTATAAACCGTGTTCTGCTCGAAACAGAACTTGCAACTGTGGCTATCGTCGGTGAGAATATGAAGTATACGCCCGGTATTGCCGGAAAGCTTTTTGAAACATTAGGAAAGAGTGGTATCAGTGTCATAGCCTGTGCACAAGGGGCTTCAGAGGTGAACATTTCGTTCGTTATCAAGAATAAATATCTGCGTAAAGCGCTGAACTCCATACACGATTCATTCTTCCTGTCCGACTATAAAGTGCTGAACCTGTTCATTGTGGGTGTCGGTACGGTAGGCGGTAACCTGATAGAACAGATCAGGCATCAGCAACCTAAACTGATGGAGCAATACGGGCTTAAACTGAATGTTGTAGGTATTGCACGTGGAAGCAAGGCGCTGTTTTGCAGGGAGGGGATCAGTCTCGACAACTATAGACAGGAACTTGAAGAAAAAGGTATTACCAGCAATCCTGAAATACTTCGAGATGGCATTATAAATATGAATATATTCAATGCCGTATTTGTAGACTGTACAGCCAGCGATAAGGTGGCACATATATATGGCGATTTGATGTCGAATAACATTTCGGTAGTTACAGCTAATAAAGTGGCAGCATCCTCTGCTTATGATAATTATATTGGGCTGAAAAATACAGCACGTGAACGCAATATTAAGTTCCTCTTTGAAACGAATGTGGGAGCTGGATTGCCGATTATAAATACAATGAATTCGCTTGTTAACTCAGGTGATAAGATTGTAAAGATAGAAGCAGTATTATCGGGTACGCTCAACTTCATTTTCAATGCGATAAGTGAGGCGGTTCCATTCAGCAAAGCTATCTATCTGGCTAAAGAGCATGGATACTCCGAACCCGATCCGCGTATCGACCTGAGTGGTATGGATGTAGTGCGTAAACTTGTAATCCTTACACGCGAAGCAGGATATAGAGTAGAGCAGTCCGATGTAAAAAAGAACCTGTTTATCCCGTCGAAGTATTTTGATGGCACGATAGAGGAATTCTGGGCTGATATCCGTCAGATGGATGCTGAGTTCGAAACCAGAAGGAAAGAATTGGAAAATGAGCATAAGCACCTCCGTTTTGTTGCAAAATACGAAGATGGAAAGTGTGAGGTAGGACTACAGGAGGTAGGGCAAAACCATCCGTTCTACGAACTGGAAGGCAGTAACAACATTATACAGATCACTACAGAACGATATAATGAATATCCGATGATAATAAAAGGATATGGAGCAGGGGCTAGTGTTACGGCTGCCGGTGTATTCTCTGATATAATCAGCATTGCAAACGTAAGGTAAAGCGCTTTCTTTGTATTCCTGCTTATATTGAGACCATCTAGAATGTGGATGGTTTCATATTACGCTATAATGAGCCTGCGATGAAAATAAGGCCGATTAAGATCAGTCCTCCATAAACATATTTATAGAAAGAGTCTCCGTTGAGCTTCTTATTCAGGTATCGTCCTAAAAAGATAGCCGGAAATATAACTACTAAAGAGTAGGCAAAATTATGGATGACTTCGGCTGTAACCATTCCTTTATAGATATAGCCGACCAATCCCAGTAAGTTAGCGACTAGAAAATAAGCTTGCAGTGTTGCCCGAAAATATTGTGCATCCCATTTTCTCATATTGCCGTATACAACGAGAGGTGGCCCGTTTGCGCCATAAGCCCCTCCAAAGACTCCTGATAAAAAACCGCAGATGAAAAGCCAGAACTTATTATCCTCCCTGAGTATCAGTGCATTTTTAGCAAATAGTGAATAGACTGAATACAATATTATTAAGATACCAAGCCCTGCTTTGACATATAACTCATTACCATAGAAAAGGATCAGTAAGCCGAACGGAATACCCGGTATAGCGAATAATATAAGCCATTTTGCACTTGAGAGGTGTATCTGCTTATAATCCTGAATGACAACAGTCAGAGCGACTGTTATAGACATAAGTACCGTCAGAGGTACGGCAACTTCTATCGGAAGTAAAAAACTAAGGAGCGGAACGGCTATTAACGCCTCCCCAAAACCAAATGTGGAACGGAACGTTGTCGCTATAAAAGCAATAAGTAATATATAAATAATCATTGTTATGTTTTACACAGGTCTGTATCTAAGTCTTTGCTAAGGTACGAAAAAATGAGAAATATCCTTGTCTGATGAAGATGTCAATTTGTGTATCGGCGGCTATTGAATGCTGTCAAAAGTTGCTTTTTAAATATATTATAACGAATTTTGTGCTTCAAAACGGATTAATACTATAAAAATGAAAACAATTATAATACTGGCCGATGGTGCTGCTGATGAACCTATTGCCGCACTTGGGAATAAGACACCACTACAAGCAGCTAAAAAGCCGTACATAGATATGCTTGCTGCAAAAGGCAAAAGCGGGGAATTAGATACAATACCTCCGGGTTTCAAACCGGGTAGCGAGATTGCTAATCTTTCCGTACTCGGTTATGATGTGCCAAAGGTCTTTGAGGGTCGTGGCTCTCTCGAAGCCGCCAGTATGGGAGTAGGTATACTGCCCGGTGAGATGGCTATGCGCTGCAACCTTATCTGTATAGAAGACGGCAAGATAAAGAACCATTCGGCAGGACATATATCCAGTGAAGAGGCGGCCGAACTGATCCGTTTCCTCGATAAAGAACTGAACGATGGAAAGGTAAGCTTCTATCCGGGAGTGTCGTACCGTCATTTGCTGAAACTGAAAGGTGGAAATAAGCACCTCGACTGTACAGCACCACACGATGTTACCGGTACGCCGTTCAAAGATGTGCTTATAAAGGCAGAAGTGCCCGAAGCACAGGAAACAGCCAATTATCTGAATAACCTGATACTCAAATCGCAGGAATTACTGAAAGATCACCCTGTGAACCTGAAACGTATAGCCGAAGGGAAAGATCCGGCAAACAGTATATGGCCTTGGTCGCCGGGATATCGCCCGCAGATGCAGACTTTGCAGGAGTTGTTCGGTATAAGGAGTGGCTCTGTTATTTCGGCAGTCGATCTTATAATGGGTATCGGTGTGTATGCCGGTCTGAAACTGATTCATGTAGAAGGTGCAACCGGACTATGGAATACCAACTATGAGGGAAAAGCGCAGGCTGCAATAGATGCGCTGAAGAACGACGACTTTGTTTATCTGCATATCGAAGCCAGTGACGAGGCAGGACATGAAGGCGACTATGAGTTGAAAACACGAACAATAGAATATCTCGATAGCCGTGTGGTAAAAACTATATACGAAGCTACTAAGGATTGGGATGAACCTGTAACGATTGCTATTCTGCCTGACCATCCGACTCCGTGTGCTATAAAGACACATACCAATAAGCCGATTCCGTTCCTGATCTACCGTTCAAACGGGCAGGCCGATGATGTGAAGGTTTACGATGAGTTCGAGTCGCCTAAAGGTGCTTACGGACTGATACAAGGTAAAGAGTTTATGGAAACCTTATTTAGTGGGAAGTAGAAGATATATAGAAATAAAGAGGGGCTTGATTCTTATAATCGAGCCCCTTTCTGTTTTATGATTTGGCTTTCCCTTTCTTCTTTTTCCGCATTGTGCCGACCAGTAATTCCTGTAGCTTCTCGGGAGTGATGTTAGCTTCTATCTTGCCTTCGCTGGCA
The DNA here is from genome assembly GCA_040395895.1 of Dysgonomonas hofstadii. Lineage (GTDB taxonomy): Bacteria > Bacteroidota > Bacteroidia > Bacteroidales > Dysgonomonadaceae > Dysgonomonas > Dysgonomonas hofstadii_A. The sequence goes on from JBEBPN010000025.1 coordinate 45,042, forward strand.
AATGATATTTTACCCCTTTCTTCCGAAATAACAATCACTTTGGCATCCGTTTCCTGAGAGATTCCCAGAGCCGCTCTGTGGCGCAATCCGAAAGCTTTTGGTATATCCTGATTTTGTGATACGGGGAGTATACAGCCGGCAGCTTTTATCTTGTTTCCGGCAATGATCATCGCCCCATCGTGCAGGGGAGTGTTTTTGAAGAAGATATTCTCTATCAGGCGGGTACTGATGTCGGCTTCAAGTATTTCCCCTGTTTCTTCATAATTGCCGAGCTTTATTTCCTGTTCTATAACAATCAGCGCTCCGGTATAGGTTTTAGCCAGATTCATACAAGCCAGTACCAGCGACGTAATGACCGAATCGTTGAGCTCACTCGAGTCTTTCGATCGGAACAACCGTGTAAAGAACCTGAATGTCCTGCTGGAACCTAAGGAGATAAGGAAACGCCTGATCTCGTCCTGAAAAATGATAATGATAACAAATAGCCCGATATTTACAAACTTATCGAGGATAGCGCCCATCAGCCTCATTTGCAGTACCTGAGAGACAAGTATCCAGATAACGATAAAGGCCAATACTCCGTTGAAGATAACGCCTGTACCCGATTTGGATACAATCCGGTATAACTGATACATCACTGTTGCTACCAACAGGATATCTATTATATCTTTTATTCCGAAATTCTCTAACATAGGGGCGAAACGGGATTATCAATTTCCAAAGATAACGGATTTCTTTTATTTTTTACCACTTAAAGGGCTTCTTATTCCAGCATCAGGTTTATAATCGGGTGGTGCGGCTCAAAGAACGGGTGATATATTTTATCCGCCTCTTCCAGTTTGAAACCGAACAATAGTTTACATAACAGGCGTATATCCACTTCTATATCATAACTACTGTCGGGGCTGAGTATAAGCTCTACATTTCCTCTATCGATCAGGTAAACAGAAGCTTCTTGTGAACAATGATCACTGATCTTTATCTTAAATTTTTGAGCCAGATTAGCTTTGGCATACATGCTCAGCACCGACCATACATCGATGATACGCGCCATCGCCGATAGGTTGGTCTTAGGCGGATATCCGTCAAGCCTGTATTCTTTCCTTATTGCCTCAAAGTCTTTCTCGCTCTTCTGCACACAGAAGTCCAACGGGCGAAACATTGAGTCGAGCACTCTGTATCCTTCCTGCGGATCGGCGTATGTGTCCATTATTTCCTTTAGCGGGATGAAATCGTTATCTTTCTCGAATACCTGCTCATAGCCGTACTTTTCATAAAACCCGTATAGCCAGTCTTCGGCAGGGATAAGGATCGCCAATGTAATATTCCGTTCGGCTATGATGCGGTGTGCTTCGTGGATCAGCTGTGCCATATAACCTTTCTGGCGGTGTTCGGGCAATGTACACAACCCGGCCAGATATGCAAACGGAATCTCCTGCCCGTAGAAAGTTATAGTGTATGGCAGCATTTGCAATGAAGCAACGGCCGTATCTCCTTCAAAGTAGATGAGTGTATTTTCGTCCTTGTATTTGTAAGTAAAGAAAATATCGAGAAACTCCTCTGTGTCTTCAAAGCAGGTCTTCCACATTTGGCGGACTATCGGGGCGGTATGTTCGTTGGCAAATCGTATCATAATCCGAAAATACAATTTTCCGGTGATTTCGTCTTTACGTTTCCGTTATTAAATACTTATTTAAGCGGGATTAATATGGCTTCTTCGAGTAAGATGTCAGGATAATATGACATTTTGGCTTTACGCAGATTTTCGAGCCCCATATCTTCCTCTCTGTTGATGTAGGTGAACTCTGATGCTTCATGTTCTATAAACTGTTGATTGATGATCGTATATGCACCATTCATTTCTCCAAAAGCCTTTTCTACATGCACTACGAAAGAATCTTCGGTAAGCGGCTCGCCGATAGTGAATGCCACTATCCTGCCGTTTACCCTTACGGCTCCTCCGCGTAGTTGCAGTGCATCGAAGTCGCGCAGCAGTATTTTAGTCGCTATATAATCAAAACGTTGCGAGAAGTCGATCTTAGATACATTCACATCTTCCCACTCGTCCAGCATTGCGGCGCATTCGTCCAGTTCTTCTTTTGATGTTAACGGAAAATACTGCCAATCGGAATTATCAGCCTTGAAGCGGTTGATATGGTTCCGTTTGCTTTGCAGCTTTTTCCCTGACAGTTTGATAAGTTTTTCAGAGAGATAAATATACTCATCGTTGTTTCTGTCGGGAATATATCGGAATTTGTAAGTCACTTCCTTCTGTATTTTTTCCCACATGCGTGTGGTAATTCCCTTCATCTGAAAAGGTATCTTATTCTCTTCCGCATCTTTTATTATCAACTCGAAAGCATCGGCCAGCGGCATTTTTCCGATAGGCATCATATAATAAAGTTGTCCGTCGGAATCCTGAAAACGGAGGAATATAGTCCGGTGCTCTATGGCAAATACGGTCTTAAACTTAGCATTCCATGCGTACAGGTTAGCGAAGCAAAAGTCGCATGCACGGTATATATTGCCCGCAAAGCAGGCATCAATGTCTTTCTTGTCAGACAGTGTAATTTGTTTAAAGTTGATCATAAAATGAATATAAGATTCTATTCACAAAACAATGTCAGTGCAAATATTGTTCCAAATTTTCTTTTTGGATGTAATGTTCCAAAACAAACATACGAAATATTTTAACTAAAAGCTGACAAAAATGACAGTTAACAGTTAACAGTGATCAGTGATCAAAATATAAAAGGTAACAAAGGTAACACATCTGCACTGCTTTTATTCTTGTCACCTTTTTTAGTTGCCACGACTTTTAAGTCGTGGATTAATAGCTGCCCCTAAAAAGACTTTAGTCAAAAAATCATTTTAACTAAAACCTTACACATCTGACAGAAATTAAATATTTAAATTATTAAACCTTAAATCCTTTAAATCTATCGTTGTTTAAAGACCACTTTTGTTATTAACTGATATATAGATAAATCTACAGAAAAAGAATAAAATAGCCTCCATTTTTTTTATAACTCCCCTGTATTATATTCAATAACATTTGTTTATAACACATTTTATGACGAAATTTGCTGACTATAAAGAATGATTCCAGATAAGAAACTATCGTAAACGATGTCGAATACAAAGAAAGTATTGGCTGTAGCCGAAACATCATATATTATCCGTAAAGGTCTGGTCTATGTTTTATCCCAGTTTTCGAGTGTGGGTAAGGTCGTAGAGCTGAAAGAAATGGAAGACTTAAAATATCAGTTGGATATACTGCAACCGGACGCCGTTATCATAAATCCGATGTTGCTGGGACATTCATCAAAACTGGATGTGAGGCAACAGTTGAATTTGGAAAAAAAGACAGCTGTCATCGCACTGGTATATAATCTGATAGATGAACAGTTTTACCGATCGTATGATGGCATTATTAAGATAAACGATTCGGAATCGAAGATAGAGGAGACACTCGATAAATGCCTCAATAAGGATCAAAGCAATCAGCCCGATCAGGAAGAATTGAGTGACAGGGAAAAAGAAATACTGATAAGTGTGGTGACGGGAATGAGCAATAAAGAAATTGCAGACCATCACAATATTTCGATACATACAGCTATAACGCATCGCCGTAACATTACCCGCAAACTGAAAGTGCACAGTATATCGGGACTTACCATATATGCGATAATAAACAAACTTGTGGATATCTCCGAGATAAAATATCAGGATGAATAAAAGAAACTACAGAGATGAAAAATGTAACTATTATATTTAAGAAGTCGATGAAAATGTCGGATCTGATAGATGCCGATTATCATCTGTTATTGCTCCTCAACCGCCTGAATATTTCGTTGGGATTCGGAGAGAAGAGTGTGGATGTTGTCTGTCAGGAAAACGGATTCGATCCAGATTGTTTCCTTTTCCTTGCCAATTATCAGTCGAACAAGTCGATAATAAATATAGAAGAAGCATTCCGTAAATTGCCTTTGCAGCCATTCCTGCAATATCTGAAAAGCTCACACAGCTATTTTCTGGAAAGAAGGCTGCCTAATATCCGCCGCAAGCTGGAACTCGTATTTGCCGGTACAGATAAGGGTTTGCAGCATGTAGTGCTCGATTTCTTCGACAATTATACCAAAGAAGTACGCGAACACATGGAGTATGAAGACGACACAGTGTTTCCGTATGTTTATTCTCTGGTGAACAAGTCGTGCGATGAGAAATATTCGATCAATATCTTCGAGGAACGTCACAACGACATCGAAGGCAAAATGAACGATCTGAAACAGATACTGATGAAATATGTGCCCGGCACTACCGATCAGATGCTAATGGTGAATATACTTACCGAATTGTATATGTCAGAGGAAGAATTGGAAGCACATACCTTCATAGAAGATAATCTGGTGATTCCACGTGTAAAAGAAATGGAGAAAGAACGGGCGGGTAAATAACCTGTGTCATTTCTTTCTGAACCAGTTTTTCAGATCTTCCAAACTGAATACCTTTTTTAGTTTTATATAAGCATACAGCAGAGATAGGCACAAGATGGCTATACTCAAAGTAAGTGTGTGCCCTGTATGGAAGTGTGCAATGTAGAACGCCGCACAGATAAAGACAAGACTAACCAATGTCATTTTCAGAATATCCCCGTTCCATTTGAATTCCGAAATAGAATAGCCAGCCCATACGATAACAGGAAAATATACCGCGTAGGCTATCAGATAACCGATACCTGCTGCATCGAGTCCGTATGCCGGATATAGCAGATAGGCCGACAGGAGGTAAGCCACATAGAAAATAATTTCTGTAATAAGGAACACAAGCCCTTTGTTCCTAGCCAGAAGGATGAATGAAATCGGCCAGCACAAAACCTTTAGGAAAGTACCGAGCACTTGCCATCTCAATATGGTACCTGCACCTGTAAAATCATAAGAATATAGTACTGATAACGCAAAATCGGCGAATAGCAGCATCCCCACTATGATGGGTAAGGCTATTACCAATACAATATAGCTTTGCTCATTTACCAGTTTCTTCACTTTTTCTTTTTCGCCCGATATAGCAGACAGGCGAGGAAAGTAGTCCGACCCCATAGACTTGAGTATAAGCCCCAGATATACATTGGTAATTACCCATGCCGACTGGAACAGACCTGCCGCATCCAAATCTATATTGCGCGATATATAAGCCCTTACAAGGAACATGCTTACTGTGCTCACTATCCCTGCCAGAACAATATATACACCCAGCCGGAGAGAGCTAAGCCCTGCCTCGAAAGCTTCTTTATTCGATATGTCAATTCCTTTTATAGTCTGTTTCCTGTAATAGAACATTACACACAGAAACCAGATAAGGGCATTTATTATCAGTGCCGGAACAATACCGTCCAACCGCCAGATGTAGTATACCGGAATAGTGACAATAAGTCCGATAAGGCTTCCCCAGACTGCCGATTTCGCCATTTCAGGTATCTTGCGCAGTCCCTGCAGTATGGTTGATTTTCCGGTAGCCAGTATATGCAGTGCGGCAGCTACTGACAGACAGGCAATGTAAATTGCATAATCGTCACTGCCGAATGCCCAATGACTTATCGGATAACAAAATGCGATGCATATAAGTAATGCTAACAAGGCGCTGGCCCGAAACCATTTGTTGAAACGGGTTATCGTTTTATACAGAGAATCTTTATCTGTGTTGTTGTCCGCTTCCGCTATGTCTTTTACTCCTGCAGTATCTATCCCGAGACTGCATGTCGAACGTACCATCTCTATAACCGACTGATAGATGCCGATAATACCCACGCCCATTGGCCCCAATAACACGGCGATGATCTTAGTGCGTATGAGCCCGATAAGGATAACAAGCACCTGAGAGCCTCCGAATATGGTGGTCGATTTCAGTATCTGGTTATATGATGAATTTTCTTTTTTCAATGCCGATGTCCGATGCTTTCTTCTTTTTCATTTAGTAATTGCAAATCTATTATTTTTCAGAGGATTTATCACCCGAAAACAAAATTATGTGAAAAAATATACGAAATAATTTTATTCTGACTACTTTAGCAAAAAGAAATCTTATAACGTAAAAAATAATCCAGATGAACACACTTTTATTTTTAGGCAACTTGGGTACCGGAGAAATAATTATTATCGCAATCGTTGTCCTGCTTCTATTTGGAGGTAAAAAGATTCCGGAGCTGATGAAAGGTATCGGTAAAGGAGTGAAAAATTTCAAAGATGGCGTAAACGGACTCGAAGAAGATATAAAAGGAACGGAAAAAGAATGAATGTAATTTCATATCACATATTTGGAACTCGGAGCTGCATTGTTTCGGGTTTCTCTTTTTAAAAACAGATTAATTTGTATTTCGACAATGGATATATGTATAGATTTTGACGGAACATGTGTGACACACGACTTTCCGGAGATAGGTAAAGACATAGGAGCTGTTCCCGTATTGAAAGCACTTGTAGAAAAAGGGCACCGGCTGATTCTTTTTACTATGCGCAGCGACCGTAAGAAGAAAAAAAAAGTGAATGGAGAAGAGGTCATTGTTGAGGAAAATGTACTGACCGAAGCCGTTCAGTGGTTCGAGGATAATGGCATACCATTGTATGGGATTCAAAAAAATCCGACACAGCGCTTCTGGACATCATCGCCTAAAGCTTATGGGCATATGTATATAGACGATGCCGGATTGGGATGTCCTCTGTTATACAATGAAGATATTTCGGACAGGCCTTATGTAGACTGGAATAGAGTGCAGAGAATGTTGAAAGAGAGAGGCCTTTTGTAAAAGCAGTATATCATGACAAAAATACTGATGGGGCAAAACTTTGCAAGAGAAGGTTTTGCCAGTCTTGAAGGAAAATTTGAAGTTATTTATCCTGAAAAGGATCTATTCTCCAAAGCAGATATAATAGAGCGGATTGCTGATATAGATGTGCTTGTCCCGAATTTTTCATTCCAGACAGATGCAGAGATTATAGATGCAGGGAAAAATCTGAAACTGATCGCGAATTACGGTGTCGGCTACAATAATATAGACGTTGCTTATGCTGCCTCGAAAGGCATTACGGTAACCAATACACCGCAATCGGTATTAGAGCCTACCGCAGAGCTTTGCTTTGCCCTGATAGTAGCTACGGCCCGTAAAGTCGCCTATTACAATCATAAACTCCATAGCGGCGAACGCCTGAATTGGGGATTATTCGGTGATCTGGGTATGCCGATCTATGGGAAAACGCTGGGGATATACGGCATGGGACGTATCGGACAGGCGGTTGCCCGCAGGGCAGTGGCTTCGGGTATGAAGATCATTTATCACAACAGACACCGTTTAGCAGAAGATATAGAAAGCCTGTATAATGCTGTCTATGTCGATTTCGACAACTTATTGGCCGAGTCTGATGTACTTTCCCTGAATGCTCCGTCAACGGCAGAAACACATCATCTGATGGGTGAAGAGCAATTCAGGAAAATGAAAGATACAGCCATACTGATCAACACAGCGCGGGGAGCGTTGGTAGATGAATCTGCATTGGCTGTTGCATTGCGCAGAGGAGATATTTGGGCGGCAGGGCTGGATGTGTTTGAGCGTGAACCGAAGATATTGCCCGAACTGTTGGAACTGGATAATGCGATTGTATGCCCGCATGCAGGAACAAAAACCTATGCCGCACGGATAGACATGGAGATGGAAGTAGCGAAGAATATTATCAATTTCTTTGAAGGGGGTGAGATAGATAAGGTAAATTGAAGCATCTCAAGTTATACTTCTCCATTCTTCATCTTATCCAACAACCCTTCGCAAGCATCTTCCAATAAATCTAACACCAATTCGAACCCGTCTGCACCCGAATAGTACGGATCAGGGACATGGTCGTGGTTGTAGCGTTGCGAAAAATCTGTCATGCGATATACTTTCTTCTCCGAATCGAGATCCAGAGCCAGACGCATGATATTACGATAATTATTATCATCCATCGACAGTATGATGTCAAATTTGTCGAAGTCGCGACGGGTAAATTTGCGTGATAAAGAATCGAATTCATATCCCCTGCGTGCTCCGTGTTGGCGCATACGCGAATCGGGAAGCTCACCATCATGATAACCCGATGTACCTGCCGAATCAACAGTGATCAGATTATCTAATCCCTGCTCTTTTACCATTTTCTTGAAAATACCCTCTCCGGCTGGAGACCGGCATATATTTCCGAGACAGACAAAGAGGACTTTATAATTTTTCTGATTATCAATATTTTGCATTTATATATTATTTTTGGTTTACTATGTGGTTTACATTTATTATTTATTATAAATTTATTACAAGTATATAGTTATTTTGTGATATGGCAAAAGGTAGTGTGTAAATTGATAGCTATCTGTTAAAATATTTTATACTTTTATGATATATTAAAATTTCAAATTGTCAATAGCATGGAAGAAGTGATTTTAAATAACATTACAGAGATTATTATCGCTATTATTGGAGTAATTGCAGCAATAGGCATAACAGTTTCGGTTGTGAATCGAAAGAACAAAATGAAACAAAAGTCAGGTAATAATTCTACAAACATTCAAATTGGAGGGGATTTTAACATTAATAAAAATGATGATGAAGCAGGAGGGCGGTGATAACTCTACAAATATTCAAGTAAAAGGAGACTATAATAACGGATTGTCTTATAGTGATGCTCGTCAAGTAGCTCTTGATGTATTCAAGGCAAATTATTATGACCTCACAGAAGAAGCAATGAATACAGTCAATGCTCGGTTGGGTTGTATTACAGATAATATAATTGAAAAAGTTTATACAGAGCTTGCAGACAAGGTAGATAGACTTAAAGAACCATCTATACAATCTACAATTATTGATATTCAAAAAGAATATGTAAAAACAGGGGATGATATATTAGGCAATCAGCTAACAGTAATGTTAACAGAGAGAATAAAAGCAGAAGACAGGACTTTGAAACAAATTGCAATAGATGAAGCAATTAAAATATTGCCTAAATTAACAAATCAGCAAATTGACCTTTTGTCTTTACATATGTCTATATTATTTCTATTTGACCTTTGTCAAATTAATAGTACAACAAAGTTTAAGGATAGCTTTAATACCGAAATCCTTTCATTTTGCCATTCGGGAATTGTCTATTCAGATATTATGCATTTGCAATCATGTGGTTGTTTGACACTTTTATCCGAAGGCAGTACATTTAAACCATTTGAGGAACTTTTGGGACTACGATATACAGGATTATTTAACAGAGGTTTTACAGAAGAAGAATTTAAAAAAGATGTTTCAGAAGATATCCTTGCTTTTAAAGGCATCTTTACACGTTGTCAACAAGATGCGAGTAAATTACAATTTAATGGACTTTCGGCAGATTATTTTGATAATCTGCTGAAATCCAATCACATTAACTCTCCATACAAAGAGAATATTATAAAGCTTAACAATAATCGAAAAATGACAAAAGATGAAATAAAGCATTATGTCATATCTAGTATTGATGGTGCAAAACTTTTTTTTGACATATGGACTGACAGTAAAATAAGAGCGAATTTTCTAACTCCTGTTGGTGTTGTCATAGCTTTGATGAACTATAACATTAAAAAAAATAAAAATTTGCCATTAGACCCTTGGATTAAATTAAGCATGTAATTATTATATTTGAAATTCTGTCTTTACTTTCTGAACAGTAGCCGACCCAAAGCCTGTTAGTTTAGCAGTATTACGAACAGAATAACCACGTTTAAGCAAGGATATAACTTCTGAATATTCTTGCTTTTTTTGCTCTATCGTTTTGGTAGGGCCTCTTTTTTCTACCCAACTTTCCACCATTAGCAATATAGGTTGCCAGTCCCAGTCGATAAGTCATTGTTATGAATGCAAATCTTTTCCTTGCTCCAAATTTAAAGGATTTGCAAAGCGTTGGATGAAGTATGGACAGAATTTTATCGAAAACCAAAGACTACTGAAAGACTTAGGTGAAGATCTTTTCCTTGAATACTTTAATTCAAAAACCAGTAAATGACTTATTCTTTAGCCAGATAATCATACACTACCTTTGAAATATCCGCTATCATTTTGCAGTTTACATCAGCACTCTCCATCGAATTGGCTACAAGAACGGCAAGCGAGTAATATCTTCCATCGGGTAACCGGATTATGGCAATGTCATTTTCTGCGGCGTTCAGCCCGTTCGGGTAGCGAAACGAACTACCTGTCTTGTGTGCGACAATCGTACCCTTAGGTAGTAGTGCCTTAATTTTATTAGAGCCGGTGGTAGTATCTTTCATCGTGTTCCATAAGAAATTATAGTGCTCAGTTGATAACAAATTGCCGGTTCTGAATTTCTCCAATAGAGAAGCTGCAGCAAAAGGAGTAGTCCAGTTTTGGTACTGAAGATCAAAGTCTTTGTGCATCTCTTCCTCAGTAGTCATTATTGAAACATCACTTACTCCAATCTTTTGCATATATTCATCTACTTTTGCCGGGCCTCCTATAAATTTGAACAGGATGTCGCAGGCATTGTTGTCGCTCAGGGAGACACTGTATTTTATGAGTTCTCCGAGTGATATATTGAAATTGCCCTCAGGATGTGAATCTCTTAGCGGACTGTGCGTATTTTCTTTCAGCTCCGATTTTTCAACAAAGACAGAATGACTGAGTGGCATTTTATTATCTATATAATCCAATACAGCCATACCCAGATGAAACTTATAAACACTCTGCATCGGATAATGGAAATCATTGTTGATAGTGAGTGTATCACCATCTGCAATGAGGGCGACACCCACAGTGGCCTGTTTACCCTGTACTATTTGTGAAATACTGTTTCGTAGTAGTGTGTAATCCTGAGAAAAAGCATATATGCCCGAAAAGAGTATGCTTGCAAGTATAATGAGTGCCCGTTTCATTCCTTATCTGGTTAGTCGATTAAACGTAATTGTGATTTTAGCTGTGCTATTTCTGTTCTCATATCGTGCATCCTGTCCAGCAGGTTGCGTATAACGTCTATTCCCTCCACATTGATAGACAAGTCGTAATGCCAGCGCGCATATTGTTCCACATCCCTCAGTTGCGATATGTGCAGGTAACGTTCATTATCCACGATTGCAACCTCTATCAGTCCCTCATTTTCCAGTTGTACGATAAAGTCCGGCTCTATACGGCTCTGTATGCAGTATTCTCGTATTATTATCAGTTCTGTATTCATAATCGTAAAACTTTAAATTAAGACTTTGCCAGTTTTTCAAACAACTCCTTCTGTTCGGCACTTAAGTTTGTCGGTATTGCTATCGCGTATGTAACGATCAGGTCGCCAAATTGCCCTTCTTTTTTGTAGACAGGAAATCCCTTACCCTTTAGCCTCACTTTTGTGCCGCTCTGAGTTCCTGCTGCGATCTTCAGTTTTACCTTTCCCGTATAGGTATTTACTGTTTCTTCGCCACCAAGTACAGCCGTGTACAGACTTATGTCGGCAGTTGTATACAGGTCGTCGCCAACTCGCTTGAAATTAGGGTCTTCGGCTATTACGAATGTAATGTACAAATCGCCATTAGGTCCACTATTCGCACCTTGCCCGCCCTGTCCGGCAAGCTTTATCACCTGTCCGTCTGTTACACCGGCCGGAATGGTAATGCGCAGGTTTTTGCCATTGATGGTTATAGTGCGCTTATGTGTCTCATACACATCGCGTAAGTCGAGGTGAAGCTCCGAAGTGAAGTCCTGACCACGAAATCCTCTACTACTGCGCCTACTGCCTGATGATGCTCTGCTGCCTCCGAATAATGATTCAAAGAAGTCTGAAAATCCATCTTCGTCGTCTCCGCCAAAACTATAAGTCCCTCCGCTGAAGCCTCCAAAACTGCCAAAATCGGCAAAACCTCCATTTTGTGATTGTTGCTGACGGGCTTTCTCATATTCTTCGGCGTGTTTCCAGTTTTCGCCGTATTCATCGTATTTCTTTCGTTTCTCAGGATCAGATAAAACTTCGTTAGCTTCGTTTATCTGTTGAAATTTTTTCTTCGCTTCTTCATCATTAGGGTTGATATCCGGATGGTATTTCCTTGCCAGTTTGCGGTATGCTTTTTTTATATCGTCTGCACTGGCAGTTTTGGATATACCCAATATGCTGTAATAATCTATAAATGCCATATGTCTTATTTTATTTTTTCTCTGTGCTCCAATTCTTTGTATATCTTCAGACAAGCCCACGCATCTATGGCAGCATACATTTTCTGAGCATCGGATAATGTATCGGCTTCCCAGTTCGACAGGCGTTGTCCTTTCGATATTCTTTTTTCAAAAAGTATGCCATAAATACGCTGTAAACCATTGTCTTCTATACCATAATCTTTGACAAATGCCTGTAGTTCCACAAAGTTGGAAGGGGCAAGAGATTTACGCTTGTGGATAGCTGAAAAATCGTCACGCAGAGAAAGCCCTATTTTCTTTATGGCAGGGTTTACCAGAATATTTGCCAGACAATCGGGCAGTCCTATTATATTGAGCCGGAACAGGAAACAGGTATCGTCTGTCGATAACTGCATCAGGGCTATCTGGTGCGATACACCTTTACGAAAAGCCGGACGGGTCTCCGTATCGAATCCGATTATATTATATTTCTCCAGGTATGAACATGCTTTTGTTGCTTCACTTTCACTTTGTACAACTATAATTCTGCCAGTAAAAATCTCTTGAGGGTAACCCGATAATTCCTCTTTAGATATTGTATTCACCATAATTCGTCAGTATCAATAGGTTCGGAGTTCTCTTCATCGAAGAGGTCGGTGTCGGCTGTATATTTGAGCGAGTGTAGTGCTCGTAGTACATTTACAAGTTTCTGTCCCCAGTACGCCTTGAAGTTTTCTATGCAGACATACAATGCGTCGTTCATATTCTCTGTTATACCGCGCTCGAATATAGTGGCAAAGTTTTTCAGATCCTGATATATGTCGGCAAGGTCTTCACTGATGCTGGCGGCAATAGGCGTTTCACTGTATTTCATATCTTGCAGGAAGACTTCGAGATATGCATCGTTGTTCAGGTATATATTATACAGTTTGGACGATATGTAATTATAATCATCTTCGGTCACACTTATTTCGGGGGCATCTTCGTTTACCGTGTCCGTTTCGGGAACAAGTGCGGTTTTCAGATAGAGTAGGGGGAGCAGCTTTGTGAGTTTATCGGTAAGTTCGGTTTCCGTTACTTCCTCAAAATTTTCGAGATAAGCACAATACTGCACTGCTACCGTAACAAACTCTATCGTATCGCGGGAATACACTATTTCTTTTAATTGATCCGTCATTTTCTAATCGTTATTTTATAGAATAACAAATTTAGAAGATAATTTGTTAAGTAGCGAAAAGGAAAAGAGTTTTTAATCTGAATCCGGTCGATAAGGGGTAAATTAATCTATTCTTAACCTCCGCTTATAATTTATTCCCGCTTTTCGGGCTTGTGAGTGCTGCATCCGTCTTGGTATGTCGTACAGCTTGCCGTCTTTTATAAAGCGGGAGCCTGTTTGTTTGAACCAGAATGAAATGTCATTGCGGATACACAGGTCGTGAATCTCCATTATCCAGTCGAAATTGCAGGGGCGGGTGTCTTTCCCCGATTCGCCTCCCGCAGTAACATGTTCTACCCATGTGCCGAAATACGGGGTAAGGTCTATGCGCTCCAGAAGGGGTTCGCAGATAATCATTTTATGTTTGATAGGAGCCTCTTTGTAGATGGGCAGCCTGTAATCGGCTCTGTCCTGATTTTCTACAGTACAGCATATAGTTACATTATCGTAGCCGTCGCCCCAATCGTCGGGCACACAAAGGTGAAAACGGTCGATACGTTTTGTGATCATCAGAAAGTTAAGATCGCTTCGTTCGCGTATCATTTCCCATGCCTGAGGCCGCCACAGATCGGCAGCATCTATAAAGAAATCGGATGTAAAACAGGTATATACATCATTTCCGGATGGGATTTTGTATTCTCCGTTTCGTTTTCTTCGTACAGGTACATCGAAGTTCTTAGTCTGAGTTACTACGGTGCTGTCTACACCGCGCCGGGCATCGCCACGATACACATAGCAATTTCGGCAACCTTCGCTTAGTTTGTGGCAACCATGCCACGGATTCCATAATGATGACATCAGACAGTTCGATTTAGAGAAATACAAATATAAAAAAGGTTGCCGAAAAAGTGTATTATCTTGTAATAACTTTCCCGGCAACCTCAACCTTAAATTTAGAATGATATAATTATTTATTAATGGATAGGAGCATTTTTGAGCGACCATACAAATATATCGGTCAGTACTCTGGCAAAGTTATTCCATCTGTCACCGGAAGATACAGATCCAAATTTATCGCCGAATATAAATACGCCGTTTGACAAGTCAGCAAAGGCTGAAGGATAGCCGTCGACAGTCATAAATACTGTTCCTGTTTTTGATGATATATATCCGCAGTTAGCACCACTATAGCCTATGCCCTGACTGATTGTCCCTATATTGAATGGTGCGCCGTTGGCCGATGAAAATACTTCGGGTAACCGGCCTCCATACATTGTCCCATAGGCAGCACTACCATCTTCTATATAATATCCCAACGAATTTGCCACAGTCGATTCTGCTGCTTTGTCTCCGGTGATCATTACAATACCGTTTCCTGCCTTACTCCATTCGTTAAGTAGCTGCCCTACGCCATAATGATGTTTTTCAGAAGACGATACCCAGACGATAGATGCGTCTGCAAGTTGAGTTTGCAAGACAGCCATTGCTCCCTGCATCGGAATATTTACGACTTGCACGTTTTGTGTACCTGCATATACTCTGGGAGCACTTATCGTTGTACCCGTTATAGATGTTGATGTTCCGTTGAGTCATGCTCCGACAGCCGCATATACATAACTGCTGCTATATCCGGAACTGCCTCCGCCACTGATCAGACCTGTTGAATTTTCATCACCAATTATATTGAGTATTTTCAGTACGGCTTCCGACCTTTTCAGGAACTTAACAGGTGTACTTGTACACACTACCGTAGTAGGATCAGGATCTCCGTCTACTGGTGTGATGGTAACAGTGGCATTGAAAGTTCCGGCAGCTGTTGGCGTTCCGCCCGAGATGTCTATATAGAGGCTCACAGTAGTAGGGCCAAGATTAACAAATGTTCCTCTGGCCTCAAATGTGACCCCATTGCAGACAGCTGAATAAACATAAGATCCCATCTTGGTCACGTTAACAAGAACATCGATATGTAATGTCTGATCTTTGATCGGTTTGTCCATGTCATATGCTCCTACAGCCACTATCTTATCACAATCCGAAAATTCTACAAGGCCGGGTTCTTGTCCGTTGCACAGGCTTATCCATTCCATAGAGTTCCAGAATTCAAAGCACTTGGTCTCAGTGTTGAATATTGCCAGTCCTTTTGCACTTTCCTTTTTGTTGTCTTCGCTTATCGTTGGCAGCGATAGGGAATTTCGTTGTGTAGTGGTAAGTTGTGGCAGGCGCAGTCCTCCTTTTGTTTCGGCTGTGGATACTTCAAGCACAGAGAAACTTTGAGGCGGGGTTCCGTTTCCGATAGTTACCTGAGCCATAATGTTGCTCGATCCGCATATTGTTAAAAGTGCATTTAATAATAAAACTAATAGTTTTGTCTTCATCTTTTTTAATAGTTTAGTTAAGTTTAAAAATTCATATAGTTGTTAATTAAATCGCATTTTGAAATAATCAATGCGCTGAAGTATCTGGCATCGGTTTTCACAAATAGATGGCAGGATAATGAAGGCAAGACAAATATTGAAGACAATAGACAATACTTCGGTAATGAGTAAAGTAATACAATTCCTCCATTTTTCTTCAGGCATTGAATTTGTAGTATGTTGAGAAAACTAAGCAGGCCTGTGCAACATGCCTTATGGCACATCACTAACAGGTATCTGTTTAATTTTTGGACATAAAAATTAAAACAGCTTTTGATTTTTAGAAAATTATTGGCTAAGCTTTTGCGTATATGCGCACACTGAGGCATGTGCATGCATTGAGACTCACACGTGCGGACGCACATTGAGTATGTGTGTAACTTTAAAAAATGATTATGTTGTAAATAGGGAAGGGGATGAAAATTTAACTTACTCTCTCTCTCTCTCTCTCTCTCTCTCTCTCTCTCTCTCTCTCTCTCTC